>CAVPYG010000051.1:0-107354 GCA_963709835.1 uncultured Acidobacteriaceae bacterium
ACGCGGACGACTTCGATCCTCAAGACACTCCGCGCTCACATCGAGCACGACATCGAGATTCTCGACAAGGTTCTCTCCCTCGTTGAGCCAATCAAGCCAGAGACAGGACGCCAAGCTACAAACGCTCATCAATCGTCTGGATCAGGAACCGCTGAAGAGCGGGAAGCGGCTGATCTTTACCCAATACGCGGATACAGCCCGCTATCTCTTCGACAACCTCAAATCCCATGTCAAGAAGGACGAGCTTGAGGTTATTTTCAGCGGCGACAAGAGCAAAGCGAGAGTCGTGGGCAAATTTGCTCCCAAGGCGAACCCCGAGTACAAGTTTCAGGCTGGCGAAACGGAACTGAGCACTGTAGTGGCGACTGATGTCCTGTCTGAAGGTCTGAACCTGCAAGACTGCAACAAGATCATCAACTACGACCTGCACTGGAACCCAGTGCGTTTGATTCAGCGGTTTGGTCGCATTGACCGCATCGGCAGCGACTTCGATCAGGTTTACGGTTTCAACTTCTTGCCTGAGACTGGGCTTGATCGAAATCTCGGCCTGCGCCAGAAGCTCCACAACCGCGTTCAGGAGATTCACGACACCATTGGCGAAGACTCTGCCATCCTCGACAGCACTGAGCGGTTGAATGAAGAGGCAATGTATGCGATCTACGAAAAGAAGGGCAAGAACCTGAGTCTTTTCGAGGAAGACGAAGAGGAGAGTTTCGTCGATCTGAATGAAGCGGAAGAGATACTGCGCCAGCTTCGCAAGGAAAGACCAGAGGAATACGAGCGGATCGCCAACATGCGCGACGGCATTCGGGCAGCTATGGCTTCTCCGCTCCGCAAGGGGCTTTACGTCTTCTGTCAGGCTGACCGCTACCAGCAATTGTTCCTCTTGGACGGAAAGGGAGAGATCGTTTCTAGGGACATCCCGAAAGTGCTCGGAGCGATCAAGTGCGGCCCTGAGACACCGACAGAGAAATTCCCCAGCGATTACAACGCAGCGGTGATGCGGGTAAAGAGGCAGTTTGCGGAGGAAGTAAAGCATCGCGAGGCCGAGCGCGAGCACACCGTGTCTTTGATCCACGGACAACGGTACGTTTTGCGAGAACTCCGTATTCTTTTTGGGGGGACAGAGGACGAGGATGTTAAAGCACAGATCAACGTGTTGGAGAGAGCGTTCCGAGCACAAAATCTAACCAGCGCCGTCAAGAAGGAATTGAACCTCATTCGCCGAAACAACATGGTCGGAGAGCACCTTCTCAAGGAACTGGTACGCATCTACCAGCAGCACAATATCCGCGATTGGGTTGACAGGCAGCGAATCGAGCAGGACAAGCCAGTTCCGAGGATCATTTGCAGCGAGGCGCTGATCTAAGTAATTCGCCGATGTTTACCCAGCAAACGAGTCAATTTATATGAGCATTCCAGATTACCAATCGCTGATGCTACCGCTGTTGAAGACTGCGGCAGATGGCAAGGTGCACACGAAGAGAGAGGCCCTGAACGAGCTTGCGGCACAGTTCGGGTTGACGGAAAACGAGCGCAAGGAGCTTCTCCCGAGTGGGAACCAAGAAATCTTCTCCAACCGTCTTGGCTGGGCTCGGACTTACCTGAAGAAGGCTGGACTCATCCAGTACACGCAACGCGGACATTTTCAAATCACCGACCGTGGTAAGGCCGCTCTTGCCCAGAAGCCTGCGGTCATCAACGTCGCGTACCTGCGCCAATTCCCCGAGTTCCTTGAATTCCACTCCCCGAAAAGGACTCCGACCGATGCGGAACCGCCAGAATCGCCTGAATCAATCACCGAGACCCCAGAAGAGCTACTGGCTTCTGGCTCTCTGAAGCTTCGGCGGCAGGCGGAACAGGAGCTTTTGGCGCGGGTGAAAGCGTGTCCCGCTGAATTCTTTGAACGGCTGGTGGTGAAGCTCCTGACGACTATCGGGTACGGCGGCTCGTTGGCGGATGCAGGAAAAGCCATAGGAAAAGCGGGAGACGGCGGCATTGATGGCGTCATCAAGGAAGACAAGCTTGGGCTCGATCTTCTCTACATTCAAGCAAAGAAGTGGGACGACACCACCGTGGGGAGGCCCGAAATTCAGAAGTTCGTTGGGGCTTTGCACGGGAAGAGGGCGCGGAAGGGCATCTTCATCACAACCTCGACCTTCTCCAAAGACGCGACAGAATACGCGGAGGGTGTCGAAACCAAAGTTATTCTCATCGACGGTGCACGACTGACCGAACTGATGTTCGATTATGGCGTGGGAGTTTCGACGGTGAACAGTTACGTGGTAAAGCGGATTGACTCCGACTTTTTTGAGGATGAAATCGTTGCCCGAGGCGGCATCAGAAACAGAGACCAAGTAGCGGCACAGCGATCTGAATCTGCACAGGTGAACGCGCACTTTGAGAAAACTCTAATGAAAACCGCACTCAAGCTTTCAACGTTCCAGATTGGCTCTCCAGTGAAGCGCGGGCAGGGACTTCGGATCGGCACGACTCGACGGCCACCCCGTGGCGTACCAAAAGCCCGTTATAAACGAGACGGTTACTTTGACGTGTGGCTCCCTGCAATAGCCCCTTCCGCTAGACTTCTTTCTCGCCTCAAGCGGCGTGATGCTGACGACCCCGAGGTTCTAAAGAAATTCTTCGATAGCTACGAACGTGAGCTTTTAGCAACCGCAGAGGGCAGACAGACTATTGAGTTCCTCGCGCAAGTCGCAGCACGCACAACTATTAGTATCGGTTGTTTCTGCGAAGACGAGTCGCGATGCCATCGCTCCCGCCTTTACAAGATTATCCAGAAACACGCGTCACGACTGAAGGCGCAGCAAAAAAGGAAGGCTGCCTAGAGCCAGTGGAGCCTCCTGCGAGTTCAAACCATGAAGATCACGCTAGAAGATGCGCTGTCTTTGCTGAGCAAGTACGCCGAAGAACGAACGCCTGTGCTTGCTGCTTTTGTGACTCCCTCGGTGTCAGTCGCTAGAGTAACTGGAACAATTCGGGTCTCCATCGTGGATGGAGTTCCTCCACATCTGATCGTCGGAAAAGAAGACACCGCGTCCGACCAGATCAAATTCCGATTGTCAGATTGTGTTTTTGAGTACGGCGACTTTCGTGACGCCAGTGCTGAAGATTATGGTGCGGACAAGTTTGAGGGATTTCTAGTCGTAGGCTCCAAGAAGGGCGATACGCTGTCCCTTTTTGAAATGAAAAGCTGAAATTCAGCACACCGAAAGTGAAGCTGCTTTATTCCTTGGGGAACTGAATCGCCTCGTTAGGATTCTTGATCGCAGACACGACGTTCTCTGCCACCTTTGCAATCAGCTTCTCTCCCCAGAACGGATCGGTCAACTCGTAGTAGATCACTCGGACGTGCCTGACATCGAAGGGCACGTCTGCTTCGTTCGAGGAGATGAGCACGACTGGTTTGTGTAGCGCGTGAGCCAGTCCAAGCTCGTATAGGACGTTAGGGTTCCTGCCAGTGAGTTCTGCCACCAGCACCTTGGCACGTTTCAGGCCAGTCCATATTTGGTCGATGATCTTGCCCGTCCCGAAGATATCAGTATCCGCTCTGACAGGAGTAAGACCCGCCTTCTTAATCGCGGGTTCGTAGATGGTCGCGTAGTAACCGCCGATTGGATTTGCAAACGGCATCATCACGAAGCAGGTGTCGGTAGCCTCGACCGTAACACCTTTGCTGACTTTCTTGAGATGGTCGTCGGTCGTGATCGAGGCAACGCCTGCCACTTCAGAGGGCGTGTGCGTAATATCCAGTACGCGCTTCTTGCCGTTTACCTCTTCCAGCAGTTGAGCAGCCTGCAAGTCTTCGAGGAATACATTGATGAACTCGCTCACCCTGTCAGCTGGAATCTTGAAGCTTTCGGTTGCGGTGTTTGCCAAGAACGAGGGTTCTTCTGGCAAGTTCTCACCGCGATAGTGTTTGTAGATATCGGAGATGAGCGGAGCTTTGAGCAGAGCCTCTCGAATGGCGTCTACCTTATCGGTGGGCGTCTGAGGCTTAACGATGCGGCGGGTGATGTCGGTCGGTTTGACCTTCCCCGGAGACGGACGCTCGAACAGTCCATACTTGATAGCCGAACTGATCTCAACTGCGATCTGGCCGCTCCAGCCGATACTCGCAAACTTAGCAGCCTCACGGTCAGTGCATTCCTTCCCTGCGTTGTTCTCCAGAACGGCCTGTGGAATCCGCAGGCACTTGAGAATTGGGTGCTTGGGATAACCAAGGGGAATGCCACGCATGGTGGCTCCGTTGGCAGCTTTCCTGCGTTTCTTGTTCTTGGCGGACTTCTTCTTTTTGCCCTTACTGTTTGAAGGTTTGGCTTCGGCGGCGACAGCTTGTGCAGTATCTTCGGCCATATATCCTGAATGGTACCGCAAGCAAGACTACGAAGATAAGAACAAAATCAAACGCCAGCACACTGTAAGCTTTCTGCCCACGTCGTTATGGGCTAGGTTTGACACAAGAGGAACCCGCTATGAATGCACGCCATCAATCTTTCCGCATGATCCGCTCGGGCCCACTGAACCGCTGCCACGATCATGGCGTCGGTTCGGGACTGCCCTGCGGACTGCCGTCAGCCACCTTCAAGTGACGCGCCACTCGTGGCGATCACGAAGCTGGATCGTTTGAAATCTAGGCTCTCAAACGCTAGTCTCGAAGAGCCATGAAGAAGGTCAATCTGGTATTGGTAGTGATCTGTGTTGCCGTGGCGTTCGGCGTCATCGCGGCACAGGAGCGGGCAAAGCGTGAGCCGATGACGTTTTCCTTGGACTGCGCCGGGGGCGACTGCCCATTGCTCAAGGGAGCACCGCAGACAAGCGGGATGAGGGGCGGTTCAGTGAAGCTCAAGCCGGGCGAGAGCGTGGGCTGGCACTCGACTTCGGCAAATGAGGAAGCTCTGGTGATCCTGCATGGGAGTGGCTTCGCCAATATCGAGGGGCATCCCGATGTGCCGCTCACGGAAAGGATGCTCGCCTACATTCCGCCAGCGACGAGGCACAACGTCACGAACAACGGAACACAAATCCTTGAGTATGTATGGCTGGTCGCACCGACAAACGGGGCAGCAAAATGACTGGCGGCAAGATCAGAATCTCTGATTGACAAGGGGATTCAGATTATCGGCTCGTCTCACGCTGCGCGGGCTTCGCCGGGTGCCGCCGATCAATCTCCTCCATGATCCGCTCTGCCCAGCGGATCGCGTCGGCAATGGCGCTCACCGTGGCTGGAACCCGCGCCCCGCCGTCGTACTGCCCCAGCTTGCGGGCCGCGAGGATCGAGGCGGCGATCAGCAGCACGCGCTTGCGACCTTCGTCCACCAAAGCAGTCTAGCACTTTCGCCTTGTATTCGCTATCAGGCAGATGTACAATTCATCTCAGTCAGTATGCCTGAGAGGTCAAGAACGAAGCTGGGTCGTTGGCGTCGGAAGCGCGGTGATGCCCTAATGGGAAACCTGCCGGAAAATGTCCCCGGCGACTTCAACCCAAGAATGAAACTGGAAACTGCCCGCGATCTGGATGAGGTTGATTCTCTCGACCAACTGATCGAGGTAGAGCGGGAGAAGAACGAGTAGAGTTCGACGCAGCCGAACACGTTCTCAATTTGTCGTACGATCCGTTCGTCTCGTGGCGAAACTCATTTTCTCGCGGAAGAATATCAGCTATGACTCACCGGAGGCACCCGCCACGGTGGTCACAAAGGCTTCCCAGCACCTATGAAACGCCCCAGCCGACCCAAACCCCATCCGGGCAGCCCAACCCCCTAGAATCGGCTTGCGTCACTTACTAGGTCGCTTGTGTTTAGCATGGTAGTCTTGGCACTTCGGGCAGCGTTTGTTGGTCGCAGTCGCTGGACGCTTGTGGCACCGCACGCAGACTCCCGCTTTGACATCACGCTCGTAGTTCCGTCGCGTTCGCCCCTTCTGGTACTTCGAGTGCGCCCGGTTGCATCCCCCGCAGCGTGTCGTGCCGCGCACCGTCCAGCGTTGGCGGCAACTGACGCAGATGCGGTGCTTCTTGCAGAACGCTCGCACCATACGGCCCGGATTCTTGCCGATGTTGTTCATCGTTTGAGCACATGATAGCTAACGGACTCGAAATAGGACACGGTTATCTCCAGTCGCGCCTCTTTTAGCGTGGTCGCGCCTGATACGATTTCTGCAATGAATCCTGTCGCTTTATGTTTCGCATCGGGCGAATCACTTCGTTTCGGAGCAGCATTGCTTCTGCTGGTGATGGCCGCTTCGCCGATTATGAAGCGCACATCGGCGATCACGAAGGCTGCCTGCGCCTCTGAAATGCCCCAGAGCCGACCCAAACCCCTCCGGGCAGCCAAATCGCTCGAAAATCGGCTTCCTGAGGGATGCCCTGAACCCAGCCGAGGGCGACGGGCTCTTGAGAGGGATACACGTGAACCGTTGCGGTCAGAGACTACTTGTCCCAAGCCGCCAAGCGCCGATCCCGATGGGGGGTTGTGCGCGGTTGACCAGTGCCAAGCTCGCACTTCTCTCCGGGCTTAGCGCCACAAGTGGGGCACCGCACCGCCAGTGCTTGTTGCTCGGTGACTTTCACGGCTACATGATGCAACGTTGCTGGCGGGAAGAATGGTCAATCTTGACCAATGCAGCCACACGAAAGCGCAACGTCGCTCGTGAGAAGATTTAGTCCAGTACCAAACGGTTGCATCGACGATGATCGGAGACTTCCAGTGAAAACGTTCACCCAGAGCGAGCCCCTGACCGACGCCGAACTTGACCGCCTCGGCGACTTCCTCGAAGGCTGCAAGGGCGGCAAGGCAATGAACGTCGAGCAACTGGACGGGTTCTTCGCCGCGCTGATCGCCGGACCGGAGACCGTGATGCCCAGCGAGTACAACCGGGAACTGTTCGGCGGCGAGACGCCGGAGTTCTCCAGCCTCGACGAAGCCAACGAAATTCTGGGATTGATGATGCGGCACTGGAACAACATCGCCGGGACGCTGCTCAAGGGCGAGGTCTACGTGCCGCTCCTGCTGGAGGACGAGAACGGCGTTGCCCATGGCAACGACTGGGCTCGCGGCTTCATGCGGGGCATGGGCATGCGGCACGACGGCTGGGCTGAGTTGGTCAACGACGAGAAGCACGGCGGATGCCTGATCCCGATGATGATGCTGTGCCACGAGCACGACGAAGACCCGGAGATGCGCCCCGAGCCGATCAGCCCCGAGAAGCGCGAAGAAGTCATCGCGCACATGGCGGCTGGGTTGTTGCGGGCGTATCGCTATTTCAGGGAACAGCGGCAGGTCAGCGCGAGTGCCCACGCGAGCGATCTACGCGGCAACGCTCCCAAGGTCGGGCGGAACGACCCGTGTCCTTGCGGCTCCGGTAAGAAGTACAAGAAGTGCTGCGGCGGGGCGACGGTGAACTGAAAACGGGCAGCAGGACAGCTCATGGAAGACGAACATTTCCCCCCAAGATTATGAGTCAGATTATGTGTCAATCTGGGTAACATCTGGGGTAACAACTGTGCCCAAATCTGCCTACTTGTGACCAAAAAAGCGAGTGGGAAGTCGCTGAAATCATTGCTTTTTAGTTGACATGAAGTAATCTGTTGGTTCTAGGTTCAAATCCTAGCGGGCCCACCAGACGAATTCCCACAGTCCTATCGAACCAGCGAAATTTAGGCCCCTCAACGGCAGGGCCTTCATCGCTGGCGTGAGCGGCGCTTGCACGTCGAGCGCAAGCTGCGCAACGCGGCACGCGTCATTCCACCTCAAAATCAGCGGTGCGGGTTTTGCTGGAGTTGTTCAACGAATCGACGGCCCGCAGCGTTACCCGATAAGAGCCGGGGCCCAGCGAAGCAACCGGCAGCTTGAGCCCCAACGGAATGACCGGGTCGCCAGCTTTTCCCTTGGGAGTACGGTCGCCAATGTGAAATTTCTCCTTTCCACTCTTGCGCTCCTCGACGATTAGCTCGTAGGCAACTTCCGGAGGATTTGGGTTTTTGAGGAGCGGTTCGTAAATCTCTGCGTAGACGGCGGCGGTGTCGGTCTTCTTGAAATGGTTGGAGGCGGAGGGTGAAACCTGAAATCCCTGGACCACCAAAGGGGTCCAGTCTTCGAGCAACTGGCTGTCGAGATCCGCGGAGGTGTCGGCGGTACGGCGAATGTCGTTGCTGAGCGCAACTCCGCTCAGGCTGATTTCTTGACCGCCGTAGGGATCGATCAAGAGTGGCGTTTCGAGTTTGCCAAAGCTCTCATTGCCGGAACTGAAGACGACTTTCAGTTGGTAATCGCCGGAGGCGATGCCGAACTGGTTCTCGTACCGAAACGGGCGTTTCTGAAACTCGTCCACCTGTTTCTTGTCATCGAAGTCAACATTGACGGTATCGCTGAAACGTGCGGCAATCGACGCATCCGGCTTGTATGCGATGCCTAATACGTTGACCGCTGCATGTTGTTTCCCTTTCACTTTTTCGAACTTGAGGGCCGCGGCAGGAATCTCCACGGCAAGATGGACCTGCGCGGTGTTGGGTGAGGTATAGAAGAAAGGAGCTTGCATCAACGCCTGGACATTGCCCTGCATCTCGTTGCCGGCGCGGGTTTCCAGGTCTTTCTCGATCGGATTGCCGGCCAGCAGATCGGGCGGTCTGGAGTTGCAATAGCCGCTGCGCGCGCGAACCCCGATTCCTGCCCGCTCCACTTTGACCTTGAGGGTGTGGCAACTTCCGTCGGGTGAAACTGCGGGCTTGTAACCGAGAAGGTAATACTGGTTTTGATCCTTGGCGATCCGTTCCAGACCACCTAGCAAATCGTTGGTGTTGAGGATGACAAAGCCGCCAGTGCCATCGGCGAGCTGATATAGAACTTGCTGGTTTTCGGCAGCGCTGGGAGGAAATGGCGGAACGATCTGCCGGGGCTGATTGTAGGAGTTGTAGCTGCTGGGTGCCACACCGCTGCCACCACCGCCGTGACCACCGCTGCCACCACCGCCGTGACCACCGCCGCCACCGTGCCCGCCGCCGCCACCACCGTGACCACCGCCTCCACCGCCACCGCCGCCGTGTTGTTGCGGTGTCGGCGCTGCAACTGGTTGATCAAAGGACGCCAGCCGCAAAACTGGCTGCCGAGTGTGGTCTCCTGAGTAGTGAAATGCCGCCTGAACGAACGATCCGGGTGCGGAACGCACCGAGGGCGGCGACAGACGGTTTTGAAGACCCGGCAAGTCGGGAACCGTCAATCCACGAACATCGATGGGATAGATGGCGACATTCGACTTGTTGCACGAATCGATGACGGCGGTTAATTCCGATTCATATTCCAGGGTGAGCGGAAAACCAGAGGTTAACAGCACCAGCGTCTTGCGGCCCGGTACGGAGGACAAGGCCTTCGCCATGCTCCGGAGCGCAAGCAGCACGCTGTGTATGCCGTAATCGGCCTCGGCATTCCCCAGAACGGGCGACAAAGGTGGAGGCCCCAGCGATGCCACGACCGGAGATTCCCCATTGGGCGAAACTGCGGAGCCTTTTATGCCCATCACCGCCTGCTTCAACCGCTGGGCATCGGCGGTGAAGTTTTGCGTGATGTGTACGGCGCCTCCGAAATCGGCGAGGGCAATCAAACGGCCGGGGCCGGCGTTTGCATCAATGAACTTTGTGGCCGCATCCCTGGCTTTGGCTTGATCACCAATGTCCATGGTGGAATTGTCAAAGAAGAGGACGAGGTAGTGCGGCTGTGCGTTGGCGGAGCCTGTGCTTTCCTCGAAGGATAAACTGGTAATGGCCTGCTCCTTGCCATCTTCCCAAACCTTGAAGTCCTTCAGAGCAAGGTCGCGAATGTAGTTACCCTTCTTGTCGGTCACGACAGTGTCTACGAGAACCAACCGGGACTCCGCGTGGAACACTGGCAGATCGGACGCGTCAGCAGAGGCTGGTTGCTGGGCGTGCACAATCGGCCGGCCAAGGCCTGGTTCTAGGAATATCCAGCAGCCGACCACAGAGATAAAACTAATCAAAAGAAGCAGGCAGCGATCACGCATAGTCACCTCAGTGGCTCTCGTCTAACGAATCTCAACCGTCCCATTTTCCGCGGACATCAATTGTCCTTCCGCGTCCCTCACCACCAGCCGGACCAGATAGCTGCCCGGCTTTACGTCGAAGCTCGTCTTGAGCGTGATACCGGAGGAAAGCCTGTGTTCCAGGGTGTCATCTTTCAGATTCATAGTCACGACTTTTTGCATTCCCTGGACAAAGTTTCCATTGTGATTAAACAATGCAGACACACAGGTCAAGACGTTGTTGTTTCTCCCCTCGACTTTTCGAAAATGCAAATGCTGTAAGTCCACATGAGCCAGGACGATAAGCTTGGCATCCTCGTCGCTGGCTTTGAAAAACTGAGTGTGCAGGGTGACGGGCAAGTCGTGAAGTTCTTCGCTGGAAAGCATTTCGTCTTCAATCTCGCGCTTGGCATCTTCGGCCGAATCGGCGGCCTGGCGGGGAGCGTAGTAGCCGCGACGCGCTTGTAAATCGTATTTCGGGTGAGATTTCAGACTAACTTTTAGAGTGTGAAACTTGCCGTCCGTCTTCAGAGCCTGCGGAGTGAAGCCAAGAATGTAGTAGTACTCGGGAGCCTCCGCAAGCCTCCGGAATCCCTCGTCCAGGTCGTTGTTATTGTGGAAGAAGCTGCCTCCAGTGCCATAGGCCAAGACCGACAGAATCTCGTCCTGCGCCGATGCGGCGGCCACATCGAGTACAGCGTGAGAGGTGTTGGTAAAGCCTGTCCCAGCGATAGGAACATCTTTGCCGCCCGCCGACAGAGCAATATCGGCGTGGCCCTCCTGGCTGGCCTCGCCACCAGGAATAGTAACGTAAAGCCCGCGCGCATCGAGCGCGTTGATGACCACTTGAGCGCGCAGAGCATGATCGATTACGTCGTAATAGGCATACTCCAAATCAGGAGTCAGAAATCCCGGGGAAACCAATACCAGATTTCTCTGGCCCGGCATACCCATCAGTCGGCGAATAGCGTCCCGCAGTGCGTCAACGGCCAGCCTGCTCCCCTGCTCCCCTGTACTCAAGATTTCTGAAGCTTTAGCCTCGACAAAAGCGGGGGCAGCAGCGGCTGTGGCCTGAGTGATATGGGCGCAGTTTGAGTAGTCGTTCAGCGCAGTCTGCAGAGCTTCAGGATTCCTTTTGTTCACGATGAGATCAGCCTGGTAGAAGCTGATTTCGGGGCACGGATTGACTTCTCCTGCGCTGATCGGGCGAGGCATCAGGCGGTTGAGGGATTGGTGCAGCTTGGCGCGATCATCGGTGAAGTCAAGCGTGGTCTGGCCCGAGGTCGACAAGATCGCAGCTCGATCGGTCGCCGCCAGGGCATCTAGCGCGTGCTGTGCCGCAATACGTGCCACGACCAGATTCTGAAAACTGAGGTGCAAATCATCAAAGAGGTATGCAACGTAGCGGCCCGGAAATTCGGGCTGCTTTTCCGCAGGCAGCGAGTGATCGGTTGGAGTAGCAGTTCCGGTGACCGGCGTCGGCGAAGGCTGCGCGACCGTGTGTTCCACATCTAAATCGGAAATTACCTGGAGCTTGCCATTGTCGAAAAGCTCAAAATCTTCCTTGTGTAGACTTCCTACCGCATGGCCAGTCGAATCCCGCACCACGACGCGTGCCAGCACCAATTTCACGTTCACTCGGAAACTGGCTGCCCGGGTGCCACTGAGCGTAGTGGCCTCTTCCTTCACCGCCATCTCGCCGGAGAGCTCCTGCGCAGACCCACTGGCAGCCGGCGATTGCGGTTGTTGAGCCGAAGCCCGGACGCTAAGAGACTGGGGTGAAACGAGAAAAGAGCCAAGACACAACGCTAGAGTGAAAGTCCCAGACGATCCCAGGTAGAGACACCAGCGCGGATCACGCGGGCAGTTTTTCATGTCCCACCACAAAAGCCAGAACTTATACCCAGCAAACAATAGGAGCCTTCGGACGTTGGCGGTGCCTGTCCGAACATCCCTATTCTAGTCTCGTCGCAGGCGTCTCGAACAGGCATTACGAGCTACGACGCCCGGCGGCAACGCCGCTGCGCTCGCTCAAAATGATTGTCTTTCACTCATCCGCTCCCGCTCGTGAGTGGTGGCCTTTAACCATCCGCCCCTCACCCCACCGGCAAGCTAAAGTAAAACACCGATCCATGCCCCAACTGGCTGGTGACGCTGAGATGGCCGCCGTGGGCTTCTACTATGGCTCTGCAAATGGCCAGCCCCATGCCGGTGCCGTGGACCCGCACCCGCTGGTTTCTTCCGCGATAAAATTTTTCGAAGACCAGCGACTGCTCGAATTCGTCAATGCCGGGGCCGCGATCGGCAATGCTGATGGTCAGCATTTGGTCTGCGTCTTTGGCTTCTGCGGTGATGCGGATGGGAGCGCCGTCGGGCGAGTATTTGGCGGCGTTCTCAATCAGGTGCACCAGAACTTCCTTGATGTGAGCGGGATCCATCCGTACGGTGGGAAGGCCGGCGGGAATTCTGACGTCCACTGGATGATGGACCAAAAGTTGCTTCAGTTCGTCGAGCGCTTCCTCGATCGCGTGGCCGATGGGAGCGGAGACGAGGTGAAATTCCACTTTATTGGCATCGAGCTTGGACATCTCCGCCGCTTCTCCGACCAGCCGGTCCAGCCGGTCGGTTTCCTCGTTGATGATGGTCAGCAGTTCCTGTTTTTCCTCCGGCGAATAACTCTCCGGCGCAGGGCTCTCCGGCGCACGATTCTCCGGAGTATGACCCGAACTGCCGAGCAGCGAAGTCACCGAGGCTTTGATGGCGGTGAGCGGAGTGCGAAACTCATGGGTGACAGAATCGAGCAGCACAGAGCGCAATTGCTCGCTTTCGCGGGCGGCCTCGGCGCGGCTGAGTTTTTCGACGGCGCCCGCGCGTTCGACGGCGATCGCCACCAGGTTGCCAATGGCCACCAGAGTCTGCCGCGAAAGCATCGGACCGGAAACGCCCAGGCATCCGACCACGCGTATGCCCATCCGGAGCGGTATGAACGCCGATTGATGGGCGGCGTCGAGACGCGGTTCGCCGCGCAAGCAGACGAGTTTGAGATCGGCCGAATCCAGTCCGTCGATGGTGGGACCGGAGCGATACACGTCACTGCGGTTGGAAAGCGAAATCGCCGCCGACCGGACGCCGAATGAGTCCGCAATGTAGCGGGGAATCAGGTTCAACAACTCGGCGGGATTGTCGCTCGAGAGCAGCAACTGGCTGAAGGCGTAGAGGCGCTCGAGTTCCTGACGGCGCTCGACGGCGGACTGAGCCTCGCGCTGGGCGCGCGCCGACAGTTCGCTCACTGCTACCGCGGTGACCAGGAAGGCGAAGAGCGCGATCCAATTCTGCGGGTCGGCGATGGTGAAGGTGCCGACGGGAGGCAGAAAGAAATAGTTAAACGCGAGGGTGGCGATCACCGACATGAAAATCGCCTGCCGCAAGCCCCAGTACGCGGAGATTCCGAGGACGCCCAGCAGGTAAGCGAGCGCGATCGTGGTCGGATTGAGCTCGATCCAGCGGTAGCCGACGAGGGTGATTCCAGCCACAGACACCGCCGCGATCAGGTACCCTGCTCCGGATCTGGCCGCTCGGTTCACGAAGCGATTGTAGCCGAAAGGCCAGGTTTCAAGGTTTCAAAGTTTCAAGGTTTCAGAGTTATCCGCGAACGTTTAGACAGGTTCTGTCCCTTGAACTTTGAAACCTTGAAACCTTGAAACCTTTTTCTGAGACAATACACACGATGCCAAAAACTCCCGAGCAGTGGCTGGAAGAATGTTCGCCGGCGGAGAAGGGCGGCAAGTTCAAACTCTTTCTTGGCTACGCTCCCGGCGTGGGCAAGACGTACACCATGTTGAACGAGGCGATCCGGCGGCACGTCCGCGGCGAAGATGTGGTGATCGGAATTGTCGAAACCCATGGCCGTAAAGGCGTAGCGGAGTTGCTCACGAGCCTGGAAGCCGTGCCGCGCAAAATGCTCGAATATAAGGGCGCGCAGTTCGAGGAGATGGACGTGGACGCGATTCTCGCGCGCAAGCCCCGCGTCGCTCTGGTGGACGAACTGGCGCACACCAATATCGAAGGCAGCAAGCATCGCAAGCGCTATGAAGATGTGCTGGAGTTGTTGCAGGCGGGGATCGACGTTCTGTTCCACCATGAACATCCAACATCTTGAGAGCGTGACTCCGACGGTGCAGGGAGTTACCGGAATCCAGGTGCGAGAAACGGTCCCGGACTGGGTGCTGCAAAAAGTCAACGAAGTGGTGATGATCGATCTCACTCCCGAGGCGCTGCAGAACCGCATGCGGCGCGGCGATGTTTATCCGCAGGAACGCGTGGGCCGGGCGCTGGAAAATTTTTTCCGCGAGACGAACTTGATCGCGTTGCGCGAACTGGCATTGCGCCAGGTCGCCCAGCAAGTGGATATAAGCCTGGAGCAGCACCGCGGAGAGCAGGAGGAAGACCGGGCGCCGGTCGCTATCCGCGAAAGCATCGGCGTGTGCATCAGCTCGAATCCGGCAGCGCAGTATCTGATCGCCCGCGGCGCGCGCATGGCGCAGGCCATGAATGCCGAGCTCTTTGTGATCTATACCGACCTGGGGCAGGACGCGAGCGATGCCAATCAGCGGACGCTGGCCGCCAACGTGCGCTTTGCGGAAAACGTGGGAGCGACGATTGTGCGCCTGAAGGGAAAGAGTGTGGCCAGTGTGGTCGCGCAATTCGTCAATGAGAAACACATCACCCAGGTTATTTTCGGGCGCTCGGCGACGCGGGGATGGAAGCGGTATTTCTATCTATTCGGCGATCCACCAGTTTTTGCGCGACGCCCCGGCGGTCGGATGTGCACATCGTGACCCAGGAGCGCGGCTAAGCCGGCATGCCGGAGCACAAACACATTCTGGTGGTGGACGACGAATCGCAGATCACGCGGGTGCTGCGGACCTCTCTTTCCAGCCACGGATACGACATTCGCGTGGCCAACGACGGCGAGACCGCACTCGAGATCATGAAAGACTGGTCGCCGGACCTCGTCATCACCGACCTGGCCATGCCCAACATGGACGGGCTGGAGTTATGCCGGCGGCTGCGCGCCAAGACGCAGATTCCGATCATCGTCCTCTCGGTGCGGGGCGAGGAGCGGACCAAGGTCAAGGCCCTCGACGCCGGCGCCGACGACTATGTGACCAAGCCGTTCGGCATGGAGGAACTCCTGGCGCGCGTCCGCGCCAATCTGCGCCGCGCCCGGACTGAAGCGTCGGAACTGGCGCCGATCCAGGCGGGCGACTTCAAAATCGATCTCGGAGCCCGCAGCGTATTCGTAAAAGACCGCGCCGTCCGCCTTACCCCGAAAGAATTTGACTTGCTCGTCTATCTGGCCCGCCACGCCGGCAAAGTGATGACGCATCGCGCCTTGCTGGCCGCGGTCTGGGGTGGTGAAAGCACGGAACAGGTTGAATATCTGCGCGTATTCGTGGCGCAACTCCGCAAAAAGCTTGAGCCCTCGCCAAATTCCCCGCGCTACATTGTGACCGATCCCTGGGTGGGTTATCGCTTCGAACCCGGCGATTGATCGCCCCTTCTTCTTTATAACTTCTTTACGAACCACTTACTCCACTTTTATGGCGCCCTGAGTCTAATAGAGCAGGTAGGGAAGGCGCCTCCGAAGGGAGTGGAACGATGCATCTCTTGCTCATAACATGCGCGTTCGCTGAGATTTTTTTATTGTGGTTTTTGGCGGGACTGGTCCGGGAGAGCCGGCGGCTCGCGCAACGTAAAGGGAGCGCCGATCGTCCGCCGCGCGGACCGGCATCGCGAAGCGGAGAACCGATCCTCACGATGAATTCTGGAACGACTCTAGAAGAGGCTGACAGAAAAGACGCTGGGGCGGCGCATCGCGCGGATAGCGGCGGGCGCGTCGCCGTTCGCGGTTCCACTACAAGAGCAGAAGACGTGGCGGTCGGATCTCTGCAAAGAGGAGAACCGGCTGAATTTGGCTATACTGGTCAAGCCTTGATCGTGGCGTAAAATTCAATTCGCGCCTGTTTGTAATTTGAAGGAGGCCGTGTGCAAGACCTGATTTTTGTCGTGGTCACGATAGTGTTCTTCGTGCTGTCGCTTGGTTATGTGCAGTTCTGCGATCGGATTCGCTGAGGACAAATCCATATGAATGCTGAATCGATCATCATGCTGATGGTAAGCGCAGGTTTGATGGTCTACCTGCTGTATGCCTTGCTGAGACCGGAGAAATTCTGAAATGACAACCAATGGCTGGATGCAGATCGTGGTATTTCTGGCTCTGATTCTGGCGATCACCAAGCCGCTCGGCGTGTTCATGGCAAGAGTGTTCAGCCGCGAGCGCACTTTTCTCGACCCCGTGGTTCGGCCGATCGAGCGTTTGCTTTATCGCGTGACCGGCGTCGATGAAGACCACGAGATGCGCTGGACGGAATACGCTTTCTCCATGCTGCTGTTCAGCGGCGTCACGATGCTGCTGCTCTATCTGATCGAGCGGGTGCAGCAGTGGCTGCCGTTGAATCCGCAGAAGTTCGGAGCAGTCGCGTCAGGCGCTGGCTTTTAACACCGCCGCGTCTTTCACCACCAACACGAATTGGCAGAACTATTCCGGCGAATCCACCATGAGCTATCTGACGCAGATGGCTGGCCTGGCCTACCACAACTTCGCTTCGGCGGCGGTGGGGATCGCGCTGGCGATCGCATTCGTTCGCGGCATCGCGCGCAAGGAAAAAGAGACCATCGGCAATTTCTGGGTCGATATGACCCGCTCCACCCTGTGGGTGCTGCTGCCGGCTTGCATCGTCTATGCCCTGCTCCTGGTTTCGCAGGGAGTCGTGCAAAACCTCAGGCCCTATGACACCGCGAAGCTGGTCGAGCCGCAACAGGTCCAGAAGACTGGGAACCGACGGCAAGCCCATGGTGGGGCCGGATGGCAAAGCGGTGATGGACACCGTGACCGACCAGACCATCGCGCAAGGGCCGGTTGCTTCTCAAGAAGCGATCAAGATGCTGGGTACGAACGGCGGCGGATTCTTCAATGCCAACAGCTCCCATCCCTTTGAGAATCCCACTCCACTGAGTAACTTGCTGCAGATGCTTTCCATCTTCGCCATCCCGGCAGGTCTCACTTACACGCTGGGCCGAATGACAGGGTCGCAGCGTCACGGCTGGGCGGTCTGGGCGGCGATGGCGATTTTGTTCATGTGCGGGGTTACGGCGGCGTATTGGGCCGAGGCGAAAGGCAATCCTTTGCTGCACGGAGTCGACCAGCACGCCTACCGCGATGCAATCGGGCGGCAACATGGAAGGCAAGGAAGTGCGCTTTGGCATCGCCAACTCCGCATTGTTCGCCACCATCACCACCGATGCGAGTTGCGGCGCCATCAACGGCGTACATGATTCCTTTACTCCGCTGGGCGGAATGGTCCCGCTGGTCAACATCATGCTCAGCGAGACCGTTTTTGGAGGAGTGGGCGCTGGCCTCTACGGCATCCTGATCTACGTCGTGCTGGCGGTCTTCATTGCCGGACTCATGGTCGGACGCACGCCGGAGTATCTCGGCAAGAAGATCGAGGCCTACGACGTGAAGATGGCGATGCTGGTCACGTTGGTTTTTCCGCTGATCATTCTGGCACTCACTGGTATTTCTTCGGTCGAGGGATTTGGCACCTCGAGCATCAGCAATGCGGGTCCACACGGCCTGACTCAAATCCTCTACGCATTCACGTCCATGGCGGGCAACAACGGTTCCGCGTTCGCCGGATTGAACGGCAACACGCTCTGGTACAACACCGCGGGTGCGATGACGATGCTGGTGGGGCGCTTCTTCATGGTCATTCCCATGCTGGCGATTGCTGGCAACCTGGCGAAGAAGAAAACCGTGCCCGCTTCGGCAGGGACGTTCCCGGTGACCACGCCACTGTTCACCGTGCTGCTGGTGTCGGTGATTGTGATTGTGGGCGCGCTGACATTTTTCCCGGCCCTCAGTTTGGGGCCCGTGCTGGAACACCTGCTGATGATGGCAGGGAAGACTTTCTGAGGTACGACATGGCAGAAAAGAAAAGCAAGAGTCTGTGGGACGCAAAAATTATCCGGCGCGCGCTGGTCGACGCCTTGGTCAAACTCGATCCCCGCACCATGATGAAGAACCCGGTCATGTTTGTGGTCGAGGTTGGGGCGGTATTGACGACCGTGCTCTTGTTCCGCGACAAACAGAATTTCGCATTCAATTTGCAGATCACGCTCTGGCTTTGGTTCACCGTGCTGTTCGCGAATTTTGCGGAAGCCATGGCCGAAGGCCGCGGCAAGGCGCAAGCCGACACGCTGCGCAAAGCCCGGTCTGAAACCGTGGCCAAGCGCTTGCTGGCGGGTGGGACGACCGAAACCGTGCCGAGTTCAAAACTGCGCCTGAACGATGTCGTCATGGTCGCAGCCGGCGAACTTGTTCCGGGCGATGGCGAAGTCATCGAAGGCGTCGCCTCGGTGGACGAGTCCGCGATCACCGGAGAATCCGCGCCCGTGATCCGCGAAGCCGGGGGCGACCGGTCGGCGGTCACCGGCGGCACGCGCGTGCTTTCCGATCTCATCAAAGTCCGCATCACTTCGAACCCGGGCGAAACCTTCCTCGACAGGATGATCGCGCTGGTCGAAGGCGCGGAGCGGCAGAAAACTCCCAACGAGATCGCACTCAACATTTTGCTGGCGGGACTGACCATTATTTTTCTGCTGGCCGTGGTTACGTTGCAGCCGTTCGCAATCTACTCGGGATCGCCGCAGACGGTATTCGTGCTCGTCTCTCTGCTGGTCTGCCTGATTCCAACCACGATTGGCGGTCTGCTGTCGGCCATCGGCATTGCCGGCATGGACCGCCTGGTTCAGCACAACGTGCTCGCGATGTCTGGGCGCGCTGTGGAAGCGGCCGGCGACGTCAATACCTTGCTGCTCGATAAGACGGGAACGATCACGCTTGGCAACCGCCAGGCCTCCGAGTTCATCCCCGCGCCGGGGATCACTACCGCCGAAATGGCCGACGCCGCGCAACTTTCTTCGCTCGCCGACGAAACGCCCGAAGGCCGCTCGATTGTCGTTCTGGCAAAAGAGAAGTATGGCCTGCGCGGGCGCGAACTGGCTTCTCACGAAGCGGTGTTCGTCCCCTTCTCCGCTCAAACCCGCATGTCGGGCGTGAACCTCGACGGCCGCGAAATTCGCAAAGGAGCGGTCGACGCCATCACCAAATACCTGCAAAAGTTTGGCACCTCGCTGCCGCGCGAAATTCAGGCGAGCGTGGACCAGATCTCGCGCTCGGGAGGAACTCCGTTGGTCGTTGCCGAGAATCAACGGGCGCTGGGCGCGATCCATCTGAAGGACATCGTCAAAGGCGGGATGCGCGAGCGCTTCAATCAACTGCGCGCCATGGGCATCAAGACCGTGATGATCACCGGAGACAATCCGCTGACAGCGGCCGCGATCGCGCGCGAGGCGGGCGTCGACGATTTTCTGGCGGAAGCGACTCCGAAAGACAAGATGGATCTGATCCGCCGCGAGCAAGCCGACGGGAAACTGGTGGCCATGACCGGCGACGGCACCAACGATGCGCCCGCGCTCGCTCAGGCCGACGTGGGCGTGGCCATGAATACCGGCACGCAAGCCGCGAAAGAGGCCGGCAACATGGTGGACCTCGATTCCAATCCCACCAAGCTCATCGAGGTCGTGGCCATCGGCAAACAGTTGCTGATGACGCGCGGTGCGCTTACCACCTTCTCAATCGCCAACGACGTGGCCAAGTATTTCGCCATCATTCCGGCCATGTTTGCGGGTACATTTCCCGTGCTGAACGCGCTGAACGTCATGCACCTTCAGTCGGCGCACTCGGCGGTGCTTTCCGCCGTCATCTTTAACGCGCTCATCATCGTTGCCCTGATTCCGCTGGCGCTGCGCGGGGTCAAGTACAAAGCGCTGAGCGCCGAATCGCTGCTGCGGCAAAATCTGTTGATCTATGGATTCGGCGGACTCGTAGTTCCGTTCATCGGCATCAAGCTGATTGACGTGTGCATCACGTACGTCAAACTGATATAGCGAAGACCGGATTTAAGAGAGCTAAAGACATGAAGAAAAACCTGATCACGGCAATACTCATGACGATCGCGACCACGGTGCTCTTGGGAGTCGTGTATCCCCTCCTGGTGACCGGGCTCGCGCAACTGATCTTCCCCAAAAAAGCCAACGGCCAGCTAATCCACGGGAAGGACGAAGTGGTTATTGGCTCGCGTCTGATCGGGCAGCCATTTTCCGGGCCGGGCTATTTTCATTCGCGGCCATCCGCCGCGGGAGCCGCCGGCTACGATGCCACCGCTTCCGGCGGCTCGAGTCTCGGCCCGACCAACGCCCAGCTAATTGCCCGCGTCAATGGAGACGCCGCCAAGCTGCAAGCCGAAAACCCCGGTGTGCCCATTCCGGTCGATCTGGTCACTACATCGGCTTCAGGACTCGATCCGGATATAACGCCGGCGGCGGCCGCGTTCCAGGTTCGGCGCGTCGCGTCGGAACGCAAAATCTCGGATGCTGATCTCGCACGCCTGGTGCAAGAACATTCTGAAAACCGTCAATGGGGATTTCTGGGCGAGCCGCGCGTGAACGTCCTCGAACTGAATCTTGCGCTCGATGCGCGCTACGGGCGCGTTCGCTAGTGCCGTGATTGTGTAATTGCTCCAGCCGTCGATCCGCGCTTGCTGGTGGAGCGCCGGGCGTCCCCGCCCGGCTCGCGGGCGAGGCTTCCGTCCCTTCACTCCCACTCTAGCGCGGCGAACAAATCACGCGCAGCGCTCCCGCGGCCACTGAAACCTCGGCGGGCGTCTCGCAGACAAACTCTCCGTCAGCGTAGATCTCCAGCGGGGTATCGGTCTGCACGTGAACTCGCTCAGCCCGCGAGTACTCAACTTCGGACAAGAGGAGATGCCGCCCGAAATACACCGTCGGAAACATGCAAAACAGTTTAAAGGGATTCACCGTGGCGATTCGGCAGATGTCGAGCTTGCCATCCGTAAGGTCCGCTTCCGGCGCAATGCGCATGCCGTCGCCGTAGAACTGCGTGTTGGCGAAGGCGGCGAGCAAGGTGAGCTTTTCGCTTTCGCCGGAATCGTTGCCGTTGAGCGTTGTCAACCTCATGGAATAAGCCGGAAGTTTGAGCAGCAGCGGCAACAGCGCCAGGGCATAGCCGCCGTGTCCCCGGAGCCAGCGCGGCATCTGATTGGCGCTCCGAGCGGCGGCAGAGTCGAGACCACAGCCCGCGACACAGCAGAAATAATGATTGCGCTCGGGCGCGGCGGGCGAGACGATGACCCCGAGGTCAATGGCCCGCGCCTGAATCTTCCCAGACTCGAAATTGTGCCAGGCCCGCAGGGAGTCGCGCGTCGATCGCAAGTTCAGCGCTCGGGCAAAATCGTTTCCACTGCCTGCCGGGACGATGAGCACAGGAAGCTGAAGCCGCACCAGCGCGGGTAGATGGCGATGAATGGTGCCGTCCCCGCCAAAAATGAGGATGACGTCGGCGTCGTTCGATGAGGCGGGCAGTCCCTCCAGCCACCGTGTTGCAGACCTGGCTTGAAATGGCTTCAAGTCAGCCGGCGAAGTTCCCAACCCGAAGATGACTGCGGCACGCATGGGCCAAAAGCAAAACGTTAAACTTCAAACGTACAGCATTAGAACACACGCGCTGATCGGCGGGCCACCGAGTTACACCGATGGCATCCTCAGACGTGCTAAAATTTGATGCGCTTGGGATTCTTCTACCGGCCCGGTGGCGCGCAAGGTTTTCCACCCTGGCAATGACGGACTGACAACGTGGCTCAGAACCCCGACTCCAAACCCGGTTCCATCACCTACGCCGATGCCGGCGTCAGCATCGATCGCGGCAACCGCACCAAACAGCGCATCAAATATCTCGCCCATAAAACTTTTACCAAGGGAGTGCTGAGCGAGATTGGCGGATTCGGCGGGCTGTTCGCGGTCGATAAGAAGTATCTGGATCCGGTGCTGGTTTCGAGCGTGGACGGCGTGGGCACTAAATTAAAAGTTGCTTTCGAAATGAAAGTCCACCACACCGTCGGCGCCGACCTCGTCAACCACTGTGTAAACGACATTGCGGTGCAAGGCGCGGCGCCGCTGTTTTTTATGGACTACCTCGCCACGGGCAAGCTGGAACCGGAAGTCGCGGAGACAATCGTGGGCGGCATCGCCGAAGCCTGCAAACACAACGGCTGCGCGCTGATCGGCGGTGAGACCGCCGAAATGCCGGGGTTCTATCCCGATGGCGAGTACGATCTTGCCGGATTCATTGTCGGAGTAGTCGAACGCGACCGCATCATCAGCGGCAAAGACGTGCAGGTGGGGGATTGCGTGATCGGCCTGCCATCGAACGGCCTGCACACCAACGGATATTCCCTGGCCCGCAAACTGCTTTTTGAAATCGCGGGTTATTCTCCCGAGACTTTTGTCAGCGAGATCAAGAACAAGGTCGGCAACGAGCTCATGCGCAACCATCGCAGCTACTGGTCGATCATCCGCAAGATGATTGCCGGCGAATGCGTCGCGGCGCTGGCGCACATCACCGGCGGCGGCATCACCGAAAACCTGCCCCGCGTGCTCCCCAAAGGCACGTCGGCCATTATTGAACTCGGCACCTGGCCCGTCCTGCCCATCTTTGAGCATCTCCAGAAACTCGGCAACGTAGAAGAAGAAGAGATGCTCCGCACCTTCAACATGGGACTCGGAATGCTAATCGTGGTTCCCGCCAAGAAATTCAAGAAGGCGCAGACGTTGCTGGAGCGCGCCGGAGAAAAATTCTACAGTGTCGGTCGCATCGTCAAGGGCGATCGCAAAGTGGTGTTTAGCTAGGAGCGGTTTTTGGCGACCCCTCTTTGAATTGTCATCCTGAGCGAAGCGAAGGATCCGCTTTCTTGCGGTGCGATGAAAAGCAGGTCCTTCGCTTCGCTCAGGATGACAAAGACTACGATTTTCTCCGTGTCTCCGTGCCTCCGTGGTGAATAATGTTGTCTTATGAAGAATCTCGGCATTCTGCTATCCGGACGCGGTTCTAACTTTGTGGCCATCGCCGACAGCATTGCGGCTGGCCGGATTCCCGATGCGCGAATTGCTGTGGTGATTTCGAATCGCGCCGACGCGCCCGGAGTTGACATCGCTCGCCAGCGCGGCCTCAACGCGCTTGTCATCGCCTCGAAAGGCAAGCCCCGCGAAGAGCACGACCGCGAGGTTGTCGCTGCGCTCCTCGACAATAAAGTCGATCTCGTCTGTCTCGCCGGTTACATGCGCCTGCTCTCGCCCTGGTTCGTGCGCCAGTTTCCCGCGAAAATTCTCAACATCCATCCATCGTTGCTGCCCGCGTTCCCCGGACTCGACGCGCAGCAGCAGGCTTTCGCCTATGGCGTGAAAATTTCCGGATGCACCGTGCATTTTGTGGATGAGGAACTCGATCACGGCGCCATCATCGTGCAGAGGACCGTGCCCGTGCTGGATTCCGACGACGACCACACGCTGGCCGCGCGCATTCTCGAACAAGAGCATATCGCCTACTCCGAAGCGATCAATATTGTGTTGCAAGGAAACTTCGAAATTGCGGGCAGGCGGATGGTGAAAAGTCAAAAGGCAGAAGTTAAATTGAAGAAGTAAAACCGACCAATCTTGGTGTGACAAGAGTCACTGCCAGTTAAGCAGGCAGTCGGTAGATTCCAGGAGTGGAACAGTTTGAGAAACTGCAGCAGCGAACAAGGAACTTTGCGCTTCGCATCATCAAACTATTTCGCTCGCTGCCCAAGACCGATGACGCTCGGATATTAGGGAAGCAACTCCTTCGCTCGGGTACTTCGATTGGGGCGAACTACCGCGCCGCCTGCCGTGCCCGCTCTCGTGCGGAATTCGTCGCGAAACTCGGTATTGTATTGGAAGAGGCCGACGAAACAGCTTTCTGGCTGGAGGTGATGCGGGATGCTGGAATCTTCCCCGAAGCAAAGTTGCGAGCGATAGTTCAGGAAGCCAAAGAACTCGTCGCTATCTTTTTCGCGTCCGTCCGAAAGGCGAAGGGTCTTACTTCTTCAATTTGACTTCTGACTTTTTACTTCCCTTACATTAGCAATTCGTTCGTTCTCCGTGCGATCGGATGCTGCATCACGTCAAGCTCGGTTTTCACCAGATTCAGTCCGTGCACGCACTGCTCAAACTTTTGCGAGAGTTGCGCGAACAGCGGCGCCGCCGAGGCGTATTCGAAGTGCTCGAACTTGGAGACGATGTAGTAGCTTTCTTTCCCAGCTCTCACCCAATCGACGAAATTCTCGACTCGCTGGCGGCGCAGGCGGTAATGGTTGATGCTCTCTGGAAACATTCCGGCGTAGAACAGCGTAAAGTCGCCAATGTGCTTGCGCACTTCGCGCTCGCGGTCGAACGATGGAGCGGGGCCGTAGATTGGGTCCGACTCGATCAGCATCTCGCCCACATCGCTCAACGGTTTTCCCGACGCATTGCGGATTTTCAATAGCTGCTCCGCATCGCAGAATTCCGACAGCAGGCGCGCGACGTAACTCACCACTTGCGGATCGCGGATTCCGATCTCCTTGGCATAATGACGGCCGACCAGTTCACGAAACAGTTGTTGCAGCGGATGCGTCTCCGGAATCGTTTCCATCGCCCCACTCCTCTTCCAAACCGAACCCCTAAGGTTCTCATCGGAACAGAACCTTGTGCGGATTAGATACCGTGAATCCGGGTCCAATGCAAGTGACCAACGAGTCGCTAGTGTGATTAGAAGCGCGTGCGGGGCGCGGGGTTTCACGAATGTTTACTGGCAGCCGAAGGAGGCGACTGCTAATGGAGTAACCGCGCGGAGCTGGTCGTCAACATAACAATCGAGATATCCGCAGGTGATGAGCACGGCGGTCTTCCACCCAACCAGGCGGTAAATCGAATTCAGCCGCGCAGCAATCCAAAAGTGTGTGGGCTTCAGTTACGGGAGGTCGGTCACCACTTCTCCCACAAACTTCGTAAACTCCCGAACGTCCTCTTCGGTGGTGTCGAACGAGCACATCCAACGCACGACCGACTCTTCCTCGCTCCATACATAGAAGAAGTACCGTTCCTTTATCTTCTTAATCGCATCCCGAGGAATCTGCGCAAACACGCCGTTCGCCTCTACGGGATACACAATCTTGACTCGCGGAATCTTCTTTGCTTCCTGTTCCACGAGCCGCGCCATTTGGTTCGCGTGTTCGGCATTGCGCCGCCAAAGATCGTTGGTCAACAGCGCCTCCATTTGTGCCGACATGTAGCGCATCTTCGACGCCAGCTGCATCCCCTGCTTGCGCACAAACAAAAAATCTTCCGCCAGTTCGGGGCGGAAAAACACGACCGCCTCGACGCCCATGAGCCCGTTCTTGGTGCCGCCAAAGGAAAGCACATCCACTCCCAAATCCCGCGTTGCCTGGCGCAGGGTCAGTTGTTGCGCGGTCGCGGCGTTTGCAATCCGCGCGCCATCCATGTGCAAAAACATTTTCCGCTCGTGGGCAAACCGCGCCAGCGCCTCGATTTCCGGCGGCTTATATACGGTTCCCATCTCAGTCGATTGGGTAATCGCAATCACTCGCGGCTGAACGTGATGCTGATCGCCAATTCCGTGATACGCATGCGCCACCGTTTCCACACTCAGCTTTCCGTCCGGCGCCGGCAGCGGCACCAGCTTGCAGCCCGTAAACTTTTCCGGCGCGCCGCATTCATCGGTGTAAATATGAGAAAATTCCGCGCACAGCACGGCATGAAACGGGCGCGTCAGCGCCTGCAAACCGAGCACATTCGCCGCCGTCCCATTGAAGACGAAAAAAACGGCCACATCGTCCCCAAACTGCTCGCGAAACTTCTCTATTGCCGATTCCGTGTGCGGATCGTCCCCATACCCCACCACATGGCCTTCGTTAGCGCGCCGCATCGCCTCCAGCGCCTCGGGATGCACCGCCGCATTGTTGTCGCTGGCAAAACTTCGGCTCGGCTTCATGACTCCCTAATTTAGCAGAAGCGAAAATTCTTCGGAGCTTTCTTCCACTACCACGAATCAATTAAGTTTGATCTAATATTCAGGACTCTGGCCGGGTCCCCGCAACAAGGTGCTGGATCTCTGTCTCGCATTCACTGGCGGCCCTAGTGGCGCCTGTTTCCTTTTTGTTGTAGGCCGAGGAATATCGTTAAGAGTAACCCTATGTCTCGATGCATCGCAAAAAAGTCATCTCTAATTCTGTCGGCGATTCTGCCTGGCGCCCTTCTCGCGGCGATTCTTTTCGCGACCGCCTGCCGCAACAGCAACGCGGCCAAAGCTGGCGGCCCGCAAGCCATGCCGGTTCACGTGCGGACGGCGAGGGCGCAAAAAGTTGACGACACCACCGACTATGTCGCCACCTTGAAGTCCCGCGACTCGGCCGTAGTCATGCCCCAGGCTGAAGGCATCATTACGCAGATCTTCGTACACTCTGGCGAGCGCGTCGCCGACGGCGCTCCCATGATGCAGATCGATCCTGCCAAACAGCAGGCCACGGTCAAGAGCCAGGAGGACGCTCGCGCTGCCCAATTGGCCCAGGTCAAATGGGCGCAGCAGAATTATGGCCGCGTCAACGGCCTTGCCAATGCCGGCGTCGTCAGCAAGCAGGACCTCGATCAGGCGCGCGCGACCCTCGACGCTGCCCAGGCCCAACTGCACTCGCTCGATGCCCAAGTCAACGAGCAACAGGTCCAGTTGCATTACTACCAGGTAGTCGCGCCGCGCGCTGGAATCGTCGGCGATATTCCCGTTCGCGTTGGCGACCGCGTGACCACCACCACGGCGCTCACCACCGTTGACCGTCCCGGCAGCCTCGAAGCTTACATCTTTGTTCCTATCGAAAAGTCCGCCCAGTTGAAGATGAACCTCCCCGTCCAGATCGTTGACGCTTCAGGAAGTTCGCTCGCCACGAGCCGGGTCACGTTCATCTCGCCGCAGGTGGACACCGCGACGCAGTCGGTGCTCGTCAAAGCGACCATCGCCAATTCGAACGACAGCTTGCGCACCGCCCAGTTCATCCGCGCGCGAGTGATCTGGGGCAGCCAGCAAAAGCCGGTGGTCCCGGTCGTGGCCGTGTCGCGAATGGGCGGCCTCTATTTTGCGTTCGTCGCGGAGCCTGATGGGAGGGGCGGATTTGTGGTCCACCAGAAGCCGCTGCAGATCGGCCAAATCGTCGGCAACGATTATGTCGTGCTGGATGGCGTAAAACCGGGAGATAAAGTCGTAGTCTCCGGCACTCAGTTTCTAATCGATGGCATACCCGTAATCCCGCTGGAAAGCAGCAGCTAGGATCGGGTGATCTCGCCATCGGGCCATCGGGCCATCGAAAAGCCTTTGACTTTCGATCACCCGATGGCCCGATGATCCGATCACCCGATGCCGTTCTCGGCAACGAACACTTATGGTTGACTTTTTCATTCATCGCCCGGTATTCTCCACCGTCTGCGCTCTGCTGATTATTCTCGCGGGCGCGGTCTGCATTCCGACGCTGCCCATCGCGCAATTTCCGAATCTCGCGCCGCCCCAGGTCGGAGTGGTCGCCGTTTACACCGGAGCCAGCGCCCAGACCGTCGAGTCGGCCGTTACCACGCCGCTCGAGCAACAGATCAACGGCGCCGAGGGCATGAAGTACATCACCTCCTCGAGCGACAACAATGGCTTCAGCCAGATCACCGCGACCTTCGACCTTAACCGCGATCCCGACCTCGCCGCCGTTGACATCGAGAACCGCGTCAACACTGCTTCCGGGCGTCTTCCCTCCGCGGTCAAGCAAGTCGGAGTTACAGTCGCCAAGACTTCGGAGAACTTCGTCTTCGGCGCCGCCGTCTTTTCGCCCGACGGCCGCTACTCTACGCTCTTCATGAGCAATTATCTTGACGTTTACGTCCGCGACAGCCTGAAGCGCATCCCCGGTGTGGCCGACGCCCTGGTCTTCGGCGAGCGCAAGTATTCCATGCGGCTGTGGCTCGATCCGGTGCGCATGGCAAGCCGCGCCCTGACCGCCGACGACGTGATCAACGCTCTCGGCGAGCAGAACGTTGAAGTCGCCGCCGGACAAGTTGGCTCCCAGCCCGCTCTGCCCGGCCAGCAGTTTCAGATCAGCGTGCGCGCCGTCGGCCGGCTCTCCGAAGCCGCCCAGTTCGACAACATCATCCTCAAGAGCAATGCCGATGGCACGCTCGTCCGCCTGCGCGATGTCGGACACTCCGAACTTGGCGCCGAAGATTACAGCTCGATCCTCGATTACAGCGGGCACGAGTCCGTCGGCATCGGCATCACCCAGCTTTCCACCGCCAACGCCCTCGACGTGGATCGCCGCTGCATCGCCGAACTCGACCGCCTGGCCAAGCGTTTTCCGCCCGGAATGAAGTACGAGCTCGCCTTCGATACCACCGACGCGGTCAGCGAATCCATTCGCGACGTGGTCTCGACCCTTGGCCAGGCCATCTTCCTGGTCATTCTCGTCATCTTCTTTTTCCTCGAAGACTGGCGCTCGACCATCATTCCGGCAGTCACCATCCCGGTCTCGCTCATCGGAACTTTCGCTTTCGTCAAGCTGCTCGGCTTTTCCATCAACACGCTGACGCTATTCGGCATCACGCTGGCCACCGGCCTGGTGGTCGACGACGCCATCGTTGTCATCGAAAACATCGAGCGCCATTTGCAGGAAGGCGAGACCAATCCGGTCAAAGCCGCCTCCGACGCCATGAGGGAAGTCACCGGAGCCGTCATCGCCACCTCCCTCGTGCTGGTGGCCGTCTTCGTGCCGGTCGCCTTTTTCCCCGGCACGACCGGCATTCTGTTTCGCCAGTTCGCGCTGACCATCGCCTTTTCGATTTCGATTTCCGCCTTTAACGCGTTGACTCTGACGCCCTCGCTCTCGGCGCTTCTGCTGGGCCGTGAGCACGGAGAAAAGATCTGGCTATTCAAACAAGTCGACCGCTTCCTGGTCGCGCTTACCAACGGCTACGTTCGCGCACTCCGCGGTTTTTTGCGTTTCGAAGCCCTCGCCCTGGTCTTGTTTGTCGCCGGACTGGGGCTCGCCTACGTCGTCTTCCGCCAAGTGCCCAAAGGCTTCGTCCCCACCGAAGATCAGGGATGGCTCATCGTCGCCATCCAGGCCCCCCCGGGAGCTTCGCTGGAATACACCCGAAACATCGCCACGCAGGTGACCACCATCGCCAAGAACGTTCCTGAAATCGAGGACACCTTTGCTATTTCGGGCTTCAGTTTCTCAGGCAGCGCGCCCAACGCCGGCCTGGTCTTTCTGAGCCTCCGGCCCTACTCGCAGCGCAAGGGCCAAGACCACACCGCCGGCGCAATCATCAATCGGCTGCGCGGCCCCTTCTTCGGAATCTCCGGCGCCCTCGTCATTCCCTTCGAACCGCCCGCCGTGCAAGGTCTCGGAACGTTTGGCGGATTCCAATTCGAACTCCTCGATCAAGGCGCGCACACCCTCCAAGATCTCGACAAGACCACCCACGATCTCACTCGCGCCGGCGCCGAGCGCAAGGAACAAGACCTTGCCGGGCTCTTCACCACTTACACCGCCAGCGATCCGCAGTATGTCATCACCATCGATCGGGAAAAAGCCAAGAGCCTCCACATTCCTCTCAGCCAGATCACTGACACCCTCAGCGTTTACATGGGTTCGGCGTACATCAACGATTTCGACTTCAATAACCGCTCCTATCGCGTCTATGTGCAGGCCGACAAGCAATTCCGTTCGCATCCGCAGAACATCGGGCAGTATTACGTCCGCTCCGATTCCGGCGCCATGGTGCCGCTGGAAAACTTAGTCAGCATCACCCAGACCGCCGCGCCCCAGGTCATCAGCCACTACAATCTTTTCCGTTCGACCGAGATCAACGGCTCCGCGGCTCCCGGCTTCAGCTCCGGACAGGCCATTGACGCCATGCAGCAGCTCTCCGCGAAAGTCCTGCCCCAGGGCTACACCTACGAATGGTCGGGAATTTCGCTCGAAGAGCTGGCGTCGGGATCGACCACGCTCATCCTTTTTGGCTTGGGAACGCTCGTCGTCTATCTGACGCTTTCGGCGCAATATGAAAGTTTCGTGCTGCCCTTCATTATTCTGCTGGCCGTGCCCATGGCGTTGCTCGGCGCGCTCTCCGCGCAATGGATCCGCAGCCAGCAGAACGATGTTTACTGCCAGGTGGGCCTTGTCATGCTGGTCGGCCTGGCTTCGAAAAACGCAATTCTGATCGTGGAATTCGCCGAACAGTTGCGCGCCCGCGGCATGACCATTCTCGAAGCGGCTGTCCAAGCCGCCCGCATCCGTCTGCGCCCGATTCTCATGACCTCCTTCGCCTTCATCCTCGGCGTTGTCCCCTTGGTCACTGCCCACGGCGCGGGCGAGAACGGACGCCACTCCGTAGGCACCACCGTTTTCGGCGGCATGATCATGAGCACCATCCTCAATTTGTTCTTTATTCCGGTGCTCTACCTGTTGATCGAAGGCTTCCGAGAACGGCGGAGAGAACACCGGCGAAAATCGTAGCTCCGGTTCCAGCACCTTGGTCACCTTACCGGCCCTGGGGGCGGTTGTTAGAATCAGCCCAGTGAGAACCCTCGTCCTCATTTCAGTGCTTTTCGCGGCGCTTTCCGCGCCCGCCGACGTCATTCATCTTAAGAATGGACGCACTATCTGGGCCGACCAGATCCGCGAAACCAAAGACCGCGTCGAGTATGACCTCGGCGACGACACCTACGCCATCCCGAAATCTTCCGTCAACCGCATCGACGCCGGTGGCGTCGCCCCCGTTCACGGTTCTGGAGCCGCCGACAATTCTCCCGACATCACGCCGCCCGCGCCAACCTTTGACCACGAAGCCGACGTGCTCGTAAAAGTCATCCGCGATGGCAAGGTAAATACCGACGCCCTGGCCAGCCTCGGACAAGCCTCCAATCCCGATCTCGCTGCCACCGCCTACTTCCTCGCCGGCAAACACGAATCCGATCACGGCAACTTTCCGCAGGCCAAGCGCTACTACGAATCCGCCCTCGGTTTCCAGCCGGATAACTCCACCTTGCTGATCTACTACGCCGCGACCCTGATGCGCACCGGCCACGCTCCCGAAGCTTTGCCCTACGCCGAACGCGCCGCCCGCATTGCTCCCGACTCACCCGACGCCATCGCCATGCTGGGATTCGTACAATTCGCCAGCGACCATACGCCCGACGCCATTCGTTCGTGGAAGAAGTCGCTGGCCCTGCGTCCCGACGCGACTGTCAGCCAGTACCTCGCCCGCGCCGAGCGTGAATCGAGCGCGGAAACCGATTTCTCGCAACGCGAAAGCAGCCACTTCAATCTCCACTTCGAAGGCAAAGACACCTCGGAGAACTTTCGCCGCGACCTGCTCGCCACGCTCGACTCCGAGTATGACGAATTGGTAGGCGATCTGGGCTACTCACCCCACAACAACATCGCGGTTACGCTCTACACCCAGCAGACATTCTTCGACGTGACGCGCGCGCCTTCCTGGACCGGCGCCCTCAACGACGGCAAGCTGCGCATCCCGATCAGCGGCGTCCAAAGCGTTACGCCCGAACTGGCCCGCATCCTCAAACATGAACTGACCCACTCTTTCGTCTCGCAGATGTCGGGCAACCGCTGCCCCACCTGGCTCAACGAAGGCCTCGCGCAAATCGAAGAAGGCAAATCGACCGCTTCCAGCGGAGGCCAGCTCGCGCACCTCTTCGCCACCGGGAATGAGATCCCGTTCAATGTGCTCGAAGGCAGTTTCATGAGCTTGTCCGCTCCCGAAGCCAATGTCGCCTACGCGGAGTCTCTCGCCGCCGCCGAGTACATCCGCGACGCTTACGGCATCAGCGAAATCGCGCGCATTCTCGAAATCCTCTCGCAGGGCGGTTCCAGCGAAGCCGCATTGCGCTCCACCGTCCACTGCGACTACCGCCAACTCCGCGACGAAATGACCCGCACGCTCAAAGAGAAATACGGCGAATAAAAGCCTGTCTCACTTCATGAAAAGTGTCACTCGCGCAACTCCAGCATCGTTCGATCTTGTCCGAAGCCCAGAGCAGCCCCATCCGGTGTATAATTCGACCGCTCGACGACTGCCCTGATTTCAGGGCACCTGCCGATTCCTGTTTTTGGAGGATTGATTATGGGTCCCTGTAATTGCCTGCACTGGATTGGGAAAATCACTTACTGCGTCGGTTGGATCGCGCTGTTATGCGGTGGATTGGCGCATTTTACTTCTCACGGCAAGTGGTTCCTGGCCATGAACTTTTCGCAGCGGAATCTGTTGGAAGTAAGTCTAATGTGCTTCGTGATCTGCATCGCCTCGGGGCTTCTACCCTGCAACCAGATTTGCAAGAGCAAAGAAACGCCGAGCGCAGGGAACAAGCCCGCATAGCAGACTCAATGGCCGGCAGCCGCGACGTGGCTCCGTTTGCAGCTCCCCATGCGGAGGCTTGATTGTGGCAGCCGGACCTGTAAGCCGAATTCTGTCCGCAGCATGAATGCTGCGGGACGGTCATTCCTCTGGGCCACGCATTACTGCGCGGCTCAAGCGACCTACCCGGAGGTTGTGGCGCGCCGAGCCGGCACGCCTCCAGCCGAAGCTGAAATCCCTCCCTATTTGGTCTTGCTCCGTGTGGGGTTTGCCCTGCCCGCCGCATTACTGCGACGGCGGTGCGCTCTTACCGCACCTTTTCACCCTTACCCGGGCCTTGCGGCCCCGGCGGTATGTTTTCTGTGGCACTTTCCGTCGAACGGTCCCGCCCCTACCGGCGCGGGGGCCCTCCCGGACGTTATCCGGCACACTGCTCTGCGGAGTTCGGACTTTCCTCTGTCTTGCGACAGCGACCGTCCGGTCCGGCTGCCAACAGAATGATTATATGCCGACGAGGGTTAGTTCTCAGGTGCTGGCATGCTGCCGAGAGACTCGGCTCCCGGCGTCCCTGCCAGGAGTCCCGCGCCGAAGACCTCGGAGCGGCCTGCCTCAACCGAAGTCTCAATGCGGAAATAGATTCTCGAACTCCGGCCGAATGCGCTGGGCAATGCCCAGCGCCAGCCACCATTCGTGTGCCCCGGCGGTCGCATCCAGGTTGGTCAACACCACAATCGTGAAATCGTCAGTAAGAAAGCGAACTATGATACAGCCCGTAAAGCCAGGATGCGCAACCACACGATGCCCTTTCACATCATCGACAAACCACCCCAGCCCGTAAGGCATACCATCGACCAGCGCTGGCCCACCATCGTTCAGGTGCGCCGGTGTCCACATCTGCTCCAGCGTTTCGTGCTTCAGCACCCGCCCCTCGCTTAGCGCTATGTTCCACTTGGCCAGGTCCTCCGCCGTGCTCAACACCCCGAAGCACGACGGAAGCTCATGCTCCCAGACACGTCGGTCGTTTTGTAATTTTCCATTGCTCAGCTCATAGCAGGAGACATGGTTCTTAACGATCGCTCGCCGGTCGAGAATTCGAGTGTTCTCCATTCCAACCGGCGCAAAGATGCGCCGTTGCATGAACTCGCTGTAAGTCAGGCCGGAAACTCGCTCAATGATCATTTCCAGCAAGAAAAATCCCGGATCGCTATAGGTTGCCTTCTGCCCCGGAGCATAGAGCAGTGGCGACTTGGCAATGTCGTCGAACATCTGCTTCGTCGTGATTTTCAGCAAAGGCGAGCCGTCCCGCTCCACCCAGCCTCCTTCACGCAGGCCCGACGTGTGCGACACCAGCTCCCTTACGGTTATGTCGGCCCAAGCCGGTGGAGTATGGTCGATATATTTGCTAATCGGGTCGTCGAGCTTCAGTTTCCCTTCTTCCACGAGCATCAACACGGCCGTCGCCGTGAAGGGTTTGGTCACGGAGGCAATTTCGAAAACGCTGTCCGTGCGAACCAGCGCCCCCGTCTCAAGGTTCGCCAAGCCATAGGCACGCAGCATCGTGATCTGGCCATGTTGAACCACCGCGAAAGCAAGCCCAGGAATCTGTTTGGCCTGCATCTCCTGAGTCACATATTGGTCAATGGCGTCGGCAGCCCTCGATTGTCGTGGGAAGCAGACGCAGAGCAATACTCCCAGAATCAAGGCGCCTATCCGCGAATTCATTTCTCCTTCTCTGTCTCTGTGGGCGCGAGCATATACGCATACGCCAGCATGGCTACGCCGATCAGCAATGGGATCAACCCGACAAGATACGCTGGTTCTTCGTGCTCAACCCCATGTAAAAACACCATGAAACCAATGCCGACTGCAACCGTGATTAGACCGCCCAGCTTCACGCCTTCAAGGCGTCGTTTTGCCGCGTTCTTTTCCTGCTCGCGCAGCAGTTCCATCGCGGAATTGGCTCCATCGCCTGAGCTCTCCGCGATCTTTTTCAGTGTTTCACTCCGGTAGTATGCTTCTCTCTCTTTGCGCCGCGCACCGGACCATGCGGCCACAGCCAGGAACGAGAACATCGCTATACTTCCCACGATGGGTACCATGATGCCTGCGATCGGGACGAGTTCACTGTCGAATGCCATAGTTCGCTCCTTAGACAGCTCCTTGGATTTATTTGCTTTCGTCCAGTAAGACCGCTCCGCTTGGTTTCCGGTTGCATATTTTTATGCGCGGCCGGGCCGAATCTGGACGAAAATAATGCAACCGGGAAGAGAACGGCTCAGTCCTACGAATGAGAGGCTTTCCAAGCGTGAGTGCCAGCGACGATCAGGCCGATGTCGAAAGAGTCCTGGCCGGCGATATCCCCGCCTTTGAAGGGATCGTCCGCCGCTGGCAGGGGCCGCTGATCAATCTGGCCTATCGCTTCTGCCGCGATCGCGGACGCGCCGAAGAGATGGCGCAAGAGGCTTTTCTTCGCGCCTACCGCGCACTCGGCCAGTGGCGCTACGAAGCCGTCTTTTCCACCTGGCTTTTCGCGCTGGCGACCAACCTCTATCGATCCGAGCTGCGCCGCATCCCGGCAAGAACTGTGCCGCTCGATGACATTGCCGAACCTGTGGACACGCGCGCTCTTGATGGAGGTCTCGAAGACCATGACCGGGATTTGGCGGTGCGGCGCACGGTCGGCGCTTTGCCGGCGAAATATCGCGAGGCTCTGATTCTTTTCTACTTTCACGACATGGATGTCGCCACTGCCGCGCGGAGCCTCAACTTGCCCGAGGGCACCGTCAAGGCCCGGCTCTCTCGCGGACGTGAAATCCTGCGCGGGAAACTCCCGCAACTGCTGGCTCTGCCGCGCCTGAAGGAGGCTTGATGAGAAGCTTGATTGCAAACGACGAAAACGATGGCGAAATCGACCGCATTCTTTCCCGTGAGGATGAAATCCTCCCGTCCTCGGGATTCTCTGCCTCTGTCATGGATGCGGTGCGGCGCGAGGCTGCCGCTGCTGCGGCGCCACCGCCGATCCCGTTCCCCTGGCTTCGCGCGCTGCCCGGCTTGGTGGTTGCGGGCCTGACACTGATTCTGGTTCTGGTCGCGGGCGTGGTGGAGATAGCGCAGTTGGCGAGAGCATCCACTTCAACGGACGCACAGTTTTCCCTGACCTTACCCTCCGCGCTGTCGTCCGCACTCAATAGAGGTGTAGAATCTGCGGCGCTTTGGGCCGTGTTGGCGCTGCTGGCGACGTGGGCGTCGGTGAAGCTTTCGATGCTCCTGGCTTCCGACAGGATGTGAAACTCTTTTGAAGTTCACCAGTGGAGTGCCGGGCGTCCCCGCCCGGCCGCCAAACTGCAAACGACTGGACCGTTCGACTCCGCCTACGGCAGGCTCTCGAAACGCCCGAGGCTCCTTAGTGTGTCGCAAATCGCAGAAGTCCCGCTCTGGCCTGTTAAACTGATAACGAATCACGGCTCGGGGCGGCAAGCCGCCACCCAGAAGCCTGAGACCCGACACCTAAAACCCGCGACCTGACCGATGAACATTTCCGAAGCCATCAAGATTGCGTTCCAGTCGTTGTGGGCGAACAAGCTGCGCTCCGCCCTCACCTTGCTCGGCGTGGTCATCGGAGTCGCCGCCGTGATTGCCGTGGTCACCTTCGTCAATGGCATCAACGGCTACGTCGCGACGAAAATTTTCAATCTCGGCGCTGACGTTTTCATCGTCTTCAAGAATTCTCCTGTCGTCACCAACATCGACAAATTTCTCGAGGGTGAGAAGCGCAAAGACCTCACCATGGAGGATTACGAAGCCGTCCTCGAAGCCTGCCGGGACTGCGAATGGGTGGGAGCCTCAATCAATAACACCAGTGGGAATGTTAAGTACGGCGAGCAATCCATCAGCGATACGCTGGTCCGCGGCCTGACGCCTTCCATGGTGCCCATTCTCGATATCGACCTCACCGCCGGGCGCATGATCAACGACGTTGATGTGAGGAACAACTCCGCCGTTGTCGTCGTCGGCTCCGACATCGTTGACAACCTGATGCCCGGAGTGGATCCCATTGACAAGGAGGTCCGCATCGACGGCTGGGTCTATCGGGTGGTCGGCGTCGGCAAACCGAAAGGCAAGACGCTCGGCCAGAGCATGGATAACTACGCGCTCATGCCGATCACCGCGTTTCAGAAACAGAATGGCACCCACCAAACCATCCGCATCTCCGGCAAGGCCGCATCCAGTGGCGCCGGATTCGACGAAGCCATGGATGAAACGCGCGCCATACTCCGCGCCCGCCGCCATGTCCGCCCCGGCGACGACGACAATTTCGATATCGAGACCAACGACAGCCTGCTCAGTATCTGGTCCAACTTCAGCAGCACCTTCTTCTACGCCATGATCGGCATCGCCGCCATCTCGCTGGTGGTCGGCGGCATCGTGATCATGAACATCATGCTGGTTTCGGTGACCGAACGGACGCGCGAGATCGGCATCCGCAAGGCCCTGGGCGCGCGCAGCAACGACATCCTGCTGCAGTTTCTAATCGAGTCCGTCGCCTTGGCCCTGCTCGGCGGCGCGATCGGCGTTCTGTGCGGCGTTTCTTTTGCCAAGGTCATCACCCTTGCCATCGGCATGCCCTCGGAGATCAAACTTTGGGCGGTAGCAGCCGGGTTGCTGGTGGCGGCGAGTGTTGGTATCTTTTTCGGCGTGTATCCCGCGCGCCGCGCGGCGGTACTGGATCCAATCGTGGCGCTGCGCTTTGAAACCTAAAATAATAGGTTTTCTCGGCGCCCTTCGCGGCTCGGCGGTGAAGAGGTTCTAAGGCCATGCAATTCAAAGGCGAACTCGGCGAAGGCCTGAACATGGCGGTCGACACCATCCGCGGCAACAAGCTGCGTTCGTCGCTGACCGTGCTGGGCATCGTGATCGGGGTTGCCGTCGTCATTGGGATTTCCTCGATCGTGCGCGGCCTCAACGACAACGTGAGCCAGGTCATCAGCAGCATGGGCTCCAATATTATTTTCGCGTTTCACTTGGAACCCTTCACCTTCGGACGCCCGACGGAAGAGATGCGCACCCGCAAGGAGCTGACCTATGACGATGCCATGGCAATGCAGGATTTGCCGCACGTGAAAGCGGTCACCGTCGGCGTGCGCTATTTCCGGCCCGGAACTCGGCGTCGGCACCTACTCCGTCAAATACCAAGACCGCAAGGCCAAGCAGACTATTCTCGAAGGCGACACAAGTTCCTACAAAGATGTCGTTGACGTCGCCCTCGACTCCGGCCGCTGGTTCAGTGATATCGATGAAGAGCGCCGCGCCTCGGTCATTATCATCGGCCACGATACTGCCGATGAACTCTTTTCGACAGGCGAACCCCTGGGCAAGGAGCTCGACATTGATGGGCAACTTTTTACCGTGATCGGTGTGGCCAAAATCCGCAAGAGCGTGTTCGGCGGAGGAAAGAATCCCGATGACAACATCGTTTTCTTCCCGTTGAGCACGTTCCACCAGTTGCACCCTGAACTGAAGCAGTATTGGATCAGCGTCAAGGCCACCTCCCACGATGACATGCCCAAAGCTGTGGACGAAATGCGCGAGTTGCTGCGCCGCCGCCGCAAAGTGCCAGTTGACAAGCCGGACAACTTCGCCGTCTTTACCCAAGACTCGCTTTCCGACGTTTGGAACCAGATTACCGGCATGATCTTCATCTTCATGTTTGCGGTGTCGAGTGTCGGCTTGATCGTGGGTGGAGTCGGCGTGATGAACATCATGCTGGTTTCGGTCACCGAGCGTACGCGCGAGATAGGAGTGCGCAAAGCCATAGGCGCCCGCAAGCGCGACATCATGGTGCAATTCACCCTCGAAGCTGTCATCCTCACGGCCCTCGGCGGAGTGATCGGTCTTTTGCTCGGCGCGCTCATCACGGCGCTCGTCCCGGTCGCGTTTCCATCGCTTCCCGCCACCATGTCGGTGGACTGGTCGATCTTCGCTTTCGCCGCCTCCGCCGCGATCGGGCTGGTCTTCGGCATTTATCCCGCGTGGAAAGCGGCCAACCTCGACCCCATCGAGTCGCTGCGCTACGAGTAAGTCGGTATCGGGGCATCGCTTTAGCGGTGCCACAGGCACGCGAAATCAGATTGGCCCTGAAGGGCTGCGGCCTACTAGGGATCAAAAGTTAGGTCCAACCCGGCGCGCTCTGCGTCTCGGCGGTGACTCGGTTCTGAAGTCATGCAATTCAAAGGCGAACTCGGCGAAGGCCTCAACATGGCGGTTGACACCATCCGCAACAACAAAATGCGCTCGTCGCTGACCGTGCTTGGCATCGTGATCGGGGTCGCCGTCGTCATCGGGATTTCGTCGATCGTGCGCGGCCTCAACGACAATGTGCGGCAATTGATTACCAGCGCGGGCTCAAATCTAATCTTCGCCAACCGTTACGAACCTTTTATCTTCGGCCAGATGAGCGAAGAAATGCGCAAGCGCAAGGAGCTGACTTACGAAGATGCCCTGGCCATCAAAGAGTTGCCGCACATCAAGGATGTGACTGCCGCGCTGATCTACTATCGACCCGAACTGGGCAGGGGCACCTACGTTGTCAAATACCAGGGTCGCAAGGCCAAGAATACGACCCTGGAGGGCATCTCGGCGTCCATCAAGGACGTTGAAGACCTCGATCTATCGGCCGGGCGCTGGTTCAACGAAGTGGAGGAAGAGCGCCGCTCTCCAGTCATTGTCTTGGGAATTGATACGGCCCGGGAATTGTTCCCCAGCCAGGACCCGCTCGGCAAAGAAATCACCATCGAAGGGCAGTTGTTTACCGTGGTGGGTGTACTGGCCCAGCGCAAGTCGGTCTTCAGCGGTGGGAAAAACCCGGAAGACAACATGGTGCTGTTCCTGATCTCTTCTTTTCGCCAGCTGCATCCTGAGCTGAAGGATTACTGGATCGTGGCTAAAGCCACCTCCCATGAGGCCATGCCCAGGGCGATCGACGAAATGCGTGAGTTGCTGCGCCGCCGCCGCAGAGTGCCGCCCGAGAAGCCCGATAATTTCGGCATCTTCACCCAGGAAGCGATGTCCGATATGTGGAATCAGATCACCGGCATGATCTTCATCTTCATGTTTGCCGTGTCGAGTGTCGGCTTAATCGTGGGTGGAGTGGGCGTGATGAACATCATGCTGGTTTCGGTGACCGAGCGCACCCGCGAAATCGGAGTGCGCAAAGCCATAGGCGCCCGCAAGCGCGACATTCTCGCGCAATTCACCCTCGAAGCCGTCATCCTCACCGCCGTCGGCGGAGTGATTGGCCTTTTGCTCGGCGCGCTTATCACAGCGCTCGTCCCGGTCGCGTTTCCATCGATTCCCGCCACCATGTCGGTGGACTGGTCGATCTTCGCTTTCGTTTCCTCGGCCGCGATCGGACTGATCTTCGGAATTTATCCCGCGTGGAAAGCGGCCAACCTCGATCCCATCGAGTCGCTGCGCTACGAGTAAGATGTTATTAATGCCGCTGCCGCCATTCACACCAACAGCAGTGCTCGAAGTCGTAGCCGTGAGTGGGACCGTCGCCAGCCTGTGTTTCTACTTCCTGTCCGCGCTTTCGCTGGCCAGCTTCCTCAGCGACACCCGCAAGAAACTCAAGCAGCCCCCGCTGCCTGAAAATCAGCTCCCGCCGGTTTCCATCCTCAAGCCCTTGAAAGGCGTCGATCCCCAAATCTGGGAGAATTTCTGTAGCCATTGCGAGCAAGATTATCCCCAATTTCAAATTCAACTGATCCTCGGCGTCAGCGATCCCCGCGATCCCGCCATCGAGGTGGTGCGGAAGCTAAAGGCAAAATATCCCAATCTTTCAATTGAGCTCGCCGTGTGTGATCGCATTCTCGGAGCAAACGTCAAAGTCAGCACGCTGGTGCAGATGCTGCCTCGGGCACGCCACGAACTCCTGCTCGTCAATGACAGCGACATTCGCGTCCCCTCCGATTATTTGCGAAAGGTGGTCGCGCCGCTCGCCGACCCTTCCGTGGGACTCGTGACCTGCCTCTACCGCGGCGTTGCCATGCCCACGCTCGGCTCGCGCCTCGAAGCCCTCGGCATTGCCACCGATTTTATCCCCGGCGTGTTGAGCGCAAGATTTCTGGAAAAAGGATTGCACTTCGCACTTGGCTCCACGCTGGCGTTTCGCCGCCGCGACCTCGAAGCCATCGGCGGCTTCGAAGCGTTGCTCGACTATCTGGCCGACGACTACGAACTCGGCCGCCGCATCGCCGCCACCGGCAAACGAGTCGAACCGAGCGCCGCGACCGTCGCGACGTTTCTGCCTGCCTACACCCTGCGCCAGTTTTTCCGCCACCAACTGCGCTGGTCGCGCACCATTCGCGATGCCCGCCGCTGGGGATACGCTGGACTGCTCTTCACGTTCGGCTTGCCCTGGGCATTGTTGACGCTGCTGGCGGCGCGAGGGGCTATGTGGGCGTGGCTGTTATTCGCGCTGACCTTCGCCTCCCGTCTGGTCGTCGGATTCGCCGCTGCTGAGCTTGTGCTCGACGACCGACAGATCTTCCGCGGAGAATTATTCCGCACCATTCTCTTACTGCCCTTGCGAGACCTGCTCGCCCCGTTCCTCTGGGCCGCAAGTTTCCTAGGCAACCGCATCCACTGGCGGGGAGCTGTTTTCGATCTGAAGGCCGGCCGCCTGACCAGGATTTCCGCGTAGGCGGTGAGGTTCGTATCAGGGCATCGCTTTAGCGATGCCGAGAGTTCTCCACTTTGGATGCGCCTTCAGGCGCTGTCAAGATGACGCCAGCCAATCATTCATCGCGCAGCCGCCGCCGGCCGATTGGAAAAAATAATCTTGCCCCCGCCACGCGCGACCACATACCTCGTCAAGCCGCGCAATGCCGGCGGATCGTCCTCTTCGGCCCACAAAAAAACGCGCTGCGGGCCATTCCACATCTCGACAAACGACGCCTGTGTCTCCCAAACCCGCGGGGCGCCGGGGAATCGCGTCCCGTTCCACATGTTTCCGCCCGGCGCGTGCAGACTGTGCAGCGGCAGCCCGGTATAGAAATTCAACGAGGACGCATTTTCGTATAGCCCGATCACCACAATCTGATCGCCCGGCCGGTACTGCTCGCGGATCGCCATCGCCAGGTCCTTCGACGAAAGAATGGGCGAGAAGATTCCGAACGCAAGCCGCACGCACCCGAGCACCACCACCATCATCACGACCAGCGCCGCATTTCCCGCGCCCGCTCGCCCGCGGCGGCGCAAGATCCAGTTGGCAAGCGTTCCCAGCAGAAATGCCAGCGAAAATCCGAACAGCGGCACGCGGAATGCTCCCATCGCCTTCGGCGTCAAATCCAGAAAGTGGCCGAACGAGAGCGCGTAGTCTTTCGGATTCTTGCGCAGCAGGTCCGCTAGGTCCGTGCCCGGAGCCGGCGCCTTCGAGAATAAGAGCAAGGCAAAACCAACCACCGCGATGATGATGCCGAAGGCCAGCAATACCACGGACGATATTCGCCCGCTGCGCCGTTCCCGGCTGTCCGCGGCCGATGTTCTCTCGCGTTGCAGCCATCCGCCCACCAGCAATGCCATCCCCGGAATCGCCGGGATCGTGTAGTATTCCTGCCGCGTCGAGAAGCTGAAAAAGCCCACGATCACCAGGTTCCACAAGAAAAACATTAAATACGCGCGTTGGCGCCGCGACATCTGAGAGCGAAACTCCCGCCATCGCCGCGGCACTTCCTGCAACGACTGGGGAAGAAACACCGTCCACGGCAGCAGCCACAAAACCAGCAACGCCCAGAACAGAACCAGTGGAACCGTATCGTAGTCGCGCGGAACGCGTTTGTTCAGGAAACGCAATATGTGCTCATTGACGAAGTAGAACCACAGAAATCCGTGCACATTCCCCTGCGCCGGATTTCGCAGCTCCGCCAGAATGTGCCAGGGCGCTGCGATCGCAAGAAACACCAGCGTGCTCGAAACCAGGCGCAGCTTCAGCAAGTGCCGCAAATTCCCCGTCAGCAGCAGATAAAGTCCGATCGCTCCTATCGGGAACACCAATCCGATCAGCCCCTTGGTCAGCACGTTGAGCGCGCACATAGCGGCCAATCCCCAACAAGTCCAGCGCGCCGCTTTCGCCTGGCCGAGCTGCGTTTGCTCCAGCGACACCAGAAAAAGCCAGAAGGTCAACGTCAGCCAGAGCCCCACGGCCGCGTCGGGAATCAGAAAGCGCGTAAAAAGAAACGGCCCCAGCGCGGTCGCCAGCACCACTCCGGAATCGAATCCGCCCTCGCTGCCCAGGGCCCAGCGTCCCAAGCCATACGTGGCAAGAATCATCGCCAGCACGCCCAGCATCAGCGGAAACCGCGTGCTCCATTCGCTCACTCCAAACAGCTTGTAGCTCGCCGCCACGCTCCAATACATCAGCGGAGCTTTTTCCAGATAGCGGATGCCGTTGGCGTAGAGTGTCACCCAGTCGTGCCGCTGCACCATCTCACGCGCCGCCTCGGAGTGCACCGTGTCGGCGTCATCGAGCAAGGGCGCGCGCGAAAGTCCGACCGAATAGATGACCGACCACAACGCAATCAACAGCAGCACGCAAACCCGCCAGTCCGCGAGCAACTCGGTCGGGCGGGTTGCTGTCGAATGGGTTGCGGTTTCAATTGCGAGTGGTTCGAGATTGGGCCCAGATTCTGAATTCATCGCAGAATTTTTCATTATACGGGACTGTGGTGACGGGACTCTGCCCCGTCCCGCCAGGGCTGGGCGAAGCCCCGCCACCACACAATCTCAGTCTGCCGCGGCCCCGCGAGAAACGCGGCCGTCCGCCACTTCGCGGTAAATCTCCAAGATTCTCGAAACCGAATTGGTCCAGGAAAATCGCTGCGCTTGATCGTAGCCGCGTTGTTTCATCTGCGCCCGCAGCGCCGTGTCGAGCAGAGCGCGCTGCAAGCCTCGCCGGATCTCAAACACGTTTTCCGGATTCACCAGCAACGCCGCGTTCCCCACCACTTCCGGCAGGCTCGACGTGTTCGAAGCGACCACCGGAGTTCCGTGGGCCATCGCTTCCAGCGGCGGCAATCCAAATCCCTCGTAGAGCGATGGAAACACAAAAATCTTGGCGGCATCGTAAAAAATCCGCAGCACTTCGATGGGCACGAATCCCAGAAAACGCACGTCGTTCTGCACGCCGCTCCGCACCACCGTTCGCCGCAGCCGCGGATGGCTCGACAGATCGTCCCCGATGATGATCAGCTTCAGGTCCGGATACTGCTGCTCCTTTTGCAGTTCGCTTTTCAGCGCCGAAAACGCCTCGATGATGCGCACCACATTCTTGTGCGGCCGGATTGCGCCCGCATACAGAATGAACGGATAGTTCACCAGATAGCGCTGGGCAATCAGCTCGCGGTCCGCGTCGCTGGCGTGGCCATGCAGAAAACGCTCGTCAATCGCGTTGTACACCACTTCGATGCGCGAGTCTGGAATCGCCAGCAGTTTCTCGAGTTCATTCCGCGTGAATTGCGACACGGCGATCACGCGCGCCGCTCTGTGCAATGCGCGCCGCGTCAAATAAAAATACACACTGCGCCGCAAACTGGAAGCGTTGCGCATTCCATACATGTGCTCCAGCAGATCGTGCACCGTCAGAATATAAGGACAACCGAGGCCCCGCGGAATCCAGAACAGATGAGGAATGTGGACCAGATCGCACTCCAGGCCCCGCACGATCGCCCGGAACGCGAGATTTCCTTTCAGCGTGTCGTCGCCGCCCTCCAGCGCCACCGCGTGGAAATTCGGCGGCAGCGCGCCGCATTCCGCCACCTTCTCCTGCGATCCGATGAGGAAGTACGTGCTGTCGCGGTCGAGCCGCGCCAGCGTGCGCACCACGTTCCGGATGTAGGTGCCCACTCCGAATTCCGTCATGCGACGGATGTCGATGGCTACTTTCACAACCTGAATTTAACCACAGGAAGCACGGAGGGGAACAGGGAATTTCCGGCGGCGATAGGAAGATTCTGTCATCCTGAGCGAAGCGAAGGACCCCTACCCGCCCGAAAATGTGTGCAGGGAGTAGGGTTCCTTCGTTGTGCCCAGGATGACAACTCGTGAAATGTTATGCCCGAACTTCCGCCTTTGCCCTCCGCTCGGCATACAGCGGAAACGTCTCGGCCAACCCCAGCACTTCCATGCGAATTTTCCCGAGCACGGCGGCGTCCGTCCGATGATCGAGCGCCTCCGCGATCCAGTGCGAAATCTGCCGCATCTCCGCTTCTTTCATTCCGCGCGTAGTCATCGCCGGAGTCCCAATGCGAATGCCACTCGGCTTCATTGGCGGGTTCGTATCGAACGGAATCGCGTTCTTGTTGACCGTAATTCCAGCCACGCCCAGCGCCTTCTCCGCCTCGCTCCCCAGCATCCCCTTAGCGAACACATCCACCAGCATGAGGTGCGTGTCCGTTCCACCGGAAACGATGCGATAGCCATCGGCCGCCAGCGTCTCGGCCATCACCTTCGCGTTGGCCACGATCTGTCGCGCGTAGTCGCGGAAACTCGGCTGCGATGCCTCAAGGAAGCACACCGCCTTGGCCGCAACAATGTGTACCAGCGGCCCTCCCTGCGTTCCCGGAAAGACCGTCTTATCGATCGCCGCCGCAAAATCCTGCTTGCTCAGAATCATCCCCGACCGCGGCCCTCGCAGCGTCTTGTGCGTGGTCGAAGTTACGACATGCGCATGCGCCACCGGCGAAGGATGCGCTCCTCCCGCCACCAGTCCCGCGAAGTGCGCCATATCCACCAGATAGAGCGCGCCCACTTTGTCCGCAATCTGCCGCATCCGCGCAAAATCGATGATTCGCGGATAAGCGCTCCCCCCGCCAATAATCAGCTTTGGATGCGCCTCGGTGGCAATCCTCTCCAGTTCGTCGTAATCGATCGTCTCCGTCTCCCTGGTCACGCCATAGGGAACAATCTTGTAAGTCTTGCCCGAAAAATTCAGCGGATGCCCATGGGTAAGGTGCCCGCCATGGGCCAGATTCAATCCCAGAATTGTGTCGCCCGGCTGCAAGATCGCCGAGTATGCGGCCTGATTCGCCTGCGATCCCGAATGCGGCTGCACGTTGGCATGTTCCGCGCCAAAAAGTTTCTTGGCCCGCTCCCGCGCCAGTTCTTCCACCACATCGGTAAATTCGCACCCGCCGTAATAGCGCTTGCCGGGATACCCCTCCGCATACTTGTTGGTGAATACCGACCCGGCCGCCTCCAGCACAGCCTCGCTGACAAAGTTCTCCGAAGCTATCAGCTCCAGCCCTTCATGCTGGCGGCGAACTTCGTTGTCAATAGCGTTGGAAATCTCAGGATCAACTTCAGAAAGAGGGCGCGACATCGAAGAATTTTTCATAGTTGGATACCGAAAACTATTTTACTGTGCCGAGGACACTCTTGTCCGAGAAAGGCCGCGCAATCTCCCATGTTTAGGGCCTCGTTGCCGGACGTAGTGCCCAATACGTTTTGATCTTCCAAATGCCGATTCACTCCAACCCCCACCCGGTATATCATTCGGACGACCATGGAAGCTCTCGATCCGGCAGAAGAATGGCGGTATCTCTCCGAGCGCTATCGCCAGATGAGCGACGAAGAACTCCTCGCCCTCGCTCCGCAAAGCTCCGAGTTGACCCACGTCGCACAACAGGCGCTGGCGTCCGAAATGTCCCGGCGCGGCCTAAAGCTTCAGCCCGAGGAGCCTGCTCCTCCGCCTGAGCCGGTGCTCGATCCCGATTCTCCCTATGCTGAAGACCGCGAATTAGTCGAGATCCGCACCGTGTGGAGCATGTCGGATGCGCTTCAGTTGCAGTCTCTGTTGGATGGAGCGGGAATTCCGTTCTTCATGGGACCCGAGAAAGCTACAAGCGCCGGTGCGGTGACCTCGAATTTCGCCAATGGCGTCAGCGTGAAGATCATGAGTGTCGGCGCGCCGTGGGCAAGGCAAGCAATGATGAATTACGCGCCCGAAAACGAGCCTGCTCCAAAACCAGATGAAGAGTTAAGCGAGCCTGTCGTGCGCTGCCCCAAATGCCATTCCGAGGAAGTCGTCTTCGATGGACTAATTAATGATGGACTAATCGGTGATGGTCAGATCGATGATGATCAGAACAAGCACGGCCAGATCGGTGAGCCGCCAGCCGCGACGAACCAAGCCCAACCCAAGTTCGAATGGACCTGCGATTCATGCGGTCACCGATGGAAAGATGACGGCGTCGTCGAAGAGTAAAAGCGTCAAAACTTAGGGTAAGCAACTGAGTCCTAGTCGAACGCCGTCCGCAGAAAGCTCACCAGCTGCCAGCCATCCATATATTTGTACGGCGTCTCGCCCATGGTGTAATGCCCGCAGGGCAGCACGACAACTTTGTGATTGAGATTGTGCTTCTTGAACTCCTCCACCACCTGCTCGGAAAATTCCGGCAGGAACGTCATGTCGTACTTGGCATAAATAATGAGCGAGCGCCGCGGCCAGCGCGAGAACTTGTCGAAGTACACCACCGGACTGACGGCGCGCCAGACGTTTCGTAGGTTTTCCAGGCTAATGCCCGTTTCCAGTCCCTCGCGGATGTGGCGCGTGGATTGCCCGTGCCACACCACATCGGCAAAGTAAGTTGATGCGTGATTGAAGGCCGCCACCTGGATCCGCGGATCGTGCGCCGTGGCGATAAACGCATAGCACGATCCCAAGCTGGTGCCGACGATGCCGAGACGGCTATACCCCTGCGCTTCCAGCCAGTCCAGACAGCAGCGCACATCGACTACGCCCTGGCGAACCGAATCGAGTGTGCGTCCAATATTGGCGGAAACGGCGTAGTCCGCTCGGTCAATCTCCGCCGGACGCCGAATGTCGTGATACGGCATAGACAGCCGCAGCACCGCAATTCCCATCCAGTTCAGCACCCGGCAGAGGCTGTTGTAAGAAATTGCGTCGGAATTCCAATGTGGCAAAAGCACTACGGCGCGGTGTCCGCGGGCCGGAAACCAGCGCGCGTTCACCAGATTATTTTCGGGGAAACGAGTAATGACCGGCGAGGTGAAGCGCAGAAAATCCGCGTACGTTCCGCGAACTTTTTCGTCCAGTCGCGGATCGGGCACTTCGCGCGTGCTGAACACCTGCACCTCCCGGCGCTCCAGGCGAAAATCGGTGGGCTTGCGGTAGGAATAAAAATTGTCGCTGTCGCGAATGATGCGGTCGTTAAATTGTGAAAAATATTCCAGCAGTTCGCGCGGGCCCGGTCCCGCCGGCCCGCCGTTGCGGCCAGGCCAGCCATAGGTCCAATCCAGTCCCCAATCCAGCGGACGCACCACGCGGTTATTGTCCACCGAGGTGAGCCGCGTCTCCCAGTCGTACATCCATTGTGCGTAGCGCGAGGGCATGGAATAGATGGAACAGATGGAATAAAAAGTTTATCGCAAACTCGGCGGGAAAGTTCCGCAATCCACCAGGCAGCACAAAGATTCGCTCGCCAGCCTCACTTCAGAGTGTGCAGATATTTGACCAGGTCCCTGACATCTTCTTCGCGCAAATACCGGTCGAAGGCAGGCATCGTACCCCGGCCCTCGATGATTGTCTTGCGGATTTGCTCATCGCTGACTGGCGCTCCACTCGGCAGCGAAGTTCGAATAAACAGTCCGTGCAGATTTGGAGGTTGCTTGTGCAAGTCTGGCTGCGGGTTCTCATGACATCCGGCGCAGCGCGTGTCGTAACGCCACTGACCTTCGATCTCGGCATTGCTGAGCGTTCCGCCAGCCTGCTCTTTCCGCGCGCACGCGATCAATAGGAACGCAGCCAAGAGACCGGCCAGCAGCAGTGGCCCGCGAACCATCATTCTCTCCCGCCCTGTCCGGTGGCGTGCGCGGAGCGTTGCAGGCTCTCCAGCAACTCCGTCCAGGTCCAATCCGTGGACCAGAATTTCCCCACCGTCCCATCGCGCGCAATCAACACGATGCTCATGGTGTGGGAGATTTGGTTGTCTTCTTCCTGGTAGGCAAGGCCGAATGCCTCGGCCAAGCGGCGTAGATCCGCTGGATTCGTGGAGGCGAAGTCCCAGTGAGAAAAACCGCCCGCATCGCCGTCCAGATACGCCAGGCCATATTTGCGCAAGACGGCGGGAGTGTCATATTTCGGATCGAAGCTGATACTCAACAGATGCGTTTTGCCGTAGTCCCCTGGATTTTTCTTGAGTTCATTGTGAATGCGCGCAAATTGGCTGCTCAGGCGTGGACAGAAATTCGGCATGGGGCAACGCGTATAGATAAAGGTGACGAGCAGTGCCTTGCCGGCGAAATCTGAAAAATGAATCGTGCGGCCATCCTGATTCATGAGAGCAACGTCGGGAACCCGCGCTCCGGGCGCGAGCATCTGCGGCGCCGCCGTCGGCTTTCCCTGGCGGCGCTCGGATTCATCCGTGATGCGCACATCTTCCAGCCAATAGTCGCTCGGGTCTCTGCCCACCACCACTTCCGCCACGATCTTGTCGCCGGGTTGAAGTTCCTGAACTACAGCCGGATCTTTCACGCGGTAAGGCATGGTCATGGCCGCCATGAATCCGGGAATGTCTTCATGGTCCACCGTGATCTCGTTGGTCGCTGGGCTCTTGGCGACAACTTCGCCTCGCAGGGGATACTTCTTAGTGTGGTTGCAGCCTGTAAATACGGCCAGAAACAGCATGAGCGATGTGAGTACAAGGCGGGATTTCATGGGTCTCATCCTACTCCTCGCGGTTGCTTTGGCGGCCATCGCTAGTAGTGAAACCGCCAGCGCACTTGCAAATAGATTTCACGCGGCAGGTTCCAGTGGAATCCGCCGAAGGTCAGGCTGTTGTCGTACTCGACCCGGTGGTTGGTTACGTTGAGCGCGGTCAGCGAAGCGGTCAAGCGTTCGCCAAAGTCTTTCGCGAGCGATAGATCGAATGTGGTGTGCTGCGGGAGATAGTTGCCAGGATATGGCGCGCCGGGGAAACCATTACTGAATCCGGAACCATAGTAAACATTGGTCGACGCATAGGACCGCCAGGGGAGCGTAACGTCGCCGCCCAGGTTGAGCGTGTTGCGCTGGTCGTGGTCGAGCGGACTGAGTCCGGGAGCGAGCGTGAAATCGGTGAGGCCTCCTGTGATGGTGCCGCTGCCTTCGGCGATCTGGTTGGAATAGGCCAGGTGAATCTGGCCGCGATGAGCGATGCGGGGAGAACGCAGCGTGAGTTCCCATCCGCGAATTAAGGCCTGGGAAACGGTGATGGGAAAGAAAATATTCGACGCTCCGATGTTGTTGTGGTCGAGAAAATTCGCGACGTTGGTTTGGAAATTATCGGCGTCGAGTACCCATCCATGGTAAGGGATGGTAACGCCGAACTGATGCTCTTCGTCGCGCTCGCCGGGCAACGGGATGAAACCCAGTTGCTGTCCTTGGACATAATTGATGAGGGCCGGTCCAGAAACGGTCTCAATCGGCGGCGCTTGATAGTAGTGTCCATAGAAGGCGCGGAATGTCCATCGAAGCTTGGGGATGGTGACCGCGGCGCCGAAGCGTGGGCCAATCGCGGACTCGGAAATGGGTGGCGCGGAACCTGCTGCAAAGTTGCCCTCTGAGAACCATGTGGGTCGCATGCCGGCCGAGAGCGTCAGCCAGGAAAAGGGTTTGAATTTGTCGTCGATGTAGAAAGCTTCGAGATTGGCGGTTGGGTGCTCACTATCCGCGATTGGCGAGGGCACGGGTGGAGAATAACTGAGCGGATTGAAGACGGCCCCAAAGAACTGGCTATCACTCTGGTAGAAACTGAGAAATCCAACCTGTAGATCGTTCTTCTTGTAGTTGACTGCGACGGTGGCCTGACCGCCAACGTAGGTGGAACTGCGGTTTTCGGTGCTGGCAACCGGATTGTCGTTGGGATTGCTGCCGTAGTCTCCGCTGTTGTAATGGTAGAACGGCGAAACCGTGGTCATGAGATGCGAGTTAAACGTATGGACCCAGGTGAATAGGACTCCGGCGTCGGCTTCGCGTTGGCCATCGCGAAGGCCGATGCTGGGGTACTGCGGAGTGTAGTTGTTGGCCGGGATCGATCCGTTTTCGATGTCATTGGGGTAGGGGTCGTAAGGGACCTGAAAATAGTCGCGCCGGACGGAAGTCATCAGGCGAAGCTGGTTAGACGGATCCACATTGTAGATAAAAGATCCGAAGCCGCCAACGCCGTTTACGGCATCATGAACCACCGTGGGCACAGGCGGCTGTAATCCAAGATTGCTGCGATTGCCATTGACGCTGGCGTAATACGCGAAGCGTTCGGTGTGGCTGCCGAAGCTGAGCGCGTCGTTGGTCTGGTAGAAATTGCCGGCGCTGACCACGAGTTCGGCCTGGCGGTTGCGCTCGAATCCCGTGCGAGGCACGACGTTGAACACGCCATAGGTTCTGTCGCCAAATTCCGCGCCATAGCTGCCGCGATTGACTTCGACGTAGTCCATGTCTTTGGGGTCGAACTGCGCGCCGAGATTTTGCGCGATGGCCGTGTTGACGATGGGAATGCCATCCAGCAGCCATGTGGTCTGGTGCCCGCCGCGCATGTGCAGCATGTCGTGCGTGACATAGGCTCCGGGCACATAGTCGGTGATCATGGCCATGCTGTTGGTGCGGTCCGCTCCGGGAGTGCGCTCAATGTCGAGACGGCTGATGAGTGTAGTGGGCGTAAAGCTGTCGGTGGCGACGACTGCGGGCGACCCGGAGACGCTGATTTTTTCATTGGCCGAGGCCACTTGCAATTGGAAGTGAACGACCGGCACAGATCCCGAAGCAACGGTGACATCCTGTGCAATCTGCGCGAAACCCTGACTGGCGACGCTGACCGAGTATTCGCCGAGCGGCACGGCGTTCAGTTGAAACTCTCCGTTAGCGTCGGTCGTGACGCTCTTGGTCCACTCCGACGATTTCGCTTTGAGCATCACCATGGCGTCTTCAATGGGACGATGCTGCGGATCGTGTACGACCCCGCGGATCGCGCCGTAAACATTGGCGAAGGCGGCGGGGGCCATAAACAATAGAACGGCGAATGCCACCAGCTTGAGGCGAGTCATGTTTGATCCTTATCTGCTTGCCGGCTTTTGCCGGGCTGAAAACTTCATCCCACAAGTCCCGAGCAAACGACACGTGTTCGCTCGCGGCCCGAGGCTCGCACCTCGGAACAAAGTCGCAGTTTTTTGATTTCAGGAAGAGGACCTAGCGGCCAGGCGGGGCGCGTGTGGAATATTGCCGCGAGACATCGTCGAACAGACGGATAGCGTTTTGTGACGAGCGAGCAACTCCGATCGCGAGACTTACAAAAGAGAGCGCGCGGCAGGCTGGCTGCGCCCACTCGGAGATCGTCGAGCCGCAACAGCAATGGTGGTTCCCGCAGCAGTCATCGTTGGCTTGTAACGAATCTCCAGGCGATTCGGCCTGCGGCGGATTCGGCTGTGCCATCGCATGATGGCAGTGCATCCCAGCCTGCATCGAGTGCGGGGACTCCGTTGCGCCAGACACTGCCTGGTGCATGCACTGCATCGCTTGCGGCAGGGCACAACAAGGCATCGCCATCGGCCCGAAGATCGGAGCGAGCATGACCGGCAACAATACGCTTGCAGCCCAGCGAGAATTTCCCCACATTTCTGGGAAGCATAGCATGTTCCTAGCCGTCGGCGCCTGTTCACCAGCAAACACGGCTGCGGCATTCTGATTACTAAGCCCCGGCAATTGCTGCTCCTGCTGTACCATTTCTTTGTGCATGAGCTGGCGGAGCGGCTGCTGAAGATAATTCGCAAAACGGAGTCGATTCGCGCCGGAGACCGTCTCGCGGCGGCGGTTTCCGGTGGAGCGGATTCCGTGGCCTTACTTTTTCTGTTGCTGGAGTTGCAGGCCGAATTGGGCATCGTGCTTTCAGTCGCGCACGTCAATCACAAGCTGCGCGGAGAAGAGTCGAACGAAGACGAACGGTTTGTCGCGGAGTTGGCGCGCCAGCACGGGCTCGAACTGCATGCAAAGGAAGCGCCAGTTGACACGAAGAACGGTTCCGGCATCGAGGCCGCCGCGCGCGATTTGCGTTACGGTTTTTTTCGCCAGCTCGCTCGCGAGGGTCGCGTTACGAAAATCGCGACGGCCCACACTCTCGATGATCAGGCGGAGACCGTGTTGCTGCGTATTTTTCGCGGCACCGGAATTCGCGGACTTTCTGGCATCCATCCGCGAATCGTATTCGAGGACCACGCACGCGCGTTTGGCGAAGTGGTGCGGCCGCTGCTGGGTTTTCGCCGCGCCGCATTGCAGCAATATCTGCGTGAACGAGGCCAGAGCTGGCGTGAAGATTCATCGAATCAAGACCTCGCCTTCCTTCGCAATCGCGTGCGCCACCGCCTATTGCCGATCGTCGCCGAGGAATTTGGCGAGCCCGCGATCGAACATATCGGCGAACTGGCGGAGATTGCGCGCGCCGAGGAGGAGCAGTGGGAACGAGGGCATCCGGAAATCGCGCCGCCGTTGCCCGCAACGACTGACCAGATTGCGGAAGAAATCGGCTTCGTATCAGGGTATCGCTTTAGCGATACCGAACGTTCCTCGAAATCAGACGCCCCTTTAGGGGCTGCGGTGCAGCCTGAGATGCTTCAACCCGCGCCTCTACCGGTTGTCCCGCTGCTGGCGCTTCCCCTGGCGGCCCAGCGCCGCCTGCTGCGCGCATGGATGGAAATGAACGCGCCAGATTTGAGCGTCTCCTTCCGCCTGATCGAAGAGGCGCTGGAATTGGCAGCCGCGCCAGCAGGCGGGAAAGTGGAATTGCCGTCCGGGTGGAATCTGCGCCGGGGACGGCATGAGCTTCTCCTGGAACCGGAAGCCTGCGACACCACCAACGGGACTGCGGACTATCAGTACATTTTGCCGCTTCCCGGCGTGGTCGAGGTCCCCGAACTCGGCGCTTCGATCGAAGCCCACGTGGTGGATGCGGCGGACGTTCCGGAGAATGAGCGCGAGCAGTTGATCGACATTCGGCCCATGCCGAAGCAACTTCTGGTCCGCAACTGGCGCGCGGGAGATCGTTTCTGCCCGGCGCACACTGCGGCCGCAAAGAAAGTGAAGGACCTGCTGAGTGACCGGCACGCGACTGGAGCCAAGAAGAAGCTCTGGCCGGTTGCGGTCGCCGAAGGCCGCGGACTGGTCTGGATGCGCGGATTTGCCGCCCCCGCCGCCTTTCAGTCGCCGTCGGGGGCTCGGAAAGCGATTTGGATTCGTGAGATTGCGGGCATGATATAACATTGCCGTTAGCTATCAGCCGTCAGCCGTCAGCGATGTATGATTTTACTGAGAGCTGATGGCTGAGAGCTGAAAGCTGCCACGCCGGAGGCGCTTCGTTCCGCTATGAATGTTTCACCGAATTCCGGGTTGCGACAGGTCATCTCGGCCGACCAGATTCAGAAACGGGTCCGCGAACTGGGACGTCATATTTCCGACGACTATCGCGGCCAAACCGTGGTTGTTCTGGGCATTCTCGAAAACAGCTTCCTCTTTATGGCCGACCTGGTGCGGGCCGTCGATGTCCCCGTTGTCTGCTCCTTCATCAAGCCTGCCTACAAGCAGAGCCAGCAGGGCGACGCCGCTGTGCTCGAGATCCTCTTCAGCCACGCCCTGGCGATCTCCGATAAACACGTGCTGCTGGTCGAAGGGCTGGTGCATTCGGGAGTGACCACTGAGTTTCTGATGAACGACCTGCGGGGACGCGGCGCGGCTTCGGTGAAACTCGTCACGCTGCTCGATCGGCAGGCGGCTCGCCGCGTTCCGCTACAGCCCGACTATTTCGGATTCCTGGTTGACGACGCGTTTCTCTGCGGCTACGGATTAGGCAATCCCGAGCAAACCGGTCGGAACCTGCCGTACTTGGCGGTAACGACCTAGCGCTACGAGCTTCGAGCTTCGAGCCACGAGCGAGGCTGTCCACAGGGGGTTTTCGATGACCCGATCACCCGATGGCCCGATCACCCGATTCAGGATGGCTCTGCCGCCCCGTGACTTCTGTTACTTCCTTCCGTTTCCCCCGTTTTCTTTGGAAAAGGTCTAAAATCGAGTAGCGGTCTTTTTCCCGTCGAATTTCCGGCTCCAGCATCTAATAGCAGGTGAAGGGGCGGCGTCTTTCTTTGCAATGATTGGGCTGCACTTAGAGGAGTTTTAGGTGAATTCTACGATCAAGACGGTATTTGTCTGGGCGGCCATCCTGGTCTCGGGCCTCCTGCTCTACTCAGCGCTGCGGACCGGCAGCAATGCCCCGAAGGAAAAGGAAATCACTTTTTCCCAGTTTATGTCGGACGTGGACCAGGGCTCGGTCCAAAAGGTCAAGGTCATCGGCCAGGAAATCCGCGGCGACTTGAAAGACGGATCCACCTTCCACGGCATTATTCCGCCTCCGCTCGGCGATACCGAAATGTACAAGACGCTGCGCCAGAAGGGCGTCGATATCGAGATCAAAGACATCAGCAACGGCACCTGGCCGACTTGGATTGCGACCGCAGCCCCGCTGATCCTGTTCGGCGCGCTTTGGTTCTTCATGATCCGCCAGATGCAAACCGGTGGAAACAAGGCGCTGTCGTTCGGCAAGAGCCGCGCCCGCCTGCTCTCCATGCAGCAGAAGAAAATCACATTCAAAGACGTGGCCGGCGTGGATGAAGCGAAAGAAGAACTTCGCGAGATTATCGAGTTCCTGCGCGAGGCCCAAAAATTCCAGAAACTTGGCGGACGCATTCCGAAAGGCGTGCTGCTCGTCGGCCCTCCGGGAACGGGCAAAACCTTGCTCGCGCGCGCCGTCGCCGGCGAAGCCAACGTTCCGTTCTTCTCCATCTCCGGCTCAGATTTCGTGGAAATGTTCGTCGGCGTGGGTGCCAGCCGCGTGCGCGACCTGTTCGAGCAGGGCAAGAAGAACGCCCCCTGCATCATCTTCATCGACGAAATCGACGCCGTCGGCCGTCATCGCGGCGCCGGCCTCGGCGGCGGACACGATGAGCGCGAGCAGACTTTGAACCAGTTGCTCGTCGAAATGGACGGCTTCGAATCGAACGAAGGCGTCATCCTGATGGCGGCCACCAACCGTCCCGACGTGCTCGATCCAGCGCTGCTTCGCCCCGGACGTTTCGACCGGCGCGTAGTTGTCAATCGTCCTGACGTTCGCGGGCGCGAAGAAATTCTGCGCGTCCATACCCGCAAAATTCCTCTGGCCGACGATGTGGATTTGTCGGTGCTAGCGCGCGGCACGCCGGGCTTCTCCGGCGCAGACCTGGCCAACATGGTGAACGAAGCGGCCTTGGCGGCGGCCCGGCAAAATCGCAAGGCCGTGCTCATGTACGATTTCGAAGTCGCCAAAGATAAAGTGCTGATGGGCGTCGAGCGCAAGTCTCTTCTGCTCTCCGATGAAGAGAAGAAGAACACCGCCTACCACGAAGCCGGACACGCGCTGGTCGCCGCCATGCTGCCGCACTCCGACCCGGTGCACAAGGTCACCATCATTCCGCGTGGTATGGCGCTCGGCTTGACCATGCAGTTGCCGACCGACGATCGCCACAACTACTACAAGAATTATCTCGATACCCAGATTTCCATCCTGATGGGCGGGCGCATTGCCGAAGAGCTTTTCCTGAACTGCATGTCAACCGGCGCCGGCAACGACATCGAGCGGGCCACGGAACTGGCCCGCAAAATGGTTTGCGAGTGGGGCATGAGCGACCTGGGGCCGCTGACCTTCGGCAAGAAAGAAGAACAGATTTTCCTGGGACGCGAGATCGCGCAACACCGCGACTACAGCGAAGCCACCGCCATCCAGATTGACGAAGAAGTCAAGAAAATGGTGAGCCGGGGCTACGCGACGGCCAAGGGAATTCTTTCGGAGAATCGCGAAACCCTCATCCGGATCGCCAAGGCGCTCATCGAACGCGAAGTGCTCGACGCATCCGAGATCAAGATGCTGGTCGACGGACAAGACCTGCCTCCGATCAAGCCGCTCCCCGCGAAAACCGACGACGGCGTGCAGCAGGTGATCAAGCCCGATCGCGTTCCTGCGAAAACCGGCGAGCGCCCGGCGACAGCGTAAGAGCAGTCGTCAGTCATCAGTTTTCAGTTATCAGTTCTTAAAGGGCGGCCGGCTGGCCGCCTTTCTTTTTGGCGTGTCTGACGTGCGATACTACAACTTCCTTAATAAACGGTCCTGGGGCTTTGTTGGACAGGAGGAACGCATGAAACTTACTCGGATTCACTTCTTTGCACTCGTCATTTTGGTTCACGCATTTGTGTGGGCTCAACAACCCAGCAACGCATCATCGCCTGCGCTGGCGTACGAAAATGGCAGCATCGCAAATAATGTCTACACGAACGAATGTTTCGGCTTTTCGCTCCCCATACCCGACGGTTGGCTGTTGAACGTACAGCTCGTCGTCGAGGGCGGAAAAGCCAGGCACATGCCCGGAGGGGAGCTTGCACTGCTGGTTCTGGATCAGCACAAGGAAGGGGCTTTTGGAAACAGGATAGCCCTCGCCGCCCACGATGCGAACGGTTCTGTTTTAAGCGTTAAAGACTTTGTTTCCAATAATGCTCATCGGCAAGTCAATAGCGACCGAGAACACCGGGAAATTCTGAAGGATGCTTATCCCGTTGATTACGGCGGAAAACACTTTTTTCGCGCCGACTACAAGCACTCCTTACCCAATGGCGGTGCCCTGTACGAGTCCTTCGTCTACACGATATTCCGAGGGTACTACATCGGTGAAACCCTTGTGGCCGCATCGCCCGAGGAGCTAGAACAAGCCGCAAACTCGCTTCAGAGCATCTCGTTTCAAGAGGACGAGCCAAATCCGAAGTGCGTAATGAAGGGGGACGATAGTTCTAACTCAGGCGTCATCCTTGGGGTAATTAGCTCTAAATCCAATACGTCACAGACCACCTCGGGACTTCCGCAACGTGTGCGCATCTCACAAGACGTTCTCGAAAGGCTTGCTGATCAAAAAAGTCACGGCGCAATATCCTCAACTTGCGCAACAAGCCCAGATTCAAGGACGGGTCACTCTGGATGTTGTGATCGACAAAGAAGGGCATGTCCAGGACATCATGCTCATCGCTGGCCATCCGATGCTCGCCCCGGCAGCCATTAATGCGGTCAAACAGTGGCAATACAAGCCCTATCTGGTCAATAATCAACCCGTGGAAGTTGAAACGCAGGTTGTTGTGATATTCGATTTGAAGTAGCAATCCAAATAGCCGGAGCACTAGATCCCGCCACCGAATACCGCCGGAAGAATACTGAACGAAATCGATCGAAGGAAGGCGTCCGGCCCTCTGTGGGTGCTGGTGCAGCTAAAGTGGTACAGCTAAAATCAACGAGAGCGCTTCTAACCAAATGTCTATGTACCGTTTAATTGCCATTCTGCTGCTGTGCGGCTCGGCCGTCGCCCAAACCGCTCCCACGCCCGCTTCCGCCGCGCCCTCCGTAATCCAGCCCGCTGTCAATCTGAACGATTCCGACAGTGCCCGCCAGGCGCGCGCGCTTCTCGATCAGACGATCGAGGCAATGGGCGGGCAACCCTACCTCACCTACGTGAACCGGGTTGAGGTAGGCCGCTACTACCCGCTCTATCACGGCCGCACCGCGAGCACCGGCCTTCCCTACCGATACTATGTCGAGTATCCAGACAAGGACCGCTTCGAAATCCTGCGCTTGAAAGACATTCATATCATCCCAGGGGAAATCGACATCGGCGGCGTCAAGTCCACCGTGGTCGATATTGCCGTGATACACAACGGCGACAAGGGATACGAGACGACCTACAAGGGAACGTCGGCGCAGGAACCGGAGGATTTGCAGAACTATCTTCGCCGCCGCCAGCATTCGCTCGAATGGGTGTTCCGCAAGTGGATCCGCGATCCCAATGTGGCGCTTTTCTACGATGGCGCCTCGGTCGTCGATGGCAAGGTCACCGAAGGCGTTACCCTGGTCAACAGCCAGGACGATTCGGTGAGCGTTTCCCTCGACCAGAATACCCACTATCCCATCAGGATCAGTTACTCGTGGCGCGATCCGAAAGACAAGCAAAAGAATGTGGAGGAAGAGATTTACGACCATTACAAGCTGGTGCAGGGAATCTGGACCGCCCACTCCATTACCCGTTATTTCAACGGAGAAACTTCGCAACAGCGCTTCATCAACACCGCCAGCTACAACCTGAAGCTGCCCGATTCGATGTTCGAAGCCGCGGTGACCTACGATCCCAAGGTGCCCCTGAAACATCGCTAAGACTGGGGTACGATTTCACGCCGGCAGGGTGCCTGCTTTTTAAGACGAGAGGGGCTCATCTGTAAAGCAGCGTTTTATACCTGAGCATCGGCCATCTGGCCAATGCGCCTAACATGGATTTTCCTCTCGCGCTTGCGTGTCTGCGCGATGTCGTAGGAAGCCTGCATCCGCATGAGCGTGTCCATTCTCACGCCGAAGGCTTTTTCAATGCGGAGAGCCATGTCCCCGGAAAGGTCGGCCTTGCCATTCAGCAGACTGGACAGTGCGGGGCGGGAAACCCGAAGCGCAATAGCCGCCACCGTTACCGACAGGCCAGTCGGCTGGATGATTTCCGTCCGGATGAAATCTCCGGGATGGCAAGGGTTTTTGATTGGCATGGCGGCTCTCCTTCGTCGTCCTAGTGGTAGTCTTCCAAATTCACGTTGTAAATTTCGCGCTCTCCGGCGTCGATGCAGAACGTCAAACGGCGGTTGCGACTAACGCTGAGACTCCATGTTCCCTTCCGGTCGCCTGCCAGTGTGTGTACCTTCCATGCGGGTAGCGAACGTAATTCCTCAGCATCCTGCATGTCGTCGAGAAATGTCAGCATCTTGCGCAGCTTGTCCACCGCTTCGGGCGGCACGCCTTTCGTAGCGTCATCCGAATAGAGAGCTTTCAGACCTTTGTGGACGAAGCCTCGAATCTTCACCTGACCGACTGTAGCCTGTAGCTTAACACTTGTCAATGCTTGACGCTTGTCATGCTCAACCCTCGTCAACGATAGAAGATAGACGGCCTGCGCCGCATAAAACACACCTTACCACTCGGAACTTGGAAACGAGATCAACCGTTAGCCTTCAAACTAGGGCCCAGTTCTCCCCCCATGCACCCCCAATCATCTATAGCCAGCCAAACAAGTTAGCGCTTTTATCGTAAAACTAACCACGGACTGTGGCTATTTTGCCACAGACGGAATTCGACCGATCACAGTAAACTGCTACACAGCAAAACACTTGCTCCGTCCCCCGTTGATACACGAGCAGACAATTCGTGCTGCGGTGACCTGCAAAGGAGTGGGTCTGCACAGCGGCGCTCCGGTCAGCTTGCGTATTCTTCCCGCGCCCGCGGGAACCGGAATCGTCCTGCACCGCACCGACCTCGACGGTTTCGCCATCGAAGCCAGCGGATCGAACGTGGCCCGCGTCAGTTACGCCACCAGCCTGATGAAGAAGGGCGTGTTCATCTCCACCACCGAGCACCTGCTCTCGGCGTTTATTGGAGCCGGCATCGACAATGCCATCGTCGAACTCGACAATCTCGAACTGCCCATTCTCGATGGCAGCGCCCGTCCCTTTGTCGAGATGATTCAAAAGGCCGGGATTCGCCGGCAGCGCAAGGCGCGCACCTATCTCCGCATCGTGCGCGAAATCGAATTGCGCGAAGGCGATAAATTCATTGCCGTCTATCCAGCTGACATTTATTCCGTTGCCTATTCCATCAACTTTCCTCATCCCTTGATTGGCAAGCAAAGCTTCTGCGTGCGGCTGACGAATGGCAGTTATCTCAAGGAAATTGCCCCGGCCAGGACTTTCGGCTTTCTGCATGAAGCCGAGGCCATGCGCCAGCAGGGACTGATTCGCGGCGCGTCCACCGAAAATGCCATCGTGCTCAGCCGCGACGAAGTGCTCAACCCGCCCTTGCGCTTTCCCGACGAGTTCGTGCGCCACAAAGTTCTGGACCTGATCGGCGACCTGGCCCTGATCGGCAAACAGATACTGGGATCGGTGGTGGCCGACCGCGCCGGCCACGCCATGCATACCGCCCTGGTCTCGCGCATTTTGCGCGACAAGTCGTATTGGGAAGAAACCACCCTGGAAGAAGAAACCTCGGCGCCCGTGCTCGCCTCGGCGGTTGCTTTAGGCGTCTAGTATCGTGACCGTATGATGATTACGGCGTGGAAAACGAGTAGCGCCGGCATCTTGCCGGCTGTCCCGAGGGCGTCTCGCCCTCGGCGCGGCGGACAGCCGCCGGGACGGCGGCGCTACTCTTCGGTGAAACGGTACAAATCGTGCGGTCACGGTGCTGGCGAGCCACGTAAGATTCGCATCCAAGCGGCCCAGCGTGCCCAGGCGAAATCACCAGCATTGCCCAACGATCATTTAGGAGAGCGCCACGTAGCCTTGCAGTTGCTCCGGCATTTCGCTGCGCAGCCGGTCGGTCAGCCATTTGTCCAGCTGATACTGCGCGCTCTGCGGAACCTCGAAGAAGCGAATGCCGGCGTGCCCGGTCCCGTCCGCCCAAGCCACTCGGCCTTTCAGTTCCAGAGAAATGTTGGCGATGGGAAGCGTGAAGCGGAACTGCCCTTGCGCGTCCTTGGGCAGCTTGCCGAGGACGCGGATGGCCATTCCTCCCTCGCTCAGGTTCGTCGCCGTCGCCGTCATTTCGCAGTTCGGCGGCAGCCCGATTCGCAACGGCATTTCCACCGGATGCCGGTAATACCGCCGCCGTTCCCGCACCATGAAGTTGAGGGCCGCATTAAAGCAGCGCGAGGCGTGCAGCGGGGCGAGCGGCTTCTGTAGCACGAAATTGGCGCCCGACTGGAATGCGCCTTGCGTGGTCGTGATTCCATTCACCACGGCAAACGATACTGACAGCGCATTGCTTTGCGTCTGGCGAAGTATCTTCAGAAGTTCAAAGCCGTTCTTCAAGTCGTCGCAGTCGATGATGACCGCGTCGAACTTGTGCTTCACCAGCAGATCGTTTCCCGATTGAAATTCCGGGCAAACCTGGACATCTACCGAAACCTTTTCCAGCGCCGGCCGCACTACTTCGAGCAAGGCGCGGTCCTGGCTGATGACAAGCGAGTCCAGATTCATCACATGGCCATACTAGCGGCACCGGAAAAGTTAACAAAGTGACGTAGGTACCGGGTGCAGCCAGTCCTAGGTCATCGCGGAAAATCCACAGCGCCCGCTTGCCGCAGTTCGTTGTCCCGGTCGCTCACAACCCGCGCAATCCCCTTTCCGAAGGGCAGCGAACCAGGAATAATCACATTCCTTCATTTTTCTCTGGATTCTCGCGCCGTTCCCCGCGAAACTGACTCCATGCCTGATACCGCTTATTTGTCGTTGGGATCGAACCTGGGAGATCGCGCGGCCAACCTGCGCGAGGCGGTCAAACAATTGGAAGTGGCGGGACAACTGCTGGCCGTTTCCGCATGGTATGAAACCCAGCCGGTGGACGTTCCCGACCAGCCCTGGTTTCTAAACTGTGTGGTGGCAATCGAAACCGAGAAAACGCCGCGAGAATTGCTCGCGCTGGCGTTGCAGCTTGAAGCGGCCATGGGACGCCTTCACATGCGCGAAAAAGGCCCGCGCAAGATTGATATCGACGTGGTGCTCTTCGCAGACCGCATCGTCGATGAGAAGGACTTGAAGATCCCCCATCCCGCCATGCATCAGCGGAGGTTTGTGCTGGAACCGCTGGTCGAAATCGCTCCTGAGGCGCGCCATCCCGCATTCGGGAAAACGGCGCGCGAACTTTTGGCGGCGCTGCCCGCCGGCCAGAGGGTCCGCCGCCTCTGAACTGGAGCATTTTCAGAATTACTGTAAGCCCCCGGCTGATTTGGGAAGGGCACGACTTCAGTCGTGCTGCTAACGACCTTCAGAAATCCGGGCTTTGGTAGGCTGCTGAAAAACTCTCATTCACGTAGGCATTTGGGAAGGGCACGAGTTTGCTCGTGCCGTAAGCCGTTGAAAATACGTTAGCACTTCAGCGCCTGAGGTGAGCTTTTGGCGTACTCGAAGAGTTTTTCCGCAGCCTGCTAGGTAACCAGTTCCTACGGAATCACAATCCGCCTGCCGCCATCCTCTGCCCCGGCGATGGCCGATTTTTTTTCGGGGAATTGCGCGACAAGAAAATCGACGAACGCCCGCGATTTCGGCCTGCCCGACGTTCCGTCCCAAGCCCATGCGCAACAAAAATACCAGCGCCTTCAGCACGTCTGAATCCCGCAGCCGCATGTGCCCCGGTATTTCGCCGATGTGTTGCTGCTCGGCCTCGCGAAATTCCCGAATCATGGTCTCGACTTCGCGAGCGATCTCCTGGTGCGCCACGTTAGCCGTCGGCGGCTCATAGATGAGGCTGGAGTTCGCCAGCGTTTGATACTTTTTCGCGAGCGATCCGAGCGCCGCGATCAGGTCGCGGTCCGTGAGCGAACGAGTCCCGAGCGACCGATCCCCGAGCAAACGACTGGCGCGGCAGCTCTTTACCAGCGCAAAACTGAGTCCCAGGATCAACTCCTCGCGTTCGTAGAGAAACTGCTCGCTAATCTCAACCTCGGGGATCTCAACCTCGGGAAACAGAGTCTGCCGACCCTGGTTGCCCGGTTGCTCGCGCGCCTGCTGTCGTGCCTGTAAAAGATAAGGACATTCGCTGGGGCAGTCGATCGTCACCTCGCGCTGCTCGCCACAGCACTGCGGACAGATTTTCCCGTGCACTGCCGGGCAAAATCGCTTCTCTCTTCGTTCTTCGCAAATCGCGCAACTCAATCTCGGTTCCTCGGATTTTATTATTTCACGGAAGGAGCCAAGTTCTACCGCCGAGACGCCGAGATCGCCGAGCAAAGCTCTTTCAAGTTTTTTCGCGCCTCGCCCCAAACTGCATCGCGGCCGTTTCGATCAAGAAGACCCATCAAAATTGTTTTTCTCCGCGACCTCGGCGTCTCGGCGGTGGACCTGTTTCTCGCAATCGACGCCGATTTGCACCGTTTCCGATGCAAATTTGACTCTCAGAGACGATAAGCGCCCCCTAATCGTTGCTATAACCTATTTCTATTTGTCTGCTTGCCTCCGACACGATAGCCTATTCAGTCACCCCACTGTTCAATCCGATTCACGGGCTGCGCCCAAACAAGGAGAAGCATGTCAACTGAACTACGAAACTTTCTAGCGATTCCCTACGACGAACTGGAAGAGATGAATCTCAAGGCCAAGAAGCAGCGCCTGGACCGCGTTGACCCTAAAAAAATCCAGGAAGAGCGCCTGAAGTATCTGACCGACGAAGCGCGCATCAAGGCCGTGACCGTGCTGTTCAGCGACCTCGAAGGCCGCCTGCACATGCTCGATTACGACAAGAAGTTCCTGCTCAAGAACTACGAAAACCTCACCTTTGACGGCTCGTCGATCCGCGGCTTTACCGCCCAGCGCGAAAGCGATCTGCGCCTGAGAGTCGATTGGCCCGCTTTTTATTGGGGGCCGGCCGATGTGTTTGGACCCGGCAAGGTTCTGGTCTTTGGCGAAGTCATCGACAAAGGCGGAGAACCCTACATCGGCGACATGCGCGGCGTCCTCAAAACTTTTGCCGAAGGCATGCACAAGAAGCACGGCTACACTTTGAACGCGGCCAATGAAATCGAAGGCTTCCTCTTCGCCGGACCCGATGCCGAGCGCCGCTATCACGAGACGGGCAAGTTCGAGTACGTCAATACCGGCGGCTATTTTCACTCGTTGCCCGGCGATCCGCTGCGCACCTTTATCGATACGGCCGCCGAAGTGCAGCGCGCCATGGGCTTCGAAAACGAGAAAGACCATCCCGAAGTCGCGCCCTCGCAGTTTGAAATCAATTACAACTACGCCGAAGCGGTCGCCGCCGCCGACCATATTCAGCTCTACAAGCTGATCTGCCGCCAGGTGGCCCAGAATATGGGATTAAGCGTCAGCTTCCTGCCCAAGCCGGTCGTGGGCGTCAACGGCAGCGGCATGCACACCAATGTCTCCGTCAGCCAGGAAGGCAAGAACCTTTTCTGGGATCCCAAGGGCGAAGATATGCTCAGCAAGCTTGGATATGAGTTCCTCGACCGCATCCTCACCCACGGGCTCGACCTTTGCCTGGTCTTCAATTCCAGCGTCAACTCCTACCGCCGCCTCGATCCCCACTACGAAGCGCCCAATCAACTTCGGGCATCGGCCGTGGATCGCGGCGCCATGGTCCGCATCCCCATCGGCAACCATCGCAGCATGCGCCTCGAGGTGCGCGCCGTCGCTCCCGACGCCAATCCCTACCTGACTCTGTACTCCATTTTCAAGACCGGATTGGAAGGCGAGACCTCCAAAATCGAGAACCTCCGCGAGGCCAAGCGCTACCTGCCCGACAACATCTACACCGCAATCGACGACTTCCGCAAAGCCGATTGGACGACCAAGATGCTCGGCGAAGATGTCAAAGGCCGCTACGCCGACCTCAAGCAGGCATCGGCCGACCGCTGCCCGCGCTTGCTCGGCACGATTGTCAAGGCAGCCGAAGTGCAATTCCACCACGAGGTGTACAACCAGTTCCTGTGGAATATGTTCTAGAAGTGCTCTGACGCTCGTGTGGGGACGGGGCGGAGCCTGCCCTGAGCGGAGCCGAAGGGCCCCGTCCCTGTAGGGGCGGACACTCTTGTCCGCCCACCGAGCAAAGCTCGTTCCGTTCCTTCATCAAGCCCAATAGGATCATCTTGGCTATGTCCCTTGATAGTGTCCTGATCTGACTTTTTCACCACCGAATCACGGCGACAAAGCGAAATCCGATTACTGGATAAAACCTTCCCCTTCTGGTTTTTACAGGTCCAAGGTTTTCTCCGTGTCTCCGTGACTCCGTGGTGAAAAACTGCATTTACGACAGTACCTGTCCCTTTCGGAACTTTGGCTCTGGTCTTCTACTTGCGATAATTGTTATTCCCTATGGAATTCACATTTTTCGATGATCGTTGGCTTCCCAAATCAATTCTCTGCCTGCGCAACTACACCCTGAATAAATTCCTGCACGATCTGGTGGCCGGAATCACCGTAGGATTGGTGGCGCTGCCGCTGGCCATGGCGTTTGCCATCGCTTCTGGACTCCCGCCGCAAACCGGCATTTACTGCGCCGTGGTCACCGGCTTTCTCATCTCCGCGCTTGGCGGTTCTTCGACCCAGATCGGCGGCCCAACCGGAGCCTTTGTCGTCGTCATCGCCGGCATTGTCGCGGCGCACGGCGTCGATGGCCTGTTCATGTGTACCGTGATGGCCGGAGTCATTCTCATTATTATGGGGCTCGCCGGAATGGGCGCTGCCGTGAAATTCATTCCGCGGCCCATCGTGATCGGTTTCACCAATGGCATTGCCATCCTCATCGCCAGCACCCAGGTGAAAGACTTCTTCGGACTCAAGCTGGAAAAAGTTCCTGGCGTGTTCTGGCAGCGCATGGAAGCGCTGGCCCGGAGTTTTCACACTTTTTCACTTCAAGCCACGCTATTGGCCGCCGGCACCATTGTCGTCATACTTGTTTGCCGGGCAATTTCCAGCCGCATCCCCGGCGCAATTCTGGCCCTGGCGTTGGGCACGCTGGCTGTGTGGATTTTCAAACTTCCGGTCGAAACCATCGGTTCGCGTTTCAATGGAATTCCCAGCGGCCTGCCCCATCTGCACATTCCCGCGTTTCGCACCGACTTGATTCACACCCTTCTGGGCCCGGCATTGACCATTGCCATGCTGGGCGCGATCGAGTCGTTGATGTCGGCGGTCGTGGCCGATCGTATGACTTCAAATCGCTCGAGCACGAATGCGAGTACGAACAACGCCCGGCACAATCCGAATGTCGAGCTCGTGGCCCAGGGCGTCGCCAATGTAGTTTCGCCGATGTTTGGCGGCCTTCCGGCAACCGGCGCCATCGCTCGTACCGCGACCAGCATCCGCGCAGGCGCAAGGACCCCGGTCGCGGGCATGATTCACGCCCTCACCCTGCTCGCGATTCTGCTCTTCGCATCGAAGCTCGTCAGTTACATGCCCATGGCCGTGCTCGCGGGAATCCTCATGGTTGTCAGCTACAACATGGGAGAATGGCGCGAGATTCCGTCGCTCCTCAGCTTCACGTTGACCGATGTCAGCGTCTGGCTGGTAACTTTCGCGCTCACCGTATTTGCCGATTTGACGGTTGCCGTTCAGGCGGGCATGATTCTCGCGGCTCTCTTGTTTATCAACCGCGTGGCCTCGACCACCACGGTTTCACAGGTCACCGACGACTACGTCGAAGATGGACGCGTGCACATTCTGCAAGATAAAGACATCCCGTATTACGCCACCATTTTTCGCATCCACGGGCCTTTTCTGTTCGGCGCGACCGACAAAATCGACGTCGTCACCGAGCATCTTCACCGGCTTCCGCCAGTTGTGATTCTCCGCCTGCGAAACATGACCGCGCTCGATGCCACCGGCCTCTTCGCTCTCGAACAGGTGGCGCGGACCTTGAAGAAGAGCGGCCGCGCGTTGATTCTCTGTGGCGCGCGAGAGCAGCCGCTAAAACTGATTCAGGAAACGGAATTTGAGGATTTGGTCGGCCCCGAAAACATCTGCGACAACGTGCAAGACGCCCTGCGCCAGGCCGAAGAGGCTTTCAAGCGGGTACGTCCAAAGGGAAAAGCGGTGTCAAAGAAGTAGACCTTGTATCGCGTCGCTGGAACCCGTCCGTGTAGCGCGGACACTCCTGTCCGCCTTCCTCCGCGTCTCCTCCGCGTACTCTGCGTTAAAGATTTATGGTGTCATCCAGAGCGCACCGAGGGATCCGCAGTTGGCCGCGAACTCGCCAGCGCAACCGCCGCCTACTGTTGTTCGACTTCCTTCAGCCGCGCGGCCTTGCCCTTGAGCTCTCGCAAATAATACAGCTTGGCGCGGCGCACTTTCGCCGAACGCACCACGTCAATCTTGTCGATGACCTTGGCGTCGATGGGGAAAATGCGTTCCACGCCCTGGCCAAAGCTGATCTTGCGCACCGTAAAGCTGGGCTGCGCGCCGCGCTTCCGGGCAATGACGATGCCTTCGAACGCCTGCAAGCGCTCTTTTTCGCCTTCCCTGATCTTCACCTGCACTTTGATCGTGTCGCCGGGGCCAAACTTCGGGATGTCGGTGCGGCGCGATTTCGCCAGCAGTTTTTCAATAATCGGATTGCGCATAACGTTTCCTTCCTATTTCTTTCCGTTAATCTCGTGTGGCGACGGGGCTTGCCCCGTCTCCGTCTGTAAGTGACGATCTAACTTAATCTGGTCCAGCAATTCCTCGTCTTCCGCCGTCAACGCCGCCCGCTCCAGCAAGTCGGGACGGTTGCGCAGCGTTTTCGCCAAAGCCGTCTTGCGCCGCCAACCGCGAATCTGCTCGTGGTTGCCGTTCACCAGCACTTCCGGCACCGCCATGCCGCGAAAATCCGCCGGCCGTGTGTAATGCGGATAATCAAGCAATCCGCCGGAAACGCACGTCGAACTCGGTGTGGCGCGAGCGCCCTCGCCCGCTTCCATCCGCTGCTTCGCCCGCGGACTGTGAACGATTCCTGCCGCGTCGAATTCTGGTTGCCCACCGCGCCCGGTATCAGCCGCGTGACCGCATCCAAAATTACCGCCGCGCCCAACTCGCCGCCGCTCAGCACATAATCGCCGATCGAAACTTCGCGGTCCGCCAGGTGCTCGCTGATGCGTTCGTCCACGCCCTCGTAGCGCCCGCAAATCAGCACCATCCGGTCGAGCGCCGAAAGTTCCGCCGCCATCGCTTGATCGAACCTGCGTCCCTGCGCCGAAAGCAGAATCACCGACTGCTTCGCGCCCACGCTTAAGCGCATCTCACGCGAGGCCACATCGCCGAACGACTCCAAACATTCAAAGATCGGTTCCGGCTTCAGGACCATGCCCTCGCCGCCGCCAAACGGGCGGTCATCCACCGTGCGGTGCTTGTCTTTCGTAAACCCCCGCAGATCGTGGATGCCAATTTCCACCAGGCCCGTCTCCCGCGCCCGGCGCACAATTCCGTAATCCAGCGGTCCGCGAAAAAAGTCGGGAAAGATCGTGAGAATGTCGATCTTCATCGCACAACCCAGTGGTCAGTGATCGGTGGCCAGTTGTCAGCGAACATTCGGTCGCTTCTTCTGCTGGCCACCGGCCACTGGCCACTGACCACTGCTCTCATTCACTTCCAGCAAGCCTTCCGGCAACTTCATCCGGACTTGCTTCCGCTCCAGATCCAGCTTCTCCAAATACGCCTCGGCGAAGGGAATCTCATTCGGAAGTCCCGCCGCTTGCTCCCTATTTCGCACCACCAAGAGCGGCGCTTCTCCCGCCCCGAACTGCACGTCCTCAATCTCGCCAATCTCGCGCTGCCCGTCGAATACCGTGCAACCGATCAAGTCGCTCAAGTACGTCCAGCCCGGTTCCAACTCGGCGCGCTCGCTTCGAGGCAACTGAAGTTCAGCGCCAACCAGCGACTGGGCATCGGAAATCGTCTCGATGTCTTGAAACTTGATCACCAGAAAACTTTTATGCGGCCACAAATCCTCGACCGTTACCTTGCGGCGCTGTCCATCTTTCTGAAGCGCCCACAATCGCATGTCTTGCCGCAAGCGGTCCGGAACATCGCTGTGCAATTCGACCGCAACTTCTCCGCGGCGTCCCTGCGTCTTGATTACGACCGCCAGCGTGATCCATTCGCCGCTTCGCTCCGGTGTTGCCATTTGCTGATCTTCAGTCAGACGATGTGCTGCTCGGATCTGCTACTCGATGATCTCCAACGCGTAGCGCTTGTCCAGCTTCGAACCCGCCGCGCTCAACACGTTGCGCAAGGCGCGCGCCACGCGCCCAGAGCGTCCAATAACTTTGCCCAGATCGGCCTCCGCCACTTCGAGTTCGATGACAGTTTCATCTCCGTCTACGTACTCGTCGGTAAAAACCTCGCCCTTGGCGTCAACGATCGCCTTGGCGATGTGCTCAATCATGGCGCGCGGACTGGCGTTGGGCTCGATCATTGACTTTACTCCTGAATTGGCAAGTGCTATGTGATGCGGCCGCCGTGTGGCGCGGCCGCCCTCGCCCGCGTGCCAGCAGGCTGCGGCAAAACTCGCGTTTCGTATCAGGATATCGCTTTAGCGATATCGAAAGTTCGCCGGAATCAACGCCCCTTTAGGGGCTGCGCATTCACGTCCGCAACCTTGCTAGACGGCCGGAGTGACCGGCGCGGCCGCAGCCGGCGCGGGGGCAGTCAGCAGTTTTCCGACCCGGTCCGAAAGCTGCGCGCCTTTTCCAACCCAGTACTCAATGCGCTCCCGCTTCAAGTCGAACGTCGCCGGATTGGTGCGCGGATTGTACGTCCCCACCACTTCCACCGGGCGGCCATTCCTGGCCCGCTCCTTCTCAATCACCACCACTCGGTAATACGGTTGTTTTCTCGCGCCAAAGCGCGCCAGTCGGATCATTAACACAGACTTCGGTATCCTTTTCCCGGAAGAGTCCGGCGACCTAAAGACAATCTATTATTATGCCGGAGCCTAGCCCTTTTCGCAAACGCACGATTCATCATGCAACTCTTGGGAGAACCAACGCGCCGGTGTATGATTCATACCACCCGCCCGTCCGATGCTGGGATTCTGATTCAACAAGGAGTGACCCGCAGTGAAAATCCGCCTAGCGTTATCTCTGCTGTGTATCTCTCTCGTTTTCCCATTGGCCTCTGCGCAACAAGCCAAACCCCTCGAGCCGGAGATGATGAGGCTTGTGTATTTCCTTGACTCCACCGACCACACATTGAAACCGCTGCCGAGGGAAACAGCAAAAATAGTTGCCGGAAGGGGCGCGTTCAGCAACACAGCAAAAGGGTCTGCTCAAATACCGGGCGTGGCATCGACCTTCCGCCTCAAGGGCGGGCAAGACCTGGAATTCGTCGTCCAATGCACGAACCCCGAGAACTACGAGTTGCATATGTTCAAGGCAAAGGGGAAGAATCGTGAAGCGCTGCTCTCGACCGCGAAAATCGGGTGGAACCAAAAAGAGACGGTTCAGCGCGAGGGTGCGATCGCCTTTGACATGGCCAAATACGGCGAATCGTCCTACCGGTTTGTCGTCAAGGGGCTGGCGCCCGGCGAGTACGCCTTCCTGAACGATTTGAACTCTTTTGATTTCGCAATAGATGCCCCATAGGTAAGACACCGGAGAAGCCTGGCAGAAAATTCTGCGGGCTGTGGTCTTTGACTCGCGTCACGCGGACTCGGCAGCTTCGATCGTCCGCGTGACGCGCTTCATTTACAAACGCTCGCTTCCCCCGTATTTCACCCGCGGATACACCCGGTCAAACACCACCCACAGCGCCACAATCACCGCAAAGACAAGGTAGCTTCCCTCCGGCCCCACCGTTCCGCCGGTCAACCAAACCGGCCCGTGAAAGCTCGAGCGGAGCAGGTGCCCGGGCAGCAGCCCTCCGCTGTTGGGAACGGAATACAAATAGCTTTCGCCCCAATCCCACGCCATGTGGAAGCCGACGGCCCACCACAAATCGCCCGTCCGCCGCAGCGTAAGGCAAAAGAAGAAGCCAATCAATCCCGCCGCCACCAGGCCGGTCTTCGCTTCGCCGGGATTGTTGCCGTGGATGGCGCCAAACGAAATCGAAAGCAGGGCCGCCGCCGGCCAGAAGTTCATTCCCTTGGCCAGCACCCACTGCGAATATCCGCGCACCAGAAACTCTTCAAAAAATCCCACCAGCAGGAACAACGCCGCGTAATACAGCGCGAACTTCACGATCCGCGCTCCGTGCAGATTGAGCGTGCCAAAAGTGAACGCCCCGGTTGCGCGCAACCCAAGCATCAGCACCGTGAGCGACCCGATTCCCCACAGCGTCCCCACCCAAAAGTTGCGGCCAAACGCCCCGCGCGCCGGAAGCCCAAACTCGCCGAACCGGCAGCCTTCAATCTTCGCCATGACCAAGCCGGGCAAGATCGCGGCCAACGCCAACTCGGCCTCCGTCGCCATGCCCAACTCCACCGGTCCACCCGCATGGGGATGGACGAAGTGCATGATCACGCCTTCGATGGCAAACACGATACCGGCCATGACCAGATAAATCAGCCAGCGCGTTCCCGCATACATGCCGCCGGGGCCAACGAAAACTTCGCGAAAAGGCGACTCTCGTCGAGCCTCTGCGCTCGACGGCGGTGCCGGGGAAGCGACCGGCGCAGAGTCCAAAATTGCTTGCAAGGTTGACGGTTCGGCAGATGGAAGCAGAGGATTGTTATCCATTGGAGTCCTGAACATGGTAAAACACTCGGTCTGGCCGTGATACGAAGATTTTTTCATCCCGACGGTTTCCGCGCACCGCAATTCATTGCGGCGGCGTTCCTGCTCGCCTATCTTTTGCAGTGCGTCTGGCTGGTCCGTGCGCAGAGGTTGCATGACCCCGCGCCGAATTCCACCCAGGCCCTGCGCATCACTCAAGGCCTCGAGCAGTGGAGAGGCCGCGGAATCGCGGGCACTCCCGGATCTTTATCCTTATCATCCTTATCCTCGCGCCCAAACGCCGCCAGTGGCACGCCTTCTCCGGGTTGGGACGAACATCCTCGCGCGCGCGACTCGTATGATCCAGACCGCTCGCCTCTCTACTTCCTCGTCGCCGCTGCGCCGCTTCTCGCGCGTCCCGCCGCGTGGCTCCCGCCAGCCTTCGTGCCCTTGGCCCTGGTGGCTCCGTATCTGTTTTTCGGCGTCATGCTGGGAGCTTCTCTCTGGTACGTCGCCCGCCGTCTCTACGGCAATACTGGCGGATACATCGCGCTCGCTCTCTACTGCTTTTCACCGGCCATGATTGTGAACGTGGCCGGAACCCAGAGTCTCGCCGAAATGGCCGCCGTCTGGGGAGCCTTCGGGACCGTCTTCACCGCCATCGCCGTCGCCCACACCCTCTACGCCCCGCGCGAAGTCGTGTTCTGGAACTGGCGCCGCATTCTCCTTCTCGGTTTGTCGATCACACTGGCCGCGGGCAACCAGTTTTCCCTCGGACTGCTCGCCCTGGTGATTCTGCCGCTCATGCTCTGGGTCGCGCCCGTCCGTCCTCGCGCCGTGCTTGTCATCTGGATCGCCGCCATCGCCGCCGCCAAGCTGCTCTTGTTTGCCGCCTATTTCTTCCATCCTGCGCTGTTCTACCAAGCAATGCTCCACGCCCGCTGGATCAACTTCGACCCCGCCGCCTTTCGCATGTCCGTCTCCTACCGCAACGCTGCGCAAACACTCCTAGCCTCCAGTCCGCCGCTCATGCTCGCCCTCCCCGTGGCGCTCGTCGCCTACCTCGCCTGGAAGCGCGCCCGCTATTTCGGCAACACCGCGCCCCTCCTGATCGCGCTCCTGATGCTCATCCTCGCCCTCGGCGCTCCCAGTTTCCCGGGCCAGGGATTCCACCTTACCCTGCTCGTGTTCCTCTTCGTCTTCGTCAGCGGAGTCTTCGCCGATCTCCTGGAGACCCCGCACCGCCCGTTCATCGCGGCCGCCCTGTGGGGACTGCTAACCGCCTCCGCCGTTTGGAACCTCTGGCAGTTGTGGCGCATATAATCCCCTGTAGAGACGCGGCTTGCCGCGTCTCCGGCGGCACACAAACGCGCCATGCCCCGTCCCCACAGGTTAGAATGACAGGTTAGAATGACTGCTGACACCATTTGCTGTGACCGGCTAAAACAACCATGAGCACTCCAACCCCAATTCCCACATCGAAGATCATCTATGTGACCCGCACCGGCCTGCCGCTCAGTTTCAACCTCGAATGGCCCTTCCGCCACGCCACCTCCGGCGCCGACTTTGACGTCCTCCACGCCGCCATCACGCTCGAAGATTCCAGCGGACTCCGCGCCCTCGTGGCCATCAACCTTTCCGCCACCCTGCGCGAAGTGTTGCCTTCGCTCGAACCGCAAGACACCGAAGCTCCCGTCATCAACGCTCTGCGCAAAGAGGTCGATCACAAGCAGTTCGACTTCGTGAAATCCGGCAAACTCGTACCGCTCCTCCTCTCCAGCCGCCACTACAGCTTCAAACTCAAGCAGTGGGTCTTCGGCATGGCCAGCGACGAAGAAATCTCCCGCATGATCGAGCGCAAGGTGTACTGGCAAACGCGCCTGGTCGGCGGAGACGTTCTGGCTCGGCGACCCCGTCGAAGCCCTCTACGTCGATACCACCGCCGACCGCATTGCCGAAATCGCCGCCGCCCTTGCCAAGCAGGGACTCTTCACCCTCGCCCGCCGCAACGCCACCGCCCTTCCCCCGCTGCTCGATCAAAAAGCCCGTTTCGATTCTGAACTAGCCGCCGCCCGCCGCCACTTGGAAGAAAAGCACGTCTTCGAACGCGGTTAGTAACCTGTGGTGAGAGTTTGCTTCGTATCAGGGCACGGCTTCACAGCTTGCGGAAAAACTCTCTTTCGAGTGGCTTTTGGGAAGGGCACGAGTTTACTCGTGCCGTTAAGTCGCTGAAAATGTGTCGCGCTTTAGCGCCTGAGGGGGGCTTCTTGCGGCCTGAATGAGTTTTTCCGCAGCCTCTAGCCCTACCACTACATCGGCGGTTTTTTTCGCTGATCGTTGACCGTGTATCCCGCCGGCAGTTCGAACATCTGCGGGTCCGGTTCGGCGGAAGTGATCTCAGTGATGGTGAAGGTTTGTTTTCCAAACATCGGACTCGTCCTCACCGACAGCAGATTAATTCCGAGTTGGTCGGAGTGCCAGAACTCTTTCATGCTGGTAAGCGGCTGATCATTTCCCATGGCGCCGGCGGCGATCGTATAAGTCTCGCGCACGCCCGCCGTATCGATCCCGGCAATATTCCTGCTGCCCAGATCTTCCAAGGTCAAGTTCATAGACCCCCGCGTCAGCGTGCCAGAAGCCGGCCTGCGCGGCGCAGCCGCCGCCAGGTCCTCGGTCGGGTCGTAGGTCAGCAGATCGCAGATGTGTTTGCCGGGGTTGCAGTTGTATAGCGTGCCCAGCTTGGGGTCGGCGATCTGAATCCAGGTCAACTTCGATGAAATCTCTCCGCTGCTCGACTTCGGCACCAGCGCCCAGCGTTCCTCGTAGATCCGCCCTTGCCCGTCTCTCGCAATGTGCCGCTCGTTGACCAGTGTGATGGTCGCGCCATCCGCCGCATATTTGACCCATTCCGTCCCGAGCGTAGCCGTAAAAGGCGCGTTCGCTATGGGAGGAATCACGATACTCTCCAGCACTTCGCGCACCCCTCCATCCTGCGCTGCCGGACGTGAATTTTGCGCCTGAATCAGCTGCGCCTGCGTCATCCAGGCCAAGCTGCTTAACCAGAGGATTCCCGCCACCAAGATTCGCATGGACAACCCCTCCCCACTGCCAAAATGCTACGACGACCCCCACGCCCCCGTCAAAGCCGACGGCCGTGTAGGGCGGACACTCCTGTCCGCCTCCTCTCCGCCGCCGTTCCCGCTGGTATTTATCGCCGGGTGCCCCACTTCTCGCGCATTTCGAGAAGTGGGCCGCGCCGCAGTCGCCATCGGAGCCAGTTCGGACTCGACTCGCCCCGCGCCCCTCTCATCGCGTTCGTTTCGTTGACCGGGAGCGCCCGCGCCCTCCGCCGCGCTCATCTCGAACTTTCGTTATAAGAAGGTTGTCATCCCGCCCCTGAGCGGAGCCGAAGGGGAACGCCCCGCTTTCGCCAATACCACCCCCCACCCCACCCAGCACCAAACTGGCCTATGTATTTTTATTCGAAACAAGTAGATAATGATCCCGACCGAGGGGGCCATTGGGAAATCCATGGCCCTTTTTCATTGCAGGAGTGCCGCGACAGAGAAACGTGGAAGGGCGCGGCTTTATAGCTTGACGAAAAACCCGCCGTTGCATTTGATTTTGGTTGGCGCAGCGGTTCACTGCTGCGGTCTAGGCCGCCCAATTCCGACGGCTTTAGCCGATGAGGGCACGTTCCCCGCCCCGCGCAAGGAGGAAACATATAGCCAGTGGATTACGAAAAGCTTACAGTTGCATATTGGCAATCGCAGGTAGAACGCCTTGAACGGGTTCTCGACCGCATCAAGGCGCGTCCAATTCCAGTGGTTCCGGGCAGAGTAATACCAGATCCCGATGAATTGGCAATCGGCACCGGACGACAGCTAAATGCAGCGGTTATGTTTACGGATATTTCAGGGTTTTCGGCGCGCCCTTCCGGGAATAAAGATGAGCAGCAATTCCTCCTCAATATCCTAAACCTCTACTTTTCAGAGATGATCCGAATTTGCGAAGAATATGGCGGTACGGTTGAAAAGAATACAGGCGACGGTTTGATGGCCTATTTTGAAGATAACTCCGGCGATCCGCCGGAGGCCGCGTGTAAGCGGGCCATCGCTGCGGCCTTGACGATGTTCTATGTCACGCAGAATGTAATCAACCCGGTTCTATTGAGATCCAACACACAGTCTATCGAGTTTCGGGTTGGCGTTGACTACGGGCCGGTGACGATCGCCCAGTTAGGCGCAGCCCGGAGATTCGGGGGACTCGTCGCAATTGGTGCTACCGCGAATATTGCGAGCAAGATGCTGGAAGAAGCTGGCCCCGGGGATCTTTTCATCGGGGAGGACGTCCATAAACAGCTCCCGGCGGGATGGTTAATGTTTTCAAACTTGGCGAAGCTCAGGACCGGATGGCGCTACATCCCTTCCGGGCTTGATTACTCCTTCTACAGATACATTGGACGATGGAAAGGACCACTTTGAAATGTCATCTCCTCAGCAGCCCTCTTCAGACACTTCGGTACCATCCGCGCCGCCTTCCGCGCTTGCAGGAATGACGCTTTCGAGGCCGACGTCCGATGCTGCCAACGATCCAAACGCGAAAGAACCCTTGTCCTCCGCAAGGCTGGCAGCAAGCCCACAGCTCTTTCCATTCATGTCACTAGTACATTCTTATCTATGGTCCGCAATTACGCTCGCCGACCAGAAGGCCGCCTTTCTGTTTGCGGCCGATTCGGCGTTTCTTGGATATCTGTTGTCCCACGGCCTGCTTCGGCAACTGACCCGCGGAAACGCGTTTCGGTTGCTTCCCGAATGGTTGGCCCTTGGTTGTTTGGTGTCTCTTGGAATCTCCGTCGGCGAAGCCATTTACGTTGTGATGCCGCGCCTTGGCGGGAATAGTAGAGGGATGATTTATTTCAGGGCGATTGCGGCGCGTAAAAACAGCGAGCAATATGTCAAGGACGTCCTGTCATCTACCGATTCGTCACTTAACGTGGCATTAGCGGAGCATTCATATGAGGTGGCACTTATTTCGAATCGCAAGTATCAGCACTTGCGGTTCGGTATGTGGATCGGGGTGCTGGGGTTCCTAGCCGGTCTTACCTACATGGGGCTTACTCGATGATTGATGCGTGCCGGGTGCCTCAGCCTTCCGTTCGCACAAGCACAAAAGCGGGTGCCCCATCCTTGCGCGTTCTTTGCGAAAGGGCGGGCGCGCAGATCTGATCGCACCTTCGCCTTCGCCCTGTGCCCCACTCATCGCGTTCGTTTCGATGAGCGGGAGTGGCAGCGCCCTCCGCCGTGCTCATCTCGAACTTTCCTAACAAAAATGTTGTCATCATGACCCTGAGCGGAGCGGAAGGGGAAGGACCTGCTTTCGCTAATACCACCCCCCACCTACCCAGCACCAAAGTGGCCTATGTATTTTTACTCGAAACAGGTAGATAATGATCCCGACCGAGGGGGCCATGGGAAATCCATGGCTCTTTTTCGTTGGAAGATTGTCGCGATAGAGATTAGTAGCAGGGCAGAGCATCACATTTTGCGGAAAAACTCAGCGTTGCGCTTGATTTTGGATGGCGCAGCGGCTTGAGCAATCCAGCATTGAATGGAAAGAGCCGTATGATTGCCACTATCGTTAAGATTGACCTTGTTGGAAGCAAGTCTGTCGCGGCTGCCAACCAAATCAGGAATCCCATGATAAGAAAGCAGCTCCTCGACAGGCTGCTGGAGGTCTCAAAAAGTAAGTTTCCCCAGTCGGATAAGAAATACCCGAGCGGGAGCTACTACAGAGCTGAGGGAGATGCCGTATATTTCATTCTCGACAAACCGACGGTGGCGCTTCGGGCGGCGGTGGAATTCATGCAGAGCTGGTTTAACGTCCGACTGCCCGACCTAGATCGGTGCCCCGACTGCCGGATAATGATCGATCGCGGCGACATCCAAACCGTCGAAACGCCCGCGGGTGATGACTTTGTCAGCGCTGCATTCGAGAACATTGCCGTCGCTGAGAAGGGACTTCAGGGGGGGCGCGTTTTCGCGTCACGCGACGTCGTGGAGAACTGCGATAAAACTTTGGCACGCTTCGTCTTTTACTCATCCATCCAGCCTCGGCAGTCCGAAAAGATAGAAATTTACCTCGTGGAGTTCTTAGACCCGAGAACAACCGTCAACTCAAGCCTGCTACACGCGCTTTTCATCACTCATCCCAAGACTCAGACGGCGAGAGATCGCATCCTGGAGCTGTTCATCCTCGAGTATCTGTTGGAAAAGAAATCGCTGGTAGACTTTAGCGATTTCAACCGTTGGGCCGGCGCTAAATCGTATCCGAGACTGCCCATTCAGACACTGAAAAAACTCTGCGACGAATCCACTTACCTGAATAGCAAGACTGGGGCGGGCGGGACCTCCTACTCCTACACGCTGACGCTGGAGGGACTGGCGACTCTAGAGCAAGCAAGGAAGGACTTCGGAAGGGCCCGAGAGGAGTGTATAGATACTGTCCAGTCAACAATCGCGAAGCAGTGCGGCACGGCAAAGGCCACGGATGAGTACGATATCGCGACAATCATAGACCAATACCTGTGCGCTCTTTTCTCCGAGATCCGGATGATGGCCAACTACTTCCGGGAGACTTCCCAACTTTTTGACGCTGAGGCGAATGAGCTGGAGAGGTTCGACTACATCTTGAGAAAACACCTTCCCTTCACAGACGGCAGATATTTCCGCGAGTGGAGGTCGGCCTTTGTCGAGGGATTGAGGGCCGCGAGCGGCGGCCAAAATGCATACGTCGCGGCAGTCTTCCACAACGTCCTGGCAACCTACTACCTGAACCGCTCGACCAAGGCCTCCGCATATCAGCTCGATAAGCTCGCTGAACGCCGCCTATATATCGATACGAACGTCCTTTACGCGTTGAAAGTTCCGGCCTCGAACTATCACGAAGCCGTGAAGTATTTCATCGACCGCCTCGCCGGTCTACAGATAGCCATGCGCGTCTTCCCGTTCACGCTCGAAGAATATGAAAACTCCCTGCTGCGGACAGAGCTGGAAGTCAGGAAGAACGAAGTCTCCGCGTTTATCCTTAGATGGAACCCTTGGCTATATCAAGAATTCATGCTGAACAAGCCGCGCTATCTGGGGAAGATCGAAGTCTGCAGACGGCTCTTCTCCGTGGCTAAGGACAAGGCCATAACCCCACAATTCTATGACGCAATCGACTCGGAACTGAAGGAAAATGGCCTTTGTCTCGAACGGGATTTTGTGAGACTCTGCCAAGAGGAACGGGACGCACTATGGGCTGAAATGCGCCAATACATGACTTCGTCTAACTGGTCAATAGAGGAGTTCTATGATTTCATCCACGAATCCACCAAGTCGCTAGAAGTGATAACGCATGACACCGACTGCGTTCACAACCTGATCGGGAAAGCCGGGGCCATAGGCCGGGACGAGCTGGGTCCAAAGCTGATGTTCGTCACGCTAGACAGACAGCTAGCTCGTACTCGGAAGAAGTACGAATTCATTGTCAGTTCCGAGCAATTTCTCGAGTTCATGATGCCGTACCTCTTCCTTACCGACATTCCAGTCAAGGATGCCGAAAAGTTCCCCAACCAGCTTCTGTCAGCACAGCTGGGCACGTTGCTGGAGGGGAGAACGGCGGAGGCTACCGACCTTGTGCGCGGATACCTCACTGACCCGTCGGCATCTGCGCAGTATGCGAAGGGGCAACTTGGGCCCGTCGCTAGCGAGATCGCCAGGACCCTGAGTTCTTCTAGGTTTGAGGGTGTCGTGGCCCAGGCGCGCGAGCTTGAAGGATCGAAGATGGAGGAGGTAGCGGACCAGATCGCGACGAAGTTTGCAGAGATGGAGCTTCAGCAGAAGGTGTCGTACTTCGAGAACCAGGCTGTCCAATCTACCGAGTTCAAATCAATACTCAACGACAAGGACAAGCAGATCACAAGGCTTCAGCGAACGCTGAAGTACCTCAAACAACAGAGGCAGAAGGGTAATCGCGGCTAGGCCTGCCGGCGAGCGGCTTCTCTTGCTTGAGTGCGGCAGTTCCAGCGTCAAAGCCAAAAAGCCATCACGCAAAAAAAGACCCCCCTCTCCCAGCCTCGCTTTTGTCAAGCTTGACTTTTTGCTCGGGATGAAATGGGGGTCCCGCGCCCGGCGGAAGCACAACCGCCCATCCCCGGAACCCAAACGAGCAGCGGAAGCGAACCTAAGTCCAAAGCAATCAATACTTTGCCTCTAAGCCGTTTCCCTTCAATACTTTGGCAGAAAAATCCCGCTAAAGTCCTGATTCCAATAGACCGGGCAGGGGAGGGGGTATCCCCAACCACCAACCAGTAAACACCCCAGGAAGCCAGAAACCCGAAAAAACCGCTCTCTCCAACCCTCCATCAAAAAATTTATTTTCGAGCGAACAAAAGGAGAACCCTCTGGCCTTGTCTAAAGCAAGATTTGACTTCTGTAAAAGCAAAAGCTATTATCTCTCCCAAATCGGCGAACGGAAGGCGTGGAGCATCCGAAGCTTCATCGCCGTGGGGATCCATTCACCGAGTTCCCCGGCAAAACATCTGGGCCCGATAAAAAATTATTAGAAGTTAGCGGGACTCTAGCCGAGCGGCTAAGTCTATCGCCGACTCAGGAATGCTGATTTTCAGCGGGTGAATCAACGATTTCTCCTGTTGGCATTCCGAAAGCGTTTCGCCATGGCGACCCTGCACGGTCACAATCCGTCGGATGATGATTTGAAGCGGATGTTCGCCGAATTGGGATTCATCACCGCTTCGGACAACCTGCTCCCGCTCCTGCGGCAGGCCAGCAAAGCCGCGATGGTGAGCGATTTGACGGTGGTCATTGACGGAGAGACCGGAACCGGAAAGCAGGTCCTGGCGCGCGCCATCCACCGCCTGGATCGAAAGCGCGGCAACTTCCCATTCGTGACCGCGCATTGCAGCACCATCAATGAATCGCTCGCGGAAAGCGAATTGTTTGGCCACCATCGCGGAGCCTTTACCGGCGCACTCGCCAATCGTCCAGGCCTGTTTCAGGCAGCCGAGGGCGGGACATTGTTTCTCGACGATGTCAATGACCTTCCCCTGAACGTTCAACCGAAGCTGCTGGATGTCATCCAGCGGGGCATGCTTCGTCCGGTGGGTTCCGACAGGGAGTTTCCCGTCAACGTTCGAATTCTGGCGGCCTGCAACCAACCTCTGGCCCCGCTGGTTTCGCAAAACCGATTTCGGAGGGATTTGTATCATCGCTTGAACGTGATCCGCCTGCGACTACCGCCTCTAAGGGAGCGGCCCGACGATCTGGAATCTCTACTGCTGACCTTTGCACAGCGCTATCGCCACATTTATGAACCGATCGTGGCGGTGGATCCCGAGCTGTTGCGCTTCCTGCAAAGCCAATCTTTCGAAGGCAACGTTCGAGAATTGGAGAATGCGGTGTTGCGCATGCTCTTCGGGAAGAGCCTTGGGACGTCGCTGATGCTGGGCGATTGGGAGGCACAAGCGAGCGACGCGCAAATTGCCAAGAAAGCAGACCCGCTTTCCGAGGCCGGAAACAAGCTCTGGGAGGCTATTTCTCAAGATGGCCTGCCTTATGCGAGAGCCATTCAGCAGCTGGAAAGGCAAGTCATCGAAACCGCCCTTCGAAGCGGTGGTTCAACCCGGCGGGACGTGGCGAAACGCTTGCAGACCAGTGAGCGCACCTTGTATCACAAAATACGGGCCCATCATTTGAACGAGCGCTGCGCCTGAGGGTGATTGCGAAACTGCGTTTCGTCTGACAACAGCTGCAGTTGGGCGGCAATTATTGCAGTCGTGAGACCTGGTTCTCGTAAGCTCAACGATTCTCTGGTGATCGCGAATTCAAAACTATCGATCGCCATCCAGAAAGTAACTTCCCCATCTGCCACAAACTTCCGAGTTATGCAATGCCAAGGTGTGACGCGGCACAAGGAGCATGGTCGATTGCGAGGAATGCTTATGCCTTGTCGTGCAGCCACTTAGACGCGGGCCCAAGGTCGAAGAGAATAAAAACTTCTATCATCGTAGAACTGGAAATTCGCTTGCAACGGATTGCGCACATAGGGAAGGAACTTATTGTTCCTTTGAAGAAAGTTGCTGGGGGTCCGCAACGCAAAAAGGATGCACAGTTAGATTTCATGTTGCCGACGTGTTTCTTCCCAACGTTGAGGAGCTGCTGGCGGCTTTTCGTGAGCAGGAAGAACTCGAAGGGGTGGTCATTGATTTTTCGGATTCTGGCAGCAAGACCAACGCCTTCGCAGTGATCGAAGTGATTCAAAAGGGGACAGTCGTGGTGCCTGTCGATAAGTTGAAGCACGAAAGCTCGGCGCCGGAGAGAGAGTGAAGAGAAACGAAGAGATCCAAGAAATAAAGGACGAGAAACAAGGCTGAAGAAGCCAACTAAATCTTAAAGAGAAGCACTGGAGGAAATATGGGAGCAACCTCGACCGCGCCAATCGCCGGAACGCCACCAGGAACCGCCCCTTCGGGAGCCATGCCGACAAGCTCTTCGACCGGAGCACCACCGCAACCAGGGAACCAGCGCGGATCGACGCCCGCCATGCCGCCGCCGCCCGGGGCTGGCGCGCACCACGGCAATGGAGCGGGGGGCGACGATTCCGGCACGTCTATTCACCACGAGGGAAGAAAAAAACTGCCCTGGGGCCCCGAGGTTTGGCAACGCATTGACAAGGCCGTGGAAATGGAAATGAAGCGAACACGCACGGGCACGCGATTTCTCCAGGTTCGGCGAGTGACCCCCAAGACTCTGACCGTCCCTACCGACGCTTACACCTCGGTCGGAGGAGTGTTTCAAGTCGATGAAGGCGCGGCAACGCGGGTGGTCACGCTGGCTTGTTCATTTCAGATGACGGCGCAGCAGATTGCGCAGGAGGCCGCGAGCACCAAAGAGTTAGGGAATAGTACAGCCGTCACCCTGGCCACGCGGGCGGCGAATGCACTGGCCCAAGCGGAAGACACTCTGATTTTTCAAGGGGCGAATGCGCTAGGCACTCCGCTATTCGCCGCCGGCGGCCCCATCATCATCCAAGGCACGCCTGCCGATACCGGCCTGCTGAACCTTCCCCTGGGAGCGGCGGCGGCGGGGCCGCTGGTACCGCCAGTGGCAGTTTTGCCCGTGCCGCGCGCGGCCGCCCCCGGGCCACTCTACGGGTCGAACACGTTTCAGGTTGTTTCTCAAGCCTATTCCCAGCTTCAGGCGCTTGGACATTACGGTCCGTACGCGCTGGTGCTGCACACGATTCCTTATGCGGACACTTACGTCCCGATCGCGGACTTAGCGGTGACCGCCGATGTGATCAAGCCACTGGTGACGGCTGGGTTTTTCGGCACCGGAACGCTGCCACCCAATCCTGTGCCACCGGCAGCGCCGGCTCCCCCTTACTACGGAGTGCTTGTGTCGTTAGGCGGTAACACTGTGGATCTGGTCGTGGGGCTGGAGGCAACGACCGCGATTCTCCAGGAGAACGCGCAGGGATTTCAATTGCAGGTGATTGAGAGGATTGCCCTGCGTTTTAAGGACACAACCGGCGTCATTGCGTTGACGTTCAATTAACGCATGATCGATGGCGGGCGATCACCGTCGGGTGATCGCCCAAGTTGGTCGGGGGACGCGGAAGGCAACGCGCAGGCGTTCTATCAACGGGAAAAACCGGGACTCGGTTCTCTGTCCAGTGACCGACGGGCAGTGAGACATAGCGGCCCTGGACGGACCGGCAGGACGGCAGCGAGCGATCATGGCAATACCAGAGCTAACTCCTAGGTTGGAACCTGAACCCGTCTCGAAACCGGAAGCGGCGCATCCGGCACCCGCCGCTGCGCACGCGGAAAGCTCGACTGCGCTTGTCCATCCCGCTCCAAAACCCAAAGCACCGCCGCTGCCCAAGGCGCCAGCGACGCCGGTAATCTCGAGGATTAATTTGCGGCGCATTCCGGCCGCTGTTGACCCTTTGGGAACGAAAGCCAATGGGCTGGAGACGACGCTCAATCCTTTTCGCCTGGCGGCCACGAACAAAGTATTCGGCGGCCTGCAACAGATTCAACATCACGTCGGCCTGATCCTAAAGACGCTGCAGAATCCAAAACTCCCGCCGAAGCTGGTGGGAGCGCTGCATCAACCGGACGGGAGCGCGGCGGCCAGGGTGCAAGTGCAGTTTCTGCCGTCGAGCGTGGGAAAGACGGGCCCGCATGTGACCGTGCTCACAGGCGATGATGGCGGCTTCACCTTGTCGATGCCGTCAGGCGCGGAGATTCCGCCGGGCGGCCTTCCCCTGACGGTGCACGGCGCGAACTCCAACACCCCGGTTACGATTCCGGCAACACAAATCTCGGCGAGCGGGATGGTCGGGGTCACGGTGCTGCCGGTGACGCTGACGCCGCTGCCGGTAAGCATACTCACCGCTCTCGCCGCCTTGGTGCCAACCACGGGCGGCCAGGCAGGTTCCGCTACGCCTCTCAAGAGTCAGGCGCCGACGGTGACGATCGGAGAGCCGGGCAGCGTGTGCGTGCAGTCATTCTCCAAGAATGCGACCGTCGACCGCTTTCCCTGGGGAGTCTTTTTTCGCCTCGTCGAACCGCAGCTCAGCATCGTCAGCGAAACCCAAGCGCAGCAGGTGTCCGGCGGGAAGTTCAACTGGCTGCCAACTTACGCCACGCAGGGTCGTGCGTCCGATTCGGGCGCGGCGGCTGGAAGCAATCTTGTCGATCGCATTCCAATCGATCAGCCGTTGTCGGTCGATGGATTTCGCGATCAAGTGGCGGGCATCGACACGACCGGCACGTTCACCGAAGATGAGACCGTGCCGATGGCGGCGTCGCTCGGACTGGGATATGTGCTCCAGATGTCGCAGCAATGGACATTCCAGGGGTTGGGCTTGGGGAACCTGGTCTACTCGCTTCCGCTGGCCCCAGGAGAACAGCAGCAGGTCGCGGTGTTTGAACGCCAGGATACGTCGGCAGTGCAAGAGAGCGAATCTTTCACCGAGGCGGAGGCACAGTCGCAAACCGCGTTGGCCGATACTTCAACCAATGCGACAGTCAGCTCGGCGTTCAACGAAATGGTGAACGGCGGGAGCCAGTTCTCGACTTCGAGTTCGAGCAGCAGTTGGGGCGCGAGCGGAGGCTTCAGCTTGGGAATCATCTCCGCTGGCGGAGGAGGCGGCGGAGGAGACTCCTCGAGCACCGGCCAGGGCACAACGTGGTTGCAAGGTCAGCGCGATGCCACCGAGCAGGCGACCCAAGCCACGCACTCCTCGGCGTCGAATCAGGCGGCGGCGCGGGTCAGTGCCAGCCGTACCGGCATGCGACTGGCGACGGCCAGCGAGAACATGGATGTCACCACCAAGATTATTACCAACCACAATCACACCCATTCCCTCACCATGCAGTATTGGGAGGTGCATCGCATCTACGATGTGACCACGACGATCGACGGATTGACGCTGTGCTGCCTGATTCCAATGCAAATCGTGCGTTTCATGCCGCCGCAGCAATCCGAATCGCTCAACGATCCCTCGCAGGTCGATTCCCACGGCAAGCTGCTGGAACGCTACAAGAACATATTGCGCCACCTGGATGTTCTGATGACGGCGGTGCCGCGAAGCGTGCGCCACGGGCTGACGTTGCTTGCCCAGTTCGCTGCCGATCCGACGACGGTGGTCGATTCCTCGGGCAGCGTGGCCGAGGATGTCATCAGCTTCAAGCTGGCGGGCAGTTTTTTGGTATGCGAAAACATTTTCATCGCGGCCATCACCAAACGCAATACGCGCGTGGGCCCGGTGCAGCTGGCGCCGACGTTCAGCGGCCAGCCTACGCCCGTTCCGGCCAATCAGTTCGCGACACGTGACGATGTGGTGGCGTGGCTGACCAACGAACGCCAGACGAGCCAGACTCTGCTGCAAGGAAGTTTGGCGCTTCCGAACTCGATCAACCGCTCCGATATCGTCGGATTCGAGATCACGCGCCAATTCAAGACCGTGAGCTGCGCCCTGATCCAACCCGCGATGCAGGTGATCAATCAACTGTTTTCTTTGTTTGGCAACAACCCAACCTGGGAGCAATCTTCATCCCTGCTCGGTCCAGCGGCAGGAGGCACGCCGCAAACCGTAACCCTCTCGGCGAGCACGCTGGAAAATTTGGTGGGCGGGCCGTCGGTATCGTATTTCTATGGCGCCATCGAGGATTTCAACGCAGGCGGCTCGAGCGCTCCCGCTGCTCCGCACGAAACTTACGCCAGCGACAATCTGTTTGGCACCGTGTTGCCGCCGCAGCCGTTTCCCGTACCAGCTTTGCAAGTCGCGCCGGTGCTGCGTTACAAGGACATTCTCGAGATCGAGAAATCGGCGCAGCATGTGGTGCGCAATACGACCCGGTATTCGCGGGCACTGTGGATGTCGATGAGCGCCGAGGAGCGCGCCATTCTTCTCGATGCCTACACCATCGGCGTTCCGCCCGGCGGTTTGACAGATGCGAGCCAGATGGTCCCGCTGCTCAATTGCGTGCAAAACAAAGTGCTGGGGACGTTTGGAAATTCGCTGATCATGCCGTTCGTCATTCCGCAGGAAGTCGCCGAGTCCGGTTCGTCGAACGGCATTGGAATCGACCCGGTGCAGATCCAGCAGTCATTGCTCTCGTATCAGCAGGAAACATTTGCGCCGCCGCATTCGACGATCTCGTTGCCGACGAAGGGGGTACTGGGCGAGGCCGTACTCGGTCATTGCGCATCGGCTGAGAAGATCGACCTGACGCGCTTCTGGAATTGGCAGGACGCGCCGGCGGATACGGCGCCCGGCATTGGCATGGTGCAACTGCCGACGACCACGCCGCCGCTCACCACGGGTGTCACTGCGCCCAACTCGCTCACCAACCTGCCGCCGCTGATCAACAACCTGATTACGCCGCCGCAGCCAAATACGAGCTTGTTGCAGGCGATGGGGCAGCAGGCGACCAGCCAGCCGGATTTCAGCTCTTCGTTCACCGGCCAGCAACAGGTCGCGTCGCTGATGCAGAACGGTCAAACTCTCGCCAACCAGGCGCGCAGCGACGCACTCAAGACGTTGCAGACCCTGGCATCGCAAGCCATGACGACCGTTGGCGGCCTGATCACCACTGCCATAGGGGCGGCATCCAAAGCGGCATCCGGCGCGGGTGGAGGGGGTGGAAGTGGCGCCGGCGGCGGGGGCGGAACTGGCGGCGGCGGCGGTGGAGCTGGCGGCGGAAGCGGAACTGGTGGGGGCGGTGGGCAATCCGGCGCACCGATGGGACAGTGCAACTTCTATTACGGCCAGGCGGGCGGCGGACAAGGGTCAGCCGCGAAAGCTGGGAGTGGTCAACAGGCGGGTGGGCAACAAGCGGGTGGTCAACAACCAGGTGGGCAGCAGACGGGTGGGCAGTCACCGTCCGGTCAGAAATCAGGCACACAGCAACAGCAACCGAACGCCAACAGCCAACAGCAGAACCAGGGTCAGGCGACACAACCCGGTCAAAGCACACCGAGTGCAAATCCGGCCGCGTCCGGCGATAGTTCCACTACGCCCAGCGCAAGCTCGCTCACGGGATCGGATCCCAGCCAGAGCATTCTGGGTAGCGATCCGTTCGGGATTGGCACGCTAACTGCCCCCGACCTTAGCGGTGGTGGCACGGACGCGGCGGGCCTGGGCTCGACCGATTTAGGCGCCGGTGCGCTTGGCGGCGCGGCAGGAGACGCAGGCGCGGCCGACGCGGCTGGTGGCATTGCCGGAGATGCCGGAGCCGCCGCATTATTTGCCTGAGAGTGGAATATGTCATCATCACCGCAAATCTCGAGCGCCATTCCGATCTCGGGTTCCCTCAGCGGCGGAACGCAGGTTGACATTTCCGGCTCGGGATTGATCAATACCTCCAGCATTCTCTTCGGAGTCGTTCCGGCTACCGAATTCGAGGTCTTAAACGATACGATGATCTTTGTCATTACTCCACCGGGGACTTCGGTGGGCGAAGTGCCCATCACGGTGGTGACGCCCAACGGCATCTCGGTGCCTTCTTCGACCTCGCAATTCACGTATATCCAGGTGACGCCACCATCGATCGCCAGCGTATTTCCGGCCTTCGGAGCGCAGAGCGGAGGAACGCAGGTAACAATTACAGGGTCTGATCTCAGCGGAGCAACGGCCGTAAACTTCGGGGGAATCCCAGCGACCGAGTTCGTGGCAAACAGTGATAACTCAATCCTGGTAACCCTCCCGGCGGGAACTGCTCCCGGAATCGTTCCGGTGACCGTGACTACGCCGAGCGGAATCTCCGCCTCAGACCCGGCGGCAAACTTTACATTTCTTCCACCCCAGCAGACCGGCGCTTCTCAGTCGGGCGGCTCCGCAAGCGGCTCTTCCTCAGGAGGTTCGTCTTCCGCGCAAGGCGGATCGTCGCAAGGAGGGTCCGCCGCGGGCGGATCGACGTCGCCCGGCAGTTCATCGTCGGCTGGCTCATCCCAAAGCGGCTCTGGGCAAGGCGGGTCATCGCAAGGCGGGTCATCGCAAACTGGGTCGTCATCCTCTTCCCAGGGCGGTTCGTCACAAGGAGGTTCTTCAACTGTGGGCGCATCGCAGGGTTCTTCGCAGACAGGCGGGGCCAGTTCTTCGGGGCAGGGCTCATCGAGTTCCAATTCCGGTTCCGGTCCGGCGCCGGGCAACTTCATTCCCGGGGGCTTGGGCCCGGTTCCCGGAGGCCTCACTGGCTTAGGCGGGACAGCGGGAACTGGCGCGGGCTTCGGAGTGGGCACTCTGCTTCCCGGCGGTGGGGGCAGCGCGCCGCCCAGTAATCTTCCTTATTACGTGGATCCCTCTCTGACTGCGCAGTTGGTGCAATCGCTGATGGGGCTGGTGCAAAATGCGGCCTCACCCGACGCTCTCGAGGCGCAAAACCTTATTCTGCGAAGGATGGCTCTCGAAGGCGACGTGGTCGGTTCGCGCATGCCACCACCGCGAAATATTTCCGAGATTGGCGGTTATCTGAATCTACTCGGCACCCTCAAAGAGAAAGCCATGCGCGAACAGGCGCTGGCTGGGATTCTCGGAGTAGCAGGCCCGGTGAACGCCCTGGGATGGGTTTCGAACGTGCAGCCGCTGTCGATGGTGGCCGTCACGAACGACCGTCCGCCAGTTGCGGCGCAAAGCAGCTTCCCACTCACCGTCCTGATCCGAAGCGATTTTGTCGGGCCCTTCCAGGCAGCATTGAAAACGCTACACAGTTATGGAGCTACACTGCCTTTAACGAGTCCGTCAGTGATCCTGTTGCCCGCCGGGGGCACAGGCGCCGTCGTTCCCCCCGCGCCGGCTATCCTCTACTTCCTGGGACGAGCCATCTCGATTGCGCCGAGCGCAGCGCTCGCCGTGCCCGGCGCCGATCCAATCGCCCTGGTGAGTGCGGCCAGTGCCGGGCCGTTTCAACTCGCCTCTAACGTATTGAATCCGCCGACCGCGCCGGTTCCGGCGCCATCGCAGGCGTCCGGAGATGTTTTCACTGTGGTGTGCTCGCCGACTTCCCAGACGGTCTTCCAGCTGAGCACCTCTCCTTACATTCTTATTGCGCCAACGCTAGCCGCGGCCGGCTACTATCCACTGTTTCCAATGCCAGTTCCGGCCAATAGCACAATCCACACCTGGGCATGGCTGACAAACACTACGGGGCTGGTCGCCGGCACCACCGAATTGGGCGATGAACTCTCGATGCTCTACCCGCAGAGTCAAATTGCCAGTTCCGTTTTCGCCTCGATGCTTTCCTGGACTTGGAATGGAAGCATCTTTGCGCCGTAGCACTGTGACCGCATGATGATTACGGCGTGGAAGGAGTAGCGCCGGCATCTTGCCGGCTGTCCCGAGGGCGTCTCGCCCTCGGCGCGGCGGCGCTACTCTATTGGCGAGGCGTGTTGCGGACCGCGAGGGAGAGAAGAAACGGAGCCAGAAATAGACTTCGCGTGGCGATCAGTGCGACGGTTCCGCTGCCTGGACGCGGTTTAGTCCTTCGCGCGCCGTGGCATTGCCGCGGTCAAGCTTCAGAATAAGGGTGTACTCATAACGTGCCAGACGATAGTCACCGCGTTCCGCTGCGGCATCGGCCTGACGTAGCAGCTCCGGGACATCCTGCCGGCTGAAGCCGTCCACCGTCAGAGTCGGTCCGGGCCCTGTTTTTCTCAGGGGCTTGAACGGGGACCGTGGCGCGCCAGCCTTACTTTCGGCGGCACCTGACGAAACGGGAGCTTTCGCGGAATCTCCATTCGCTGCAGGCGCATTGCCGGGGCGGGCGCTCTCGGCTGCGGGCTGGGTTTCATCACTCCGCTGAACTGCTGGCGAAGATGGCGAAATCGCTGGCTGGTCAGAAACATTCGAACTCTGAGGAGCCTGGGCCGGTCCTGGTGCGGAAGATACAGTTGTTGCTGGCGCGGGCACGTGCGCACCGTCACTTGTCGTCTGACCGCTTGTCGTCGGACTGCTTGCTGCCTGACTGCTTGAAGATTGCCCGGCGGCCTGTTCTTGCGAAGGCGCAGTGGAGACGCCAGAGCTCTGGGGAGTTGCCGGTGGCGTGTGCGCGTCATTGGAATTGGGCGCCCCTGACGCTGGCGTGCCGGAGCTCGTCCCAGCGCTGGCAGAATCGTTGACCGTACTGTTCTTCCCCTGATCGCTCGTGCGGGCGCCGGGCTGCTGCCCGGCAGCTTCCTCAGGCTTCACGCTGTTGGAAGGTGGCGGCAACAGGCGATGGAACGTACTCACGAGCTTATTCACCATCGGAGGGAAAGAACCGGTGAGCGACCGGGTGTAGAAAGCCCAACCCGTGGTGCCAACGATTGCCAGCACGAATCCCAATGCCAAAGTCGGCCAGATGCGCCTCGATCGCTTCGGAGCACTGTACTGGAGAAGGAATTTGGGAATGGTAGCGGATGCGACAGTTGCTGGCTTGGCGACTGCGCGAACACCAGGGCCTCCCGCCGCAGATGTGATGTTCAACAAGGCGGATTGTTCAAGGAAGGCATTGCGCATTTCCTCGCAGGTCTGGAAGCGTTCATTGGGATCCTTGGCCAGAGCTTTGCGGATGATGGCGTCGATGGAGCCGGGAAGAGCCGGATTGATGAGCGATGGCGCTACCGGATCCTCGTCCATGATTTTATAAAGGATGGTCGCGACATCGCCGCGGAAGGGTTTTTCACGAGTCACAAGCTCATAGAAAACCGAGCCCAGCGCGAAAATGTCGGCGCGAAAGTCAACTTTTTTGCCCGACACCTGCTCAGGCGCCATGTAGCTGGGAGTGCCCACCACCAACCCGGTTTGCGTTAGGCTGGCATTCTCGATTTTGGCTATACCGAAATCCAGCACCTTAATGACGCCCTGGCTGGTGAGCATGAGATTGGCCGGCTTGAGATCGCGGTGAATCACGCCGTGGGCGTGAGCAAAACCGACGGCACTCGAAATCTGATCGACCCAGGAAATTAAAGTTGGCAGCGAAGGCACACCCTCTTCGGCCAGCAACGTGAGCAGCGTCTTTCCTTCCACGAACTGCATGCTCAAGTAAACAACGTCGTCCTCCTGCGCCACGTCATAGATGGTGATGATATTGGGGTGGTCCAGTTTTCCGGCGGCTTTGGCTTCCTGCTTGAGCCGCTCAACCAACTCATCGCGGTCGGGACTATTGCGATCAATGGAGATGGTTTTGAGCGCGACGGTCCGGCCAATGATGCGGTCATAGGCTTTATAGACGGCCCCCATGGCGCCGCGGCCCAGTTCTTCCTGGATGCGGTAGCGGCCTACGTTGTCGAGGCTGGTGCGAGTTGCCTGCCGCAGGTGGCCGTAGGTTGATTCATCGGTCCAGAGTAACTCGTAGATCGCCTCGGGACAGAAAGTCTCTCCCGCTTCACGTACCGGCTTGTGATTGAACTGAAGCCCGGGCACGCTCTTGACTTGTTCATAAATGCTGTTCGAGACGAGGATTTGGGCCGAAGTGACGTTCTCCAGCATGTCCTCGGGAGCGGTGCTGTCGGCGCCGGGAGCTTTTTCATCTTTGGTGCAGTAAATCAGGATCGAAGGAACTACCTGCTGCGGTTCCGCCTTCCGGTGGAAACTGAGGAAGTGGCGCTGCAGTGCCTTGGCCGCTAACAGGGCGTGCAAAGCGCTATCGAAGTGGGCCGAGAACAGTTCGGGCCGGCGCTCAGCGATTGCTCCCTTGCCATCGAGAATGATCTTGCGAACGGGCTCCGCGATCTCCGGATACTGTTCCAAAGCCAGGCCGTTTGGCGGCTGCGATGGACCGCCATAGCTCCAAAGGCGCAAGAAGAGCGACACACCGCCGGCGAGGGCCTCCCGGTCGGAAGGGGAATCGTATTGCGCACGGCGATTCTGTGGAGACCCCGATAATTCCATCGCAATCCAGTTGGCCTCGCAGACACGTGGGGGGACACGCAGGTGCTTCAGGCCTGGCACCACAGGGTCTATGATAGCCGCAGCACCAGGATTCTCGCCCGTTACCTTGGTGTGTTAACGGTTTGACCAGTCTAACGGGGGTACCGTCTGGCGCGAGAGAATAGCCTTCAGGTTATGTCATGAAGTTGGGGAAACCCATTATGTCGTGGTTATGCGTGCCTGGCCGCCAAGGCATGGTTTTTGTCGGATTCGGACGCCTTTGCTGGCTTGTGCTCGTGGTCATAGGCGGCTCGGTTCCCGCTCTCGCCAAGGATGCTCCGGCCACGGTCGTCGCGTTGTTTGATGGGACCGAAGGCGCGGCATATGTGCAGCTTGTGGGAATGACCCTGAACGGCAAGACCGAAGTGCGCGTCTGCGACGGCGTTTCGAGATTCGACAAGAACGGCTACAACGCGCTTCCTCGCACCTCCATTACCGGAGCCTCATCGCTGCAACGTGGGGCAGACGGCGTGCTCACTTTGACCGCCGGCGCCAAGACACTCTGCATAGTCCCCAACAACCTCAAGTTCGACAAGAAACCTGAACTCACGCCGGCCGAGGCCGCCGAGCAGGCTGTGCTCCAGGGCACTCCCGTCTCTTCATCTGCTCCCGATGCCGCAATCCCCGCTTTGAAGCCCGGAGTACAACTTGTGTTTGTTAGCGCGCCGGACGTTGAATTTGCCGACTTTCTACGCGCACAGCGGGCGAACACTGTCAAAGACTGGCAGGATTTCCTGGCCCGGCATTCCTCTTCCGGACGTATCGCCGCTGCGCGAAACGCAATGGCGGGCATCCACCAGCAGGACGCAGAAGCTGCATTCGCGCAATACCAAAAGTCGAGCGGCGCTGGCAAGCAGGACATTGCCATACTGCGGTGGTCGAGTGTCGAGGCACAAGCCGCGAACCAGGCGTCTGCCGGATACGCCCCAGCCATCAAGCTGATGGAGGCCATTGGCCGAGAGCTCGATAAGCTGCTGGAACCGGACCGCGCGCGCCTCCAAGCGTTTCAAAAGGCGCTGCAAAACCACGCTGCGGGCTACCAGCAACTGGTTGCGGCGAGAGTGCATCTGGAGCAGTTGTTGGAAGTCCGGCCAGACTACGCGCCGGTGCTCAATCTTCGCCGCGAAATCGCCGCCGAGGAACAGAAACTCGAAACCACTGTCGCTACTGCCGAAACATTGTCAACGTCTGCGCGCTACGACGATGCGTTGTACTGGCTGAGACCCTACATCTCCTTTGCATCCGAAATCCCACGCATGAATGCGGTTGTCAATGCGGCGTACAAGCACCACTTCGATAACGGGCAAAAACTGGCCGCCCGGCAAGACTGGGAGCAGGCCATCGCGGAGTTTCAGAAGGCGGCAACCATCCGGCCCGACAGCAAGGAAGCGGACGCAGCCCTCAATGACGCCAAGATCCAACTCAGCGCGAAATACGATCAGCAAGCGGCCAACGTTGCTCTGCTCGAGAGCGACGATTACGCTGCCAAGAGCCAGTTTGTGGAGGCGTATAACGTGCTGGCCGACTTGCCGGACAAGCAGCGCGCCCTGGTGGCATCGCAGCTTTCCGCCTTGGCCAGCAGCTATGTGAGCGCGGCTCCGCGACGCGCACAGAAACTTCAGGAAGCTCACATTCCGATCAAAGGCCGCGCGGACGAAGATGCAGTGCGGGAAGCCTGCGTTTTGCTGGATCGCGCCAGCTCAATCAGCGGCGACCCGGCTATCACTCTCAAGCGCGACTTTCTTTCCAACAAGATCAGCGCTAACTACGTTGACCAGGCCAATCGATATCTGGGAAAGCCTTCGGGATCGGGCGCCGGCGTTGGATGGCTTTATCTCCAAGAGGCGCAACGCTACGGAGTCACGAACCTCAACAATCTCAAAGATCAGATGGCCCAGTACGCTTCCTTGTATCAACGCCGGGCCCGGGTTTCGGTCGGCATCACGATCCGCGATCAGACTTCGAGGAGCGACAGCCCCGGATTCGCCGAGCAATTGGCGGACGCCATAGCCAACGGCCTGGAATCTTCCGGAGCGCCGATTGAAGTTGTGCGCAAGCCGGCAGAGGCCACTGACGCAGTGCAGCCCAACTTTATGCTGGTCGGAGAAGTCTTGGACCACCGGGTGGTCAAGAATGCAAATCTGGAGACACCGCAATCGAAATACCGTGCAGGCACGCACGAGGTAAAGAATCCGGCATGGCTGCAAGCCGAGAGTGACTATGAGTCCGCTCAACAGCAACTCGCCGCCGCCCAGCACGCGCTGGCGGATGCCCAGTCCCAACACAAAAAGAAGGACATCGTTGCGGCTGCGAACGACGCCGTGCAGGGAGCCCAGAAGCATGCGGACGACTTGCGCAACAAAGTGGAGACGACCGAGCAGAACCGCGTCGAGGCGATTGTTGAACCTTATCACTACACGAAAAAGACGATTGACCTCAGCGCGTCCATCGAACTCACAGTCCGCCTGAATGACCGGTCTGGCAATGGCGTCGGCCAGCCTATCGACGTTCACAAAGGCAACCGCAAGAGCACAGTTGTTGTGCAGGACGTCAACCCGGAAGATACCGATGGAATTACCAATCAGGGTGTCGAGCCGGACGAGGCTCAGTTTCTCGCCGATCTGGAGATTGAAGCCCGGAATGCCATGGTCAAGGCTGTCCGGGAACAATCATCGGGGCTGCCGGCCGCCGCTCTGAAGGAAGCGCGAAACCGGGCGCAGAGCGGCGATGCGGATGGCGCTGCCGAACAGTACATAATGTACCTGAATTCCACTCCTGAAACTTCGTCTCCGGAACGTGACGAAGCGGCCAAGTTTTTGCGGGACCGATTCAATCTAGGCGTGCCCGCCGCTGCAAAACCGTGAAGCGTGGCGCCTCCGGCTCGTGGTTTTGAGCATGGTCGCGCTGACCCTACGATTTTGGATCGGCGGCCAGCTATCCCAGGCCACTGGTTCGTACTCAAGTAATATCGACAATCGTCAGGCATCACATTACGCTATACCAAGCAGCTGTGCAGATCCCAAGCCTGCCCGGCGCAGAAGGAAATCGCAGTTATGGCCCAGACTCCACCGCAAGATCCGGAACTTTCATCACGCCTGAAAAAAACCAACGAAGAACTCAGGAACCTGCAAGATTCGGTGAAGACCGGAATGATCAATGTGAAAGTTCTCATGGACTTCCGGAACGCCGCCGAACGGGCGCGGCAAGCCAGCGCAGCGGTGCAGCAATGGTTGGAGTCGGAAGGGAAAGGGAACGATCCCTACAAGCTGATGCCGCAGGTCATGCGCCAGCGAGTGGAAATGGCGACCCTGCTCGTAAGGGACGTCACCCGCGACCTTGAAACCCTCGACGTGGACTACGACACACCCGGGCTTCCTGAATTAAACGAGGCGGTGGGCTCGCTGGTGGAAAGGTTGAGCAAGCTCTTTCCCCAACGCTGGTAGCGCGAGGCTGGCGGGAAAACCGGACGCTATCCCCAAGCGGGCGGTCGATTATTTATCGCAGTCAGCCGGCATCAGACCAACTCCGTGTCGCTGGAGATTCTGGAGTTAGCGTCAAGCGTGCCGCCGGATTCGGTCAGTGTGCGGCAGCGGGATCGCCCGTCGGCGGTGGGGCGTGATCCAAGGCAGCGGGAGGCCCCAGCAACTCCGTGAGGACCGGTTTCAGCGCATCTGCCCAGACTTGATATGCCTTCACGGTGGGATGGAGTTTGTCTTTTGCGTTCATCATCCCGTCGAGCAGTCTTCCATCGTCGTCAGCCAGCTTGTCGTTAATGTTCAGATAGCGAATCTTCTTCCCATCGGCGAACTGCGACAGACTGCGGTTGATCGTGTCGATGATTGGACGGAGCGCCATATTGTCGTTCCTCGGGAAGATCCCCATCACGATGATTGTCGCCGCGGGCGCTTTCTCCCGGATGACATGCAAAATCGCCTGAATACCTCGCGTAACGTCGTCTGCTTTCGCCTGGGCTCCGCCTACGGCCGATAGATTGCCAAGGTTGTTTGTGCCGGCGAGCAGAACGACGACTTTGGGGTTAACTCCGTCCAACTCGCCGTTCTCTAAACGCCATAGGATGTTCTGGGTTCGATCAGCGCCCCATCCAAAGTCGGCCGCGTTCCAACCGAAGAAATTCTGTTTCCAATTGGCGAGCAGATCCGGGTAGTCGACGGCGCCCCACCTTCTTGTAATCGAGTCGCCTTCGAAGTAAACGTTGATCCCGGATTGCTTCGCCTTGCCGAGCAACTGGGAATGCGCGACGAGAGAGTTTGCGTCAGTCCGAAAAACCGGCTGATCGGCCGGAAGTTCCCACGGTGTTGGGTGATAGTCGAAGAACCTGTCGGCCCAGGGAATGAAGTACTTCCAGTTCGGGGCATCGGTGTGGCCCGCGTCATGCTGCCGCCATGCGAGTTGGCCATTGAGAAGCCCGGTATTTGCCGGCGGCATCTTCGCGATGTGATAGTCCTCGATCGCTCCGAGGTCCTGCGCACCCAATAGACGGAAGACAGCGCCCGCGGCCACGGTCGCCATGAAACTGCCCTGATGGTCGAGCCATTTTGCGTCCCCCATTTCGGGGACTCCATAGCTGATGAAGGTCGGTCGCGGCGCGCACAGAGCAATCAATTCGTTCGAGTCCACCGGCAAGTCGCTGGCATTCTTGCTTCCGGACGAAGCCTGGGCCGCGCCGTACTTCAAAAAATTACCGGCCATCCAGTGATACTCGCCGGACCCGGTGAGATTCTCCACCGCTTCCCCGAAATTGCGCCGGTGCGGTTTGACGCCACCTTCCCCGGAGGAACCCACGAGCACGGCGGCAAAGCGAGTATCGAAGGCCATGGTCACGAGCGCGGCCTTGCCATAACGAGAGACGCCTTCGATGGCAACGCGCTTCGCATCAACGCTGTTGTCGGTCTGCAAATAGTCGAGAGCGCGCGAGGCGCCCCAGGCCCACGCCCGCAATGCACCCCAGTCGTCCGGCTTTCGAGGCTGACCTTTATTTGTAAGGCCAATGATCCCCTTCGTGAGACCTGCGCCGTTGTCCGCTTGTATGGTACTGGTGTCGAGGAGCGCGTAACCCCACCCGCCGGCGATGAGTTGTTCGGTCGAGGGCGGATCACTCCCCATCATCTTCTTAAATTCCGGGTGACTTGCGATGAACTGGCGGATGAACGCGCTGCTGAACATGATCATCACGGGCACGGGACCTTTCGCATTCCCGGGCGTGACCAGCGTCATCTCAATATCTACGCTGATCGCGGGGTACGCGGAGTTGTCCACGTGTCCGACTAACTGTTTCTCAACGACAGGGAACACACCGGCCTTCGAATCGCTTGTACTCTTCACGGCCCAGGTCACTTTAGGCACATTGGGCGGAATGCGGCCGACGACCTCGCGCTCGAAGTCTTCGACAATCTCTGGCCGCCGCTGATTCCACCACTGCTCCGCTGATGCGACCTTCTGCCCGTTCTTTAACGTGAGCGCATTGGGCAGATCGCCATAGGGATTGCCCTTCGCCTCGTCATAGTTGGCGTGATTGGCGTCCTTTTCATTCCCACTCGGCCCAGGGCGGAGCGCTTTGATCCCCAGCTGATCCATCATGTTTTGATGGTCTTGTTCTGCCGTCCAGTTTTCCGGCGGCGATTGCTGTCCCGCGACCATCGGACAAACGAGGACGGCCAAAGCGGCGAACGCGGCACCTCTCGACAGCGCGTGCTTCGACTGCGTGGCAAAAATCATGTCTTATTCTCCAACAAAGACATTCTAGCTGGCGCACGGCGGCTTACCACCGACCTCGCGCGCCAGTAGGTCGTGGCCCCAACTGCAGACGTCGATTTTGCCCGGGACCCCTGCGTCGCAAGCGTTTGAGTGTATTATTTCCTTGTCCATACAACGTCAATGGGCACCGAATCCGCGGGAGGACAATACATGGTTTTTGAAATCGATCGCAAATCACAATCCATAGTTCCGTACTCGAAACTCCGACCTGATACTCTCCCGGCGAGAGCGTGGTTTGCGCAAATCTCGTCGTTCATTCGTCGTTTCTCCCTGACGTTCATACTTCCGCCCGAAAGGAAATCGCTTATTATGCGTTCACTGCTTGCCAGCTTCACTCTGATCGTTATGGCTATCACTGCGCCGATGGTGGCCGCGCAGAAAGTCGAGTTGTCGGTTGACGCCTCCAAGCCCGGAGCGAAGATCGACCGCAACCTGTTCGGCCAGTTCGCTGAACATCTTGGCCACGGCGTTTATGAGGGCATTTGGGTCGGGCCGGATTCCTCAATTCCGAATACTCGCGGCATCCGTAACGACGTCGTGGCTGCGCTGAAAGCGCTCAAGGTGCCCAACGTTCGCTGGCCGGGCGGCTGCTTCGCCGACGAATATCACTGGCGTAACGGGATCGGCGCTCAGCGCGCGGTGACGCTCAATCCGAACTGGGGCGGCGTGATCGAGCCGAATACGTTCGGGACGCACGAGTTCATGGACTTCGTCAACCAGATCGGCGCCGAGGCGTATGTCTCCGTCAATGTCGGCTCCGGCACTCCGCGGGAGGCGTCCGAGTGGCTGGAGTACATGACCACTGCGCAGCCAACGACGCTCGAAAAAGAGCGCGCCGCCAACGGGCATCCCGCTCCCTATAAGATCGCTTACCTTGGCATCGGGAACGAAAGCTGGGATTGCGGCGGCAACATGACGCCCGACTACTATCTCAGCCAGCTGAAGACTTACAGCCATTTCGTCAGAAACTTCAATCCGGCGCAGCAGGACAAACAACAGATGAAAAAGATCGCCGTGGGCCCTGGCGGCGACGGCCCCCGCTGGACCGAGTGGACTGAAACCGTCATGAAGGCCTATCAGCAGCACACCTGGAGCTGGGACATCAACGGCCTCTCCATGCATAACTACACAGTGGATTGGGACCATAAATTCGCGTCGATGGGTTTTGGAGAGACCGAGTACGCAAAGGTGCTTAAGGACACTTTGCAGATAGACGCTCTTATTAGCAAGCATTCCGCCATCATGGACAAGTACGACCCGGACAAGAAGGTCGCCCTCTTCGTGGATGAATGGGGCGGCTGGTACGCGCCATTACCCGGCAGCAATCCCGGGTTCCTGGTTCAGCAGAACAGCCTGAGGGACGCCATCCTCGCCGCGTTGAACCTGAACATTTTTGCCCGGCACGCCGACCGCGTGCGCGGGGCCAACATCGCGCAGATGATTAATGTGCTCCAGGCAATGATCTTGACCGACAAAGAGAAGATGGTGCTGACTCCGACTTACTACGTATTCAAAATGTATGTACCGTTTCAGGACGCCACGTTCGTACCGGTGACTTTCGACGCCGGTTGGTACACGCATGGGGACGTCGCCTTGCCGCGGGTGGACGCGATCGCCGCCAAGGATGCGAACGGCAAGTTGTGGCTGGAGATCACCAATCTCGATCCCAATCAGCCGGTCGAAATCGAGGCGAGCCTGGCTGGTATTACGGCTAAATCGGCAGCCGGAGAAATTCTGACGGCACCGAAGGTGGACAGCATCAACACCTTCGACGCTCCCAATGTGGTGGCGCCGAAACCGGTTTCAGCGAAATTTCAAGGCGGCAAGCTGACTCTGAAATTGGAGCCTAAATCCGTGACCGTCGTCTCAGTAGAGCAGTGACGCAAACTGGAGACGGCAGGCTGCAAGTCTGAAGCTTGGTTGGAAGTTCCATCGCGCGCGAGCGCTATGATTGAAATTCGAGGTCAACAAAGGAGAATGCACATGCGCCGGTTCGCAATACTGATCTGCTTATTGTCGAGTTTTTGTTGGGCACAGGACCCGGGCAGCTTCCAGCCCGCTACCACCAACGTTTGGGGCGCGGATTATCCCCGGGTTGATAACACCGGAAGAGTTCAGATTCGCGTGAAAGCTCCCGACGCCACCAAGGTCAAGTTGAATTTCTGGAGCGGGCCGAAAGTGGATATGGAGAAGCAGCCGGACGGATTCTGGACCGTCACCACACCTCCGCTGGTTCCCGGCTTGCACTATTACATGTTGATCATCGACGGCGCGGAAGTCAGCGATACCAACAGTCATGCGTTTTTTGGTGGAGGCAAATACGCCAGTATGGTCGAAGTCCCCGAGCCGGGCTCGACCTACTATTCAATTCAGGATGTACCCCATGGGCAGGTGCGCGAGGTTTGGTACAACTCGAAGGTGACGGGAACCTGGCGCCACGCCCTGGTTTATCTGCCGCCGAATTACGATACCCAAACCACGGTGCGCTATCCGGTGCTCTATCTTCAGCATGGTGGCGGCGAGGATGAGACAGGGTGGATTCGGCAGGGGCGCGCCAACTTCATCCTCGACAATCTGATCGCGGCTGGTAACTGCAAGCCCATGATTATCGTCATGGCGTATGGTTACGCCCGGCGTGCCGGCCAAGCTCCGCCGGATTTAACGGGAAAGCCCTTTGGTTCTCCCGAAATGATGAAGGCAATGCAGGACATGGCGGCAGCGTTCGAAGACGACGTGACGCAGGTCCTGATTCCGTATATCGATTTGACCTTCAGAACCCTCTCGGATCGCGACCATCGCGCTATGGCCGGGCTTTCGATGGGTGGAATGCAGACGTTCCAGATCACGCTGAATCATCTCGATCTGTTTTCGTACATTGGCGGATTCAGTGGAGCGGGCGGGATGCTCGTGCTGGGGGACCGGAAACTGGATCCCAAGACCGATTACAACGGCGTATTTGCCGATCCGGCCGCGTTCGCCAAGAAGGTGCACTTGCTCTGGCTCGGTGTCGGGACCGTAGAGCCCGAGAGAATGCGGGCGGGAATCCTGAGACTGCATACTTCGCTCGACGAAGCGAAGATTCAGCATGTCTTCTACGAGTCACCTGGGACAGATCACGAGTGGCAGACTTGGCGCCGCGATCTGAAGGATTTCGCGCCGAGACTCTTCTAGCAATGTTTTAGGAAGAGATGGCCGGCGACTGCGCAAAGTCAAAGATCGGAGTCTCATCTGCGGCGTTGGCGGCATCGAGTCCGCTAGCCCGCCCAGAGGTGCATAGGGCAATGATGGAGGAACTTCTGTGAAGAGAATCAGCCGCCGTGAGTTCGTTGCCGCTACTGCTGCCGTCGGTGCGGGCGCGGTGCTTCGCGGGCCTGCGTTCGCGTTTGAGGGCCAGGGCGCTGGTGCCAGTTCGGCTGCCTCATCCGAAGTCGTGAACCACGAGGTGGTTGGGCGCCAAGCGAGTCCCTTCCCGATGCAGGATGTCCGGCTCCGACCGGGGGCGTTCAGCGCGGCGGCAGAGGCCAATCGGCGATATTTGAAGACGCTCCCTCCCGACCGCCTGCTGCATACGTTCCGCCTGGCAGCCGCGCTTCCTTCTTCTGCTGAGCCGCTGGGCGATTGGGAAAAGCCCGACTGCGAGCTGCGTGGCCATTTTGCCGGCGGTCACTACCTTTCGGCGTGCGCACTCGCATTCGCCAGTTCGGGAGACGAAGAACTCAAACACAATGGCGGTGTCATGGTTGCCGAGCTGGCCAAATGCCAGGCGCAACATAGAAACGGTTATCTCAGCGCATTCCCTCAGGAATTGTTCGATCGCCTGCGTGACGGGGTGGACGTCTGGGCTCCGTTCTACACCATCCACAAAATCATGGCCGGCCATCTCGATATGTACACACTGGCCGGCAACCAGCAGGCGCTGGAAACAGTCGAGAAGATGGCCGGATGGGTGCGGGGTTGGTCCGATCCGTTGAGCGAACAACAAATGCAGCGCGTGCTCCTGGTGGAATACGGCGGCATGGGCGAGGTACTCAGCAACCTTTACGGCGTGACGGGCAAGCGTGAGTATCTGGAGCTGGCGCGACGCTTTGATAAGAAGTGGTTCTTCGATGCGCTCGCCGCGCACCGCGACGAACTCAAGGGCCTGCACGTGAACACGCATGTTCCGCAGGTGATCGCCGCTGCCCGGGTGTACGAACTCACGGGCGACAGGCGTTATTGGAACATTGCCGACTACTTTTGGAACGAAGTAACCAGCGAACGCTCGTACTGCACCGGCGGCACCAGCAATTTCGAGCTTTGGAGATCGGATCCCGGCGTTCTCTCGACCCAACTCAGCTCAGAGACGGCGGAAGATTGCTGTGTGTACAACATGATGAAGCTGACGCGGCATTTGTTTGCCTGGTCGCCGCAAGCCCGCTACATGGACTACTACGAGCGGGTGCTGTTCAACCACCGCATGGGAACCATTGACCCGGAGACGGGAACAACGGTCTATTACCTGGCGCTGGGCAACGGCTACTCCAAAATCTATGCCAAGCCCTTCGACTCCTTTTGGTGCTGCAATGGTACAGGCGTGGAGGAGTTTGCCAAGCTGACCGACACCATCTATTTCCATGACGACCGCTCCATTTTCGTCAACCTCTATATCGCTTCGGAGGTGAACTGGGCGGAAAAGGGATCCGCCTGACACAGCAGACCTCTTTCCCGGAGGAGCAAGGGACCACGATGATCGTCTCGGCGGCAACGCCCATTGATGTTGATCTGAAGCTGCGCGTTCCGTACTGGGCAAAGAGCGGCAGCGTAAAGGTGAACGGGCGGCCGCTACCGGCTTTCGCCGATCCCGGCAGCTACCTTGTTCTGCGGGGGCCCTGGAAGAATGGGGATCGCATTGAATTGAGCCTTCCAATGCACTTGCATGCGGCGCCCATGCCCGACAAGGAAACTCTTCAGGCTGCGATGTACGGCCCTGTCGTATTGGCCGCGCGCTTCGAAGAAGAGCCTCGGGAGAAGTGGTACCGGCACTTCGCTGCGCAAGAAAAGCAGGAGCCCGGGCCAACGCTGCAATTCAAGGGCAAGCTCGACGATCCGGCGAGTTGGCTGGAACCGGCGGGTGGAAAGCTCGCATTCCGCGCGCTCTCCCAGAATCAAGCCGTGGCGTTTGTGCCTTTGTCGAGCATGGTGCATGAACGCTATTCTGTGTACCACGAGATTCATGCGAACAATCCCTGATGGAACGAGGCTTGGCCGCTTGGCAACGGACGCATCGGCACGACGGTGTTTGGCGACGGCGAAAGAAGCTTGCCGCTCCCTCCGGAATCGAGGGCCGCTTAGCGCAACCGCTCCTGTAACCCGTTGATCAGGAACTGCTGAAACTTCGGCTCGGTCGTTTGCGCCAACTCGAGCGCCTTTTTGTAATACAGCAGAGCTTCCTGCGCACGGCCGCTCGCGTCCAGCGCTCTGCCCATCGTGGCGTTGACGCTTGCCGAATCGGGCGCCAGGGTCTGGGCTTGCTGGGCCTCCGCCAGGGCCTCCGGGACTTTGTTCTCCGCCAGCAGCACGCCCGCTTTTTGCCCATGGCTCAGAGCAGCGGCCAGCGGAATGTCGAAGTGGCCATCGTAAATGAACACGCCGTAGTCGATGACCGCAACCGGCTTGAGTTGCTTGAACTGTTCGTACGGATTCAGCCGGCCCGGGCCGAACTCAAAGCCGGAGAGGATGCCGGCGCTCATGAGGACCGGGCCGTCGATCGCCGGCGGCACATCGTGTGGCCCATCGAAATAAAGCGAATCGGCTGTGATCAGCGGTTTGCACGGAATGCCATAGTAATTGAAGTCCATAACGCCCTGGCCAAAGTAGGCGAACCAGCAGCTCTTGATACCGTGCGCATCCGTGTAGCGCTTCACGGACTTCATTTGCTGACCCCAATCCGCGCTGGAATCGCTGAGTAGATTGTGGACGGCCGCAGGGCCTCCAACCGCCTCGTTCGCATAGGACATGTAAGCCGGGAAGGCCCGCACCACCGAGACGGTTTGAAACATCAAGAGCGCGACCACCGCATAGAGCCAGCGGCGATCCCGCTGGACGAGCGTCCAGGCTGCTCCGCCAATTAAGGCGGAGAGGAAGATATAAATGGGTAGAACGTGCCGGACGCCGATGTTCATGCCTCCTGCCATCGCGAAGGCCATATAGATAGTGGCTGGAATTGCCATGTACAGAATCTCGCGTCCGGCGCGGAGCCTGCCGGTAGCGACCACCCACACGCTGACTCCCAAGAAGATCAGGAACGTGAGGGTTGACTTGATGACCATGGCGACAGGGAAATAAAACCAGACCGGATGCGGGTAGATTGTGCCCAGCAGAAAGCTGGTAAAGGCCTTCGATTGAATCAGGACGTGGGCAAATCCGTAAATGTATGACTCGGGAAGCAAGTGCAGCCTGGCTACGGCAGCGAGCGCATCCCCTTCCGCATGGCTCGGTACGCGCCCGAGTTGCGTAGCCAGAGGCGGGTTCAGTTGCAATCCGTCTTCTCGCGCGGCATAGCGGAATCCGTAAGACGCCCAAAGGACGCCAACCGAGAGAACCACGATGGCGATGAGTGCGGCTGCGAAGTGAAGAGACCGCTTACCAAGGCCGGCAGCCGATTTCTGGTGTTGCGGCGCTTGCAGCCAGACGACCTCGGCAATGCCCAGCAAAAGTAACATGGGGAAAAGCAGGACGCTACTATGTTTTGAAGCCAGCGCCAATCCGGCCACCAGTCCAACCAGCGCCAGCCGCCATGGGGATGGCGACTTTACATATCGGTAGAACGCATAAATCGAACAAAACATGAAGCAAGCGCCGCCAGCGTCGGTGGTCATCAGCGCCGAATGCGCGAGAAGCGTCGGATCGAAGGCAACGAGAGCGAGAGCAATGAGACCAGCACCGGTGCCGAACATTTCCTGCGCGGCCAGGAACACCACCAGCGCCAGTAAAATCGTGATCGCAGAAGTTGCCAGGCGAACACGGAACAGGATCGTATCGGCGTCATTGCCGAATAAGAAGTCTCTGCCTCCCGCCGCTTCTTCAAGCCGGTAAGGGCGGTCCTGGAGCGGGGGCATTTTGAATTGCATACGGAGCAGCGGCAGGGCGCCAAGAAATTTGATCAGCGGCGGGTGCTCCGGGTTGAGTCCGAAGTCTCGATGCTTCGCCTGCATGTAGGCGGAATAGATATGGTCCGGTTCGTCCCATGTGGCGGAATTCAGCCGCGCCATCAACACGAGCTGCAGAAAGATGATCGCCAGCAATGATGCGACGGCGCCGGTAACGGCGAAGCGACGAATTCTTGGTCGGTTCATGGATCTTCTCTTTTCAGCTACAAGGCCAGACCCAGCAATTATGTCACCCGCCGCAAAAGAGGAGCCAAAACGTCAGGTTGTTTCCCGGCATAGAGCCAGCCGATGAATTTCCGGCGGGCTTAGGAACCACGCCGGCCGCTCAACGACTTTTTTTAACAAGCGCTCCAGGCTCACAAACAGTTTGCAACCGTGCGTGTACACACGGGAAGGAGTGCCACTACGAGCATCGGCAATTGAAAGCTGGGCGATTTACAAGTGATTGCGGTAATGGGCGGCGGCAGGCCATATCCCACAGTCCCCAGTTCGACCTGGCCGCCACAAAATCCGCGTGTGTTTTGAGGACACAAGCCAACACTTTCGTGGTACATCCTGTGTATGATGTAAAACCAAAGGGTTTCCAATGATTGTGACGAAGCTTGTCCTGCAAAACTGGCGCAATTTCCGCGAGGTCAACATCCAACTGACCCAACGCGTCTTCGTTGCCGGACCAAACGCCTCGGGCAAATCGAACCTTCTGGACGTTTTCGCGTTTCTGCGGGACATCGCTAAAAAAGGCGGGGGTCTTCAAAACGCAGTAAATGAACGTGGGGGAATCTCGAAGTTGCGATGCCTAGCGGCGCGAAGGTACCCGGACGTTGAAATTGAGGTCCAGGCGTCCGATAACGGAAATCTCTGGTCGTACGCTATCGGCATAAGGCAAGAGACAAGAGGGTATCGTCAACCTCTGTTGTCTTATGAAAAAGTAATGAAAGGAGACCAGACGATCCTGTCACGTCCGAACAAAGACGACAAGGATGACCCCCTCCGGTTAACCCAAACGCACCTCGAACAGATCAATGCCAATGCCGGGTTTAGGGACATCGTGCGCTTCTTCGAATCGACCAGCTATTTGCATCTCGTGCCTCAATTGCTTCGTCACCCCGAGGCGTTCTCCGGGCCGGGCGTTCCCGGCGACCCTTATGGCAAGAGCTTTCTAGAAAAGATGGCAAGGACCTCGGCAGGAACGAGAAAAGCGCGGCTTACAAAAATTGAAGCAGCCCTGCGCATCGCAGTGCCGCAGCTGAAGGAACTGAAGGATGTAAAGGATGAGACCGGGATTCCTCATCTGGAAGCCATCTACGAGCACTGGCGACCCCATGGAGCCAAGCAGCGCGAGGACCAGTTCTCCGATGGAACCCTTCGGCTGCTTGGGCTACTGTGGTCGCTACTGGAAGGGGATTCACTATTGTTATTGGAGGAACCAGAGCTTTCCCTGAATGCCGGCATAGTTCGAAAGTTGCCCGGGCTGATGTATCGGATTCAGCGGCAAAAGAGACGGCAAACCGTCATCAGCACACACAGCCCAGATCTTTTATCGGATCGCGGAATTGGCGGCGAGGAGGTCCTTCTTCTTACGCCCAGCGCGGATGGTACGAAGGTGGAATTAGCGTCGTCAATCCAAGAGGTGAAGGATCTCTTGGAAGGTGGGCTCACGATTGCCGATGCAGCTCTCCCGAGGACCGTTCCATCCGCCGTGGCGCAATTGGATCTCTTTGAATGACATCCCCCGTCCCATTGAATCTTGCGGTCGAAGACGCCCTGACGGAGTCGTTGTTCGCAAAAATCCTTAGGATGTTACCGACCGCCTACGCCATCCGAACGATCTACAATCGCGGCGGCTACGGCTACCTCCGCCAAAACATAAACGGATTCAACAACGCCGCCAGAGGAATCCCGTTTTTGATTGGAACCGACCTCGACACATATGAGTGTCCCCCCGCGCTCATTGTGGACTGGCTTCTGCGACCCAGACACCACAACTTGCTGGTTCGGATCGCCGTGCGGGAAGCCGAAGCCTGGGTTCTCGCCGACAAAGAGAACTTTGCGAGTTTCTTGGGGATTCGTTCGATTCTGATACCTGATGATGTGGAGGCTATTCCCGAC
>CAVPYG010000052.1:0-53964 GCA_963709835.1 uncultured Acidobacteriaceae bacterium
CCACGCAACCCAATCCGAACAAGATCGACGAAGCCCGCGAGGAAGTGGACCGCATGAATTCCGAAACGCGCACGGCCGATCAACTGATGGAAGGCATCACGCTTTGTCTGAACCAACACATGCTGAAGTACAACTGGGTGGGCTTCTACATGCTGGAACCGGGAGCCAATCCGCCGATGCTGGTGCTGGGGCGCTACCAGGGAGCGATGACTCCGCACACCCGCATTCCTCTGAACCAGGGCATTTGCGGCGCGGCGGCTTCGTCGGGCAAGACGGTGGTGGTGGATGACGTAATGAAAGACGCGCGCTATCTTGCCTGCTCGCTCGAAACCAAGTCGGAGATCGTGGTTCCGGTGTTTGTGCACGGCCAGGTGGCGGGGGAACTCGATATCGACAGCCACTTTCCCGCCGCATTCGGCACACGAAGACCGCGCACTGATTGAATATTGCGCCGAGCTCGTGGGCAAGCGCCTGGAGAGCAATTGAACCGACCATGCCAGCTTCTAGCTCCTGGCTGCTAGCTGCTGGCAATCTTCCGCGAAGACCGCTTGCTAGCAGCTAGAAACTAGCAGCTGGAGGCATCTTTTCAATCCATGAAACGAGTCGTAGCCGCGCTGATCGTGAAAGACGGCCTCATCCTCGCCTGCCAGAGGACGCGGCACCAGGCCATGCCGCTCAAATGGGAGTTTCCCGGAGGCAAGATCGAGGAAGGAGAAAAGCCTCGCGATGCCATGCGCCGGGAACTGGAGGAAGAACTGGGGATCGTGGCCGAGGTCGGCGCCGAGGTTGCCCGCATCGTCCATCGAATACCCAGGCGGCGGATCGGTGGAACTCCGGTTCTTCGAAGTGCGAAAGTATCAGGGCGAAATTGAGAACCGGATTTTTCGCGAAATCCGCTGGGTGACGCGGCAGGAATTGCTGGAACTGGATTTCCTGGAAGCCGACTTGGGGCTGGTGAAGGACTTGGCGGCGGGAAAAATCATCTGAACGCCGTTGCCCTCAACGCGATCTCGCCGTAGGAAAGTCGGACGGCCCCACGCGGCTGGACGGTGCGAGACCCCGTCGCTTGAAACCTATGACATCCCGCCGTGCACCAGCCCGTACACGTAGAGCGCCGTCAACCCGATCATGATCACGGTGGTTGCCCAGGCGATGATGTTGAAGGTGGGTTTATTCACGAATTCGCCCATCAGTTCTTTCTTGTTGATCAGCAGCAACATGAAAATCAGCACGAAGGGCAACACCGCGCCGTTGACCACTTGCGAAAATACGGCGATCTTGATCAGCGGAAGCCCGGGGATCAGGAGTACGCGCCTCCGCCGGCGACGATGAGCGCGGTATAGAGCCAGTAAAAGGCGGGGGCTTCGGAAAATTTGCGTTCCACGCCCGACTCGAAACCTAATCCTTCGCAAACCGTGTAGGCGGTCGAAAGCGGCAGGATCGACGCGGCAAACAGCGACGCATTGAAAAGTCCAAGCGCAAACAGCATGTACGCCCAGTCGCCTGCCAACGGGCGCAGCGCCTGAGCGGCGTCGGCGGCGTCACGAATGTCGCGGATGCCATGCAGGTAGAGCGTGGCCGCGCAGGCCACAATGATGAACCAGGCAACCACGTCGGTGAAAATGCAGCCCACAATCACGTCGAGCCGCGAAGCTTTGTACTGCCGCCGCGTGACTCCTTTTTCCACGACCGACGACTGCAGATAGAACTGCATCCAGGGCGCGATCGTGGTTCCGACCACGCCGATCACCATGTAGAGATACGAGCCCTGCTTGAAGGCTGCCATCTGCGGAGGCTTGATGGTGGCCTTCATGGCCTCAATCCATGCCGGTTTGGCCAGCACTCCGGCAAAAATGTAGGTGATATAGAAGAACGAAGCCGCCAGGAAAACTTTCTCAACGCTTTTGTACTGCCCTTTGACGGCGATCAGCCAGACGATCACGGCGCAGATCGGCACCGAGATGTACTTCGAGACTCCGAACAGCTCCATGCTTCCCGCAATGCCGACAAACTCGCCGACGACGTTGCCGAAATTTGTGATCAGAATGCCGAGCATCATGAGGAAGGTAATGCGCAGGCCGTATTCTTCGCGGATCAGATCGCTCAGGCCCTTGCCGGTGACCGCTCCCATGCGGGCGCACATCTCCTGCACCACGATCAGGGCGATGGTGATCGGGATCATGGTCCACAAGAGCATGTAGCCGAACTGCGCGCCGGCCTGCGAATACGGTCAAGATGCCGTTGGCATCGTTGTCGACATTCGCGGTGATGAAGCCCGGCCCCACGACGGCAAAAAACAGCAGGAGCCGGAACTTCCAACTTCTCAGGAATTTCATGCGCACAGGCCACAGACCACGATCAAATTGGCAAAACAGAACGATCAGAATAAATGCTGAGCACGTCGTCTGGATAGGTGAATCTGCAAAAGAAATAAATTTTGTGCGTAGCTGGCCGGGCGGCCCAAGCAAATCCAGCGTTGCTGTGATCCAGGCATGCGAGCTGCGCTCGGCTTGGACGGCCGAGGGCGGCTGTCCCTACGCACACGCGTGGATTACAGCTTGGCGCGCAGCATGGCGATCACGTCGTCGGGCGTGATCACGCCGGTGAGTTGATTGTGCTCGTCGATCACCGGCAAGGTCAGCAGGTTGTACTTGTCGAAGAGTTCGGCGAATTCTTTTTCTTTCGCGTCTTCGTGGCAGGAAATGAGGGGCTCCTGGCCCAAAGCCAGCAGCGGCGTCGAGGAGGGCGCCAGAACGATTTTCACCAGCGGCACCGCGCCCGCCAGCGTTCCATGAGAATCGGTCAGGTAGATGGTGCTCATGTTTTCCATGCGGCCTTCGAAAGTACGCATGGCCTCGATCGCGTCATGGGCCGTGGCGGTCACCGGCAGCGCAATGAACTCGGTGGTCATGCGTCCGGCGGCGGTGTTCTCTTTGAACTCGAGCAGTTCGGTGACTTCCTGGCGCTCTTCGGGCTGCATCTGCACCAGGATTTCTTCCGTCCGCTCGTCGGACAGGTCGCCCAGAAGGTCGGCGGCAGCGTCGGGTTCCATCTCCTCGACAATGTCGGCGGCGCGGTCGGAATCGAGCGATTCGAGGACCGCTTTCTGCACTTTGGGTTCGAGTTCTTCCAAGGCGCCGGCGGCGACGCCTTCGTCCAGCGTTTCGAACACCGCTTCGCGCTCATCGGGAGCCAGCTCTTCGACAATGTCGGCAATGTCGGCGGGATGGAGTTTGGCCAGCCGCTCATGGGAGATCTTCAGCTTGACGCGCCGGGCGGGATCGGTCTCGATGATATCGACGAAATCCCAGGGAATATCGCGAGGAGGGACGCGCAGCAGCAAGGCCCGAAGCACAGCCGCCGGAACCATGCCTTTGAGCAGGCGGCGAACCGCGCCCCGCGCGCCCACATCGACGCCGCCGACTCTGAGAACGGAGCGGTTCTGCGCGCTGTCGTGATGAAAATCCACGTCATTCACGCGCACGACTTTGCGGCCATGCACGTCAATCACCTGCTGATCGAGCAGATCGCGGCTGAGCAGCAACAGGCCTTCGGAACCATCGGCCGCGGTCCATTCCGCAGCCGCAGTGGAGGCGCGAATGCCGCTATTGATGGCGGAAACAGCGGTCAAGGGCAGCAAGCGGTTTCCCGCGGGCGTTTTGACGATCAGCAGGGCGACGCGGGAACGGTCCTCCTGCGGGGCGAGGGCCACCTCGCGCACCCGGCCGCTCGCGGCGCCGGACGCGTCATACACGGTCGAGCCCAACAGTTCGCTCAGCGAGACGGTGGCCATCTCCAAGAGAATACCCAAGACGGCGCGCGGACGCTAGATGAATGAGCGCGGCGGGTCAAAAAAACTTCAACCACCGGGGGCGGCGCTGTAGACGAGCCTCCCGCGCACTGCTAAATTCTCTTGTGCACGGACTATTGAAAGTTGAATGGAGGTCGAGATGAAACTGGTGCTAGCTCTTGCGTGCTGTTGTTTCGCTTTGTCGTCTTTTGCCTACTCTGCGACGGTCGCGCAGACGTTCCGCACTTCGGCGGGAGAGGTCAAGATCACTCCGCTTTATCATGCCAGCACGTTGATTGAGGCGGGAGGAAAAGTCATCTACATCGACCCGGCCAAACCGGCAAAATTCGCCGGATTACCAAAAGCGGACCTCATTCTGATTACCCACATTCACGCCGACCACATGGATCCGGCTGCCATTGCCGAGATCAGCAAGGCCGGCACGGAAATTCTGGCGCCGCCCACCGTGGTGGAAACCGTCACGACTGCCAAGCCGATTACAAATGGTGAACGCAAAACGTGGCAGGGCTGGAGCATCGAGGCGATCCCCGCCTATAACCTGACGCGCGGCCCGGCCCCCGGCAAACTTTTTCATGACAAGGGGCGCGACAACGGATATGTGCTCACTTACGGCGGCGTGCGCTTTTACTTCTCCGGCGACACCGAAGGCATCCCCGAAATGCGCGCCTTGAAGAACATTGATGTGGCGTTCGTTTGCATGAATCTGCCCTACACCATGCCTCCCGAAGAAGCGGCGGATGCGGTGAAAGCTTTCCACCCGAAGGTCGTGATTCCGTATCACTACCGCGGCTCCGACCTCGCGGTGTTTAAGAAACTCCTGGAAGGGACCGGGATCGAAGTCCGGCTGCTCGACTGGTATCCGCGATAGCAGCCCTGGGCGAAAGTGGGCGCGCGCGCTTCAACTCCCAGTTCGCCGGACTTTGTCAATCCGGGCCAGATTTTTCCCTTTCGTCAATAACTAGCGTAACCACGCTCACAAGAACATGTGACAAAAGCCACGGACATCGAGCCAAGGTTGGTGATTAAATAGATTTGGTGGGTCCCGGCTTGGGACCGTGAGGCGATGCAGTGGACATATATGAGTGGTCGAAGTCGAATGCCGATTATGGCCGGAAGCTTTTTGATTCCGGCATAGAAGGAGCGCGATCTGGCCGAGATGCATTTCTCGACGGAGAACCTTTGGCTCCGTTTCTTGGCGAGTCGGCGCGAAGCGCCTGGAAGGCCGCCGCCTTGGGGGCGTGCCTTGGCGTCGTGGCCAGTTATCCGGGCCGGCGGCGGAAATCTTTTGCCCGAACGTTGGCTTTCGGATTGCTCGGCGGCGCCATCGGACTGGGCGCAGGCCTCGCTTGGGAAAGCCGCCGTCTGACTGCGAGCGTAGCGGATGGCGCTTGGCGGAACATTGGCAAGGCGCGCGATGAGCGCTGGCTAACCGAGAATCCGATCAACTACGGATAAGCGGCGAATGGCGTCTTATCGCTGCCGGTCTTTCGCCAGGTTCCAGCACGCGCGAGCGATCATCCAGTCTTCTTGCGCGTGAATCACTAGCACGCGGACGGTCGCATCCCGAGCGGAGATGTCGTAGTCGTTATTCTTGACGGCTGGATTCTTGTCCGCTGGCGATTCGGCGTTCTTCTCCTGATCGAGCCGCAGACCCAGGAACGCAAAATTCTCGCACACGGCGGCGCGAACCTCCGGGGAGTTTTCGCCGACCCCCGCCGTAAATACGAGCGCATCGACTCCAGCCAGCACGGCAATCATGGCGCCGATCCCCGATTGCAGACGATGGACGTACATATCAAGCGCCAGTTTGGCGCGCGCCATTTTCTCGGGTGCGTTGGCGTTCTTGCAGGCGGCAAGAACCTCGCGCATATCGCTGGAAAATCCCGAAATCCCAAGCAGTCCCGACTTCTTATTGAGCACATCGTCGAGTTGCTCATCCAGGAAGTGTCTTCGCCGCATTAAGTACGTGAGTACTCCAGGGTCCACAGATCCCGAGCGCGTACCCATCATGAGACCCTCGAGCGGGGTGAAACCCATGGTCGTATCCACGCTTCGACCTTCACGAATCGCCGCCAGGGAGCAGCCGTTCCCGAGATGGCAAGTGATCAGCTTCAGGGAATTCAGGTCCTTGCCCAGCAGTTTCGCCGCGCGCTCGGCGCAATATTGATGATTGATCCCGTGGAATCCGTAGCGGCGAATCCCCTGCTCGAACCACTCGTATGGGCCAGGGTAGGTTGCCGCCGCTAAAGGCATGTGATGATGAAAGCCGGTGTCGAAGACGGCGACCTGCGGCACTGAACCCAGCAATTTCGCGACGATCTCCATGCCTTCGAGTTCGGCGCGATTGTGGAGGGGCGCAAAAACCGAAACGCCTTCGATCGCCGCCTTGACCTCGGCGGTCACCACCGTGGGCTCGAAATGCTGCGGGCCACCGTGGACTACGCGGTGTCCCACAATATCGATGTCGGAAGGTTTGGAAATCGCTTGCGTCTCGCCGCTCCACAAGCTCTGGAGCAAGCGCTCAATGGCTTCGTCGCGCGAGCCCGCCGATGGCAGGTCTTTGCGGGAAACTCCACGAGAGTTTTTGATCGAGTACTCAGCCTTGCCGTTCGCTTGGGTGGCGGCTTGCCCGGCGGCCCACTCGATCTTCCCTTCCCAGATCGCAGCCGGCGGATCGTGTGGGAGCGGGTCTCCAATTTCGTAGAGACAGCTCTTCTGGCTGCTGGACCCGGAGTTGAGAACAAGCACGTTCATTAGTAGGGCCACGTCCAGTCGCGAATCTCCGGCATATCGTCTCCGCGTTCGCGAATGTATAGTTTGTGCTCGACCAGTTTGTTGCGCAGCAACTGCTTGAAGTGGCCACCGGTTTTCTGGAGGCGTGGCACGCGGTCCACCACATCGCCCGCCAGGTGGAAACGATCGAGGTCGTTGAGCACCGTCATATCAAACGCGGTCGTGGTTGTGCCCTCTTCTTTATAGCCCCGCACATGGAGATTGGCATGATTGCGCCGCCGATAAGTCAGCCGGTGGATCAACCAGGGGTAGCCGTGGTAGGCGAAGATAACCGGTTTGTCTACCGTAAACATGGAATCGAAGTCGGCATCGGAGAGACCGTGCGGATGCTCGCTCGGCGGCTCAATGGTCATCAGGTCAACAACGTTTACCACGCGAATCTTGATGTCGGGAAAATGCTGCCGCAAAAGATCGACCGCAGCCAAAGTTTCGAGTGTGGGGACATCGCCGGCGCAGGCCATGACCACGTCGGGCTCGCCCCCCTTGTCGGTGCTGGCCCAGTCCCAAATGCCAATGCCGGTGGTGCAGTGTTCGATGGCCGACCCCATATCGAGAAACTGCAATGCAGGCTGTTTGCCGGCGACGATGACATTGACGTAATGGCGGCTGCGCAGACAATGGTCGGCGACGGAAAGCAGGCAGTTGGCGTCGGGCGGAAGATACACGCGAACCACGTCGGCTTTCTTATTGACCACATGATCGATGAAGCCTGGATCCTGATGGGTAAACCCATTATGATCTTGGCGCCACACGTGAGATGTCAACAAATAGTTGAGGGAAGCGATGGGCCGCCGCCACTCGATCCCGCGGGTCACCTTCAACCACTTGGCGTGCTGGTTGAACATGGAATCGATGATGTGAATGAAGGCTTCGTAGCAGGAGAAAAAGCCATGGCGGCCGGTGAGCAGATAACCCTCGAGCCAGCCCTGGCACATGTGCTCGCTGAGCATCTCCACCACTCGCCCGCGCTGCGAAAGATGTTCGTCAACTGGGAGGATCGGCTCCATCCACAGCTTGTCGGTAACTTCATAGAGGGCGTCGAGCCGGTTTGAGGCCGTCTCATCCGGGCCGAAGACGCGAAAGTTTTTGGAGTCGACGTTTAGCTTCATCACGTCGCGCAAAAACGTGCCGAGGACGCGCGTCGCTTCCGCGTTCCCAGTGCCAGGCTTCGCAACCGCAACCGCATATTTGCGAAAATCGGGCATGACCAAGTCGCGCAACAACAAGCCGCCGTTGGCATGTGGATTCGCTCCCATCCGGCGCGTGCCTTTGGGAGCAAGTTCCGCGAGCTCAGAGATGAATTTGCCATTCGCGTCGAATAATTCATCGGCACGATAACTTCTCATCCAGTCTTCGAGGATCTTCACATGTTCCGGCTTCGTTTGCAGGTCGGCCACGGGCACCTGATGGGCGCGCCATGTGCCCTCGACGGGCTTGCCATCAACCACTTTCGGGCCAGTCCAACCCTTGGGGCTGCGAAAGACAATCATCGGCCAGATGGGCAGGCTCGTCTCTTTTTCGGTCGAATTGGTGCCGCTCGCTTTTCCGCCGCTGCGGGCCTTCTCTTGAATCGCTCGAATCTCTTTTACTACTTCATCCAGAGTTCCGGCCATGAGTTGATGCATCGCTTCGGGCTCGTGTCCCTCGACGAAATACGGTTTCCAGTGGTGGCCGGTGAAGAACTGGGTAAGTTCCTCATCTGTCATGCGGGCCAGCACGGTTGGATTGGCGATCTTGTAGCCATTGAGATGGAGTATCGGCAACACCGCGCCGTCGCGCACCGGATCCAGAAATTTGTTGCCGTGCCAACTCGTAGCCAGCGGCCCGGTTTCCGACTCCCCGTCTCCCACCACGCAACAGGCGAGCAAGTCGGGGTTGTCAAACACCGCGCCGCAAGCGTGCATGATCGAATAACCCAGTTCCCCGCCTTCGTGGATGGATCCCGGCGTTTCAGGCGCGGCGTGGCTCGGGATTCCTCCGGGGAAAGAAAATTGCTTAAACAGCTTCTGAAGGCCCGCTTCGTCTTGCGTGATGTTGGGATAGAACTCGGTGTATGTTCCTTCTAAATAAGTATTCGCGACCAGTCCGGGCCCGCCGTGGCCGGGGCCGGCAATATAAATGACATTCAAATCGTGGTTCTTAATCAGGCGATTGAAATGGGCATAGATAAAGTTCAAGCCGGGCGTGGTGCCAAAATGACCGAGCAATCGCGGCTTAATGTGCTCGATCTTCAGCGGCTCGCGCAGCAGCGGATTGGCGTATAGATAAATCTGGCCCACGGAAAGATAGTTGGCCGCGCGCCAGTAGGCGTTGATCTTGCGCAGCTCCTCGGGGGCGAGGGGTTGGGTAGAAACGCGGCGCGGCGCGGAGTTGACCGAAGCTGCGGAAGTCATCGAATCCTGCCTTTCTATTTCACGATGCTCCCTATCTTAGTTTTTTGGCGTCCCCTCCGCCAGCGCGGAGCGGAGGGAAGCCGTTGGGCTAGAACTTCCGCTGGTGATTTTCATCACATAGGAGTGTACCGTCGGTCATGGCTCTAAACCTTGCGAGGGTTGAGACTTAAAGGCAAACTAAGGGCGGGAGGGCGTCATGATGATGCTATATCGTCTGGTGCGGCTGATCGAGACCCACTCGCAAGATTTGGCCGCCAGCCTTCTCGATCGAGTGCGAACGTCCGAATTGACCCGCACCTTCCGGCAAAACGTCCCCAGTGAAGAACTGCAACAGCGCGTGTCGGAAATCTACCGTCATCTCGGCGAGTGGCTCATGGGCAAGGACGAATTCCCGCTGGAGCGCGCTACCGGGAGATTGGGGTGCGGCGGGCCAGCCAGCGTGTGCCTCTGAGCGAACTGATTTGGGTGATCGTTTTGACGAAAGAGAACCTCTGGGAGTTCGTCAAGAAGGAATCGGTCCTGGAGCGCCCCGTCGAAGTGTTCGGTGAACTGGAAATGCTGCGGTTGCTGGAGCAGTTTTTCGATCGAGCCATTTACTATTCCTCGGCCGGTTACGAAATGGCGGTCGCGAAGGACGGGCTCAAGGAAACCGGCCCGGCCATCGAAAAAAGAATAACGAGGCGGCCAGCGATGTCATGGGAAAATCGAGTACGCGAAAAAGGTGCAGACTCCCGATGAAGCCTTGCGCTCGCGTCGAGTCGGGAATGCGGGTATACATCCAGCCGGGGTGCGCGGAGCCGGAGACGCTGGTCGAAGCCCTGATGCGGCGCGGCCCCGCGGTGCATGATGTGGAAATCGTGCACATGATGACCATGGGATGCGCTCCCTATGTGGCTCCGGAGATGGAAGGGCACTTCCGGCACAACGCCGTCTTCATCGGCGCCAATGTGCGGGACGCCATCAATGACGGGCGCGCCGACTACACTCCGATCTACCTGAGCGAGATCGAAGGATTGTTCGAAGCGGCGCCATGCCGCTCGATGTCGCGCTGATCGAGGTGTCGCCGCCCGATTCGCACGGTTTTTGCAGCTTTGGCGTGGGCGTGGACACGACGCTCACTGCCGCCAAGTGCGCTCGCATCGTGGTGGCGCAGGTCAATGGCCACATGCCGCGAACCTATGGCGACAGCTTCATCCATGTGAACGACATCGATGTGGTGGTGGAATCGTCGCGGCCGTTATGCGCAATCAAGAAGGCGCGAGATCACCGACTTGCACGTCGCCATCGCGCGCAACGTAGCCGGCCTGATCGAGGACGGGGCCGTGCTGCAAACCGGGATCGGAGGAATTCCCGACGCCGTGCTTCCGCTTCCTCAGCGATCGCAAAGATCTCGCCGTGCATAGCGAAATGGTATCGGATGGCGTGATTCCGCTGATTGAGGCGGGCGTGATCACGGGCGAGCGCAAGAACTTCAAACCGCGCAAGATCATTCTCGGTTTCGCGCTGGGCACAAAAAAGTTGTTCGACTTTCTCGACAACAATCCGATTTTCGAGTTCCATCCCACGTCCTATACCAACGATCCCGCGTTCATTGCCCGGAACGACAACATGGTCGCCATCAACTCGGCGCTGCAAATCGACTTGACCGGGCAGGTTTGCTCGGACTCGGTCGGGAACCAGTTTTACAGCGGGATTGGCGGGCAGGTGGATTTCATTCGCGGGGCGTCGCGCTCCAAGGGCGGCAAGCCAATCATTGCCATCTCCATCCACCGCCAAGCAGGGCAAGATTTCGCGGATTGTCCCGATGCTGAGTCCGGGCGCGGGAGTGGTCACTTCCCGCGGTCTAGTCCGCTACGTGGTGACGGAGTACGGCGTGGCGTATTTGCACGGAAAGACCATCCGGGAGCGCGCTCAGGCGCTGATTGAGATCGCGCATCCAAGCTTCCGCGAAGAACTCTACGAATATTGCGAAAAGACAAAATGGCTGCACCGCCCGCAGGCAGCACCGGTGTGACCATCAACTCCGGGAGGGCCGCGTAATTATTTGTCCGACCAGCTTTTCCACCAGCGCGGTCAGCTTCGGAAGAGCGGCTTCCAGGGTCGCGGAGAGCGCTGTACCGTGATCGAAACATTCTCCGCACATAGAGACTACGAAAGCGTGTGGACTGGCGCCGTAGAGTTGCTCGGCCAAGGCTAGAATCCCGGCGGGCGAGGAGTGGTGGGTGTCGGCGGTTCCCGGTTGCGGAGTTACGGGTTCGCAGCGCAACTCTCCGGGTTGGCCGCCGCGAGCGGCATCGATGAAAAAAACCACATCGGCGCGCGTGAGGTTGTCGGCCAGTTCCGGAGTGAGTTGCTGGCGCATAAGAACTTCAACTTCCGGAAGCGACAAACTGCGGGACAATGCTTCCGCCGCGCGCCAGCCGAGGCCATCATCCGAGCGAAGCGGGTTGCCATAGCCGACGATGAGTACCCGCGCCATAGGGGACGATCCGACGTTCAGAAGCAAGAGACTTCATCCGCTGCTCAGCGGTTGACCATTTTCTTCAGCGCGGCTTTGTTGCGGATGGTCAGGCTTGAACCCTTCAGCTGCACAATCTGTTTCCTCTTAAACTGCGAGAACAAGCGGCTGACGGTTTCACGGGTGGTGCCGATCATTTCGGCGATTTCCTCATGGGTAAGCGTCATCTTCACCTGCAACGGGTCGCCATTGCCCGGTGTGTCCGACCATCCCAGCAGCAACTTTGCGAATCTTTCCGAAGGCGAGTTGGTGAGTCCGAGGGTACGGATCCCTTCGTACGCGGCGTAGTAATTGCGGCTGAGTTGCTCCGCCACGCGCAGCGCTACTTCTCCATATTCGCGCAAGAACTGGAGCAAGGCATCGCGGGTAATGAAATTCGCCTGGCCCGGCTCGATCATCTCGGCGGTGACTTCGTAGGGCCGGTTGGAAATGGTGGCGCTCAGGCCCAGCACGTCGCCCGCGTCCGAGATCTTGGTGATGACCGTCCGGCCCTCGACCGAGGACGTCGAAAGCTTGGCTTTGCCCGAACACAGCACAAATACGCCGCGCGGCTGCTGTCCCTCGATAAACAGCATGGCTGCTTTGGGATAGACCGCGGTGGACCGGATCTCATTCAACCTTTGCACGGCGGCCGGCGGCAGATTGCAGAACAGATGCTCCTCCCGCGCCGGGCAGGTGAGGCAGTTGTCGAGGATATTGAGCCCGTAGGGAGCGCGCATTCGTGACCGTCTTCCGCAAAAATTGTATCACCGATCGCCCCGTGATCCGGATCACGAATGAGGGTGACTTCAAACATCGCCGGCAAATTGCGATGAGTGGAGAATCAATGTGCGCGGGAACAAGGAGGGTGATAACGCCATGGAAGAAGCGCTTCGGTTCCGAGTGGTCGCCTGGTGGGCCTCTGGCCGGACTGGCATTGCCAAGTCCAGTTCCGCTCCCAACGCAATTCATTTCAGTTCGCCTCCCGCTCTGGGCGGCGTCGAGGACCGGTGGACCCCTGAGGATTTGCTGCTGTGCGCGGTCGCCAGTTGCTTTACGACGACCTTTCGCGCGGTCGCGGAACATTCCAGGTTTGAGTTCACCGACTTGCAGGTGGAAGTGGAAGGCGATATCAGCCGGACTGAGACAGGTTACAATTTCGGCGGAGTGCTGGTTCGCGCGAACCTGACGATCCCGCCATCCGCCGACCACGCGCGGGCCCTCAAGCTCTTGCATAAGGCCGAGGGGCTATGCCTGGTGTCTCGCGCGCTCTCGGTCGAAAAGCGATTTGAACCGCGCGTCGAGGTGAGTGAAACACGAGTGGAAATTGACCATTCTTTATCGGCTTCCGGCAAAGGGGACGAGCATAGCCCAGACGCAAAGGCGCAATAGCTAATGATCATGATCGGCATGTTGGCTTGGGGCGCGCGGTAAAACACAATGGGCCCTGAGCACAGTCATATTTCCAGCGGCTTAACGGCACGACCGACGTTGCGCCCTTCCTCCAGCGGGTTCGAAGCGAAGTTATTCCGCAGCCTATAAGGCTGTAGACTGAAAACAATCTTAATCGTCTGCCAATAATCCACCGCCGGTTGACCGCGCGGTGGCAAGACTTAACAAGGAGATTCTGATGAGTTCGAGCGACATTGGTCCCACAGGACGGCCGACTACCAGCAATCATGAGCAGAAAAAGACATCGGCGGAGAGGAGCAGCCTGGACGCAATGTTCACTCCGCGCTCGGTGGCCGTGATCGGCGCCACCAGCCGTGCCGGCACTGTGGGCCGCACCGTGTTTGAAAACATGCTGCACGCTGGGTTTCAGGGCAAAGGTGTATGCCGTCAACGCCAAGAGTCCGGAAGTGCTGGGGCAGAAGACCTACAAGAGCATTCGCGACCTCGCTGAGCCCGTGGACTTGGCCGTAGTTTGCACCCCGGCCGCGACCGTCCCGCAAATCATCGGCGAGTGCGTGGATGCCGGCGCCAGGTCCATGGTCGTGATTTCCGCTGGATTCAGGGAACACGGCGCTGAAGGCATTGCCCTCGAACAGCAGATTGAAGAGCAATTGCGGCGCAGTTCCTTGCGCCTGGTCGGCCCCAACTGTCTGGGCATCATGAACCCGACGATCGGGTTGAACGCCACTTTCGCCAAAGATATGCCGAAGGCGGGCAACGTCGCATTTCTGAGCCAGAGTGGAGCGCTGTTGACCGCGATCCTCGACTGGAGCCAGCGCGAAGAAGTGGGCTTCAGCGCCATCGTTTCCACCGGTTCGATGCTGGACGTCGGCTGGGGCGACTTGATCTATTACTTCGGCGACGACCCCCACACCAAGAGCATTCTGATTTACATGGAATCGGTGGGAGACGCGCGGTCGTTTATGTCCGCCGCGCGTGAAGTCGCGCTCACCAAGCCGATCATCGTGATCAAGGCCGGCCGCTCGCAAGCGGCTTCGCGCGCCGCGGCATCGCACACCGGAGCGCTCACCGGCAGCGACGAAGTGCTGGACGCGGCCTTCCGCCGCTCGGGCGTTCTGCGGGTGCACAACATCGCCGACCTTTTCTACATGGCGGAAGTGCTGGGCAAACAGCCCCGTCCCAAGGGGCCGCGGCTCACCATCCTGACCAATGCGGGCGGACCTGCGGTCCTGGCCACCGACGCGCTGGTCGCCAATGGCGGAGAACTGGCCGACGTTTCCCCGCAGAGCATGAAGCGCCTCGACGAGTTTCTCCCTCCCCACTGGAGTCATAACAATCCGATCGACGTTCTCGGCGATGCCGATTCCGAGCGCTATGCCAGGGCGCTTGAAATCGCTTCGCAAGACCCGAACAGCGATGGGCTGCTGGTCATTCTCACGCCTCAGGGAATGACCGACCCTTTGCAAATTGCGGAAGGCCTGAAGCCTTATGCCAAACAATATGGCAAGCCCGTGCTCGCCAGTTGGATGGGCGGGAACGCAATTGCCGCCGGCGAAGCTGCGCTGAATTCAGCGGGCATTCCAACTTTCCCATTTCCCGACACGGCGGCGCGCGCGTTCACCTACATGTGGCGCTACACCTACAACCTGCGCGGACTGTACGAAACTCCCACGCTGGCGGACCAGTCGGAGATCGGAAACGCGTCGCGCAATCAGGTCGAGCAAATCATTCAGAATGCGCGAAGCCAAGGCCGCTTGCTGCTCAACGAGTTGGAATCGAAGCAGGTGCTGTCGCTCTACGGCATCCCGACGGTGGAGACGCGGGTTGCCGCCACCGAAGACGAAGCGGCCGCGATCGCCGCGAAGCTTGGCTTTCCGATGGTGCTGAAAGTTTATTCCGAAACCATCACCCACAAGACGGATGTTGGCGGAGTCAAGCTGAACTTGCGCGACGAAGAGGCGGTCCGCGCCGCCTATCGCGCTATCGAGTCTTCGGTCGCGGAGAAAGTTGGCCGCGACCAATTCTCCGGCGTCACCGTGCAGCCGATGGTCAAGCTCGATGGCTACGAATTGATTCTCGGCAGCAGCGTGGACCCGCAGTTTGGGCCCGTAATGCTATTCGGTTCGGGCGGACAACTGGTCGAAGTGTATCGCGACCGCGCCCTGGCGCTTCCACCGCTGAACACTACCTTGGCGCAAAGAATGATGGAGCAAACGAAAGTCTTCACCGCACTGAAGGGAGTCCGCGGACGCAAGCCGGTCAACATCGCGGCCCTCGAGAACCTGTTGGTCCGCTTCAGTCAACTCGTGCTCGAGCAGCGGTGGATTTCGGAAATTGACATCAATCCCCTGCTGGCTTCGCCCGACCACCTGCTCGCCCTCGATGCCAGAGTCGTGTTGCACGGGCCCGCCGTGACCCTCGACCAGTTGCCCAAACCCGCCATGCGGCCCTATCCGTTGCAGTATGTTTCCACCTGGACGATGAAGAATGGCGACCAGGTTACTATTCGGCCCATTCGCCCCGAAGACGAACCGCTGATGGTCAAGTTTCACGAAACGCTTTCCGATCGCAGCGTCTATTTGCGCTTCTTTGCCACGCTCAGCCTGAGCCGGCGCGTGGCGCATGAGCGGCTGTTGCGCATCTGCTTTGGCGATTACGACCGCGAAATGGCGCTGGTCGCCGAGCGCGCCGATCCCGGCACGGGAGAGCGCCAGATCATCGCCGTCGGTCGCATCAACAAGTTGCACGGCAAGAATGAAGCGGAAGTCGCGGTGCTGGTCTCCGATCAACATCAGAATCTGGGCCTGGGAAACGAATTACTTCGCCGCGTCGTGCAGATTGCCCGCGACGAAAAACTATCCCAAGTGTCCGCGGAAATGTTGCCCGACAACGTAGCCATGCAGGCCATCATGAAGCGCCTGGGCTTTGCGGTTCGCAGCAGCGATGATCTGACTTCGGTCCGGGCGTACCTGGAACTGTGAAGCGTACCCATGTGGGGACGGGGCTTGCCCCGTCTCAGCCTCAGCAGACGCGCCGGGCCACGTCTCTACAGGCTCCGGAACAACTCCCAATCGTGCCATTCTGAGCGAACCGGGGCCCCCGGCGCGCCCGTTTTTGGCGCGATGGGGTGGAGGAGCGATCGTTCCGCTTTTTGCCCGCGCCGCCAACCACCAAGAGCACTGCGGGCTCTGGCCTCTACTTCTTAGTGGGCCATTTCGGCGTGGCCTTCCTGGCAGAGCCGACCGTGCCATCTGGATTGTGGGCGACATTGTGGCACATCAGCGTGCAGGTGTTGGCAGTGCGATTGTAGGCGATGGGAGCGCCGTTGTTTTCTCCGACTACGTTCGCATCAAAATTCACCAGCCGCTCTCCAGTAACGTTTGGCGAAGTTGCGCCCATCCCGTGGGCGGTGTGGCAGACCGAACAACTGAAACCATACTGGGAAATGTGCAGGAAGTGCTGCGTGAAGGTGGCATTGGCGACGACATTGGCGAGGTTGTGGCACTTTCCGCACATGGCATAGGGCCCGGTGAAAGTCAGATCGGGATTGGGGAAAAGGTTGGTGACCGTTCCGCCGGGCACCGCGGCCTGGCTGAATTGATAGTTGCGCTCGAGGATGTGCGAGTTGACCGATCCGTGGGGGCCGTTCGGACCCGAGCCGCCAAACTCCCGATTATCGTCGCTGTTATGGCAATCGGTGCAGAAGATGCGCATACCCACCGCCCGCTGCGAATCCATTCCAAGCTGAGTCTGTTGGTATAGGCGAAGGCTGGGTTGGGCCAGAAGGCTGCTTCGATCATGGGTTACAGGATGGCTCGAAGTTGCGGTTGACACGAACTCCGGAATCACGTTCAGCGGATCCGGCGCCGACACCACTCGCATCGGCGCATAGCCATAGATAATCATCCGCTTCTTGCCGGTGGACGTACCATGGCATCGCAGACAATTCTCATACTGATTGATCGCCGGAGTAAGAACGGTGACACCATCCAACGCGCTGATGCCGCTAACGCCCTGCTGCGAAAGACGCAACGCCGGCGGCGCGGTGAATTGCGTCGTCTGATTGGAAGCGTGAGGGTTGTGGCAATCGACACACGTGGCATGGCGGTTGTTGTTCAACAGCACCGCTTCGGCGGCATCGTGAAAGTTATTCCCGGCGGGCAAGGGATGACTGATCTTCGCCACCTCGGCCATGACGTTCATGGGAACGGGCGACAAATACGTGCCTCCGTTGTGACAGGTCATGCAATCCTGCGTGACCGTATCGTTTCCGGGCGCAGCCGGCGTGGCCGGACGGAGCAGTCGCGCCGGCGCTACCGCGTCGTGCGACATGTGACAGGAGGTGCAGGCATTCGATCCTACCGTCGGATAAGAACCTATGTGACCGTCCGGTGAAACCTGGTTGGTCGCCGTCTGATGAATGCTTCCCGTAAAACCTGCCAGCGGATTGATCCGCCCTTGCATCACCCGGTTGGGATCGTGACAAGCCAGACACATCTGCGCGTTGGAGCTGTCGCGGACGAGAAAATTCTGCGCGATCGTGTCTGTCGCTTGCACGTGCGGGTTGTGACAACTGGTGCATTCGATGTTGCCATGGATGAGCTTCACCGCGCCTGTAGGATCGGCGGTCTTGCCCTGCGACACCAGCGACGCCGCCATATCGGGAGCGTCTTTCATGGGCAGCACCAGACTGAAAGGGTGCGAGCCGGTCAGCGTCGTTCCGAAGGAATCGACGCTATTCAATGCGCCAACGGTCGGCAGCTGGCCATAGGCCGCCGACTGACCCACTCCCACCGTGCCATCGTGACAACTCAGGCAGAGACTGCTGGTGATTCCAAGGGTCGGCTGGGTATTGCCTTGCTGCGAGTAAGTGGTGCTGGTGTAGGGAGTGTAAGTTTGGGTGGATAACTTCTGGTTCCACAGCGGAGTCACGCCTCCCAATCCGCTATGGGGAGCGTGACAGAACGTGCAACCGAGACTGCCCCGCGAATAAACCGACGCTCCGCTGGCCGCCGTCAGGTTGTGCATGCCCAATACATCGACATTGCTGGGCCCCTGAGCGGCGACGAAACCATGCGCCAGAATCAGCGTTGAGAGCAGCGCACAGGCAAGCGGCAGGATCTGCTTCACTGTTTTCTCCCGTCCGCCGTTTGAGCGACGCCGTAGTAGTGAAAGACCTGGACGCGCCGGTTAAACGAATCCACGACGTAGATGCGATCCTGGTGGTCAATCTCGAGGCCGGTTGGCAGTTGAAACTGCCCGGCTCCGGTTCCCCGCTCGCCGAAGTAATAGAGCAAGCGGCCCTCGCGGTCGAAAACCTGCACCATGCCCCACTGTCCATCGACAACGTAGAGATGCGATTCGGAATCGAAGCCAATCCCTTTCGGACGGAACATCCATCCCGCGCCGTCTCCGATTTTGCCGATGGCGTAGCGGAACGCGCCCGAGCGATCGAGCACCTGCACGCGGAAATTCATGGCATCGACCACGACTAAGTCCGGACCATTCAGCCGCAGTTCGGTCGGGAAATTGAACTCGCCGTCGCCCGTCCCGGTCTTGCCAATCACCTGGAGCACGCTGCCCTGCATATCCATCATGAAGATCTTGTTGCGCAACGTATCGGTCACGTAGATGCGTTGCGCGGCGGAATCGACCGCGATTCCCGTGGGGCGCTTGAAATATCCCTCGCCGCCTTTGAGGCTGCCGATGGTGCGCCGGAATTTCCCGTTGGCATCGAAGACAAACACTTTGCCGGCTTGAGAATCGGTCACGTAGATGTTGTCTTGCGCGTCCACGGCGACGCACTGCGGCGTGAGCATCGGATCTTTGCCTGTATCGCGGCGCGAAATGAATTTATATTTCTGCTGGTTGAAGTCGAAGATGTGGATTCCGGCGGCAGCCACGTCGGTGACAATGATGCGCCCGCGCGAGTCGGTGACCACGCTGTAGGGACTCACCAGGTAATGGAAATCGGGCTGGCCGGCGATGACGTCCACGACGCGCGTCCAGAAACTGCGCTTGGGTTTGACTTCGCGCTCCAGGCTGAAGCTGCGCTCAAACGAAAGTTTGCGGCCGCCGTCGAGCAGCAGGTCCGGGGGCGGCGGCGGGCCGAGCGTTGGCTGTGCGCGCTTCGAAGCCGCGGCCGATGTGGCCAGCAGCACGGCCACTCCCGCGAGGGCCAGTCCTTGGCGCAACCCGGACTTGCCCCGCGCGATTAGAAGAAATCGAACCATCTGGTCATCCCGACAAAATACGACGTCGTGTTGGCGGGCGCGCCGATTGCGCTGATCCCCTGCGTGAAGCGAGTATAACCGGCCTGCAGCCCGATCCTTCTCAGATGGTACTGCATCTGGGCGTTGAAGATTTCCGTGTTGTTGTGCGAGTCGGTGGCGGCGATGGTATTGCTGATGGCGCGGCTGAAACTTCCCGCTATCGAAAGCCGCCTCACCGGTGTAACCGAGAGCCCGCCCCCGTAGCTGGAACCGCCATAGAGAATGAAATCGCTGAGGCCGGGCGTCGGCGCCGGCGTGACCAGGCCCCCGGCTCCCAGCAGTGAAATTCCGCTGGCTTGACTGTAAAGACCGTTGACGGTAAACCGCCGCGAGGCCAGCGACGTGGAATAGCCCTCGCTGTGGGTGTCGGTACCCTGCTCGTTGGTCAAACCGCTGTGGTTTCCATTGAAGGCTGCGGTCCAGTGATGCCTCCCGGCAAACGGCGGTGCAGGTTCGCGCTGTACTGGTAGTAGGAAGTGGTATAGGTAACGAGCAATGTCTGCACGTTCTGGGCGTAGCTGAACTGGCCCGAACGTCTGCCAGTTTCCAAAACGGTGAAAGAAGTTCACAGTTGCCGATGAATCCGACCGCGTTGTTGCCTTGGCCGTTGGAACTGTCGATGACCGATGCGGAAAAGGTGAATAAGTTGAGGATACGCTTGCCGTAGTTCACCGTGCCGCTGAGATACTCGCCGCTGTAGTCATTTCCGAAGTAGCGCTGATCGTAGTAGGTGGCCTGCGCCTCGGTGGAAAGGAAGCGTGTAAATTGATAGGTCGCTCCGCCACCGATGGTGGAGGAAAAGGACCCCGTTCCCAGATTCAGTCCAGGCGGCTCAATTCCGCCGTTGCCGAGATTCTGCGCCAGATATCCCGTCAGATTGCTGGTGTAGTTCTGGGAGACGTTCAGGGTGAGCTTGGTGAACGGGCGAAAACTCGCGCCTGCGTTTTCCGTGTCTTCCGTGTAGCCATAGGAATTCGCACTCTCGCCCTGGTTCGAAACAAAATCGTTGTCCGCCGACGCGCGGTTGTAATTGGCATAGAACGTTCCATGCATGGGCAGGAGGTGCTGCGCCCCGAAGCCGAAATCGTGCGTGGTGGACTCCTGGGACGCTTCTCCATCGCCCGCTAGAAACTCCGGGTAAGTCGCGTTCAAGTTGTTGTGATCGTAAAAGCCACTGAGGCGGAAGCCCGCAGCCTGGTAGTTCGAGTGCACGTTGAACAGGTGGGTGTTGGAATCGGCTTCCTGACTGGTGCCATAGATCGTGCTGTCGCCGCTGCCTTGAGAATAGCCGACCGACAGCGTGGGCAGACCCGGAACCAATTCGCTCCAGTTGACGCCGAAGCCTTGGGCTGTGCCGTAGGCCGTGAAGTTCGGTTGTCCGACCAACCCGAATGTGCCCGTGCTGTTGGCATCGTAGTGGTAACTGACAGAACCGGGAAAATGGCTGCCGGTGAAAAGATTCGCCGTAGCGTTCGACCCCGCTGGCTCCGGTCAGGGATTGATTGTCGGAGTCGGTCCGCGATTGGTTGTAGTAGGGCGTCGCCGTGAAGGAAAGGAAATTGGGATTGTAGTAGGAGCCCGAGACCTTGCCATCGAATCCGAAGGTCAAGCCATGGTCGGACGGGATCTCGTCGCCGAAGTCGCCCGAGTATCCGAAGGTAAACAGGCCGCCCGCGTCGAGCTTGGTATTTTCGCCCACACCCAGTTGCGCAGCCGCTGGATGCGCCAATCCCAGAAGCGCCAGCCCCAGACTTGCCATCCCGAAGATGCGAATTGCGACCCTCATCCCAACTACAACCCTTCCCACAGTGGCTCCAAAACCGGGTTTAACTTAGCCTTGGAAGGGCACAACGATTGCCAAAGGTTGCGACTTGGAAAAAGCTCTATGTTATTGAAAACAAAGTATTAGTGCGACGAGAACCAGGTGCGGCAGGAGGCGGGATGTGACCCGAGTGCGGCATATCACCCGTTGGGCGAGTCGAAAGACTCAACGTATGCTGCTCAAGGCACATAGTTTAGCTTGCGCGGAGCAATGCACTTCCGTGAGCCGTCTGTCCCCATTGACGTCTTTGAGCGCCCCAAAGTATGATCGACCGCACGCAACTCAACCAGGAGGCTTTCTATGAAACGCACACTGCTCCTTCTCCTCGGCTCTCTGCTGTTAGCAGCCGCGGCCTTCGCGCAAATGGAACCCATGAAGCCCGGTCCCGAGCAACAGAAGCTCAACTACTTTGTGGGCAACTGGACCTCAGAAGGCGACCTGAAACCCGGCCCCATGGGCCCCGGCGGCAAAGTCACCTCGAACGACGATAATCAGTGGATGGACGGCGGATTCTTTGTGGTCTTCCACGCTACCTTCAAAATCACTGGGATGGGCGGCGGCACCGGCCTCGCCTTCATGGGTTACGATCCCCAGGAAAAGGTCTACACCTACGACGAGTTCAATAGCATGGGAGAAGCCACGCACTCCAAAGGCACCTTCGACGGCGACACCTGGAGTTGGGCCAACGACATGAAGATGGGACCTCAGACCATGAAGGCCCGGTATTCCATGAAGATCGTGTCGCCGACTTCCTATACCTTCAAATTCGAAGTGTCGCCGGACGGCACGAACTGGACCCTGGTCATGGACGGCAAGGCCACCAAGAACAAGTAGCCCGAAATGAATTGCAAGTCCTTCGCTCGGCGGTGAGTTAGATCACCGCCGGGCGCAACTTCGCCGGCTTGGCTTCAATGGTGACCGTTGCGGAGGCGAGATCCTCCGACGCCGCATCCAGGCTGATCCACCCAGGATGCTTGGTCGCCTGCAAGATCACCTGCGCCAAGCCGTTGAACAGGCTCCGTTGGCTGGCCTTGTCGGATTCCTGGCAATTGGGATCGCCATTGCCAACGCCGATCAGAGTGCCCTCGCCGCCGACTTTGAAGGTAATGGAGTTATCGGCCGTAGGCACGGGCCGGCCTTGAGCGTCCACCACTTCGACACGCACCATAGCCAGGTCCTCGCCGTCGGCCGAGATGGCGGGACGGTCCGCCGTGAGCACGATCTTCGCGGGTTGGCCCGTGGTTTCGCGCTTGGTTCGACACCACCACTTTCCCACCCTTGGAGCCGCGCGCCTCCAACACACCCGGAGCATACTTCACCTTCCACTCCAGATGGTGGAGAGGTTTCACCGGCTGGGCGCCGAGGCTTTGTCCATTGAGGAACAGCTCGACGCTTTCCAGATTGGAGTGGACCCAGACAGGAATCTCTTCGCCTTCCCTCCCCTCCCAATTCCAATGAGGCAATAAATGCAGCATCGGCTCTTTTCCCCACCACGCCTTGTAGTAAAAATAATTGTCTTTGGGGAACCCGCAGGTATCTACGATGCCGAACTGCGAGTTAATGCTGGGCCAGCCGTAGGGCGTCGGTTCGCCGCGATAATCGAAGCCGGTCCAGGCGAAGCCTCCTGCGAGGTAGGGACGGGCGGCGTAGAAAGTCCACCACTCCTCGGCCAACTCCGACCACCGGGTATGGTTCACGTCATACGCGCTGAGCACGTTGCGCAGCTTGTCTGTGCTATAAACTCCGCGCGTAGATATCGTGCTGGCCGTCTCCGAGCCGATGGAAGGCTGCTTGGGATGCCGCTTGTGGTAGTCGTCAATCATCGACAAATTGTAGTTAAAGCCCATGACGTCGAGCGCCGACGGGAACTCCGTCTCCCAATTTCCGTTGTCGGCCGCAGTACACAGGCGAGTCGGATCAAGCTCATGTGCCCGTTGCTGCATGGAGTGAAGAACGCGCGGCCCCATCTCGCTGGTCTGGAGGCGCCATTCTTCATTGCCCATCGACCAGAGAAAGATCGACGGACTGTTGCGATAGCGCTTGATCATCTTCTCCAACTGCGCCAACCCTTCTTCGTTGGATGACATCATGCGCGTTTCGCACAGCATGAGCACGCCCAGGCGATCGCAGGCCTCGACCCATTCCGGAGTGGGTATGTTGTGCGACGTGCGCACGGCATTGCATCCCATGCCCTGCAAAACTTCTATACGGTACGACTGCAGGCGGTCCGGCAGCGCCGCACCCACACCGGCATGATCGTGGTGGTTGCAGGTGCCTTGCACCGGAGTATGTTCGCCGTTGAGAAAGAATCCCTTGTCCACATCGAAGGAGATGGTGCGCACTCCGAAAGTGACCTTGTCGCGGTCGCGCACTTTGCCGGATGATTCAACCGTCGCAACCGCGTAATAGAGATTCGGTTCTTCGAGCGACCAGATGGCGGGCTTGGTCAGCCGCGCGCTGGCGGTGAAGGCATGTTTGCTGTCGGCGGGAAGGTTTTCCACCAGAGGTTCCGGCAGAGATTCCGCAGTCGCAACGGTTTTGCCAGCTCCATCGAGAATCTGCCAGCGTACGCGGAACTTCTCCGGCGACTTGCCCTGGTTCTCCACAATCGTACTGAGCTTGAGAACGGCGTCCGAGCCTTGCATCTCGGTGCGCACGACCGTATCCCACTGCCCCAGATGCAGCGCGTCGAACTTTCTCAGCCAGACGTGGCGGTAGATGCCGGCTCCTTCATAGAACCAGCCGTCCCCGAACTGCGCGTCCATCCTGACGGTGATCGCGTTCTTGGCGCCATAGAAAATAAAGTCGGTCAGGTCGAAGCTGAAGGGCGCGTAGCCATTGTCGTTGCGTCCCACGAAGGCGCCGTTGCAAAACACCAGAGCGCTGCGGAAGGCGCCGTCAAAATCGACGAAAATGCGGCGGCTCAGGTCGGAGGCCGGAACATCAAATGTGCGCCGGTACCAACCCACGCTGGTCTCCGGATAGCGACGGCCCAGCGGCTTGAAGCCATGGGGCAGGAGATCCGGGTCATTGACAAAGGGCAGTTCCACCGCCCAATCGTGCGGCAGATTCAGCGCGCGCCACTTCGAGTCATCGAAACCGGGCTTGGCAAAACCGAACTCGGCAGTCTTGGCGAAGTCGTCGCCGCTATAACCGAATCTCAAGTCTTTGGCAGGGTCGCTGCCATGGCCGAAACAGAATCGCCAGTTGAAGTCCAGCAAAAGCTTTTCTCTCGGACTGAGGTCGATGTCCGGCGTAGCCGCGATCACTCCGGCGCGGCTGGCGGCATCAACCGCCAGCAGCGCCTTCGCGCGGGCCAGGGAAGAATGCGGAAGCATGGTACCGGCAGTGAGAATTGCTCCGGAACGAAGAAGGTCGCGGCGGGTCCAGTCAGACATGGGAAACCTCGGTTCGCGCCATCGCGGTAGGCGACGCTGGCGAAGTAAAAATTAGGTCAGGAGAAATCTACCGGAAGAAGGGACGGTTTGTAAACGACTGCGCTCACACCCAAACGCGCATCCAGATCGGAACAGGATTGTAGCGCCGGCATCGTGCCGGCGGTCCCGAGGGCGTCTCGCCCTCGGCGCGGCGGACGAAGACGCCCGCCAGACAGCCGCCGGGACGGCGGCGCTACTCTCAGCGGCGAAACGGCACAGATCAAACGTTAACGGTGTTAGATGTAATCGCGAAAGAGTTCCTTCGCCGGAGCGGCAATGACCGCCCGCCCCACCAGCATTCCTTCTTCACTGGCGATGCGCGAGCCGGTGGCGATGGCCGCTTCGACGCTGGAGACGTCTCCGGTAAGAAGCATAAAGCCTTTGCCTCCGAGCGCCATGGCCAGGTGCACGCGCAGCAGAGTCACATCGGCGGACTTGGCGGCGGCATCGGCGACCTCGATGATGCTGGCGGCGGAAAATGTCTCCACCATCCCAAGCGAGCGCAGCTTGTCCGGCTCGAAATTCACCGCCATGGAAATGGCCGGGAAAACCGAGGGATGAACGTGGGCGATGTGGCGTTTTTCAATGAGCGACACGCCGCACACGGCACCGCCCGCCTCGACTGCCGCTCCCACCGAGGCCACGTCGCCGCAGACCGCGACCAAAAACTTGCCGGAGCAAATGGAGCGCGCCAGCAGAAGTTCGACGGATGCGGCTTTCAGCATCGCGTCTGCCGCCAGATGTCCAACGGCGACACTGGAAACTTCAATCAGTCCAATCGAATTGAGCTCAGCCATTTCTGCTCCCCGTTTTCTCGGTGCTACCTCTGGACATTACGCCTCAATCACAATCGCGCCATTGACATCTACATCGCGCACCCTGCCGGCAATGCTCGAATGAATGCGAGCGCCGAGTTGGCCTTCCGGCGGCGCTGCTAGAAGGTCTCCCACCTGAACCGGCTGGCCTAGCGTCACCACGGGCACGGCAGGGACGCCAGCATGTTGCTTCAGCGGAATCGTGACCCGCGCCGGTTCCAAGGGGAAGCCGGTCAGCGGGCCGGTGTTGTTGAAGCCGGACAATCCCAGCCGGGCAATCAACCGCCGGGAGGGCACGCGCCGCGAATCCATGAGCGGGTGCGGATGTACGTCTTCCGGGCTGCCCTTGAACACCAGGCCCCGTTCACGCGCCAGCGGCTTGGCCTGCACACAGACATTCTTCGGATCCAGGTCCTCGGGACACGAGTAGAGTGTGCACAGATTGCACTCGCAGCAGTACAGGGTTCCGGCAATCATCGGCTCGGTCTTGCCGGTGAACCCGAGCGATTGCATGGCCCGATGCGGCTGAATCGGGTGACCCAGCAAATAGCGCGGACAAAGTTCCGTGCAGAAGCTGCACTGATCGCAGGCCGATCTTCCAATGGCGGCAATCTTCGGCCACTTCGCCCGGTGGCGCTCGAGCAGTTTGTGCTCGGAAGGGAGAACGACGATGCCTCCCGTGGTTTTTGTTACCGGCTCATCCAGGCTGGAGGCGGATTTTGCCATCATCACGCCGCCGAGGAGCACGCCAAAATCCGCCACGTCGGCTCCTCCCGCGGCGGCGATCACTTCCCCAATCGCCATACCAACCGGAACGCGCAGCGTCATCGGCGTGTGCATCGAACCGGCGACGGTGAGGTACTTGTGCGTGACCGGGCGGTCCACTCCGATATTGACGAGGGTTTCGACATTCATGACCACGGCATCCACGTCACGAGGCAGACCGCCGGGAGGAATCACGCGGCCCAGAACGTCGTGGACAAGAATGAACTCGTCGCCTGCCGGATAGCTGTCACTCAACGGCTGGACGCGAACGCTCGTCGGGCGCTCTGCCGGGAAATCTCCGCAATAATTTCGGAGTATTTGTTCTTAATGCCGATGATGCCTTCGGTCGCGCCCGCCAGGCCCATTGCCGTAGCCAGACCGTCGAAGAAAGCCCCTGAGTGATGAAGCAGAAGCTCCTTGTCTTTGTGCAGCAGGGGCTCGCACTCGGCAGCGTTCACGATCAGCGTCAACACGCCGGTGCGGAGTTTCGCGGCGGTCGGAAAACCACCCCCGCCTGCGCCGACCACACCAATCTCCTCTAACCGTGCCAGCCCGGGGCTGCTCGTGGTTTCCATGGTGCTCGTTTCATTGTGCTCGCGAGAGAATGATAATGACTGACTCTGGTACATTTGTCTGTGACTTTGGTCACAGACAAGAATATTATACTAGTATATATTCAAACATGAGCATAATACGTCATCATCGGTCACAATGAAGGTTCTGGTCGCCAATATCGGAAGCACCTCTTTTAAGTATCGTCTCTACGAGACCAAGACCGAGTGCGTCCTGGGAAGCGGAAAATTCGAGCGGATCGGACAAGATTGGCGGCGAGTTGCCCGATTACGCGTCGGCCATCCGGCGTTGCCTCGCAGAGATTGCCGGGCCGGGGAAGGCCCTTCTGAACCTCACGGAACTGGACGCCATTGGCTTTAAGGCAGTCCACGGCGGTGAACTTAGCGGTGCCCAGATCGTGACCGGCGAAGTGCTGGCAGCCATGGAAGAATTTGCATTTCATGCTCCGGCACACAATCCGCCCTATATTGCGGCGATGCGCGCCTTCCAGGAACAATTGCCGGGAGTCCCTCTGGTGGCGCTGTTTGAAACTGCGTTTTACGACAAGCTGGATGACGCGGCGACGACGTATGCGGTGCCTTACGAGTGGCGAGAAAAGTACGGGATCCGGCGCTATGGATTCCACGGCGCCAGCCATCGCGCCGCCAGCGAGCGGGCGCAGGAGTTGCTCGGGCGCAGAGACTTGCGGCATATTTCGTGCCATCTCGGTGGGAGTTCCAGCATTGCCGCGATCCGCAACGGAGTCGCCGTTGACACGAGCTTTGGAACGTCGCCTCAATCGGGCCTTCCCCAAGGCAGCCGCGTCGGAGACATTGACGCGTTTGCCGTGCTCTACATGATGAAGAAGCTCGGCGCCGGTGTGGACGAGATGGCGTCTCTCTTGGCAAGCCGTTCAGGGCTCGCCGGCATCAGCGGCACTAGTGGCGATGTCCGCGACCTGCGGGATGCGGCCAGAGCTGGCAACAAACGAGCGCAGCTGGCCATCGACGTATTCGTCCGGGCCGCGCGCCATTACATTGGGGCGTTTTTTGTGGAGTTGGGTGGACTCGATGTGCTGACATTTTCCGGCGGCATCGGCGAGAACAGCGCGGAGATCCGCAGCGCCATCTGCAATAACATGTCGGCGCTCGGCATCAAGCTCGATGAAACTTGGAACAAGACGGTGGAACACCGGGGCACAATCTCGGTGCCAGATGCAGCGGTGAAGGTATTGGTGCTGCCAGCGGATGAGGAAATCGTAGTGGCCCGGGCCACTGTGGCGGCGCTGAAGCGGGCAGAAGTAGCGTCAGGGGTTGCGTCAAGGAGATGAACCGAGTGGCGGAAACTTCCATTTCGAAGGCGAACCTGGGCGCAATACCTCGGCCAGTCGTGGAAGAGATCGTCCGGCAAGTGACGCTCGAGTACCTCGGCCGATACAAAACTGCGACGGCGACAAACCTAGTAGTCCATGCGTCGGCCCGTCACATGCACATCAGCCGGGAGGACCTGGACTCCCTCTTTGGGCCAGGGCATGAGTTGACCGTCGATCGTCCGCTCTACCAGGAAGGCAATTTCGCGGCCAAGGAAACGGTGTCGCTGATTGGACCGCGCAGCCGGGTGATCTCGAATCTGCGAATCCTGGGCCCGATGCGGAAACAGTCGCAGGTGGAATTGGCCTATACGGACGCCATCAGCCTCGGCTTCGAAAACCTACCGATTCGCTTGTCGGGCAACATTGCCGGCACGCCGGGCGCGGTGATTATGGGGCCGAAGGGCGTCATCGAGTTGAAGGAAGGCGTAATTCGCGCCGCCATTCACGTGCACATGAATCCCGCCGAGGCCAGCCGCCTCGGAGCCAAACATGGTGACTTGATGAAGCTGCGGGTGGGCGGGCCGGCCGGAGTGACGTTCAACCAGGTGCATGTGCGGGTGGATCCGACTTACAAGCTGAACGTGCACATGGACACGGACGAGGCCAATGCTTGCGGTCTGCATGCGGCCAGTGAAATCGAACTTTTTAAATAGAGGAGAAGCAGAGGAGAGGCAATGAGAAAAGCGCTGGGCATGATTGAAACCAAGGGGCTGGTCGCATTGTTCGAGGCCACGGACGCGATGCTGAAGTCGGCGAACGTGAACTTTGTCGGCTGGCAATCGGTGGGAGCGGGGCTGGTAACGGCTTTCGTCGATGGAGACGTGGCCGCGGTGAAAGCCGCGACCGACGCAGGGGCGGGAGCGGCGGCGAAAGTTGGCGAAGTCGTCAGCGTGCAAGTGATCTCGCGGCCGCACGACGATCTGCCGTCTTTTGAACAGCCGCCGGTGAAAGCCGGCAGGAAAACAGTGGAAGGAGAAATTCAATGAACACGAATGAAGCGATCGGACTGATTGAAACCCGTGGCCTGGTCGGACTCGTCGAGGCCAGTGACGCGATGTGCAAGGCAGCCAGCGTCGAACTCGTGAAAACCATCCAGATCGGCGGCGGCTACGTGACTGCGATTGTCCGCGGCGACGTGGGCAGCGTGCGCGCAGCCGTGGATGCGGGCGCGGCGGCCGCCAAAGCGGTGGGCGAACTCGTGGCCTCGAATGTGATTCCGCGTCCGCACGATGGACTGGTCGAAGGGATGCTCAAGTAGCGCGAAAGAGAGAGAACAACATGTCGAACATGGCAATCGGAATGATCGAAACCAAGGGATTGGTGGCGCTGGTGCAGGCGACGGACGCCATGCTGAAGGCCGCTAACGTGGAATATCTGGGCTGGAACAAAATCGGCAGCGGCCTGTGTTCCGTGTTCGTGTCGGGCGACGTGGGCTCGGTGCGCGCGGCAGTGGACGCCGGCGCAACCGCAGCTCGCGAGGTCGGCGAAGTGCACAGCGTGCATGTCATCGCCCGTCCGCACGGCGACTTGTCGTCGGTGCTGCCGAAGTGATGCATCGATACAGCGCATAGACGCAGTGCTTGAATTTGTTCCACGCTCGCGAATGAGGCGAATGGCATGTTTATCGCAAAAGTAATTGGCACGGTGGTTGCCACGCAGAAGAACCCGAAGTTTCATGGCATGAAGCTCTTGTTGATCCAGCCCTACATCAACAAGGAACACAAGTTGCAAGTGTCGGGAAGTTCGGTGGTCGCGGTTGACAGCGTCGGGGCCGGGATCGGCGAATGCGTCCTGTTTACGCAGGGCAGTTCGGCCCGGTTGACCGCAGCGACCAAAGACGCGCCGGTAGATGCGGTGATCGTCGGAATTGTGGACAACGTTGAAGTGGAAGGCCGCACCGTGGAGAAGCCATAAATGCAGGACCGCGAAAAGATGATTGCGGAGATTGCGAGCGAAGTCGTGGCCAGGCTTCGTCTCCATTTGCCCCAGCCTTTGCCGCCAGCGCGGGAGGTCCGGTCGAAACAGGATGGGGGGCAGGACGGAGTCTTCGACACGGTGGACGATGCTGTGAACGCCGCCCATGCGGCGCAGAAAAAAATCGCGGCGTTGAGCTTGGGCGATCGCGGCCGGATTGTCGAAATTATCCGGCGGATCTGTACGACCCGCGCGCCGGAGTTGGCCCGGATGGAACTGGACGAGACCAAGGTCGGCCGCCTCGACCACAAAATCGTCAAGCTAGAAAACGTGCGTTACGTGCTCGGAGTCGAAGCCATGCGCAGTGACGCCAGAAGCGACGTTTCGGGACTGTGCGTCATCGAGCGCGCGCCGTGGGGTGTGGTCGGAATGGTGCTGCCCGTCACCCATTCCGTGCCGACCATGGCGAGCAACGCCATCAATGTACTTGCGGCGGGAAACACGGCCGTATTCGCTCCTCATCCCTCGGGATGCAAAGTGGCCGCCTATGCGCTGCAACTCTTTAACCGCGAAATTCGGCGGGAACTGGGCATCGCGAATGCGATCACCACCATACGCGAGCCGAGCATCGAAGCGGCGGAACTGCTCTTCCAGCATCCTAAGGTGGCGCTGCTGTGCGTGACGGGCGGTTCGGGCGTGGTAGCGGCCGCCAGTAAACATGGGAAACGCGTCATCGCCGCCGGTCCCGGAAATCCTCCGGTCGTGGTTGATGAGACTGCCGACTTCGATGCTGCTTCGAAGGCGATCATTGCCGGCGCAGCCTACGACAACAACTTGCTCTGCATTGGCGAGAAAGAAGTGTTCGTGGTGGAAGCCGCCGCCAACGCCTTCATCTCCGCCATGAAAAAAGCGGGCGCGTATCAACTGGACGCGCCGGCCATTGAAAGACTGTCGCAAGCGGCATTCACCTTCGAGGGCGGCGGCAAAGGCTGCGCGCGCGCCCATGTGAATAGAGACCTCGTCGGCAAAGACGTTGCCGTGCTCGCGGCTGCAGCCGGCGTGAGAGTTTCGGCGGGGACTGAATTGTTGTTCGGGGAAACCGATGCGGAGCATCCCTTCGTGCAGGAAGAGCAGATGATGCCGTTTCTGCCCGTCGTGCGGGTACGCGATTTCGATGCCGCGTTGGCGGCTGCGCTGGTGGCGGAACACAACTATCGCCACACCGCCGTCATTCATTCCCGGCGAATGGACAGAGTAACCGAGATGGCCCGCGTGATGAACACCACGCTCTTTATCAACAACGCGCCGAGTTTCGCGGCGCTCGGTTCCGACGGGCCGGGATATTTGAGTTACACCATCGGTACTCCGACCGGAGAAGGAGTTACTACGCCGCTGACGTTCACTCGCGAGCGGCAGTTCACTGTGGGCAAGGCGCTGAGGATCATCTGATGTTTTTGGCCCGTATTGACGGAAACATAACGCCGGCCGCAACGCACGCCAACCTGAAGGGATGCCGCTTCCTGATTGGCCAGAGAATCGAGGCGGACGGAACGACCAGCGGCGAGCCCCTGTGGCTGGTCGATTGGCTCGGCGCGAGAATCGGATCCACCGTGATTGCCAGCACCGACGGTGACATCACAAGGGAGAAGCTGGGCAACACCACGCCAGCGCGGCTCGTGGTCGTCGGGATCGTCGATCTGCCGGGCAATGATCGTCCGAGCAACGCTTCGCCGAGCAACGGTCGTCCGAGCAAGGCTGGAGGAGCGTCATGAGACTGGGCCTGGTCCGTGGAGAAGTCGTGCTGAACGCCGCCGTTCCCGCCTTGCGTGGCAACCGCCTAGTGATCGTGGAACCTTTGACGGCGGACAACTTAGCTGCTGAAAACGGGCTGGGTGGAGGCAAAGCGTTGATTGCCGTCGATCATCTGGGCGCTGCCGAAGGACAAATGGTTGCCTTCACCGAAGGCCGCGAGGCCGCCAATCCTTTCTGGCCGGAACGCGTGCCCGTGGATGCCTATTGCGCGCTGCTTGTGAAGAGTGTGTACTTCCGGCCGCCGCATCGTCGGGATGGGGAGAAACCTGGGGAAGAACGATGAAGTCGATGGATTTGACCACGCGAAAAGTGATTACGATGCGCGATGCGCAAGACGCGCACGCGGACGGGGCCACCGCCGTGGAAATTGGAAGTGGATGCCCGATCACGCCATCCGCCAGGGACTTCCTGCAACATCACGCCATCGCGGTAAACCAGCGCAGTTGCACGGCCGCGGAAAAATGGGCGGCAAAATGTGGAACCCTCCCGCTCAACCCGCTCAACCCAACGCGCGAACCCGGCCGTCGAGAAACTCTTCCACTCCGCCGAAGCGGAAGCCATCAAGAAAGAGATTTGCGCGATTGGGAAAAAACTCTGGACCCGCATGTACGTCGATGGCAACGGCGGCAACATTTCTTACCGGATCAGTGAGAATGAAGTCATTTGCACTCCCACCTTGGTCAGCAAAGCCGACCTGACGCCAGAAGATTTATGCATGGTCGATCTGGAAGGCAACCAGATCGCCGGCGCCAAGCCGCGGACCAGCGAGATTTACCTGCATTTGGAAATCTACAAGGCCGTCCCCGAGGCCAAGGCCGCCGTGCACTGTCACCCGCCTCATGCCACCGCCTACGCCATCACCGGCCGTGTACCTCCCAACCGGGTGATTCCGGAGTTCGAAGTCTTTATCGGCAAAGTGGCGATTGCGCCCTATGAGACTCCGGGCACGCCCGAGTTCGCGCAGACCGTTCTCCCCTTCGTCAAGCAACACAACACGGTATTGCTGGCCAACCACGGCATCATTTGCTGGGCCGACACTGTCACCCATGCGGAATGGTATGCCGAGGTGATCGATACCTACTGCTGGACCCTCATGCTGGCCACACAACTGGGCGCGCCGCTTTCCTACATTTCCGAAGACAAGGAGGGCGATCTTCTCTCCATCAAAAAACGCCTCGGTCTGCCGGATGCGCGCTTCGCTCCCGCCAACATGAAGGAGTGCCAACTCCGCGACCTCGAAATGCCAAGTGCGATCGCCCTGGTGCCAAACAGTTGTCCTCAGCCCGTCCCGGAGACTGGCGCGCCGGATGTGGAGGCGTTGGTGAAATCTGTCACCGATGCGGTCATGGCCGCTCTCAACGGAGGATGAAGCATTACTTGAACTATATGTATATTATTGTCTGTGCTGAAAACACTTGCATGGAGTTGTGCTAATTGAAAGCTGCTGAACGACAACTCCGGATCCGTCAAATGCTGGAAGCGAGCGACTTCCTCGATCTCGAGGCTCTGTGCCGCGAATTTCGAGCGTCGGAGTCGAGCATTCGTCGGGATTTGAGCAAACTCGAGGCGCAGAAACTCCTGCGGCGTGTTTACGGCGGCGCGGTTCAATTCGAACCGGTCACCAAAGATGGTTTCGACTTTCAGTCAGCCGCCGTCCAACACGGTGACGAGAAGGGCCGTATCGCCAGGCTGGCAGCGGGACTTGTGCAAGACGGGCAGACGATTGTTCTGGATGGCGGCTCGACCGCAGCTGCCGTCGCGCGCGAACTGGCCGGACGTTCGCTCCACGTGGTCACCAATTCCCTGCCCATCGCCGAAGTGTTTCAGGACGCGCGCAATATCGAGTTGACGCTTACCGGAGGCTATCTCTATCCCAGGCTGCAAGTGATGCTGGGACCTTTCTGCGAACGCATGCTCGCGGCAGTAAAGGCGGATGTGTTGATCATGGGGACCGGCAGCGTTACCGAAAGCGGGTTCAGCAACAACAACACCCTCGTGGTCGGCTCGGAACGCAAAATGATCGAGATCGCGAACCGGGTGATCATCGTCGCCGACTCCACGAAATTTGGCCGCGCCGCCATGATTCCGCTGGCCCCGCTGGAAGTCGCCGACACCTTGGTCTCCGATACAAACCTATCCCAGGACTACCAAGCGATGTTGCGCCGCCACGATGTTGAGGTGCTACTGGCGTAGCCTTCGGCGATATCGTAAGGTGCCCCAGAGCCTGCCCTGAGCTTGTCGAAGGGTTCGCCGCTGTCTATTACATCTACACGCCATATATCATCGAATTCCCTTGACTTAAGGCCAACCGCACGCGACCATAATTGTTAGAGATTTGATTGGGGCAGTTTCGAGGTTCGCCCGTCAACAAGACGGCCCTCGAAGCTGCCCCAAATCCATTTTGAGAGCAGTTTTAGAGCTAAGTCCTTATTCCGGAATACTTTGATATAAGTCCTTTAGAATCAAAGACCGAGTGCATAATTTCGTCCTATGTCTATGATTCCAGAAGACCAGGGGGGGAGGGGGGGGTAGTAAACACGGGTTAATAACTTAAAAGTAAATAGCCGCAAACAACGGGGGCGGCCCTTTACTTTTCTTCAACTCCTTCTTACCTTATTTCCCATGCCTGCCTATTTCACCGCCGAACTCTTCCGCTTTCTCACACGCCTGAAGCGCAACAACAATCGCGACTGGTTCCTGGCCCACAAGGACGAATACGAAAGCTCTGTGCGCCAGCCAGCCTTGCGCTTTATCGCGGACTTCGCCACTCCTCTCTACAAAATATCGCCTTATCTGGCCGCCGATTCCCGACCTGCTCGCGGATCGCTATTTCGCATCTATCGCGACACGCGATTCTCGTACGACAAAACTCCCTACAAAACCCATGCAGCCATGCGCTTCTCCCACCCCGGAAAAGACGTTCACTCTGCCGGCTTTTATCTCCACCTGGAGCCCGGCGGATGTTTCGCCGCGTCCGGCCTGTGGCATCCCGAACCGCCGACGCTGCTCAAAGTCCGCACCGCCATCGTGTCGCGCCCCGAGGAGTGGCGCGCGGTCCGCAAACTTCTCAACTGGGACGATGCCAGCAAGCTCAGCCGCCCTCCGCGCGGGTTTTGCTCCGATCATGAATTCGTCGAAGACCTCAAGCTGCGCGATCTCGGCACCGCCGTCGACTTCACCGACCAGCAAGTTTGCAGCCCAAGGTTCATGGCGACCTTCACTGCCGCCTGCCGCAAAATGGCCCCTGTCGCCTCATTTCTCAGCAGCGCCGTGGGACTGAAGTTTTAGGCTTCCGCAAACTTCGCCATTACGACCGTCTGCAAGAGGTGTGCGCTGCGTCACTGAAACGCCCTTCGGGTTGCGGTATGAATAATTAAGGACGGCGTAGCGGCGTACACGGCCCGCTCGGAGAACTCTTATGAACCAAGGCGGCGGCAAAAACCGGCGGGATTTCCTGAAGAATTGCCTGACTGGTGGCGTCGTCCTCGGCGCAAGCGGCAAGCTTCGGCTGCTCGACGCGGCGGAGCGCAATTCCCTGCCCTTGAAATCGCGGGTCGCGATCGCGCACGATCCGATGCTGCGCGGCTCCGGACAGATGGTTGATTCTGGCCGGATCATGGGGTTGCTCGATCGCGCCATGCAATCTGTTTTCGAACTCGACCATCCGGCCGAACCCTGGAAGAAGCTGGTGCGTCCCGGAGAAAAGGTTGGAATCAAGGTCAACGCGCTCGGCGGACGAGGATTGTCCAGCAATCTCCAGTTGGTCGAAGCCATTTGCCAACGATTGCAGGAAGCAGGCATCCGAGCCAGCGACATTGTGATCTGGGACCGAGAGACTGAAGAAATGGAACACTCCGGCTGCCAGATCTCCACGGCTGCGGGCCGCGTTCAATGCTTCGGCACGGATCGAGTGGGCTACGAAGACGAACTGGTAACTTATGGCAGTGTGGGCAGCCGGCTTTCGAAGATTCTGACCGAACGCTGCGATGCGCTCATCAATGTGCCGGTGTTGAAAGACCACGACGGCGCAGGTGTGACCATCGCTCTCAAAAACATGTATGGCGTCATTCATAATCCCAACAAATATCATCCCAACGGATGCAATCCTTATGTTGCCGACCTGAATATGCTGCCGGCAATCAGGACGAAGATGCGTCTCACTATTTGCGACGCGACCACGGCCTGCTATGAAGGCGGTCCGGGATTCAAACCGCAGTACAGTTGGAAAGAAAATGCCCTGATCGTTTCGCAAGATCCGGTGGCGCTCGACCACAGCGGCTGGCGTATCATCGAAAGCAAGCGCGCCGAAATGAAATTAAAGACTCTGGAAGCCGATAGCCGAGCGCCGCGCTACATTGCCACGGCGGCGGACGCGCAGCATCGCTTGGGCACGAACGATCCGCAACGAATCGCGCTGGTGGAAGTGTAGGCGAGCGCGAGATTGAGGTTTGAAATGGCTCGCTCTGTGGATTTGAATGCCGATGGCGCACGGGATATGCAGCCCAGGATCATCCCCGCGGCTGGATTGGCGTCCGCGCTCGATCGGCGCGCGTTTCTGAAGTGCGCGGCCCTCACGGGAGCAACGGTCGGAGCAACCTGCGCCTTTGGCGGTCTCGCTCTGCCCCTTCCCGCAATGGCGACACCGGCTCTGTCAGCGCAGGACGATGCGCAATTCACGGTCGAAGCGAAGTTCTATCAGAAACTCCCGAACAAAAAAGTGAAGTGCAAGCTCTGCCCGCGCGAGTGCACGGTGGGAGACCGGGAGCGCGGCTATTGCGGCGTGCGCGAGAATCGTGGAGGAATCTACCACTCGCTTGTGCACTCGCGCGTGTGCGCCGCGCATGTTGACCCCGTCGAGAAGAAGCCGCTGTTTCATTACCTGCCGGGCACGCTGGCGTTCTCGATCGCCACCGCGGGCTGCAATGTGAACTGCAAGTTCTGTCAGAATTGGGACATCTCGCAAGTGCGGCCGGAGCAGGTCCCTGCCCAGTACGCTCCTCCAAAAACGGTTGCCGAGTTGGCCAAACAAAACCGCTGCCCGACGATCGCTTACACCTACAGCGAACCGGTGATCTTCAGCGAGTATTTGATGGATACGGCCGATGCCGGGCACGAAGCCGGCATTCGCAGTGTAGTCGTGTCGAACGGCTACATTCAGAATGAAGCATTGAAAACGGCGTACGGAAAAATGGACGCGGTCAAGATCGACCTGAAAGCGTTCACGGAATCGTATTACCGGGACGCCGTTACCGGCGAGTTGAAGCCGGTGCTGGAAACGCTGGTAGAGCTGAAAAAGATGGGCAAGTGGACGGAAATAGTTTATCTGGTCGTCCCCACTCTCAACGACAGCGACGCCGAGTTCCAGGGGCTGGCGCGGTGGATCAAGACGAACCTGGGCGTGGATACGCCGGTGCACTTCACGCAGTTTCATCCCGAATATCTTTTGAAGAATTTGCCCATCACGCCGATTCCAACGTTGGAGCGCGCCAAGGCGATTGCCGATGCCGAGGGGCTGCATTACGTGTATATCGGCAATGTGCCGGGACATCCAGCGCAAAATACTTACTGCCCCAAGTGCCGCCGCATGTTGGTGGAGCGCGTGGGATTCACGGCGGGCCAGATGCTGATCCGCAAAGGCGCTTGCCCATTTTGCAACCAGGCAATCCCGGGCGTTTGGCACGCGTAAGCGCGAGAGGAGGGTTTCGCGTATGAGTCTTTTTCGTATGAGTTCAGGAATGCGCTTCAAATCCCATTCGGTAACGGTCTTGTTCGTGGCGATCGCTCTCGCCGCGGCAACCCAATCTTGCTGGGCTGAAAATGCGCCGACGGTGAGGCAACCCGGAGTCGCGGGCGCTTTCTATCCCGCCGACCCGAAGGCGCTCACGGCGATGATCGACGACATGCTGGCGAAAGCTTCTTCGTCACAGCCGCCAATCGCCGAGCCGATTCTCGCCGTCGTCGCGCCTCATGCGGGTTATCAATATTCGGGCCCCGTGGCTGCATACACCTACGCCGCGCTCAAGGGCCGCAAGTTTTCGCGGGTGGTGGTGATCGCGCCGTCCCATTACGAATATTTTGATTTCACCTCGGTTTACGATGGTGACGCCTATGCGACGCCTCTCGGCGAGGTCCGTGTCGACAAGGCGTTTGCCGCGCAGTTGGTGAAAATGAGCCCGACCATCCAGTTTTCGAGTCGCGGACACACTCCGACCAAGGAGGGCGCTGAACATGCGCTCGAAGTGCAGTTGCCGTGGTTGCAGCGTGTGCTGGGAGATTTCACGCTCGTGCCCATCGTCATGGGAAACCAGAGCTACGAGAACAGCCGCGCTCTCGGCGTGGCGTTGGCAAAGCTGATTCATGGCGGAGACACGCTGATCGTCGCCAGTTCCGACTTATCGCACTATCACCCCTACGACGACGCGGTGAAGATCGACCACAAAACGCTGAATGCGCTCCAGCAGTGGGATTACTTCAGCATGTCGCGGAATTTCGAGGCGCGCGTCTGGGAAGCCTGCGGTGGCGCGCCCATCGTCGCAGCCATGATTGCCGCGGAACGAATGGGAGCGAATGAAGCCAGAGTTCTGAAATACGCCAACTCCGGCGACACAACCGGCGACCACTCGCGCGTGGTCGGTTACAGCGCCGATGTTTTTTTGAAAACGCAGGGAGCGAAGGCGGTCAATCCGCCGTTTTCGTTGAATGCACACGACAAGAGCGAACTTCTGGCGTTGGCCCGCAAATCGGTCGAATATAGCGTGCGCGAAGGAAGGCTTTACGACGCGGATGCAGGTTCGAGCGAATTGTTGAACCAGGAGCGCGGCGCATTCGTGACCTTGAAAGAGTCGGGAGAGTTGCGCGGCTGCATCGGATACATGTCTTCGCTAAAACCCTTGTACCTGACGGTGCGCGACACGGCCGCATTCGCCGCGCTGCGCGACCCTCGTTTTCCGCCGGTTTCGGCTTCGGAATTGCCCAAGCTCGAATATGAAATCTCGGTGCTCTCGCCGATGCGGCGCGTGCTCGACGTGCGCCAGATCAAAGTCGGTGAGCACGGATTGCTGATGAAGGATGACACGCACGAGGGCGTCCTGCTGCCGCAAGTGCCGGTGGAGGAACGATGGGACCGGCAGCGGTTTCTCGAAGAAACCTGCGCGAAAGCGGGGATGCGCCTCAGTTGCTGGAAGGATGATGACACGGACATCTTCGAGTTCACAGCCGTCGTGTTTGGAGACACGGAGCGCCAGCCGATTACGCCCGAGGCGGTCTCGCCTGCCACGCAACCCGCGTGGCCAGGAGCGCCGGCGCCAGGTTCACCGCCGCACTGAGCCACGCCGTTTTCCAAAAACCGAAGACGGGAATGAGATAAGTGCTCAGCAGCAGGGCCCCGATACAACCGCCGGCCAGATCGAGCCCATAGAGTGCGCCCATGCTTGCTTTCGGGCTATTACCGCCAAGATAGATCTCGGTGGCGACGGGAAATTGATAGCCACCGAGCATTCCACCCAAGACGCCCAAGGCGGGAAAAACAAACTGCACAGCCAGCAAGGTCGCGGTCGCGCTGGATATTTCCGAGAGCAGGCGAACGAGGAAGATCAGCGCCGGCCCCGAAAGAGCTAGAAGGAATTGCGTAGTGGCAATGGCGCGAAGTGGTGGAAAGGTACTGGAGCGGACACGGCGCATGCCCAGCCAACTTCCAAGAGCGATGCCCGCCATAAACATGGCAATCAAAATTGCTAGCTGATGATACACATAGCCATAGACAGACTGGAATCCAAGCAATAGGAAAATCTGGAGAGCCATTAGCGTGTAGCCCGTTGCCGCCATGCAGAAGGCCGCGGAAGCACGTGCGCGTCTCTCGCGGGCGGGCACATACGCCAATAGTAATGCAATTAACAAAAGAACCGTGAAGCCACCTTCGGCGATGCGAGCAAAACCGATAGCAGCCGCGCCGTGGAACCAGCCAGAGTATCCCAACTTAAATTGAGCGCTCCAAAGTACGACGTCGAAGTAATACGCGATGGGCGCAAAGTCGCGATTGACGGGCGTTGCGGGCAGAGGCTGCAACACATCGCGAAGCTGGGCCATGCGGTCCGGCATCATGCGAAAAGGAATGAAATATTCCCGCACGTATAAGGTCTGTAGGTTCCGTGCTTGCAGCCGAGAGATAAGCAATTGCGGATCGTCGGTTAAAAGATCGGGCCGAAGCGCGCCGAACAAATGGATGGTCTCGCCGGGAATCGCCAGCACATAAGGAAAGACTTCGCGCAAGGTGCGACGAATGCAGCGCAGAAATTCGGCGCGGTCGGGGCTGATGTAATCCTCCGACGCGCGCAGTTGCAGCGCGAGCAGGCCTCCCGGCGCCAGATGTTTGCTGGCGGAGCGAAAGAACTCGGCAGTGTAGAACCGGTTCAACTGCGCGGTTTGCGGGTCGGGCAAATCGAGAATGATCGCGTCAAACCGGTCGTCCGTAGTTTTGAGATAGAGGCGGCCGTCGGCGTAATGCAGGTGTACACGATCATCCGTAACACGAGAGGAAGACTGCGCGAGCAACAGACGCTTCGTCATGTCAATGATTGCGGGGTCGAGTTCGACATAGTCGACGCGCTCGACCGAATGGTGCTTGAGTACTTGAGCGATGCTGCCACTGGCGCCGCCTCCGATCAGTAGAACCGTCTTCGGCGCAGGATGCTCCAGCAGCGCGTAATGGACCGCTTCTTCGGCGGCGGCCTCGTCAGGCACGCTGGCCAGGATCACGCCGTTGTCGTAGATGCTGCGAATGTTACCGGTCTCGGTGACAGCTAAGTTGCCATAAATCGAGTTACGCGACTCTACTAGGTGAAATCCGCGCCATAGGCGCATCTCTGAAGACTTGTCCAGCGATGGCGCGACATAGACAAGAAGCGGGACGGCCAGACATATCCCTACCAGAGTCACTGTTACAATTCTCTTGCGATCTGCTCCGAACAACAGAATCGCAGCCATGCCCAGGTTCAAGAGCACAACGAGAGTGGCGATCTGGAAGGAGTCAAGAAAGCGCAGCAAGAGACCGCTTGCCAGTATTCCTCCCAACGCGGAGCCAGCAGCCTCAAATAAGTATGCCGCGCTGGATGCGACACCAGCGAATACGTTGTGCTCATGTGCGTAGAGCCTGGCAGCAACCACGAACAGGCATCCGGAAAGAACGCAAAACACACCCAGGCAAATGAGGGAGGTGAGCAGCATCGGCACGGGTCCGGCTAATTCACCCGGCACTGTCTGGAAAAAAGCTTTGGAAGCGCGTACCGCCCAGATCGTCGGCAGCAGGCTCGCGGCGAGCAGGCATTGGAGCGCCGCGACGGCTCTCGGAGCGTTGCGTCGACTGGGCGCAAAGCGGCTGCCCAGGCTGCTGCCGGTAGCAGTCCACAAAAGCCAAGTGGCCAGCGTCATTCCCACGGAGATCTCATTGCCGTTGAAAACCACAATGAGTTCTCGCATGAGGACAATCTGGCCGATGACCGCGGAGAATCCAAGCAGCGCCAAGGCGGCCCTTGCCCCGAAACGTGTTTCGAATCTTGTTCCGAACATAGTGCGCCACGAAGCCCCGATTGTCCGGAATACCAGCGACAATACGGCCGCAGCAGAATTAGAATTCAACCTCATTCAAAACGCAAAGGGGAGCGAGGATGCCGCCAGCTGCGTCCCGCAGCGAATTACCCTCGTCAGCCTCCGGGAGCCTAAACAAATCATATGCGGTGCGGCGTGTCCGGCCCCATGGGCTAAAGCCCGCATCTTGATTGGGCGGTAATGCATGGTTGAAGCTGTACCCTTCCCCGACCCATCCATGAGACGAGGTCGGAGGACTTTTGGGAGCGGGATACAACCGAGATGGAGAGTGCGGGCCCAATACTAAATGAAAACAGGAAAACGCTCCTGACGAAAACGGGGGAATCGAATCCGGCCAGTTGTGAAAAAGGTCACTTAGTCGTGGTTCGAGGGAGGGCAAGCGATCTAACTCCCCCGTATCAGCGAGGACTATGTGGTTTTAGTGTTGCCATCTACGGTACAAACACGGTTGGCGGGACAATCGAGCTTTACTTTGTGTGGCTAATACGCTATACAGCAAATGACGACGCTCGATTACGCTTGGTGGAAGGCGCGTCTTCTAATCAGGGTGATTGCTCATGTCGGAACGCCGCCGCAATGGCATGCCCGCCTACCAGAAAATTCAGCGTGCGCTTCGCCATCAAATCGAGGCGAAGCAGATGAAGCCGGGCGACGCCGTCAGTTCCGAACGCGAACTGGCGAAAATGCACGGGGTGAGTCTGATGACCGCGCGCCACGCCCTCGCTGGCCTGGAGCGAGAGGGCATTGTGGAACGCCGCAGAGGTTCCGGGACGTTCGTGGCGCCGCCCCGCATTCAGTTCAATAAGCTCATGAGCTATACCGAGCAGATGGCCAGCCGCGGTTTGCCCCCGACTTCGAAGGTGATTGCTGCGAAGATCGTGGAAGACGAGCCGGAAATCGCGGCCCGGCTCGGTTTGGGCGCATCCAGCCGCATGGTTAAGATCGAGCGAGTGCGGCTTACCGCCGATGAACCCTTCGCCCTGGAAACCTGCTACCTGTCGGCAACGGAGTTTGCGGATCTTGTGGACGCGCCTCTGGCACGTGCCTCGCTCTTTTCCGCGGTCGAGCACGACTACGGCGTCGAACTCGCCTACGCGGACGAGGAGGTGGATGCTACTTTTGCCGAGGGCCACGTGGCCCAGCTTCTAAATCTGAAGGCGGGAGCTGCGTTGATGCGCATCCGGCAGGTCATTTATTCGTCAAAGACCAAGCCCGTGATGTACGTCATCGGTTTCTACCGCTCCGAACGGCACTCGCTGTTTATCCGCCGGCTGCGCTAGCAGCCCGTGGTAAAAGTGAGGAATCTCCATTCGTCCTCAATTCACCAGATCTTGTCGTCCGCCACTCACCGACTTTCACCACGGGCTGTTACGGTGCGGGAGTAAGTTTGTACAGGCCCGCCCCGTGGGGATTGATTCGCGCCGCGAACTGGCCCTCAAAGGTCCCCAGATCGCGCTTTTGCCATAGATCGCGCACGGCATACCTTCCCGCCAAAGCCAACTCCGGCCAACTTACTACCACGTCTTCGGATTGCTCTCCGGTGTCGAACAATGCCACGTACTTTGCACCGGTTACTGGAGCATCCGCCTCCCAAGCCACCAACGGTCCGCGTTCGTAGACCTCGTGATTGCCCGAACTTTTCTGGTCAACCGCCAGCACTTCCTCATTCTCGAGCAAAGACGCAGCCCACGGGTCGAGGGTCGGCAGATCGCCGCCCATGATCAAGGGCGAGCGAAAGATCGACCACAGCGACATCATGGTGATTTGCTCATCGTGCGTGAGATGGGTCTGGCGCGGTGCATCTTTATCCTCGAAACCACGCAGGCGGAGGCGGGCAAGCGGCAGCATGTCGGCGTCGGGCCAATGGTTCGCTCCACTGAAGCGGGCCCAATCGCGGCACCGCTGGAACTGCGCGTAAACGTCCTTCCAGTTGTCCCACATATCGTCGGAGATGCGCCACATCTGCGCCCACTGGGTGAGATGGGCGGCTTGACTGAGAGGCGCGGCTCCCGGCGAGAGGCTCAGAATCATGGGCCGCCCGGTCTTGTTCATCGCCTTGCGCAGGGCCTCGATCTCCGGTCCATGATAGTTCTCGTTAAACGGGTTCTCGCCCCGGCTCATATCGTCGGCCTTGATGAAATCTACGTCCCAACTGGCGTAGAGCTGGGCGATCGAATCGTAGTAGGCCTGAGCGGCAGGCTTCGACACATCCAAGCCGTACATTGCCGTGGACCACGCGCAGGTATTTTGCAGATTTGCGATGTCTTTGGCGTGAGCGCCGGTTCCGAGAATAGGCAGGTTACGGGCGACCGCCTGCCTGGGAATACCGCGCATGATATGGATTCCAAACTTGAGCCCCAGGCTGTGCACGTAATCCGCCAGAGGCTTGAATCCTTTCCCTTCGACCGCCGACGGAAAACGGCCGGGGTCCGGGAGGAGCCGGCCATACTCGTCCATGGCTGTCTTCAGCTGGTCCAGGCGCTCGGGATTTTTCACCTCCGAATTGGAGAAATACCAGTAATAATCCACCGTGACGTATTTCCAGCCATAACCGGCCAGGTGCTCCGCCAAGTACTTGGCATTGGCCCGCATCTCAGATTCGTTGACGTCGCCTCCGTAGCTGTCATAGCTGTTCCAGCCCAGGGGTGGCGCAGGCGCCAAATTGTCAGCAGAAGGGCCGACCGCGGCTTGGTCCTGTGCCGCTATGCGGTTTGCGGAGATCGATAGCAACACCAGGACTAGCAATAATAAGAGAAAGCTTCGGATTGACATGGAGTTGAGTTCCGCCTTGAGGGATTCTTGCCGCAATTTCCGATTGCATCATATGCTTCGCCAGCCCTCAAGACAACGAATTTGGCGCCATGACCGCTTGCAAGGCGATCCGAACTGGCTCGCGCGTACCAGTTTGTGCAACTCGGCGCTGGCTGAGGTGTTTTATTCTTGAAGCATAACGTCGCACGCTACCCATCGCCACGCGAAGGAGTTGACCTTGAAACCAGCACGCTTTATTACAGCCACATTGGCGGCCGTGTTGTTCGCCCTAGGGCCGCAGCTTGTGTGCGCCCAGCAGTTGGTTCAGGCTCCACGAGAGGACGGGGCGCAGACAGCGCTGCGCGTCTATTCGCCCAGCGCCAAGGGCTGTGCGCCGCTGGCGTTGATTTCTCCGGGCGCGGGTGGGAGCGAAGACGGTTACAAATATTTGGCCGAGGCGTTGCGTGACGACGGCTGGCGGACCATCGTCATGGGCCATAGAGAAAGCGGAAGCGCGGCCTTGCTTTCGGACATGCGGCAATCGGGCAGCATGAAGGGAGGGCTGAAAGAACTGGTGCTGGATCCGGCGGCGTACAACGCGCGCCTGATGGACATTGCCGCCGCGTTGAAGTGGGCCACCGCATCGTGCCAGGCTCCGTTTGTGGCGCTGCTCGGGCATTCCATGGGCGCGCGAACCGTCATGATCGAAGCCGGGGCAAAAAACAAGCTCGACGTGAAGGGGCTGGATCGATTTGACTCTTATGTTGCCCTGTCGCCGGACGGGCCCGGTCCCATGTTTCCGGAGAACGCGTGGAGTGAAATCCGCAAACCACTCCTGATGCTCACGGGGACGCGCGACCAACCCATCGAAGGCGACTGGCAGTTGCGCACGATTCCGTTTGACAGCTTGCCAGCAGGATGCAAGTGGCTGGGGGTAATTGAGGGCGCGACGCACGTGAACTTCGCGGGAATTGGATTCGCGGGATCGACGGAAAAGCTCACCTTGCGGGAAACGAAGGCCTTTCTCGACGGGCTCCGCGGGGGAAAGTGTGGGACGCCGGTACAGGCAGAGGGGATCACGGTAAAAAGCAAGTAAACGAGATCGAGGACCGGCAATATCTCATTCAACCAGTGTCACTACACCGCCGTCGCCGTCCACTGTGATGGGCTGCCCGCTGCGGATGCGTTCGGTGGCCACGCCGGTTCCGAGCACGGCGGGCACGCCGTATTCACGCGCCACAATCGAGCTGTGACTGAGCGGGCCGCCCACATCCGTAACAATGCCTGACGCCATGGCGAACAGCGGCGTCCACGCCGGCGTTGTGATTTTGGCGACGAGAATATCGCCCGGCTTCATCCGGTCGAACTCTTCGGGACCGTGAATCACACAGGCTGGGCCCGTCACCCTCCCTGGGCTGGCGCCAATTCCTCGAATCGTGCTGCCTTCCGCCTGGCTGCTGCGCGCGGGCATCCAGCGGCTGAGGTCCACGCCGAAGAACCGGGCGCCTCCCTTAACAGGCAACGCGACAGGCGGCGTGACACCATGTTCCCGCCGCCAGGTCTCGCGCCGCTCCGCTATCGCGCGACGATAATCCTCCGCGGGCTGGCCGGCATCGAGCACGCGCGCCGCTTCCTCCACCTCTTCCCACTTCAGCCAAAACACGTCGTCGCGTTCCGCAATCGCGCCCGCCGCAACCATCCGGCGTCCGGCTTCGCGCAAGATGCGGCGCAGCACCGGCCATCCCAGGCCGACGTCGGCGAGCGAGTCCTCGCGCAGCGGCGCCCAACGTTGGGCCCAGCGGAGCACGCGCTTGAACAGTCGCAGGCGCAGCCCGCCCAGGCGCGCGAGCAACGATTCGGCGGCCTGCTCCCGCGCCGCCGCTGCCGCCGCCTGCCGCTCGTACGGGTTGCGGCCTTGTCCCGCAACAAAGTACTTGAGCGTTTCGAGCAGCGACGCCGGGGCCTCGGCGGGGACGCTCTTGGCGAAATCCAGGTCATAGACGGCGTGACCAAAATGATTCAGATGTTCCGCGAGGCGTCCGGTGAATTCGCGCCAGCTTTCTTCGTCGGCTATAGGCGCCGATTGCGATTCGTATGCCGCCGCAATGTCCTTGCCGCTCGCCCGCGCAAGATATTCGGCAAGTTCGCTTTGCAGGCGCGCCCACATCGCGAGATCGTAGAGCGACTTCTCCGCGCGGATCGGCGCGCTATCGAAGCCCAGCAGGAAAGTCAGTGCGGGCGGGTCGCTCTTGCGCTTGATGAGGCGGTTGTACACGTTTGTAAAAATGGCTTCGCTCATATTTACGTCCGCCAGGACAAGCTGGATGCTCACATAGTAGCTTGCCGCCGCTTCCACGATCTGGTGCGCGCCGGCGAGCAGATCCAGTGCGGGCGTCGCGGCCAGGTCGCGCCCGGTCCACTCGCTCGGCCACGTTTGCATAGCGCGGGCGTGCTTCATCGGCCCACCGCGTCCGCGCCGTGCGCAGCAACTTGGCCAGCGTGCGCCCGCGTATCGCCAGGGCGAAAAAAAACCCGGCCATTTGCCGCGCATTCAATGCCAATTCGTAATAGGCGTAGTCATGGATCGTCACCAGCGCAAACGAGTCGGACTTGAGCCCCATCGCCTCCGCCATCATCTTCAGCGTCGCGTCGGTCCACAGCGGCAAAGCCAGCGTCGCGAACAGTGGCGAGAGCGGCTCGGGCAGCAATTCGGCCACGCTCTGTCGAAAGTATCTGCGCTCCCTGCTCGCGGGACCTTCCATTCGAGCGCCGCGCGCGGTTCGGGCAGCGCGGTCACCGGGCGCGCCTGCACAATGAAGATCCGCCCATCGCACATGGCCCATTCGATGTCCATCGCCTGCCCGTAGAGCTGCTCGATCTTCACGCCCAGCCGTGCCAGTTCCGCGGCTTGCGCCGGCTCCAGCGCGGCTCGTTGGCGCTTGTCGGCCGGGACAGGCTCTTCGCGCGTGCCTTCGTCCGAGCGCACCGTCATAACTTCTTTGCTGGCGATTTCCTGGGATGCAATCGCGCCCGTTTGCTTGTTGATGACAATCGTGTCTGGCGTGACCCGGCCACTGACGATCGCCTCGCCCAAACCCCATGCCGCGTTGATCATCAGTTCGTCGCGCGCGCCGGTCACCGGATTCGCAGTGAAGACTACGCCTGCGACTTCGGCCGCAACCAGTTGCTGCACGACGACGGCCATGCTGACGTCTTCCGGCCGGATCCCCTGCCGCTGGCGGTAACCGATCGCGCGCCCCGTCCACAGCGACGCCCAGCACCGTTTGACTGCATCGATCACCTCATCGCCGCCGCGCACGTTGAGATACGACTCCAGTTGGCCGGCGAACGACATGCCCGGCAAATCTTCCGCCGTCGCCGACGAGCGCACCGCTACTGCAGCATCGGCGCCCAGCTCGCCATACCACTGGCGTATCAGTTCGGCGATGTCGCCGGGTATCGTGCCTTGTGCGATGAGCGATTGGATTTGCTCCGACGCGCGCTCCAGCGCGGCGAGGTCATTGGCCTGTGGCTGTGCCGCGGCGGACAGTATCCTGTCGCCGAGATGGTTCTCCTCCACATAGCGGCGATAAGCGCCGGTGGTGATGTGGAAGCCGGGCGGCACGGGCAACCCAGCCGCCGCCATGCGCGCCAGCGATGCACCCTTGCCGCCCACCCGGTCGAGTGTCGCCTGGGAGCTATCCAGATTGAGAATGAACGGACTGGTTTGAGATGAAGTCATCTTCGGCTGCACTCCTTTCCAAAGCCCGTCTCGCGTGCGCAGCCGATCTCCCGCACGCGACTCTGCCACAGTACACCATGGCCACACCTCGGGGCTGTGATAATCGCAAGCTGGTGAACGTTACGCGCCAGGCGCGGACGGGGATCGAATGGCGCTCAATTGTGAGAGGAACTCAACTACGCGGTCAGAGAGCTAGTATTTCGGAGTGATATGTCCTAGGATGCGCCTTCCGCCACTCAGGGCCGGACGCCACGCAAGCTGACGGTTCGAGGCCGGGAGCCATCTCGCAGGCCGCGGCCAAGGGCCTCAGGGTCGAGGGTGCCGAGAAGTGGAGTGGCTGGGTCGAGGATGGGATCGCGTTCCTGCACTCATTCGAACAGATCGTGGCGCGTTCGTGCCGCGCGTACGCGCGGGAAGCGATGCGGCTGTATTCCACTCATGGAACCACCCCAGTGGAGCGCGTCAGGTTCATCCTGGAAGCCATCACTAGGATTCTGGCTGGAATCTTTGAAAGATGGAGAACAACGTTGACGGCGCCGCAGGCAATGGCTTCTTTCGGCATTCCAAAAACAACGCAACTCGTCTCGTCTTGAGCGATGGTCTCGGCTCCCGACTTCTTCATTTCCAGCAGGCCTTCAGCGCCGTCATTGCCCATGCCGGTCAAGATGACGCCCATCGCATCGGCTCCGGCGGCGCGCGCCACGGACCGGAACAGCACGTCCACACTGGGACGGTGACGGGAAACCAGAGGACCGTCGCCGATCTCGGCGTAGAATTGCGCGCCTCGCCGCCTGATGGACAGATGCCGGTTGCCAGGCGCGATCAGCGCTGTGCCCGCCGCGATGCGATCGCCGGCTTCGGCTTCTTTGACCTGAATCTGGCTGATCTGATTCAGGCGCGCGGCAAAAGCGGCGGTGAATACCTCCGGCATATGCTGCACGACGGCGATGCCAGGAGCATCCGGCGGCATCGCGCTGAGGATTTCAGCCAGCGCTTCCGTTCCTCCGGTGGAAGCTCCAATGGCGACGATCGCATGGGCAGAAACCTGCGCAGTGAGAGGAAGTGGCCGCGGAGCCATCTTGGGGCGGGGCAAATCCAGGGCGCGGTAACGGCGGCCGATCCGGGCGTGCGCGGCCGAGCGGACCATGTCGGTGAGCACCAGTCCAGACTCGTAGAGGAAATTGCGGACCCCGAGTTCCGGCTTGCTGACAATTCCGACCGCGCCCTCGTCCAGCGCGCGCAACGCGGCTTGGGTGCCGCGGGCGGCGACCCCGGAACAGATCACGGTGGGGATCGGGTCTTCGGCCATGATCTTGCGCAAGAACGTGAGGCCGTCCATCCTCGGCATCTCGAGATCCAAAACGATCACATCGGGCCGGCAGCGCGCCATCTTCTGCTGGGCAATCAAGGGATCGGACGCGACCATGACCAGCATGTCGGGTTCTTGCGAGAGCACGGCCTCCAGCACCTGACGCACAACCGCTGAATCGTCCACCACCAGCACGTTGATGGTCCCGCTATCTTCTGGTTGCATGTCTTGGGGCGCTTCGATTCTCCGCTGGGGTATAGACCGTGGCCATAACACGGCGCAAACCAGGGCAGGTTGAATTCATACTCTCCGCGTGTCCAACAAAGAAATAGCCTTCCGGCTCGAGGTGCCGGAGCAGGCGGCTAATGGTCCGCGCTCTGCTCTCCGCGTCAAAGTAAATCAAAACATTCCTGCAGAAAATGAGGTCGAATTTGCCGATATCGGGGAAAGCGGCATCGTTCAGATTCAGGCGCACGAAACGAATCACGCGAATAGCTGGAGCCGCCTTGAGTTTCCCTTGGTTTTCGCCAAGTCCTTTCAGCGTGTATGCCCGCAAGTAGCGCAGCGGTATCTCATGGGCCCTATCCTTGTTCCACACCCCTTCCTCTGCGATGGCAAGCACGCGGCGCGAAAGATCGGTGGCCAAAATTTCGACGGACCATCCTTGGGAGGGCGGGAACCAGTCCACCAGCAACATGGCCAGCGAATACGCCTCCTGCCCTGTCGAACAACCGGCGCTCCATGCGCGAATGGTCCGAGCGCGTCTTCCGGCCTCCGCGCTGGCCCGCCAAACTGGCAGAACGTTTTGCTCCAGAAACTGGAAGTGATCGGGTTCTCGAAAGAAATGGGTTTCGTTGGTGGTGATGGCGTCGAGCATGGCCCGGCGCTCTTCGTCGTCCGCAGTCACGCGGTTGTAATATTCGGTAAAGGTCATGAGGCCCAAGGCGCGCAGGCGTTTGGAAAGCCTTCCCGTCAACAGGCCTGCCTTGGCGTCCGACAGCGATATTCCCGACTCGCGATAGATGAGCGCCTGAAAGCGCTGGAAGTCATACGACGAAATCGCGCGGGGCGCCACATCGAATGACGCGGCTCCTGTCGCCGCCCTGCGGCTGTACCCCGAAAAACCTGAGAACGATCCTCTGTGCATCATGCCTTCTCGCCGGTTGCCATCCCGGGGCTACGCTGTTCATCTCAAGTACTTTTTCAAAACGGTAAAGAGCTTTTCTTCGTTCACCGGCTTGAGCATGTACTCGTTGCAACCGCTGTCGAACCCGGCTTTCACCGCAGCGTCTTCGCCTCGCATGGTGAGCAGAATGATGGGAGTGCTCATAGTCGCCTTGTTATGCCGCAACGTCCGGCAGGCTTCGACCCCGGTCATTCGAGGCATTTCAACATCCATCAGAATCAGGTCGGGCCGATGCGCCAGCGCTTTTTCCACACCTTCCATCCCGTCGCAAGCGCTGATAACCTGATATTCCTTCTGGTCTCCGAATAACGCCCGGCCCCGCAAGCGCGAGGTGACGGAATCATCCACGAGCAGAATTAACTTGGACATCGCTCTTCCCTTTCATCTGTCTCTTGCAGTCCGCAGAGCCGGCTTTAATCCTGGCTCGCCGCCACGGCCCGAGTGTTCTCGTCCTCCGCAGTTCCCGGCATTTCCCGCACATCCGGCAGTTCGCCCGCGGAGAGCACCTTGTCCACGTCCAGCAACAAAACGAATTTCTTTCCCAGTTGCGCCATGCCTTGCAGGTAGTCGACTTTGATGTGCGTCCCGAAGGTCGGCACGGTTCGGACATCCGCAGGGCCAATGTCCATCACCTGGCTTACGGCATCGGCGATCACTCCCATCATCGTGTTCTGGTTTTCCAATTCCCGCTCCACAATGATGATGCAAGTGGTCTTGGTGACCTGTCTCTCTGCAAGTCCGAATCTCACCGCCAGGTCCACCACCGGCACCACGTTCCCGCGCAGATTGATCACTCCACGGACCCACTGCGGCGTCTTCGGCACGGTGGTGACAGTGTCGTAGCCGATGATTTCTTTCACCCGCAGAATGGCGATCGCATATTCCTCGCCGCAAAGGAGGAACGTCAGATACTGCTGCTGCTCCACGGCCTCTTTCGTTTGTGGCGTCATAATTCAGTTTTCCTTAGATCCCGGTGCTATGTCCGCGCGCGAGATCATCCCTTAGCGAGCGGTTCCCCGGCTTAGCCTGTACCGGCCCGGCATGAGAAGGCTCGCCCGGAACCCAATGCTGCCCAAGAGGCTGCCACGAACCGGCCCCGCGCGCGACCGGCCTGACTTGCGTCGAACCGCGCAATGGGAACGAGGCTGGCGACTCCTCGGTGTGGAAGAAAGCCATCAACTGCATCAAGGCTTCCGATTGAGAGGACATCTCTTCGGCGGTGCTCGACATCTCTTCGGCGGCGGACGCATTCCTCTGCGTCACTTGATCCACCTGAATCATCGCCTTGTTCATCTGGTTGACTCCGGTTGCCTGTTCGCGCGAAGCCGACGCCACTTCTTGCACCAGGTCCGCGGTCTTTCGGATGGCTGGGACCAAGTCATCGAGCAGTTTGCCCGAGCGCTCCGCCACTCTCACGCTGTCCGATGCCAGACTGCCGATTTCCTTTGCCGAATCCTGGCTTCGTTCCGCCAGCTTCCGGACCTCCGAAGCCACTACCGCGAAGCCTCTGCCATGCTCGCCGGCGCGGGCCGCCTCAATGGCCGCGTTCAAGGCCAGCAAGTTTGTCTGATAGGCGATTTCTTCAATCACCGAGATTTTTTCCGCAATCGCTCTCATGGCGCCCACGGTCTCATTGACCACCTTGCCGCTGGTTTCCGCATCGCCCGCGCCTTTCGACGACATTTGCTCCATCAACCGGCTGTTTTCCGCGTTTTGCGTGATCGAGGCACTCATTTCTTCCAGACTGCTGGTAGTTTCCTCGACCGACGCCGCCTGTTCGGAAGTGCCTTGCGAAACGGTCTGCGCTCCGGCGGCGACTTGCGCCGCCGCCGCCGCCAGGGCGCTGGCTGAGTTCTTAACTTCGCCGAGAGTCTGCGAGAGCCGCTCCGACATATCCTTCATCGCTTGCAGCATTTGTCCAGTTTCGTCCGTGGTGTATACCGTTACACCGGCCGACAGGTTGCCCTGAGAGAGTTCGTTGGCAACGCGCACGGCTTCCAGCAGCGACCGGGTCACAGTCTTGGCCACGTACCAAGTCGCGGCCATCATCGGCCCGAGGCAGAGTAACGACACGACTAGAGTCAGCAGGATCGCGCGATGCTGTGAGTCCTTGGTATCTTCAAATGCGCGCGTGATGCTGGACTTGTCGCGAATTGTGTTGGCCTGGAGCTTGTCGTGGATGGCGTTGTACTTGGTTTTCATGGACGCCAGCGACTGACTCAAGTCTTCGGTCACGCTGCCTGCGATCATGCCTTCGGTGCTCTGCCGCGCCTGGGCGTAGTAGTCCCGCATTTCAGCATCGAGTTGGTCCAGGTCCCGGTGGTCGAGTACCGGGTTGTTTTGTTCTCTTTGCAAACGTTGCAGGAACTTGTCTTTAAGGGCGTCGGTCTCCGCCAGGGCCTCGCTGTTCTTGGCGGCGACCGCATCCTGCAAACCCCTTTGGATCGCGTTCAGGTTCTCTTCCAAATCCCTGCTCATTTCCACGGAAGGGTAATATCCGGATTCGACCTGCTGCATTTGGCCCGCACTGCGGGAGCCAAGAACCAGCGTGATCGCCAATACCAGGCAGAATGAAATCCCGGCCAGCGCTGGACCGATCAACATTTTCTGTTGAAACTTAAGTTTGTTAATCATGAGTATTTCCCTCGTGTTCAACTTCCCGATGGTGAGTCGGTGTCGTTAGTCGGTGACGGTAATTACCTTGACGCCCCCGGTGTCGGCGCCAGCCGAAACATAGCCGATGGCGTTCTCGTTGGAGCGCACGAACTCGAGCACGCCACCTTCGCTTTTCTGCCCTGGCGGAATGTCCCGGCCGGAGAAGATCAGCTGCTGCCAGTAGGCCTCCACTGCGGAGGCGGATTTCCCATGAACATCCTTGGAGAAACTCTCCCGGGTTGGTGAACTAATGGGAAGATCCACGGGCGACGCGCTGCGTCCATCCGAAAACTTGGTCGTCTTCTTGAGAAAAATGCGCGACAGGTCTTCCCGGCTGATCGAAGACACCGAGTTCGATGGGTTGACGATGATCTTGTAGCTCTTCGCCTGCGCCCAGACATTCGCTGAGGCTACGAGCAGAAATACGGCAATGGCTAAAACTCGTAATTGCTTCATAATGATTCCCTCTTTTCTCATAAGTCTCAGTTCAGAACGTGACGCCGATCCTGGCGGCCAATATTTTCGACTGGGATTTCAATCCGTTTGGGTTCGTGTCCGAGTAGTAGCCTATGTCCGTGCCATGGAGAAAGTGTTCTTCCAGCTTGGCGTAGAAATGGGAGTTGAAGTCATAGCGGCTGGAGATCGTCCAGTCTTTGGAGTAATCCCCGGGTACTGTCGTACTTTCGCCGCCCCCGGCGTCCACTAAGTGGCTATAGTAGGTTCCCACCTGGAACTTCGGGGCCACGCGACGCCGTCCGTGAACTGATCCGCGAGCTCTGCTCCGATGATCCCTTCGACCATCGCTGCGCCGCCCAACTCGCTCGCCTCGTCAGCCGCCGCGAACCCGGCATTCTCGCCGCCTTCGGCGATGTGCTGGCCGAAGTCGCCGCCGCGTTGCCGATGGAAGAGTGGCAAGCCCGCGGCTACGTCCTCGTCGCCGCCGCGCATAATGCCCTGACGCGGCCGCAGCGCCTGCGCCTGCTGCCGTTAGTCCGTGCTCGGCTCGCCGAAAACCGCATCGCCGTCCGCGCGATGGCTCTCGAAGCCTTC
>CAVPYG010000053.1:0-30691 GCA_963709835.1 uncultured Acidobacteriaceae bacterium
GTTGCCCGGCGCGTGGGTGAGGACGGTCTGGATTTTTTCGCCCGCCAGTTCGGTGATCTTGACCTGCTGGGGTGAGAGTTTCGCCAGCAGTTTCTTTTGCTCCGGAGTGGCCGGCGCCTGCAACGCGGTCATAAACAGGCTCACCGAACTCGCGCGTGAGGTCGTGGTAGATTTCGCCGGGGTCTCGGCCCATCCGGGCCGTGATCTCCGCCGCCAGCAAGGCCGGGATGATGCCGTCTTTGTCCGTCGTCCAGACGCTGCCATCCAGACGGACGAAAGACGCTCCCGCGCTCTCCTCTCCGCCAAAGCCAAGCGAGCCGTCGAGCAAGCCAGCAACGAACCATTTGAAGCCGACCGGCACCTCGTAGAGCTTCCGGCCAAGCTTTGCGGCAACCCGATCGATCATCTGGGTGCTCACCAGCGTCTTGCCGATCGCCGCGTCCTTGCGCCATTTCGGCCGGTGCTGGAAGAGGTAGAAGATGGCGACCGAAAGGTAGTGATTGGGCGGGAGCAAACCCGCGCTCTTGGTGACAATCCCGTGCCGGTCATGGTCGGTATCACAGGCGAAGGCGATCTCGAATTTGTCCTTCAGGCCGATCAACCTCTCCATCGCATAAGGCGAAGATGGGTCCATGCGGATCTGGCCGTCCCAATCGACCGTCATGAAGCGGAAGGTCGGATCGACTTCCTTGTTGACGACCGTGAGGTTCAGCCCGTAGCGCTCGGCAATCGGCGCCCAGTAGTGGACGCCGGCGCCGCCGAGCGGATCGACCCCCAGGCTGATCTTTGCGCCGCGAATGACATCCATGTCGATCACATTGCCGAGGTCGTTCGTGTAGGCGTCGAGGTAGTCGTGCCGGTGGGTTGTGGAGGCCCGCAGCGCCTTCTCGTAAGGAATCCTGTTAACGCCCCGCAGGCTGCTTTCGAGAAACTCGTTCGCCTTCGCCTCGATCCAGTCAGTGATGGCTGGCTCCGCCGGCCCGCCGTGGGGGGGATTGTACTTGAAGCCGCCGTCATGGGGCGGATTATGCGAAGGCGTGATCACGATGCCATCGGCAAGACCCGTTTTCCGCCCGCGGTTGTACGTCAGAATCGCGTGGGAAACGGCAGGAGTCGGGGTATACTCGTCCCCCTGTCGCGAGCATGACTTCCACGCCGTTGGCCGCCAGCACCTCCAGCGCGCTGGCAACAGCCGGCACGGAGAGGGCATGCGTATCCATGCCGAGGAACAACGGGCCGTCGATCTTCTGCTGCTTCCGGTACAGGCAAATGGCCTGACTGATGGCCAGGATATGCCACTCGTTGAAAGCCTTATCGAACGCGGAACCGCGGTGCCCTGACGTGCCAAACGCGACCCGTTGCGCCGGCACCGAGGGATCAGGCGTCTCGGCATAATAGGCCGTGACAAGTCTGGGCACATTGACCAGCATGCGATGGTTCGGCCGGCTTTCCCGCAAATGGGCTGATTTTCATGGCATTTCCCTCCCTTGCCGTGGCGACGTTTTCGCCAGGGTCTCCCTCGTCTGGTCGAAACCGATAGTCATTATGACGTCGCCTTGAGTTTCCGGTAGCGCCGGATCAGGGTGTTGGTTGAGCTATCGTGCTTGAGTTGGGGCTCGGTCTGGCTCTCGAGTTCGGGGATGATGCGCTGGGCGAGCACCTTCCCCAACTCGACCCCCCACTGGTCGAACGAGTCGATCTGCCAGATGGCCCCCTGGGTGAAAACGCTGTGTTCGTACAGCGCGACGAGTTTCCCCAGCGCCGCCGGGGTTAGCCGCTCCAGCAGGATCGTGTTGGACGGACGGTTGCCCTCGAAGGTGCGGTGTGGCACCAGCCAGGGCGGCGTGCCTTCGGCCTGAACCTCCTGAGACGTCTTGCCAAAGGCCAGCGCCTCCGCCTGGGCAAGAACGTTGGCCAGGAGTATGTCGTGGTGGCGGCCGAGCGGGTTAAGCGGCTGGGCAAACGCGATGAAGTCACAGGGGATGAGCTTGGTCCCCTGATGGATCAGTTGGTAGAAGGAATGCTGGCCATTGGTGCCCGGCTCCCCCCAGTAGATCGGCCCGGTCTGGTAGGCGGCTTCCGTTCCATCCAGCGTGACGTGCTTGCCGTTGCTCTCCATCGTCAATTGCTGAAGGTAGGCCGGGAAGCGCTTCAGGTACTGCTCATACGGCAAGACCGCGACGGTCTGCGTGCCGAAGAAGTTGTTGTACCAGACGGCCAGGAGCCCCATGAGCACGGGCAGGTTTCGCTCGAAAGGGGCCGTGCGGAAATGCTCGTCCATCTGATGGAAGCCGTCGAGCATCGCGCGGAAATGTTCGGGGCCGATGGCGATCATCGTCGAGAGCCCGATCGCCGAGTCCATCGAGTAGCGGCCGCCGACCCAGTCCCAGAACTCGAACATGTTGGCGGTGTCGATGCCGAACTTCGCCACCTCCTCGGCGTTGGTCGAGACAGCGACGAAATGCTTGGCGATGGCGGCGTGATGTTTCAAAGTCTTGAGAGCACCAGACGCGTGCCGTGTGCGCGTTGGTCATCGTCTCCAGAGTCGTGAAGGTCTTCGACGAGATGATGAACAGCGTCTCCGCGGCGTCGAGGTCGCGTGTCGCCTCGGCGAAGTCGGTGCCATCGATGTTGGAAACGAAGCGGAAGGTCAGGTCGCGCTGGCTGTAGTGTCGCAAGGCCTCGTAGGCCATCACCGGCCCCAGGTCGGACCCGCCGATGCCGACATTGATGACATTGCGGATCGGCTTGCCGGTGTGGCCCTTCCACTCCCCGCCGCGCACCCGGCGGAGAAGTCGGCCATCTTGTCGAGGACGGCATGCACCTGGGGCACCACATCCTCGCCGTCCACGACGATGGATTGCCCTTTGGGGGCGCGCAGGGCCACGTGCAGGACGGCCCGCTTCTCGGTAACGTTGATCTTCTCCCCCCGAAACATGGCATCGATACGGGACCGCAGGCCGGATTCCTCGGCCAGTTGCAGCAGGAGCTTCACCGTCTCGTCGGTGATGCGGTTCTTCGAGTAATCGAAGTAGATGCCGACGGCCTCGGCGGTCAGGCGCTCCCCGCGTTTGGGGTCGTCCGCGAAGAGCTTCCGGAGATGCAGATCCCGGATCTTGCAGGTAATGGGCTTCGAGGGCCTTCCACGCCGCGCGTTGAGTGAGTGGTGCGATGGTTGCCGTCATGTTCGTTCTCCTGTTCTTGAAGTCCTGCGTCGAAGAACCGGCCTTCTTGAGCGCCTCGCTCTTGGACGCGATGCACTCCATCAGTTCGTTCCAGGACTTGACGAACGATTTGGCCCCTTCGTCCTGGAGTTGGGCGGCCAGGGCATCGGTGTCAATGCCGGCCTTGGCGAACTTGGCCAGCACCTCGTCGCAGTAGCGGGCACGCGCGGGCAAGGTCTGGCCGATATCCCCATGATCGGCGAGGGCTTTCAACGTGGCCTCGGGCATCGTGTTCACGGTGAAGGGTGAGGCGAGCGCGCGGATGTACAGGATGTCGGAGGCTTCGGGGTCCTTGGTCCCGGTGCTGGCCCAGAGGAGGCGCTGGCGGCGGGCACCGGCGTTGAAGATACGCTGCCAGGGCGGCGAATCGATCAAAGAGCGGTATGTCTCGTAGGTCTGTCCAGCCACAGCGATGCCGAGTTGGTCGCGCAGCGCCTCCGGTGCCTTGGCCTTCACCGCGACGTCCCAGCGGCTGATAAACATCGAAGCCACGGAGCCGACAGCGGGATTCAGCCCGGCGGCGATGCGCCGCTCGATGCCGCGCAGGTACGCCTCGGCGGCCGCGACATACTGCGCGCGGGAGAACAGGAGTGTCACGTTGATCGGCACACCCGCGAAGATCGCCTCCTCGATGGCGGGGAGGCCCTCCTTGGTGCCCGGTATCTTGATGAAGAGGTTGGGCCGTGCCGCCCGGGCGTGAAGTTCCTTGGCCGCGGCGAGGGTGCCGGCCGTGTCGTGGGCCAGCAGAGGCGAGACCTCCAGCGACACCCAGCCGTCCACGCCGTTGGTCTGGTCGTGGATCGGCCGAAACAGATCGGCGGCCTGCCTGAGGTCCTCCAGCGCCAGCTCGAAGAACAGCGCCTCGCCCGACTTGCCTTCCTTCAATTTCTGGCGGATGGCGTCGTCGTAGTCGTGACTGTTCTTGATGGCGTGGTCGAAGATCGTGGGGTTCGAGGTGAGCCCCGTGACCGAGAACTCCTGGATGTAGCGGCGGAGCGTGCCGCTGGTCAGCAGACCGCGGGTGATGTTGTCGAGCCAGAGGCTCTGGCCCATGTCGTGGAGTTTTTGGGTCGCTTTCATCGTTTCTCTCCTACGGCAGTTCGTGCAGTCGACGGTGCGATCGGCGGATAAGACTGCGGCAGCTCGTCATCCGGACACCTCCTTGGGCTTGGGATTATGCCAGCAGCCGTCTGCGGCGATCAGGATCGTCAGCCTCTTTCGGCCCCCAACTGCCAGCGCTCGTAGGGGCGGGCCCGGTGGTGGGTCTTCAAGGACTGGCTCGACCACCGCCCAGGCGGCCTCAACCGCGTCCTCACGGGTGAAGAGCGCTCCGTCGCCGGCCATGGCGTCGCCCAGGAGCCGCTCGTAGGGCGATTCCTCGCCCGGCTGTTCTTCGACCAGGTAGAGTTCTCGCTGGTCGCCGACGAATTCCTTCCCTGCGCGTTTGACGCGAGCGGCAAGCGCGACGGCGGAACTGGGGGAGAGCCGGAATCGCAGATAGTTGGCCCGGCCGGTCGCCGGCGCCGAGTCGGCGAAAAGCTCCTGCGGCGGCGGCTTCAACTCCACCAGGACCTCGTGCGCCGTTTCGGCCAGGCATTTGCCGGAGCGCAGGTACCAGGGCACCCCCTCCCAACGCCACGAGTCGATGAAAAGCCGCAGGGCGCAGAAAGTCTCGACGTCGGAGTCCTTCGCCACGTTTGGCTCCTTTCGGTAGCCCGCGTACTGGCCGCGCACCAGGTCGTCGGGCTTCAGCGGGCGCATGGCCTGGAAGACCTTGGCTTTCTCGCTATGCACGGCTCCAAAGCCCCTGATAGGCCGGCGGCTCCATGGCCAGCAGCGCGACGACCTGGAAGAGGTGGTTCTCGATCACGTCGCGCAGACAGCCGGCGGTTTCGTAAAACGCGCCGCGGTTCTCCACGCCGAAGGTCTCGGACAGGGTGATCTGCACGCTGGCCACGTAGTTGCGGTTCCAGATCGGTTCCAGGAACGAGTTGGCGAAGCGGAAATAGAGGATATTCATGATCGCCTCCTTCCCGAGGAAGTGATCGATGCGGAAGATCGAGTCTTCCGGGAACACCGACCTCGCGACGCGGTTCAGCTCACGCGCCGAGGCCAGGTCGCGGCCGAAAGGCTTTTCGACGATGACGCGCGCATGCTCGGCCAGGTTCGCGGCGCCGAGCCCTGTGATCACCGTCGCGAAAAGCGAGGGCGGGATGGCGAGGTAGTGCGCCGGGCGTCGAGCGCGACCCAGCGCCTCTTTGATCTTCGTGAACGTGCCCTGGTCCTTATAGTCCCCGCTCACGTAGCTGAGCAGGGACAGAAGTTGGTCGAAGGCGCGTTGGTCGTCGATCCCGCCCGATCGCGTTGATGCTGTCCTGCACGCGGTCGCGCAGACTCCGCCAGACTCCACTTCGGGAAGGCGACGCCGATGACCGGGACCTTCAGCGCGTCCCGTTTCACCATCGCATAGAGCGCCGGGAAGATCATCTTGTGGGCGAGATCGCCCGTCACACCGAAGAGCACCAGCGCGTCCGAATGGGAGGCGGCCATCAGACGCCTCCCTTCGGGGCGGCGGTCTTTTCCTCGTGGCCGCCGAACTGATAGCGCATGGCGGACAGCAGCTTGTCGGCGAAGTCGGCCTCGCCGCGCGAGCTGAAGCGCTCGTAGAGCGCGGCGCTGAGGACGGGCGCCGGGACCGCCTCGTCGATGGCCGCCTTGATCGTCCAGCGGCCCTCGCCCGAATCGGACACCCGGCCCGTGAACTTCGCCAGGTCCGGGCTCTTGAGCAGCGCGTCGGCGGTCAGATCCAGCAGCCACGAGGCGATGACGCTGCCGCGCCGCCAGACCTCGGCGATGTCGGCCAGGTTCAGGTCGTATTGGTAGTGCTCCGGGTGGCGCAGCGGCGTGGTCTCGGCATCGACGGTCGCGCTGCTGCTTGCCGACGTTGGCGTGGCGCAGAATGTTCAGGCCCTCGGCGTAGGCGGCCATGAGGCCGTACTCGATGCCGTTGTGGACCATCTTGACGAAGTGGCCCGCGCCGCTCGGCCCGCAGTGCAGGTAGCCGTGCTCGGCGGTGCCGCCCACCTTCTCCCGGCCCGGCGTGCGCGGCGCCGCCTCGATGCCGGGGCGAGCGCGGCGAAGATCGGGTCGAGGCGCTGGACGACGCTGTCCTCGCCGCCGATCATCAGGCAGTAGCCGCGCTCCGAGCCCCCAGACGCCGCCGCTGGTGCCGACGTCGACGTAGTGGATGCCCTTCGCTTTCAGCTCGGCGGCGCGGCGGATGTCGTCGTGGTAGTAGGAGTTGCCGCCGTCGATGACGATGTCGCCGCGTTCCAGGAGCGGGACAAGGTCTTCGAGCGTCGGATCGACCACGGCCGCCGGCACCATCATCCAGACGGCCCGCGGCTTGCTCAGCTTGTGCGACGAAGTCGTCGAGCGACGTCGCCCCGACCGCGCCCTCCTTGACCAGTGCCTGCACGGCTTCCGGATGAACGTCGAAGACGACGCATTCGTGACCGGCCCGCAGCAGCCGCCGCACCATGTTGGCGCCCATCCGGCCCAGACCGATCATGCCCAGTTCCATGTGGTTTTCCTTTCTCTTGCGAGACTGACGCCCGCTCCTCGCAGGCGTCAGATGTTGGCCAGTTCGCCGAAGTATTCGTGGTCCTCGGCGTAGCCGCCTTCGCCCTTGTTGATCGACTGGACATCCTCGACGAACTCGATCGCCTGGATCCACTTGACCATCTTGAAGCCGAGCTGGTTCTCGACCCGCAGCCGCAACGGCGCCCCGTGCAGATGATTGAGCGGCTGGTAGTTCATCTCGTAAGCCAGCAGGGTTTGCGGGTGCAGAGCGTTCGCGATCGAGAGGCTGTCGTAATATTGGCCGCCCGCGACGCCCGTGCTGAACTCGACGCCCTCGCCAAACGAGTAGAAGACGACTGCCTTGCACTTGGGCTTCGGCCGGACCAACTTGATCAGTTCCGCCAGCGGCAGCCCGCCCCACTCGGCAATGCCCGACCAGCCCTGGATGCAATGGTGCAGCGTGATCTGGGTCTTCTTGCCCAGCGCCCGGAGGTCGTCCAGCGACAGCTCGACCGGGTTCTCCACCAGGCCGTAGACCTTGAGCCGGTAATCCTTGAAGTCGCCGGCGGCCAGCGTCTTCCATTCGTCGCAGGTCGGCATGCTTGCCGTTGGCCCAGAAGAAGGGCGAGATGTCTTCGCGGCCGAACTCGGCCACCGGGGCGGCGCGGTCGAGAAGGAAGCCCATGACCGGAGTGACGATCGCCTTGGCGGCGTGCTGGACGGCCCGCGGGTGGCTCCACGCCAGCCAGTTGGCGAGCACGTTCACCGGCACGATCACGCCGATCCCCGCCAGGCCGAGATACAGGCCGATCGGGTTGGCGTCGTCCGTGCCCACCACGATGTGGTTCATGTTCCGGACGAATCCGGTGAGCACCACCATGGTCACATGGCCGATGATGAATGCGACGAAGGCGCACATGATGAGGAAGTGGATCGACCGGCCGATCTGGCGGTTGCCGGGCAGCTTCGGGTACCACGGGAACCGGGCCGTGAAGGCCGGCGACATCGACGGGCCGGTCAGCATCGCCAGCGGGGCCAGGACGAACACCACCCCGAAGTACGCCAATTGCTGGAGGGCGTTGTAGCGGTAGAAGCCGTTCGGCTCCGGCGGCAGGTGGAAGGTGGCGTAGTGGACGAAGACGGCCCAGGCGTCGGGCACGATCTGCCAGGAGGTCGGCACCAGGCGCTGCCACTGCCCGGTGCAAAACAGCAGGACCACGAAGACCAGGCCGTTGCCGACCCAGAACAAGACGCTGAGGAAGTGCCAGTGCCGGGCCATGCCGACGCGTGTGCCGGTAGCCGGGCAGGCCGATCCAAGGGGAAAGCGGGCGGGAGTCGTCCTTGGCCGTCCAGACGCGGTCCGTGGGCACCTCGATCGGCGTGAGCCGGAGCCACTCCGTGCCGGGCGTGCAATGGACGTTCCAGTACAGCCGGGGGTGGTCCATGAGGATCTGCAAGCCGCTGCGGATGAGCAGGATCAGGAACAGGAAGTTGACGTAGTGGGTGATGCGCAGCCAGGCCGGGAAGCCATAAGGCCCCACTGCCGTTTCGGGGGTAAATACCGATCGGCTCACGCCGGATCGTCGAATGGCTAAGTCGTTGAAGCGGGCACCGCGAAATGCGGCATCGGCTGGTTTGAACCGGTATTCAATTGCACCCACAGTCACCCTCCCAGGCGCAGGCTGTGATTTCACGGCGGCTTTCACCTCGTCCAACGAAAATCTCCGCCCATCGCCTTCGCGCGAAAAGTACAAAGAGTATAAATTGAGTTTCCTGTACCGCGCATCACCCACCCTGTTCGCAAAGTGCGCGAAAAAGTGCGCGAAAAGCATGGGGACCCCGATCCCGCGTGCCGTCTGCTTCGGAGGATCCGCATTCACGTTGTAAACTCGGACTATGTCTAAGTCTTTGCCTCCGCGCTCCCGCGAATCCGGCAATCTTTTCCCGGCGACGAAATCCGCATTCGCCGCTTACACCGCGCACGTCGATGGCGGGGCCCGCGGCAATCCCGGGCCTGCCGGATACGGCGTTGCCATCACCGACCCCTCCGGCCATCCCGTCGCCCAGCTTAGCGAATATCTGGGCCACCGCACCAACAACTACGCCGAGTATCAGGGGCTGCTCGCCGCGCTGCGCTATGCCGGCGAAAATAGGATCAAGGCGCTCAAGGTGATCAGCGATTCCGAACTGATGGTGCGGCAGATGAAAGGCATCTACAAGGTGCGGCATCCCGAACTGCGCCAGCTCTACGACCAGGCCCAGCAACTGGTGCGGCGGCTCGAGCACTTCGAAATCCGCCACGCCTTGCGCGAACACAACAAGATTGCCGACCGCCTCGCCAACCAGGCGATGGATCGAGGGCGATAGAAGCAGGTTACAAAGTTTCAAGGTTGCAAAGTTCGAAAGTTCGGAGTATATCCATGCTAATCGGCACGACGTGGGGACTCTGAAACCTTGAAACCCTGCCTTTCCGCAGGGGGGCAAAGCCAAGATCGCCGGGATGCGGGAAGGCGCAGGCAGAATAAACGAGCTGTCGTCGAACCACAGCCATGGTTGAAACTCACCCTGGCTGCTTGAGCCTATTCGGCAATACGGGATCCCCTTGGTGAATTCTGGAGGCATCTATGAAGGTTGCTGTTTTTCTCGACGTTGACAAGACTCTCACTCGCAGGTTCATCCAGCAGGAATACGCCATCGCGATGGGATGCGAGCCAGCTTACAAACAACTGGAAGCCAGGCTGGGTAAGGACCTGAGTTTTGATGAGTTCGGCGAAGAAATTATTTCGCTGTTTGCGTCCAAAAAGCTTAACGAGGAGCAAGCCAGAGCATATTTTGACAGTGTGGCCTTGCAGCCTTGGACGCATGAGCTTTTGGAAATGGACGTCGACACCTACCTGGTTTCGAGTGGTCCCAGCTATTACATCGACCGGCTCGCGGAAAAGTACCGAATCCCCAAGGACCACGTTTGCCGGTCCGAATACAAGTTCAGCCGAAAGGACGGAATTATTGAATCGTGCAACGCGGTCAGCCCGCAGCAAAAAGCGGATTTTGTCAGCCAGTACGCAAAACGATATGCGATTACCGTGGGCGTGGGAGACAGCCCCATGTTCGACGGTCCTTTTGTCTCCCAGTGCACGATTCCTCTTTTGACCGTGCAGGACAACAACTACGTTTACGTTGCCAATTTCAATTCGGTGGTTCTAATGGTTCGCCGACTCTCCGAAAACATCGCCCATAGCCCGGAGACCTTCGAGCCGAACCGGCTGACGATTCCGCAGTTGTTCCGCTCCCTGGCCGTGGAAGGCTGGCTGCTTCTAGGTAGCGGGTTTCTCGCTGCGGGCGGCATCGGCGCGTGGGCCGCCAGGTCCTTTCGGCGATGACCCCTTCCGCCCACTTTTTGTCTTGTTCTAGTGTGCCGCTGAAGTTCGACGAGAGGCGTTCGTTCCTGGAAGTCGCGAACTGACAGCTGCTAACTGAAAGCTGAGAGCTTTCAGCGCGCCGCCCACATCTACGCCTTTTTGGTTGCCGCGGCTACCTTCACCTTCACCGTCTCCCAGGGGCGCTTGGGACGCTCGACCTCAGGCTGGTCGCGGTCCTGGATGCGATCGTAATGGTACGACTCGCTGGTGGTTCCGAGCGACTCGTTATACAGGCTGGGCAGCGCCAGCGCTTCCTTCATTTCTTCGGAGAACTGTTGCAGTGCCTTCAGGTGGTCGGCCGTAGCCGGAACTTCGGCTTTGCTCGTCTTCAGGAATTGCTGATAGCCGCGATTGACCAGCTTCGAAATCTCGTTGCCAATCATGTATCCAGGATAGGCAAAAATCTTCGCGCCGCCGTCCTCCGTCTTCTGGATCGCCGCCGAGCAGTTGTACTTCTTCAGGAACACGCGAATTTGCGCGCCCGGCGCTTCAATCAGATCAAAACCATGATCGCGCAGCCAGTTGACTGCTTCTTCGTAGGTCCGCGCTTCGATTTTCGCTGTCATTTTATAAACTCAATTCCGCTTGTACCTGAATTAGATGCGGCTCGCATGGATTCGATGGCCTCAAAACCCTCCGCCGCGAATCCGCGAATCCGACGATAATGATAATGCTGTTGAATTCCCGCAACGATAGTATAGATATACCTTTTTAAGCTTGCCGGCACATTACTCTAGTCATAAAGTATCGTTTTCGCTAACACGAAGGGCCGTGGCCTGCCCGTCATCGCCGCCGACTTGCCAGGATTTTGTTCACCGCGGAGGCACGGAGACACGGAGGAAATCAATAATTGAGAATCCAAAAACGTTTTCTCCGTGACTCCGTGGTAAATGAGGTTTCTGACTTTTGATGCTCAAGCTCTCTCAATCCGCCTACGATTCGCTTCGCCAACACGGAGAGGAAACCTATCCTCAAGAGTGCTGCGGCGTGCTGCTTGGGCAGTTCGACGACACAGGCGCCGAGGCCGGACCAAAGACCGTCTCGCGCGTCGAGCGCTGCGCCAACACGCGCGACGACTCGCCCCACAACCGCTACCACATCGATCCTCGCGACCTAATCCGCATACAGCGCGAAGGACGCGAGCGCGGCGAGGACATCGTCGGCTTCTATCACTCCCATCCCGATCATCCCGCGCAATGGTCGCCCACCGACTTCGCCGAAGCCCACTGGTTCGGCTGTTCCTACGTGATTACCAGCGTCGAGAACGGCGTGGCAGCGGCTACGAAGTCGTTTGAATTGACGGGCACGAATGAGGAAGATAAGAAACTTGTGGACGAGCAGACTGAAATCGTCTGACAATGTGACGCGGGCGCCTCTGCCCGCGAAGGTTGCTACAGACAATGGCGAATTTCCTCGTCGCGGTCTTAGGGTTGTTGTTCTGGGTTGGGTCCTTTGTCGGTGTCAACGCATTCTTTTCATCGATCAAGCGCTCAGCTCTACGCCAACAGCCGCGACAAGACGGCAACGAGCTGGAGCTTTTTCCGGTAGCACGGATGCAAGTCCTTGTCAGAACAGTTCTGGTACTCTTGGCTGCTTTCGGGATCCTGGTTTCAATGGCGATGCACAAAGATGGTGGGAGCTTTTACGCTCTTCTGGGCCCCGCGACAGTGTTTCTTCTGATCTCCCTGGTGCGTCCGGTGCCGGTAGTAATCAACGTCCACGGCATTCGGCAACGGCGTTGGTTCCTTCCCGACAAGGAAATCGACTGGTCAGACGTAGCCTCTGTTGCCTACGGCACGAACACTGGCACGACGTACGTTCGTTCCAAAAATGGCGGGCCTAAGATACGCTTCTCCATTTTTCTGGTAGGTCGGGCTCGCTTCAAGCAGGAGATTCGAGCACACGCTCCCGACGCCGATATTTATCCTGAAGACGACGAATAGCCGCGGCGCGAGCCGAGGAGCGTTGGTACTCTTTCTGGCGCGCGAGTGTTTTCGCCTTGCGTCCTTCGTCGGTGATACCATTTCCATTGCGCCGCCGCTTGCCTGCGACGGCTGACCCGCAGCTCAAGGAATTTATGGCCTCCCTCGCCGATGTCAAATCCGCCGAAACGAATCCCGAAGTTGTTTTAAGCAACGACGAAATCCTGCGCTACTCGCGCCATCTCATCCTGCCCGAAGTGGGCATGGAAGGGCAGCTCAAGCTCAAGGCCGCGAAGGTCCTGTGCATTGGAGCCGGCGGACTGGGCTCGCCGCTGGCATTTTACCTGACCGCTGCGGGCGTCGGCACGCTCGGCATCGTAGATTACGACGTGGTGGATTACACCAACCTCCAGCGCCAGATCATCCACACCACCGCCGACGTTGGGCGCAAAAAGCTCGACTCGGCCGCCGACAAACTGCATGCGCTCAATCCGTTTCTGAATCTGCGAACGTTCGACATGAAGTTAACCAGCGCCAACGCTCTGGATTTGTTTCGCGAGTTCGACATTGTCGCCGACGGCACCGACAATTTCCCCACCCGCTACCTGGTCAACGACGCCTGCGTGCTCACCGGCAAGCCCAATGTTTACGGATCCATTTTTCGTTTTGAAGGCCAAGCCAGCGTGTTTGCCACCGAAGACGGCCCATGCTACCGCTGTCTTTATCCCGAGCCGCCCCCGCCCGGCCTCGTTCCCTCGTGCGCCGAGGGCGGAGTGCTCGGCGTCTTGCCCGGACTGGTGGGCGTGATCCAGGCGACTGAGACCATCAAGCTGATTTTGGGCCAGGGCGATTCGCTCGCCGGACGCTTGCTGCTGATTGATGCGCTGGGCATGAAGTTTCGCGAACTGAAACTGCGCAAAAATCCCGATTGCCCCGTCTGCGGCACCCACCGCACGATTACGAAGTTGATCGACTACGAACAGTTCTGCGGCATCCGCGGCCAGGAACAGCCCGCGGGAAACGACGTACCGGCGATCTCGGTGGAGGATTTAAAGAAGAGGCTGGACGCGAAATCCGATGTATTCATTCTCGACGTGCGCGAGCCGCACGAATTTCAGATCTGTAACTTGAATGGATATCTCATTCCGCTGGGCGACTTGCAGAAGCGCGTGAGCGAGCTTGACCCGAGCCGCGAGATCGTGGCCCATTGTAAGATGGGCGGACGCAGCGCAAAAGCGGTCAACTTCCTGCGCCGCTCGGGGTTTACCAAGGTCTATAACCTGACCGGCGGCATCCTAGCCTGGGCCGACCGCATTGACCCGAAGATGCCGAAGTACTGAGGCTGTGCGCGGAATGAGATTAGCGTTGATATAATTCCTGCACCCAAGGTAATAGGGGTTTCCGGGTTATCAGTTGCAATAATTTAGGATCGGAGAATCTTGATGCGGACAAGCCTTTGTCTTTTTCTGGTAATGTTACTGATGTTGGACGTGTTACCGGCCCAGACCGGCAACACTCAAGCTACCGCTGCTCAGCCCGAGCAACAGAGCGCACAGCCAGCGCCTCCGCAACAGCCCGCCGAGCCTTCGAACTTCACATCCGCAAGAGGATTTGTGCTCGAAGACGGAACCCCGGTGAAGATGCGAATCAACCGGACAATCTCCTCCGGCGATGCACAGGTTGGGGACACGGTGGATTTTGAACTCCTTCAGGATATCAGCGTAAACGGCACTCTCGTCATCGCAAAGGGTGGCATGGCCTTCGCGACCGTTACTGAAGCCCAATCGAAGCGCCGGATGGGTCGCGCCGGCAAACTCGACATCAATATCGACTATGTGAAGCTGATCAGCGGCGAGAAAGCCGCGCTGCGCGCCGTGAAGGACGTCCAAGGAGGCAGTCATACCGTGGGCATGACAGCGGGAATCGTGGCGACAAGCCTGGTGTTTTTTCCTGCTGCCCCATTTTTCCTGTTCATGCATGGCAAGGACATTTCGATCCCCAAGGGCACCGAGATCACGGCTTATATCAATGGTGACATGAAGCTCGATATCGCGAAATTTCAACCAGCGGCGGCGCCCGCCCCCCAGCCGGATCTAAGCGCTGGCAGTCATAATCAGAACGCCACTGCCGCGTCCGCCAAGCTGCAGATCGACTCCACCCCACCGGGAGCAGACATCGAGGTTGACGGAAGTTTTGTTGGCAGCACGCCTTCCGAGGTTCAGGTCACCGAGGGCGATCATACGGTCGTCGTTAAGAAATCTGGATTCAAGAACTGGGAGCGAAAATTGAAGGCCAGCGCGGGCAACAGCGTGCACATCGGAGCTGAACTAGAGAAGGCTGAAACCCCTAGCGCCCCGTGATGAAAGACGCGCCGGGAGCGGCGCACGAGCGACCCCGTTAATGGTTTGTCATCCCGAGTGGAGCGAGGGATCTGTAGTTCGCCGTGAAGTGTATATCCCTCGCTTCGGTCGGGACGGCAAATCGCTTGAGTGCTACCCGATCTTCAACACAATCTTTCCGTAGTTCTTGCCTTCTTGCATCAGGGTGTAGGCTTCGCGCGCCTGCTCCAGCGGGAAAACTTTTCCGATCACGGGATTAAGTTTCCCGGCGGCCAGCCATTCCGATAACTGCTTCCACGCGGCATCCATCAGTGGACGGTTCGCGCTGAGAACGGACAGCCAGAGTCCGTGGACGCTGGCGCCCTTGGCGTAAAGAAGGCGGGTATCGAGTTGAGGAATTTCGCCGGTGGCCGCGCCATAGGTGATCACGCGTCCAAACGAGCGCAGGCAGCGGACGCTCTTAGCGACGTGTTCCCCTCCGAGCATTTCGAGCACCGCGTCCACGCCTTCGCCGTGCGTGATGTCTTTGATCGCTTCGAGATAATCGCGCTGCTTGTAGTTAATGCCATGTTGCAGGCCAAGTTCGCGAACGCGGGCGAGCTTGTCCTCGGAAGAAGAAGTCCCATACATTTCGACGCCGAGAATTTTTCCGATTTGCACGGCGGCGGTTCCGACTCCGCCAGCAACGGCATGAATCAGGACGCGGGCGGGCTTGTCGTTTGCCTGAACGTTCGACGGAACGGCCAACCCAGCCTTCCAGTATGCAAAGTACGCGGTGAAGAAATTCACCGGGAAAGCGGCGGCCTGTTCGGCGGTCCAATTTTCCGGTACGGGCCAGACGAGGTTGCGCTGCACCACCGTTTTCTCGGAGAACGCGGCCCACTGCGTGTAACCCATGACGCGGCGTCCCGTAGAGTCGCCGTTGGCTGCTAACTCGAGGCCGGCAAATTCTCGCCCAGCGATGAGCGGAGGCTTGGGAGTGCCTGCGTACCCTCCACGCGCCGTGAGTATGTCGGCAAAATTGAGGCCGCCCGTTTCCACTTGCACGAGAAGCTGCTCGGGCGCGGGATGGGCGTCGGGGAGTTGTTGCAATTCGAGGACTTCGGGCCCGCCGAAACGGGTAATGACGAGTGCTTTCATGAGGAAAGTTTAACAGGGATGATTCGACCGAGCATGGGCATGGGGCGCGAGGCGCAATGTCGCTGCCGGATGGGACCACACGACCCTCCGCCCGCGAATTTTGCTCGTTCGCGGAGCGCGGCTATGGCATCTATAATGGTTGCCGATTTCCCGATCCCCGCAGCCTGGAAGATTCATATTCCGGGAAATCAGCCAAAAGCTAAGAGCCAACAGCCGAATGCCGAACCTTACCGACAATTTCGGGCGCTCCATTCACGACCTGCGTATTTCGATCACCGACCGCTGTAACTACAGGTGCGTCTATTGCCGGACGGGGACGAATGGCGCGGCGTTTGCCGAGCTTCCCTTCGACGATTATCTAAGGATGGCGCGGATATTGGTGGGCCTCGGGATCACTAAGATTCGGCTGACCGGCGGAGAGCCTCTGCTGCGCAAGGGAATTGTCGACTTTGTCGCCAACCTCGCTGAGCTCCGCACTATCGAAGGCCGAAAGCCGGAAATTGCGCTGACTACCAACGGCCACTTGCTGGCTGAGATCGCGCGTCCGCTGAAAGATGCGGGGCTGGATCGCGTTTCGGTCAGCATGGATGCGGTCGATCCCGAGCGATTCGCGCGCATCACCCGCGTGCCGAATGGATACGAGAGCGTGCTGGCGGGAGTGCGGGCGGCGCGCCAGGCGGGGCTCGATCCGGTGAAAGTCAATTGCGTGCTGCTGCGCGGCTTCAATGAAGATCAGATCATTCCGTTTGGCATGTTCGCGCGGGAAGAGAGGGTGGTGGTGCGCTTCATCGAATTCATGCCGCTCGAAGAAGACCGGGTTTGGACGCCGGAAATTGTTGTCAGGCTGGACGAGATCGTAGCGCGCATGTCGGAGTATCTGCCGCTGGAGGAGATAGCGCACGAGCACAGCGAAACCGCGCGGCGCTATCGCTTTTCGGATGGCGCGGGCGAGATTGGGATCATCGCTCCGGTGTCGCATCCGTTCTGCGGACATTGCAGCCGCATTCGAATCACCTCGGACGGAAAGCTGCGCACCTGTCTATTTTCCGCGTGGGACCACGACCTGCACGAGTTGATGCGCCGCGGCACAACGGACGAAAAATTGGCCGACTTCATCGTGAAAGTGGTGGAGAAGAAAGAAGAGCGGCACCACATCGGAGAGCCGGGGTTTGTCCCAGCGTCGCGCACCATGGTGCACATCGGCGGGTAGGACAGCCATCAGCGATTGGCTTTCGGTCGGCAGTTTTCAGTTAAAGCGCTGCGCTGGCGAGGGCGGTTATCCCTAGGCCAGCGCGGCGTCGATGTTGGCTAACTCCTCGGCTGAGAATTTCAGGTTTTTCAGCGCCCCTACATTGTCTTCCACCTGCGAAACTTTGCTCGCGCCCACCAGCGCGCTGGTGACCCGCGGATCGCGCAGCACCCACGCCACCGCCATTTCCGCCAGCGTCTGCCCGCGCTGCCCGGCGATTCCATTCAACGCGCGAATCTTGGCGAGCTTGTCTTCGCCGATGTCTTTCTTCTTCAGAAAAAAATCGCGCGCGGCGCGCGAGTCGCTGGGAATCCCCTGCAAATAGCGGTCCGAAAGCAGTCCCTGCGCCAGCGGACTGAAGACGATCGATCCCACGCCTTCCTTTTCCAGCACGTCGAGCAATCCCTTCTCAGGATCGCGCACGAACATCGAATACTTCGGCTGATGGATCAGGCAGGGCGTTCCGAGAGCGCGCAAAATCTTGACCGCCTCGGCCGTCTGCGCCGCATTGTAAGACGAAATGCCCGCGTAGAGCGCGCGGCCGGAGCGTACCGCCGTGTCGAGCGCCCCGAGCGATTCTTCCATCGGCGTTTCGGGATCGGGCCGGTGATGATAGAAGATGTCGACATACTCAAGCCCCATGCGCTTCAGGCTTTGATCGAGACTTGCCAATAAGTATTTGCGCGAACCCAGGTCGCCGTAGGGCCCGGGCCACATGTCCCATCCCGCCTTCGTCGAGATGATTAGTTCGTCGCGATAGGGGCGAAAATCTTTCTTCAGAATCTGCCCGAAGGTTTCTTCCGCCGATCCATACGGAGGGCCGTAATTGTTGGCCAGATCGAAATGCGTAATGCCGAGATCGAAGGCGCGGCGCAGCATGGCGCGGCAGTTTTCGAACTGGTCAACGCCGCCGAAGTTATGCCACAGTCCAAGCGAGATGGCGGGAAGCTTGATGCCGCTGCGGCCCGAGCGGCGATATTGCATGGAGTCGTAACGCTTGTCGTTGGCGATGTACACGATGGCCCTCCTCGACAAAGATTCGGAATGCCATTCATTCTATAGTTCAACCGCTGGTATGTCAGTCGGATGCAACGATCTTTGCGGCAAGATCACGCTGTTGTAGTTCATAGATTTCACCGCAGGCTCGGATATGGACGTGCGTTCGTGCAGATCCTGAATCTCTATGCGCACGTGTAACTGCCGCGATCCGCTCGGCTGGCAGACAAAGGAGGCCGCCCCTCCATCGCATAACTCTTTTGTGGATGTCCCGGGTGTCGCTCTTATATTGTTGTTGGCTCAAAGGACGGCGATGGTGAGGGAGCGGGTTCCAGAGGGTCCACATTTTGACCTTGCGTTCGCTTCGTTCGGTAGAGTTGATGGATCCACGCCGGCAGCGCGAGGCTCAACACGGTGAGTACTGTCAAGCCCAGTTGGCCCTTCGGCGAAAGGACTTTGACGATGTGGGCCTCGAAGCGCGTGATGAGCATGGAGAACGCGAAGACCTGCAACGAGTGGGCACCCAAAAGATTGAGGAAGCGGAAGAATCGCAGCTTCATCGCGGCCGCGTCCACCGACCGCGGGATCCACCAGAGGAGATACCCGAGGCAAGCCGCGTCGAGATAGCGGACGGGATTGTGATTCGGATGCGCATCAAACCCCAGCAACGGGTTTCTTCCACCAAGTAACGGTAAGTAGCGGTCCACCATCAGCGGCAACGCGATCACCACGCATGCGGCCAGCAGTATCCGTGACTTGCCAAGCCCTGGGCCTTGGGAGCGCACCCCGCGAAAACCAATGTACTGACCGGCAACAAAGTAGGCCTGCCACGCGAAAAGGTTGAAGTGGTCCGGTCCCACCCCGAACTGCGCGACCATCCACAGACCGGCGCTGATCGCGCCCATCAGCCACGCGCGCCCCTCCGTGAATTGCTTCAGAACTATCGGGCTGAAAGCCAGGAACACGCAATACATGGGTAGGATTCTGTCGAACCCGGTTTGATTCCAGAGCAGGAAGCCGGAGACAAATGTTTGTAACGGGTGCGCCGCCCGAGGCACGCTGATACCCGGTAGAAAGCCGCCCAGAATCACCAGCGCCACCAGCGCGACGTGTGTCGCGTAGATTGTCCCCGCGCGCCGGAAGATTTTCGACACCATGGCGGCGTTTCCGCGTTTCTCCAGCAGCGGAAGATATACCCATGCGGTAACCAGGCCTGACAGAAAAACGAAACCATCCGGGGCAGTAGCGTAGCCGAACGTGTACTCGGTGAAGGGGGCTACCGGATTGGGAAAGTGCCCCAGTGTCATGGCCACCAGGAAGTACCCACGCAGCGTATCTACGCGCCAATCGCGTCCCATGCCCAACTTCCGCGCAATCGGTATTCCGCAGCGAAAGCGCCAAAAATGGACTTAGTTACCGATTGAGAGTTACCCTGCGCAAACTCTTGCACTACCTGTGGAAAACTCTTCGTCCTCATTCAAACATGGGAACAACCGGCGAACCGAGCGTGGGCGCGGAGGCGGGAGACTCCGCCGCCGCTTATCCAGACGTCAGTCGTATTTTTCGTAATGGATAGCAGCTCGGTCCCAGCCGAGACGCGAGAGCAAGTCGCGGTTCGCCTTGATCATTTCATTGAGGCCGCAAATATAAGCGTGCATGCCGTTGCCGGTACCCACGATTTCGGCGAGATGTTCCTGCACATATCCGCGAAGCCCATTCCACTCCGGAGCACCGCGGCTCAACGTGGGCAGAAAGTGAAAGTTGGCGTGCTCGGCGGCGAGCTGTTCAAATTCCTCGCGATAATAAATGTCCTTCTCGCAGCGCACGCCGAAGAGCAGCGTGATCTGGCATCCGCGGTGACGGTCTGGCTCCGCCAGCAGCCAATGCAGCATGGAACGGAACGGCGCGATTCCAGTCCCGCCGGCGATGAACACCGTGTCCCGCATCGGTGGCCGAAGAATGAAATTGCCGAACGGTCCTTGCAACGCGACGCTGGCGCCCTCGCTGAGACTGCAAAGATAATTCGACATGAATCCGTCCTGCACGCGATTCAGGCATAAGGCGAAGTGCCCGTTCTCGGAGGGCGGCGATGCGATGGAATACGCGCGCGTCATCTCCGCGCCATCGGGTGTTGTGGCCTTCACCGAGAGCCATTGGCCGGGAACGAAGCCGAAGCGGGCAACGCCGTCCACTTCGAGTTCGATGTGTTTAGTGAGCTCGGAGAGCGGCACGGAGCGAAGCACGCGGGCGCTTAAAGTGTTGAACTTGTTCATTTAATACTTGGATGATTCTGCAGCGCTGCCGGACGCTTCGATTCGCGTGCGCCCGTGCTGCTCTGCGTCCACTGAATCCACATCCCGAGGCCTGCGAGTCTTGCAAACAAACCAACTACAATATTCCTGTCGCTGCTTCGTCTACAGGAGTAGAGGGACGAGGCGCTGAGACAAGAGCAGGGTAACTTTCGAGGAGGGAAAATGGGACACCGCATTTGCCCCTGGTGGCTTGGCTACGTGCTGGCCAGTCCGTTGCGACGCCTGGTTACAGGACCCGGTCGCCATCGTAAAACCTTATATCCGGGAAGGAATGACCGTCCTCGAACCCGGTCCAGGCATGGGATTTTTCACGCTCGATATGGCCCGCCTGGCAGGCGCTAGCGGCCGCGTGGTCGCGGTCGATGTGCAGCCGCACATGATTGCGGAATTGAAACGGCGCCTGGCGAAGGCCGGAATGCTCGAACGCACCGACGCCCGTGTGGCGTCTCCCGATTCGCTGGGCTTGCAGGACCTCCAGGGCAAAGTCGATTTCGTGCTCGCCATGGCGATGGTGCACGAGACGCCCAGTTCGGGACGCTTCTTTTCCGAAGTTGCGCGAGCGATGAAACCCGGCGCAACACTCTTGTTGGCGGAACCCTCAGGCCACGTGAAAAAGGACGTGTTCGAAGCCGAACTGCAAGACGCCGCCGCAGCCGGTCTCGAAGTGACGGACCACCCTACAATTCGTCGCAGTCACGCCGTGTTGCTGAAGAAACCTGGCGGTCAGGCTTGAATCGGCATTGAGGGTTGGGTCGTCCCTCCGGGACTTGCATCCTTTTCCACACTTTCCCCAGCACTGAAGCGCTGGGTGGCACAATCCGGGGTGCTCAAGGGCTCCGGGTCCGACTGACACTCGGGCTCGTACGCACCAGGGAACAGCCGACCTCGGAGCCGACGATGCAAACCTAAGCACCACACGCAAATGGAAATTTGCAAGCAGCCGGAGCTGGCCGCCGAGGTCACCATCACCGCGGCCGAGAAACTCAGAGTCGATGCGGCCATCCTCTTCGCCGGCCTGCTGTTGCCGCTGGGGCCGATGGGACTCGCCTTCTCGTTTCGCAAACTTACGAGCTAACTATTGCGTGAACCACAAGGTCGAAACTAATACCGGTAATGTCCGTTGCCGTAGGACAATTCAGCCAGACGAACCGCACAAATTCACTTTTCCTGCAAGTCTTTGTCTTTGGCGGGTTCAGTTTCACTCATCCCTTTGGCGCCAGTCGCAGAGTCCACGAGTCTCATGCCGTTGCCGGGTCTATCCGTGCGGATATACCACTCGATGTAATAGGTCTTCCCCGACTCTACGGCGAAATGAATTTGCAACTGCGTCTTCTTATTCCAGCCTGGTGCCTGGGGGCCCATCAGATAAGACCCGGACATCTTTGTCTTCGAAGAAGATATGACAACAGTGCCTTGCGGAACTTCCGTGGACGCATAACGTCCAGAATGCAATTTGGCCAGAAAGGCCTCATTGACATACAGAAGGTCATATTGGGCGGAGCCACCAAATTGCTTTTTCCGATAAATGTAGATCAATGCTTTGCCGGCTGAAGGCGCGGCGGACGTGAGTGAAGGTTTCAAGTCATTCGTGGCTTGCGCAGAGGCCACCGGCGGGTTGCCCACAAAGGCAAGCGCGCAGCAGGCGAGCAGGATGGTCACGGATGAGCGGAATGCGCCCCTGACGCGGCAATCCCGGGCGAAAAGACTGAGAGCAGCGTTATGCATTTGAGCGCTCCTTTTCCAAGGGAAATAACGATAGCGAACATATTACATAGATTCCCTTGAAGCGATCAAATGCCGTAGTCTGGCGTTGAGTTGAGCGTCTCCTTTCCTCGATTCCTCGATAATGCTCTTGGCCCTCGATAACGCTTTGGATCGGGCGTGTTCCGTCCGGCCCTGTAAAATCAACCTTGTGTGCAACTAGCCAACCCCGCCGCCGAAACCGTCCCTGACGGCAGCCGCTTTGTCCGCGCTCTCTACACTAGGAGCAACACCCGTTTCATGCCCCGCGGGTCGGCGAAGCCGGTGGACGACTGATACGAAACCTGAGCTTCTTCGCAAACTTCTCGGTCATCATGGCGAGGGGCAACGTTCCTGAGAGTGCAAACCGGGACTCGGTCGCCCCTCCGGGGCTGGAGTCTTCTGGCGGCTGATGGCTGACGGCTGGCGGCTTCTTACTCCACCGTCACCGACTTAGCCAGATTTCGCGGCTGATCCACGTCGCAGCCTCGGCGGACGGCGATGTGATAGGCGAGCAGTTGCAGCGGGACGATCTCCAGGATCGGCGACAGTTCTTCGGGAGCGGGCGGCACGAAGAGAACGTGATCGGCTTCTTCGGCGATTTCCTTGTCGCCTTCGGTGGCAAGCGCGATGACGATGCCGGAACGCGCTTTCACTTCTTTCAGGTTCGACATCGTTTTCTCGTAGCGAGTCATCGATTGCGGGCTGGTCACGTCGCGAGTGGCGATGATTACCACGGGTAGATTTTCGTCAATCAGCGCATTGGGGCCGTGCTTCATCTCTCCCGCGGGATAACCTTCGGCGTGGATGTAGGAAATTTCCTTGAGCTTGAGCGCGCCTTCGAGGGCGATGGGATAGTGGATGCCGCGTCCCAGAAAAAGAAAATCTTGGGCGCGGACATAGGTTTTCGCCAGCTCGTCGCACGCGGCATCGTGCGTAAGAATCTGTTCCAGCTTGCCGGGGATGCGGGTAAGTTCCTGCACCGCGGTATTGGCCTGTTTAGGCGTGATCGTGCCGCGCGCCTGGGCCAGATACAAGGCGAACAAATAAAGAGCGGTAAGTTGTCCGGTGAAAGCCTTGGTCGAGGCCACACCGATTTCGGGGCCGGCGTGGGTGTAAACCGTGCCCACGGCTTCGCGCGTGATCATGGAGCCGACCACGTTGCAGATGGCCAGCGTCTTCGATCCCTTGGCTTTGGCTTCACGCTGGGCGGCGATGGTGTCGGCTGTTTCGCCAGATTGCGAAATCAGAAGCGTCATCGTGTCGGGCCCGAGGATGGGATCGCGATAGCGCCATTCGCTGGCGTAATCGACTTCGACGGGAACGCGGGCCAGATTTTCGATCATGAACTTGCCGGCGAGTCCGGCATGCCAACTGGTGCCGCAGGCGGCGATATTGATTTTCTTCAGCGCCTTGAACTCGGCTTCATCGACCTGCATTTCGTCGAGGAAGATGGCGCCCGTATCCTGCGAGACGCGGCCGAGCGTGGTGTCGCGGACGGTGCGCGGCTGCTCATAAATTTCCTTGAGCATGAAATGCTTGAAGCCGCCCTTCTCCGCCATGATCGGGTCCCAGGTGATGCGCTGGGCTTTGCGCTCGAGGGGCTTGCCGTCGAAATCGGTGACGCGCACGCCGTCCGGAGTGAGCACGGCAAGATCGCCATCGGCAAGAAAGAAAAGATCGCGGGTGTGATCGAGGAGCGCGGGCACGTCGCTGGCGACAAAGTATTCGTCTTTGCCCGAGGCCGATTACGACGGGCGGTCCATTGCGCGCGGCGACGATTTTGTTCGGTTCGTCGGCCGCGATCACTACCAGCGCGAATACGCCGGTGAGTTCCTTGACGGCTTTGCGCACGGCTTCTTCGAGCGAGCGGGCCGATGGCCGTTGCCGGTTTGCAGGTAATGCTTCTCGATAAGGTGGGCGATGATTTCGGTGTCGGTTTCGGTGGTGAACTTGTGGCCTTCGGCGATCAGCTTCTTCTTGAGCGAGAGATAGTTCTCGACAATGCCGTTGTGCACGACCACGATCTTGCCGGTGCAATCGCGATGCGGATGGGCGTTTTCTTCGGTGGGGCGGCCATGCGTGGCCCAGCGCGTGTGTCCGATGCCGTAGGTGCCATCGAGCGGCTTGAGGCGGATGACTTCTTCGAGATTGCGCAGTTTGCCTTCGGCGCGGCGGATCTGCAGGCCGTCGCCGTTTCCGGCCACCGCGATTCCGGCGGAGTCGTAGCCCCGATACTCCAGCTTTCTCAGGCCCTCAATGATGACGGGCACGACTTGCTTCTTACCTACATATCCCACAATGCCGCACATTGGATGATTGGCTCCTTGACGAATGGTTCGGTGGGGGGCCGGTGGCAGCCCCTAAAGGGGCGTGCTGATTTCGAAGAACTTCCGGCATCGCTAAAGCGATGCCCTGATACGAAACGCTGGCGTTTCCGCAGCCTGTGAGTCTTCCAGCAACCGCTATTCTTCGAGGGAGAAACGAAACTCTTCAATGACCGGATTCGTCAGAACTTCGCGCGCGATGCGCTCGACTTCGGCTTGCGCCTCATCCTTGGAAATGCCGCCATTGAGAGTAATTTCGAAATACTTTCCTTGCCGCACATCCTGCAAACTCTTGTAGCCGATTTTCTTAAGTGCGCCGTGGATGGTCTTACCCTGCGGATCCAGAACGCTCTTCTTCAACGAAACGTAAACGTAGGCTTTCATCAACTTGTCGATTATACGTCAGAGCGCAGCGAGCTGGACCGTGGTTTTCGTTATAGAAGGTATTTGTCTTATCGTCGCCGGTAAAGACGCAGCTTGCCGCGTCTCTACGGGAAGAGGGTCAGCGGTTCACCAGGCCGCGCGCTGGAAATCTAGCGAGCCGAAACAGGCTTTCTTCGATCCGGTCACACTGATCCACCAGCGGCGGAAGCGGCCTGCTTTCCAGGCCGGGCAACAGGATTTCAGTCAGCAGGCGGACGCCGGCCCCGGCGGTTTGCAAGCGAAGCCGAAAAGCGTTCTCAGCAAGCTGGACGCCGGACGCCGCGATCTCCGGGTCGGAACTCCGTTGCGCGGCTTGACCGAGCTGTGCCAGCGCAGTCGCCGTCCTTCCCGCTTCCCAGGCGTAGAGGAACGCTGCCCAGGCGCGCTGCCGCTTGATCTCGCGGAACTTGCGGGGCGGCAAATGATTACGGAGAAACGCTTCCTCGGACGGGTCCACCAGGTTTCTGAAGGCCTCAATGTCAAGGGAGCGGAACGTCTCCGCCGCTTTTTCTAAACCTGCCCGGCGCCCGCGGATGCCTACATAGGCCACGATCGCCAGCGCTGCCAACGCGGCCGCTGCCAGACCCCAAGCGGCGATCATGGACTGAGCCACTGACGAAACTAATGACTGAGCCACTGTCGAAGCTCCCTGTTCCAAGTCTCCGTTTCATCGCGGGAAACGACCGTGACGGACGCGGGTTCAGGTTCGGGCGCCACCAGATAACGAATCCAGATCGAAACACAAACCAAGGAGGCGCCGGTTCCCAGTAAATTCAAGATAGCCCTCGACACATCGCTGGAGAATTCCACGCGAAGCGCCGAAGCGGCGAGATCGACGCTCGTCAGGAGCGCAAGACCAAGCGCAATCCCGAATGCGGGGCGTCGCCAGGACACTCCTACGAATCGGGAAAAGAGCAACAACGACAAGAGCAAGCCGCATTGCACCATGGCCGCTCCCCGGTTCACGACGGTTACCCCGGCATGCCACTTCACACTGTTGTCACCGGGCGCATACACCGCTAGCAGAATGGCGATTACCACCAGCACACTCGTGACGACTTGCAGCGAGCGTCTCGCTGTCGTCTTCAGAAACTGGAATTCACGAAACAAATCCCTGGATACCTCGTCAATCACCCCAAAACGCAAAGCCACGCTCAGCAGTAACTGCGCGGTAAAGGCATACGCATACTGCCTGCCAGCCATGCCCACGGCCAAGTACAACGCGAACAGCATAACAAATCCAACGACTTCGTAAAGTACATAGGCGAAAAACCACGGGAATTCGCGGTACAAGCGTCGCTTGTAAAAAATAACCGCCAACACACCCAGCAAAACACCCGGTGTGACCCAGAGGAAAAGCGACAGCGCCTTGTACCAACTCGCTAACAGCATTCCAGAGCACTATAGCCCCGGCATTGCTCATTTTCAACTGGCATCCCCCCTCAACTGGACGGGCGCGACGCCCATCGCTCCGCTCGATAAGTCAATGCACCCTCCCCCAGACCGGTGACATTGACTGGTTTCCAAGCATCTGCGAGACAATCCAAGCCATCTGATTGCCATCGGCCATACTTGGAAGCGCGACGGTTGCCACGAAACCTAACTAGAGCAGTCACGGCCAAAACCATCCGTGTCATGGTTCTCTCAGTTTTTCGGCGGAATTCGCAGTGTGTACCATAGCCGTGACCTATCATAGTCGTGATATCGCTGCCTTCCGCGGTTCGTGCGGTATTACCAAGGCCAAGGATTCAACATGGTAGTTTCTCCTTTGCAGAAAATTTCGTACAGGGGTATATTGCGCGGGACGGGGGTGTGTGGCGCAGTTAGTTGACTTCCGGAGTCATTCCGGAAATCGTAAATTTTATGCGATTGAAATCCGCTCTCGATGATTTTGCGGCGAACACGCTGAGCGCCGTCCCTGGGTTACTGGGCAGGCTTTCCTATGTGGGCAGATTGCATGACGGCAAGGGAACTTACAGTCATTGGGGGTTGGCGAAAGTGTATGGCGACGACACCGCACAATCTGCGATCCGCGCGTCGCACCGGGAGTTACTCTCCCTGGTCTTGAAGAAACCTTTGGCGCTGCTGCTCAAAGACGTTCGAGCGTCATGCGCGAACCAGCAACTAACCGAAAAGGAATTCCTGGCTTCGCTGGCTCACGCTGCGCCTAAGCCATTGTCACCCGCTGCCAACGCCCATCTCAGGGCAGTACTGAGCGCCCTTTCGGCGTTGCTGGCAAACCGGGATAATCCCACTCCCCGAGGCGCATAGCCACTCCCACAACCTGCCCGCGCACCTCGGCCTCCTGCGGATGTCTTAGAACTCGCACCGCAACCGGAGACAGGGGATGAGGTTGCAAAACGATCGAGTCGCGCTTGATCGAGCACCAGCAGCACGTATATCCATCTCGCATCTCCACAAAGTAGATGGGCCGGTCGAACTCCGACCGCCAAACCCCCTCTTCCACCTTGTTTTTGGATTCGTCCACCTGCACGAAACTACCCGCCGGAAGTATCGGATGCATGGTGAAATCTTCCGATCCTATATGCCCATATGTGTAGTCGTCATCCGCAAACAGCGCCAGGTAAGCCATTGGCACCGCGCCCCATTCTTCGATGATGCGTTTCAAATCCGCCGTCTTCTTGAGCGAGAATCCGGGATCGAGCCTGGTAGGCATCTTCACTTGCGTAACATTGCTCAATGCTTCCGACACGTTAGATTTCTGCGGACTCCCAAAACGAACGTCGGCGGAGATGCCATCCAGTTCGAGGCCATAGAAGGACAGTAACTCCCGATAGTCCCGCCGATAAATCGCGGCAAACGAATAGAGCCTGTGAATACTGGGGATGATGCCTTTGGTTTCGATGTCCGACAAGCGGCTGATTGGGATCGCGTATTCCTCGTTCCCAAACCTGCGCGCGATCTGGTTACTGGCCAGTTCCACGTCCTTCAAACGATATCCGAGAGACTCTCTCAGCGCTCGCAGCTTCTGGCCACCATGGAGTTGCAAGGTTGGCGACCTCCACTGGGTGATTCTATCACCGGTTCCGAGGCCGCAATGAACACGACTGTCCACCGGGAATTTTGGATTTTGGAACCGAAATGGGCGCGTGGTTGCTGTGCCGCTCCTTTCCTCCGCATTCAGGCGGACCTCGCTCTTCCCAACCGGCGGTCTGGGTCCGCTGGTCGCCATTCCGGATTTCGTAAATAAAAAGTCGCTGTGACGTTTGTGACCTTGATTTGGAGTAGAAATTGCTTTTCTTGGGAAAGCACTAATCCTTGGAAAAGGGTGTCGCAGAACCTGAAGGGAGTTCCCCAAATGGGGAAATTAAGATCGGTTCCCACGTCCAGGAACCGGCGCCTGCTGCCACCCGCATTGCCGAACGGTAGTCGCTGCTTGGCAAGCTGCGATGACCCCCAGTTCCTGCTCAAACGATCGATCCGGAATATTGCACCCGGAAGGTGCTGGAGGTGTGCGTGACGTTCAGAAATCCGAGTCGCCGACGATCTGGATGGATCGCCGGAACGCGACCGCTATCGGCTGCTGCTTGAAATCACCGACCTCGTTGCGCGGTCCCAGACCCTGCCCGATGCCTTCAAGGAACTCGCTCCCCCGGTTCTGGCCCTGACCGGAGGCGAACTGTTGAATCTTTCCCTCCACGACCCGCGCCGCGACTGCATGGTCACCCACTATTGGAAGAAGAACCAGGAGAGTGGCCAGTTCGACGCCGTCCCCGTGGACGAGGCGATGTGCGGATGGGCGTGGAAACATCAGGAACCAATCTCCATTCCCGACATCGAGCGCGAGCAGCGTTTCCCCGGCCTCGTCCCCGCCTTGCGCAATCACGGGGTCCGATCCTACACCGTCCTTCCCATCAGCACTCCTTCCAGCCGTTTTGGCGCCTTGGGCCTGGGCAAGAACGTTCCCGAGGCCCTCGATATCGAGGATGTTGAATTTCTTTCGCGCGTCGCTCTCATGGGAGCGCTGGCGCTCGAGAAGGAGCGGGCCCACCGCGCGTTTGAGGAACAACAGAGCCTCGTCGCCATCAGCCGTGAATTGAGTTCCAGCCTCGAGCTGGAAAAACTGTTGCCTGTCATCCTGTCGAGCGTTCGCGGCATCGCGCGCTACGAGCGGGCCATCCTCAGCCTGCTCGATGAAGATGGCAAGAACGTGCGCGAATATGGAGAGGCCCTGGAATGGGAGCCTTTCGTCAATCACGGGAGCACGACCCCGCTCCAGCAATCGCTCTCCGCGCGGGCCATCGAAACCCGCGAAGTTGCTTTCCTCACAGCCGACGATTTGCGCGGCCGCAACGAACCCCTGGCCCGCGCCATGTATGACGGCGGGGTCCGCTCGCTTTGCTGCGTGCCCCTCATCGCCGGCAATCGCGTGTGGGGAACCCTGAGCCCGAGCAGCATGATCGCGAATGCCTTCGGCCCGCCCGAGGTTGAGTACCTTCAGCAAGTCGCCAACCAGATCGCCGCTGCGCTCCAGAACGCCCACGCCTATCGCGAGATCGCCGAACTGAAAGACCGCCTGACCCAGGAAAAACGCTATTTGGAATACGAAATCCGGAGCGCAAATCGCACCGATGACATCATCGGCGACAGCCCCGCGCTAAAACGCGTGCTCGATTACGCCGCCATCGTTGCCGACACCGATTCCACCGTCCTCATCACCGGCGAAACCGGTACCGGCAAAGAACGGATCGCGCGCGCCATCCACAGCATGAGCCGGCGCAAGGAGCGCAACTTCATCAAGCTCAATTGCGCCGCCATTCCCACGGGACTCCTGGAAAGCGAGTTGTTCGGCCACGAAAAAGGGGCCTTCACCGGGGCCGTCAGCCAGAAGATCGGCCGCCTGGAGTTGGCCGACAAGGGCACGTTGCTGCTCGACGAGATTGGAGAGATCCCCTTGGAAGTGCAGCCCAAAATGCTGCGCGTTTTGCAAGACCAGGAGTTCGAACGGCTGGGCAGCACCAGGACCATCCGCGTGGACGTGCGGCTGATCGCCTCCACCAACCGCGATCTGGTGCGCGCCGTCGAGGAAAAGGAATTTCGCGGCGACTTGTTTTACCGCCTGCATGTGTTTCCCCTGCATCTGCCGCCGTTGCGCGACCGCCGCGAAGACATCCCCATGCTGATTCGCCATTTCGTCGAGAAATGCGGCGTCCGGCTCCATAAGCGGATCGACGTCATTCCCGAGGAAGCGGTGCAGGCGATGGTGCGTTGGAGATGGCCGGGAAATATCCGCGAGCTGGAGAATTTTGTCGAGCGCTCCGTGATCCTTTCGGAAGGCGACTCGCTTGACCCCGCCGCTCTACGAATTGAGCGAGGAACTCTTGCGGCTGCCGTCCGAGTCCGACGTCACCCTGCGCGACAAAGAGCGGCTGCACATCATCGAAATTTTGCGACAAACACGGGGCGCACTCCTCGGGCCCGGCTGGCGCGGCGGCCCGCCTCGGACTCAAGCGGACCACCCTGCAATACAAGATGCAGCGCCTGGGCATTACCCGGACGGATTATTTGGGTTAGGAGCCGGTCGCAAGGCGCCTGACTTCAGCCACTACCCGCGGCTGAAGCGATTGTAAGTGTAGCCTGCCGGCGGGACGGAGGTCGGCTGGTGTTTTCGGTTTGTGCAATTGGAAGCTAACTCGGATTGGATTCACAGCTTGCCCCCTCGGGCCGGCGTGCGTGTAGATGGCGCCATGGGCCTCGCGGGCCACCATCGCGTCCACTACGTTGCAGATGGCCACGGTCTTTGAACCCAACGAGATCATTTCCCGCTGCGCGGCCAGAGTGTCGGCAGTTTCGCCGGATTGAGTGATGAGCAGTCCAAGGGCATTGCGGTCGGGTATGGGATTGCGATATCGGTATTCGCTGGCGTAATCCACATCAACGGGCAGTCTCACAGCCGCTCGATCATGTATTTCCCGGCCAATGCGGAGTGCCAACTGGTGCCGCAGGCGGCAATGTTGATGCTTGAGGCCATGGCCAGCTCTTCGTCGGAGATCTTCA
>CAVPYG010000054.1:0-122479 GCA_963709835.1 uncultured Acidobacteriaceae bacterium
CGTTCCCATGCAGTCGGGAAGCGACCGGGTTTTGCGGCGCATGCATCGCAAGTACCGGCCCTGGCATTACCGGGAAAAGATACTGAAGATCCGGCAGGCGATGCCCACCGCGGCGATCGGAGCGGACGCGATGGTCGGGTTTCCGGGCGAGACGGAAGCGGAATTCGAGGAAACGCGGCGCATGGTGGAAGAGTTGCCGTTGACTTATCTGCATGTATTCACCTATTCGGCGCGTCCGGGAACTCCGGCGGCGAAGCAGCCCGGGCAAGTTCCCGTTGCAGTGGCTCGGGAACGGAACCGCGTGCTGCGGGAGATCGCATCGCAGAAGAAGGCGGCGTTTATGCAGTCGCTGATGGGGACGGTGGTGGAGGCGATTACGCTGCAATCGGGAGGGGCGAATTTCACCGAAGCGCTGACCGGCAATTACCTGAAGATGAAGATTTCCGGGCATCATGAGGCGAACCGCTGGATGGATGCGAAGGTTGAAGGGATGGAAGGTGAAATGCTCGCCGGGCGGCCGATGGAGAGCCCCGGTCGAAGCCGGATACCCGGCGGGGCGCTACAGTCAGTGGATCAAATCCGCGGCCGCGGCACTGGCCACCGAGGAGTGCACGGTAGTAACTCGGGAGTGCATCGAAAGTAACAAACACATTGACCTGCAACCCTTTACAGGTTTACGATAAACGAAAGTCCAGAAACACCGGAGTTGTCTGAAGCGATGTCGGAGTCCGCGTTGAGGTCCGTGGTGTGCTGTGCGCTGGCGATCCTGTTTCCGGCGCAAACGATGCTGGCCGGAGAGACGGCGTCGGCCATGTTGTACACCAACGGTGCGGCGTGGTTGAACGGGAGCGAGGCGCCGAAATCGGCAGCCGTCTTCACGGGAGACATGTTGCAGACGCGGTTCGATTCGACGGCGAATATCCAAGCGAACGGATCGAACGTGATGGTGCTGGCGGACTCGCTGGTGAAGTTTGAAGGGCCGGCGGTGGAGCTTGAGCATGGCGCAGTGCGGGTGACGACTTCGCGCGGATTGGCGGCGCGGGCCGGCGACGTGACGATGAAGCCGGCGGGGAATTCGTGGACCGAGTTTCAGGTGACGGACGTGGATGGGCGGGTGCAGATCGCGGCCAACAAGGGCGACGTGACGGTGCAGGACGACAAGGGAACGACGACACCGTGGCCCAGGGGCAGCAGACGACGCGCGACGACACGAGCAATCCGCGAAAAAGAAGAAAGAAGAACGCAAGGTACGGGAGCGGTCCCGGCGGCCCAAGGGCGGAATCATGAGTTCGCACGCGGCGGTCGTGCGGCGGCGTGGCGGTGTTACGGAGGGGGCATCTTGGGTGCTTTTGCAGAGTCGGGCAGACCGGTGAGTCCGTCGTGCCCGACCAATCCCTGCCAGTGATTTTTTTGCTAACGAGTTTTGCCATGAGTTCTAGCCCTGAGTTTTCCCACATGCGCTCTGGGGTGCGCGGCTGAATCGATGTCGCGCTACGTTTCCTTCCGGGATTTCGACTGGGTCCTGATGGGCTTCGTGCTGGCCATCTGCGCCCTGGGCGTGGTGCAGATTCACAGTGCGACCGAGCACACGAAATTCGCCGGCGCCCACATCAAACAGATCTACTGGATTGGGGCGGGCCTGGGCGCGATGTTGCTGGTCAGCCTGCTCAATTACCAGGCTTTGCTGGAGCAGATCCACTGGATGTATATCGCGTCGCTGACGTCTTTGATCGCGGTGCTGCTGCTCGGGCAAACGTATATGGGCGCGCGGCGCTGGATCAAGATGCCGGGAGGCGGGCATTTTCAGCCCTCGGAGTGGGTGAAGATGGTCCTGATTCTGGCGATGGCGAAATACTTTCGGACTTGCATGAGCGGGAACTGGCGTGGTCGGACTTTCTGAAGGCGGGAGCCATCGTCGGATTTCCGATGCTGCTGGTGCTGCCGCAGCCGGATCTGGGTACGGCGCTGACCTATCTGCCCGTGGCCGTCATGGGTCTGTTTCTGGGCGGACTGCGCTGGAAGCAGGCGCTGATCGTGGTCATGATTCTGGGGCTGCTGGTTCCGGTGGCGTGGTACAAGGTGCTGAAGTCGTATCAGAAGGAACGGTTGACGAGTTTTATCAACCCGGATGCGGACCGTCAGGGCTCCGGGTATCAAGTGAATCAATCGCTGATTGCGGTGGGGTCGGGCGGGATCTTTGGCAGCAGCCAGGGATCGCAGACGCACCTGGCGTATCTGCCGGTGCCACAGACCGACTTTATTTTTGCCGCGTTTGCCGAGGAGCACGGGTTTGTAGGAGCTCTGGCGGTTCTGCTGTTATACTTTATAGTGCTGATGCGTTTGACGCAGAATGCGCAAACGGCGCCCGACCGCGCCGGGGCATTTCTGGTGATGGGTGTGGTGGCTGTGCTTAGCTTTCACATCCTGGTCAACGTCGGCATGGTGATTGGTTTTATGCCAGTCACCGGAATACCTCTGCCGCTGATGAGTTACGGCGGGTCTTCCGTTCTTTTCATGTTTTTGGCGCTGGGGATGGTAATGAACGTCCGCATGCGCCGGTTCGTGAACTGAGACGGCCGGCAGAAGTCAGGGCGCCTCTTGCACGAGACGGCGCCGCGAAACAAGATTCAGCAAAATCAGAAACAAGATTAGGCAGGAAACAAGATTACGAGCGCCCTCGCGAAAAAGGAGGGCAGAATGCCGGCAGAAGTGAAAGCCGGACAGGATTGAAGCCAGTCAGGCGGGGAACGGCCCCCTCAGCGGAATGAGAGAGAGTGGCCACAGACCTGACAGAAGGCTTAACGCGATCAGTGCAGACGAGTAAGAACAATTCACTGCAGTGCGAGGTCCCGGGAAGAAGTAGTTCCTCCTGGTGACCGCGCCCGCTCCTACCCGGAGCGGCGCTGAACGCTATCGATCCTTCGGTCCGCCTTGCGCTTCTGGTCCGGTGAAGAAAACCGGAGTAGAAATGAACAAGGAATTGTTTGTATCGACCACGCCCCATGAAACCAAAGTGGGGATCACGGAAGACGATCAACTAGCGGAAATTTACCTCGAACGAGAAAACGAATACACCTTAGCGGGCTCGATTTATAAGGGCCGAGTGACGCGCGTGCTGCCAGGCATGCAGTCGGCCTTTGTGGACATTGGGCTGGAACGCGACGCGTTTCTCTACGTCTCCGATTTCATGGATCTGGAACAGCAGGACGAAGATCTGGATGAAGCGATCCCGGCGAATCGTCCGGTGACGGAGGCGCGTCCGCGTCAGGCGTTGGAAGCGGGTGGTCCGGCGATTCATAGTGACGATCAACTGGCGGAAGCCGGAAGCGCCACGGGCGAGGCGGAAGAACCGGAAGCGGCTGCGGCGGAAGCGCCGGGCAACGCGGCGGGCATGGGCGCGGCGCGCGACTTTCGCGGGCGCCGCCGTCGTCGCGGACGTCGTGGAGAGATCGGGCGAGGGCCGACCGCGGAGCGCGGCGAGCGTCCCGAACGCGGCGAAATACCGAGCGAACCGCCCCGCGAAGCGGGCAACGAAATTCGCAACGAACCTCATCACGAATCTCGGCAGGAGTCGCGGGGCGAAACAAGACACGACCGCTTCAGCCGCGGCGAACGTCCGGGACGCGGCGGGACGGACTCGCGATTCCAGCGATCCACGCCATCGGCGGCTCGCACCGGCCGGGACTACGATTACGGACCACCGCCGGGATATCAGCCGATTATTCTTCCCGGCGAATCGATCTCGAAATACCAGCGGCAGGGGCAGGTCCCGGGTGTGAGTTCGGACCAGCTCACAGATCAACTTTCGTATCAACATTCGGATCAAGGTCCGGACGAAAGCGCGGCTTTGCCGGTGGAGAGTGCGGCGACGGAGGGTCAGTCGGCTTCGGCGCCCGCCGCGATCGTTGCGAACTTTCCTGAAGATGAGCCTATCTTTGCGGCGGAGGTTGGCGCGCCGGTTCACGAACAGCACGAGCACGAGCCGGACGCGGAAGTTCATGAAGCGGCGCATGAGGCGGCTTCCAGCGCAACGCGGGAAATCGTGGAACTTCGGAGCGAGTCGCGCGCAGCGGCGGAGACTTACCTGGAGGCCGAAACGCTGGCGCGCGAGACAGTATCGCGCGAGAACACTTTGCGCGAAGCCAGGTTGCGCGAGGCGGCGCACGAAGAAGATGAAGGCGGTTTCGCGGCACCTGCTCCGATTACGCGCGAAGTTACAAGCGATGTGGCGCATGAAGATACACACGACGTTGCTCGCGAAGCGAGTCACGACGTGACTGGCGATGTTGCTCACCATCACGCTTACGACCTCGACCAAGGCGCCGTGGAAGAGCAGGAGATCGAGGAAGAAGAAGCCGACCTCGCGTCGTACGGGGAAGAACTCGGGGACGACGACGGTTTCGAGGAAATGGAAGAGGAGACGCGGGCGGCGGATGGAGAGTTGCGGGAATCCGCGGTTGGAGAGATCGCTCCTGGGCTGGTAGCGGGCGGCGAGACGGCGGCGAACGGCGAAGCGGTCCCGGAAGCTGTGCTGGAAGCCAGGTCGAAGCTGAAGAGCGCGAGGCGGAGGAGTTGGAACTGGAAGAGGCGCAAGCCGAAGCCGAGGCGCTGCTGGAGGCGGAGGCGATTGGCGACGGCACGGTGGATGCGAGCGCGGAAGTTCGCGGCCCCGCGCCCGAGGCGAGGTTGTTGCAGCGGACGCAGCGTCGCGGGCCCGACCGCGGCTCGGACCGCGGGTTCGATCGAGGAGGGCGCGGACGGCGCGGTGGACGGCGCTTCCGCAGCCGCGAGAACACGGTGGTGCCGCAGATCAGCGAACTGCTCAAGGAAGGGCAGGAAGTGCTGATCCAGATTGCCAAGGAGCCGATCGCGAAGAAAGGCGCGCGCATCACCAGTCACATTGCGCTGCCGGGACGCTTTCTGGTCTTCATGCCGACGGTGAACCACACCGGCGTATCGCGCAAGATTGCGTCGGAAGAAGAGCGGCAGCGGCTGAAGCGGATCATCCAGAGCGAGCGCGAGAATGGCGGCGGTGGTTTCATTGTGCGCACCGCGGCGGCGGGCGCCACGGACGAGGAACTGCGGGCCGATATTCGCTTTCTGAAAAATCTTTGGAGCGAGATCAAGTCGCGCTCGGAGAGCAGCAAGTCTCCGGCGCTGATCTATCACGATCTGAACGTGGTGGAGCGGGTGCTGCGCGATCAGGTGAGTTCGGATTTTTCGGTGATCTGGGTCGACACCGAACAGGAATACGAGCGCATTCTGCGCTTCGCGAACCGCTTCCAGCCGGGACTGGTCAAGCGCGTCAAACTCTACACCAAGGAGACGCCGCTCTACGAGCAGTTCGGGCTGAACGAGGAAATCAACAAGGCGCTGAAGTCGAAAGTCTGGCTGAAGAGCGGCGGCTACATCGTCATCAATCAGACCGAGGCGCTGGTCGCGATCGACGTGAACACCGGCAAGTACGTCGGCAAGACCGCGCGCCTGGAAGACACGATCGTGAAGACGAACGTGGATGCGATCAAGGAAATCGTGCGCCAGGTGCGGCTGCGCGATCTGGGCGGCATCATCATCATCGACTTCATCGACATGGACGAGCGCCGCAACCGCCAGAAGGTGATGCAGGCGCTGGAAGAGGCGTTGCGCCTCGATCGGGCGCCGTCGAAGGTGCTGCAGTTCAACGATTTCGGACTGGTGGCGATCACGCGCAAACGGGTGAAGCAGTCGCTCGAACGCACGATTGGATCGCCGTGTCCATATTGCCAGTCCACCGGCTTCGTGAAAGCGGTGAACACCATCTGCAACGAGGTTTATGTCGAGATGCGCAAGATCTCGAAGCCATCTGGAGCACAGCGACGTGATGTTGCGCGTGAATCCGGAGGTGGCGAAGGCGTTGAAGGCGGACAACGCGAAGCTGCTGAATGAGATGGAAGAGCTCACCAAGAAAACGATCATCGTGAAGTCGGATCCGGCGCTGCACCAGGAGCAATTCGATATTCACTAGACGTTGGCGGCAACTTTGAGTTGAATTTGGAAGTCAGGGACAGGTGGATAGCCTGTCCCTTTTATTTTGGGCTAGAGGACTACGCCACGGCGATGAGCTTGGCGGCTTCGGCGGTGCGCTCGCGCAGCTTTTCCAGCGAGTTGCGGAGGGGTTCGCTGTTCTCCCGCATTTCCGGGTGCTGGCCGATGGACGTGGCGAGATGGTTTACGGCTTCAGCCAGCCGCTTGGCAAGATCGATCAGGACCACCAGAGAATCGGCGTGCAGCTTCCAGACGGAGCGGGAATTCCCTGAGCGCTTGAGTTCCTCCATCTCGGTGGAGATGCGCGCGGTCACGGCGACGATGCGGAGCAGCATGCGGGCGGCGTCGGCCCGCGGGCCCGCTTGTTCGAGATAGTCGGCGGTGTACGCCTCGACCTCGGCAGGACTGAGCATGAGGTTGAAATAGCGCATGGGCACGATCTGGCGGAACTTGGGATCGGCGACGCGCACGAAGACGCGGATCGATTCTTCCACTCGCCGCAACTTGGCTTCTTCGACGGAGAGCGCCTGCGGCGTGATGGCGGCGGGAACATATTTCGGGAGCGAGCGCGGGAGCGGCAGCCGCGCCGCCTGCGCCGACGGCATGGGCGGAAAGGCGCGGAGTCTGCGTGGGCGCGGCGGATCGGCGGCCTGCGCTCCAATTCTTTTTTCAGGCGCGCAACGCGGCGGAATTTCTCCAGGGCCGCGCCGTAGTCGGCTTTCATCAAGCTTTCCTGGTTCAGGGCGTCGACGTGCTCGACGGTGACTTCGACGCCGTCGACGGTGCTGAGGATGCTGCCGCCCAGTTCTTCGAGGCGGTGGGCGAAATCCTTGATCTCTTGTGCGGCGGCGGCGAACAGGGCATGGAAACGATCGCCGAACGCGGCATTGTAGGGCGCGAGCGTGGCCAGCACTCCGGGATGATAAATCGATTCGCCGAGCGAGGATTTCAACTGCCGAACCCGCTGGATGATGCCGGAATCCATGAGCGCGCTGAAGTCCTGGAAGCGGTTCGCCTGGTCGAGCAAGGGGCCGAATTCGCGCAGCAGTTGCACATCGGCATCCGAGAGCACCGGCACATCGGACTCGGACAGGATTTCCAGCAGCGCAATTTCAAACGGAGACAGAGGAATCGAGCCATCGAGGCCGTAGCCGCGCCGCTCCCACTGGCCGGGCACACGGGGATGGCGAAACAAAAAGGTTGCGACCAGATCGGTCTTGTCGCGATTGGCGCCGGAATCGTCGCGGTGGCGAGCGAAGTAGCGCAGCAGCGCCTCGGCAACTTCGGGATCGAGATCGGATTGCACTCCCAGCCGCAGCATGGCGGGAGTAATCGCCATGTCGAGCAGTTGGATCCAGAGATGCATTTCGTCGAGGGTGCCACGCACGTCTTCGGCGTGGCTGATGACGTCAGGAGCGAGTTCGGCGGGCGCGGGCAGCTCTCCGCCGAGCTGGTCACTCAGCAGCCGCTGGTAGAAGCTCTGCACGGTGGCCAGCAACGCCAGCTCCCATTTGGGATCCTCAACCAAATTCCGCTCCTTCGAGATCGCGCAGTAATGTGTCCAAATGGGGACCCTTATAAGTAGAGCCGAAAGCCAATCGCAGCGCAATTGGTTACCTGGTTACGGAAGTGACTGCACTACCATCCAGTTCTCAGTTCTCGGTTCTCAGTTCTCAGAAGCGATGCGGTCAGGCTGTGTGCGGGCGAACATTGGTTGAGAGCGATGGCGCCCCCGGTTTCTGGACGGGCATGGCGAACCACCTCAGGGCCGCAAACAACGCCGCCATGGGCCTCGGAAAGCTCGGGAAAGGGCTTGCTGAGCGGGGTTATTGAAAGACCACGGTCTTGTTTCCATAGAGCAGGATGCGGTTTTCCACATGCCAGCGGACGGCGCGCGAGAGCACGACTTTTTCGATGTCGCGGCCCTTCTGGACCAGATCGTCGATGGTGTCGCGGTGGCAGATGCGGACGACATCCTGCTCGATGATGGGGCCATCGTCGAGTACTTCGGTAACATAGTGCGCGGTGGCGCCGATCAGCTTGACGCCGCGCTGAAAGGCATGGTGGTAGGGTTTGGCGCCGACGAACGCGGGCAGGAAGGAGTGGTGAATGTTGATGAGGTTCTCGGAACCCACAGCGGCGATGAACTCGTTCGAGAGCACCTGCATGTAGCGGGCCAGGACGACCAGGCTGCACTTGTGCTCGCGGACGAGCGCGAGTTGCTTCTGTTCCGCCTCGCGCTTGTTCTCTTTCGTGACCGGGACGACGAAGTAGGGGACGCGGTAGAAATCGGCGATAGGCTGGTTGTCGGGATGGTTGGAAACGATGAGCGGAAATTCACAGCGCAGTTCGCCGCTCTTGTGGCGGTAGAGCAGGTCTTGCAGGCAATGGTCGTACTTGGAAACGAAAATGGCGATGCGGGGGCGGTCGGTGGAGCGGGCGAGCCGCCAGTCCATCTGGAATTCGCGGGCCATGGGAGCAAAGCGTTCGGAAAACTGGGAGAGATCAAACTCAAAACCCTCCGGGTCGAACTCGACCCGCGTCAGAAACAGATTGGATTCCTCGTCGCCGTGCTCATCGTTGAAAAGGATGTTGCCGTTGTGTTGGAAGATGAAATCGGCGATCGAGGCAACCACGCCTTTGCGGTCGGGACAGGAGACGAGAAGGATGGCGGAGTTTTTCATGATAAGCTCACACGCGTAACCGGCGCCGAGAGGCTGATTTGCAGGACCCGCCGGGCGGTTGCCGCCGGACCTGGCGCGTCTATAATCGTGCCGGGGAAAACATGAACAAGCTCTGGCACCAGAAGAACAAGATGCCGTCCATGGCGACGCTGGCGGAAAGAATCCATTGGCATAGAGAACACAAAAAGTACTGCGCTTGCAGGGAAGCGCCAAAAAGCCTGAAAAAATACTTTACAGGAAAACCCACCGAAAGCCCTAGGGCGTAGCTCGCCACGGCAGTACATTTCCAATCTGCGGCCCGGCATTCGCGGCGGAGGCGCCGAAGGTGGATATATGATGCACATGGGCCCCGAGAGGCGAGCGCGCACGAAAGGCAGAAACGGGAGGTGGTGGGATGGCGAAGGAAGCGAAAAAAAGAAACCGCACATCTCCCGCCGGGCAACGGTGTGAATGCGAATGCGCCTGCTGCGACATCGGCGCGCATGAGCGATGCTCATCTCCAGCGTGTCACATGCCAAAATGGAAGGCTAGAAAGAGCGGACGAAAAGCTGGCGGGAAGTAGTCCGGGCTACCTCAGAGTCTTCTGTGCGAACTGACGAAACTGGTATTCGAACTCTTCGGGCGAATAAACTCCCTTCTGCACGAGAAGCGTATTCATGGCGTAAACGGTAGCCCGAAACCGGTCGTCGCGAGACAGCCTGTTCATAGCGTCCTCGAAGCCGATCAGTCCGGCACGTTCATCGACGCCCTTCACGGGAAAAATTGAGACGGTTGCCATGACGGTAACGACCCTCCTGTATATAGGACATTATTCTGCCTGAGTTCCTCCGTCAATACAAGAATGAGGGAAACGATAATGATAATGGCTGCCCCTACGGGCGGCGTTTTAATCCGGCGGCTTGCGCAGAATCAAGTCGCCTTCTGTTGGCGGCAGGGAGTAGGGGAATTGCCAGATTTTGTCTTTCATCCAGACGCCGAGAATAAAATCCTCGCGCTGTTTCCAAGGGCCGATCCACTTGTTGCTGGTCGAGAAGAAGACCCAGCCGTGGGCTTCGGGATTGCCTGGGGTCAGCGTGGCTCCGGCGGGATCTAGGGTTTGCGTGCTCAGGAACTCGATGAATTCGGCGGCGGCCTTTTCGTATTCCCGCAAAAGGGCGGTTTTTTCTTCGGCGATCTTGGGATTCTTCTTGATCTGACGCTCGGTATCGAAGACTTTGGTATCGATGTCGTTCTGCAATTTGTTGGAGAGTTCCGTGGGATCCATATAGGGCTCGAGCACGTCGTGATGGCGAATGAAGTCGATGCGCACGTCCGCCGGAAACTGAACTTTGTCCTGACCGGTGTAAGTCACGCTCACATATGCGCCGAGGAGTTGGTAGAAGCGGCGGCGGCTCTTGGCCAGTTCCTGCGAATCGACGAGGAGTGTGATGGTGAGATCGTCTCCGGTCATGGTCCAGCGGTAGCGTCCGTCATCGCCGCGAGCGAACGTGCAACCGGGCGCGCCGGCGGTCCAGCGGACGGAGGGCAAGGGCTTCGTTTTCGCGGCGTGGGCAAACGCCGGCGACAGGATCGCGCCTGCCAGAAGCGCGCGAAACAGAATCGTCCAAAGGCGGAACGAAAATTCTGGCGGGAAGAAACGAGAGCGCGGCATGAAAGCAGAGTGTATCGCTTTTGGCCGAGCGGCGTCACCGCGCGCCGCCGAGATTCTCCCGTAAAATATGTTAGATTGAAACAGGTGGGGCGCGTAGCTCAGTTGGTAGAGCAACGCCCTTTTAAGGCGTGGGTCGCAGGTTCGATTCCTGCCGCGCTCACCAATTCAGATCCGCACAAAACGACCCGCACAAAATGGCCCTCCGCGCGAGGGCCTGATTATTTTGCGATGCTTCTTGACAGCAAATCATGAGACCGGATCAGCGGGGCTTGCGCTGGGGCGAAGCCGGTTCGTTTCCCCTGCGGGCAGCGGTTTCGGGCGGTGGGGCGCCGACAGCCAGATCGGCGGACCAGCAGTCGGCGAGGATCTTCCATGTGCCGGCGGGCTGGCGCACGAGGACGACCAGGTATTTTCCGCGTTCTTCGCGGCGCTTGCCCATGGCGACGGGCACCAGCATTTTGCAGCGGCCGAGATCCAGAGCAATCTCACCCATCACTTCGAGGCGCAGCGATTCCATTTCCACGTCGCCCAATCCGGCTTCGAGCAGCGAGGCAAGAAATTCGCGGATTGCCGGCAGGCTGCGGACCGGCGGAACGCTGGAGCGAATCAGAGTGGCGTCGGCGGAGTAGAGTTCGAGCAGGTCGTCGATGTGGCGGGTGTTGCAGGCCTGGGCCCAATCCTGGACAACCTGGCGGGCGCTGGCTTCGGCGCGGCCGCCGCTCGCACCGGCGGCACCGGGAGCGCGGCCGCGAGGAGCACTGGGCCCGGATTCGCCAGCGGGCGTGGGGGATGGCGTTTCGAGGCTGGGGACAAAATGGTGGTAGTGGTGATGAACGTGGTGCTGACCGGCGCCGGCCCTGGATTGCGCAGGCAGGTCGCCCGCTGCCTGGGCCGGAGTTCCGCACGCGGCACAGAAGCGGGCGGCAGGCGCGAGCGGAGTGGCGCAGGCGGAGCAGGCGTTACCGGGATCGTCCGCATTACGTTCGTCCGCGACGGCGGCGGCCGCCAGGTCTTGCGCTGCCGCAGTGCCGCCAGACATGCGTTGAATGGCTTCCACCGCCGCCGCCAGGGCCTCGGCGTTCGGCTTCGGCCAGCGCAAGTTAGCAGGGAGCCGTTGCAACAACTCTTCGATCTGCTGGGGGCCGGCGCGCTTGTCCTTTTCTGGATCGGACGAATGCGGATTGTCTGTGCTCATGGTTCTGGCGTTCTGGAGACTGCTTCTATTGCAGGCCGTTCTGGGTAAATTTGTACGCCGTATTCACGTGGTTGGCCATCAGGTAAATACTGGAGGCCTGCGCGCCGGTGCTGTAGTTATCTACGACAATTCCGCTGGGCCCTCCGGTCACAGCCGCCGTGGTCGTGGTCGTGGCGCCGGCGCTGTTGGCGAGCACCACGACACAACCTGTGGTCGCGGTACCCCCCACCCCGGTACAGTCTCCGGTCAGCCCGAAGAAAAAGAAATCGGTCCCGGCAGATACTGCATATACTGTGCCCGTATCTGAAGGGTTAGAGTAGTCCGGCGTGGTGAAGCTCGCGGTGAATCCCGTGTACGGCGGCGCCGAGCCTAGCAAGCTGGCGACTGTCACCGTGTGACCGTTCACCAAGGGTTCAGCCGTGCCTTGGATGGATACGTTTTCCCCAACCGTGAGATTGCTGTTGGTCGCTGTCACCGTCAGAACGTTGGACGTGACCGATGTAGCCGTAATGGTGTCGGCGGGAGATACTGTGCCGGTATCTGGAGCAGTAGGGTAATCCCCTGTGGCGAAGCTCGCGGTGAATCCCGTGTAGTTTGAGGCCGGGCCTATCAAACTGGTGACAATCAGGGTCTGACCGTTCAGGGAAGGTTCCTGTGTGCCTTGGATGAATACCTCTTCCCCAACCGTCAGGTCGCTATTTTTCGCCGTGACCGTCAGAACGTCGGACGCGACCGCTGTAGCCGTAATGGTGTCGGTGTCGCCTGCACCGCCATTGGGATTGAAGAACTCCGTCCATCCCGTGCAACGGTCGGTGGGGGAAGCGGAGAGTTGCAGCGGGAATCCGGTTGCAGGCGCCGTGTTCATGATGGGCTGAGTGCTGGGCGGGGTGACGGTGAACCCGAAGACGTACTGCCAGGGGCTGGTATCGGTGACGAGGCCTGTTCCGCAAAGCTGGATCGTGCCAGTCGAAGGATCGTTGTAGTAATTGTTGTCGAATTGGGGCTCGTAGAGCCTGACCACGGTGCCGCGAAAGGAGCCGACTCCGATGTTGGCCGTCGACAACGGCGTCAAACTTGCGGTGTCGGCCTCTAAAAGAACGCCTCCTTGAACGCCGTCATTGGAGCTGACAGCGAAAGTAGTGCCGTTGGTGATATCGACGATCGGCGCGGCAAAGACCCCTGCCCCCGTGACGAGGGGCGGGCCGACCACGAGCGAGGAAACCGCTCCCGATGAGGTGTCGATCTTGTAGAGGCTTCCGTATCCGTTTCCGACCATGAGTTGGCCAAGGATCGAGTCGAGCACCGGGGCCGTGAGACGGAAGCTGCTCCTGACAGTAACCGGCCAGGGAGGGCCGGACTCCACGGGCGTTCCGTTGAACACACCGGTAAGTTTGTGGACCGTACCGTCGTCCAGACCCACGTAGACGATATCGCGGAAGTAATCGATCCACGGCGACGATGTGGTGTCGTTGACGCTCGCAGACAAGGTCAAGCTAGTCATGGTGGGAGGAAGAGGGGGAGGGGCGGAGTCGGTGGGCGTGCCTACAGCAGTCCAAGTCAATACATGGAAAATAGCTTGGGCGGGGGTTGCAGGGGGGCCGACGGTTGCAGGAACGCTTTCCACGAAGGCGATCTTGGTTCCATCCAGGGAAAGAATCGGAGAAGTGCGGATCCTGCCCCCGGGGACGGTGGTGATGTTATAGGCAAACAGCACCTTCGGAGCCGTGCCAGGGCAAAAACCTGTGCCCAAGCTGTTGACATAGAGATTGTTGAAGGCGACAAGATTGGCAGCGCCGCCGGTGGTGCCTGGTCTTGCCAGCCCGAACACGACGTAGTCTTTGGTGCAATCGGGTGGAGCGCTGGCATCGAAGGAGAACTTGGCCGGATACATGTTCGGGACAAGGCGGCCCGGCAAACTATAGTTCCAATCGCGCTCAAGGCCCGGCTCCTTCATAGGAGGCGGGGAGACTTTTTAACGCGCAAGGCATCCGGCTTCGGAGCCTGCCAGCGTTGCATCGCCTGATGCAGAATACGCGGTTCCCGGTAAATCAGTTCCGGGTGCTGCGCGAGCGCATCGCGGCTGAACACGATGTGGCGTTGGGACCAGTCTTGCGGAACTCCGGTGTGTTTGGGAACCGGCGCGTTTTGAGCGTGTATGATCGGCGCGAAAGCGAAGAACACCACGCACCACAATGCGACGGTGCGATAAAAATGGTTTGGCTTCACAGCTTCCTCCGATTGCCATTCGTTTGCCGCTATTGTAGCCGTTTTTCGGTTCGAGCGGGGGATAACTGATTTCAGACGGCTGACTTGCACCGGTGCAGCGAATTTCCGACCCGGTGTGCTCACGACCGGTAACCCTCCTGCAAGGCACTAAAGTCAAGTGCAGAGATCGCATTGGCATGCGGCGAACCTTGACTTGTGATTGGATAGCGGATCGCCCGTCAATGTCGCCAGCGGCTATGGAGTCCCCTGGCGGCGGATTTCCGATTCTTGACGTCCTGTGGAACAATGAGAGATTCTCGGGCTGGACGCTTACGCATCCATGACCTTCACGCCGAACAGCCTTCAACTTGCGCTCCTCTCGGCGGCGATCCTTGGCTTCCGTCACGGGTTCGACTACGACCACATTGCCGCCATCTCCGACATCACCAGCGTGCAGACCAGTCGCTGGCGCGGGATGCGGCTTGGGCTTGCTCTATGCGCTGGGACACGCGGCCATGGTCGCCGTGCTGGGCAGCGCCGTCATCGTGTTTCAGCTTTCGCTGCCTCATGGCATCGATCGCATCGCCGAGCGACTGGTGGGGCTGACCTTGCTGATCCTGGGGGTCTATGTTCTGGGATCGCTTTTCACAGGGAAGCCAGCACCCCGCAGCCGCTTTCACCTTATGGCCGGGGCGGCGCGCTGGCTGCACTGGAAGATGAAGAGCTACTGGCACGATCACGATGTTCCGCGCCCGGCGGACAAGACATGGAATTACAGCTCGAAATCCGTGCTCATGATCGGCGTGGTGCACGGACTCGGCGCGGAGACGCCCAGCCAACTGATGATCTTCTTACTGGCGGCGAATCTGGGCGGAATCGGCAAGGGCTTTATCGGACTGGCGATGTTTATCGCGGGACTGCTGGTAATGAATACGGTGATGACGGCGTCGGCGGTGGGACTTTTCGGCTTCAGTTCGCGGCTGCCGCGCTTTCAGTTTGTGGTCACCGCGCTGACGGCGATTTATAGCCTGGCGGTGGGCGCCTTGTTCCTGTTCGGATCGTCGGGACTTCTGCCACCCCTGGGATGAGCCGCTGAGCGGGCTGCCTAAACGCAGGAATACCTATCCCCGGGTCATCGTTCTCATGCCATCGTCCTTGTTACATCGTGCTCGTGTCATCCATGCTCCATGTAATTGCCGTTCGGCCAAATTAATTCTGACAGAAACGACAGAGTTAGTAATACAATGGCCGACGGTAGTTACCCGAGGGGGTATTGATGACAAATATTGCTAAGGCAATCGACCGGCTCCGCGAGGAACGCCGGGAGTGCACAAAACCAAGTCCAAAAGCTTGGGGAAGCTATTTCGGTTCTGGAAAAGCTTACCCGAGGCTCGGGCGCAACCGTGCACGCAGGGGACGACACATCGCGCCAAGCGCGTCCTCTCCGCAGCCGGGCGCCGGAGAATTTCTCTGGCCCAGAAAGCACGTTGGGCCAAGATCAGACAGAGCCAAGAAAGCAGCCTAAACGCCGGGCGGGCCGCAGGCTGCGCGAAGTTCCCCTCGCGAGGCTGAAGCCCGCCGGATTTTTGCCTGCCTGGTCGGCCTTACACCTCGCCTAATCTTCTCTTCAACCGCTTCGACCCGGAAAAGAATTCGGGCGACTTATTCACCTAGCCGTGTCCTCCGCCGAGTTCGCGCACGATGCTGCCGACAAATGCCTTGGCGTCTCCGAACAGCATCAGGGTGTTATCGAGATAGTAGAGCGGGTTATCGATGCCCGCGAAGCCAGGATTCATGCTGCGCTTGATGACCATCACGGTATGGGCTTTGTCGACGTCAAGAATCGGCATCCCGTAAATGGGGCTGGTAGCATCGGTGCGGGCGGCCGGGTTGGTAACGTCGTTGGCGCCAATGACCAGCGCGACATCGGTCTGCGGGAAGTCGCCGTTGATCTCGTCCATCTCAATCAGGCGGTCGTAGGGAATATCGGCTTCGGCGAGAAGCACGTTCATGTGGCCGGGCATGCGTCCGGCAACGGGATGGATGGCGAAGCGCACGTCGACGCCGCGCTTGGTCAGAGCATCGTAAAGTTCGCGCACTTTGTGCTGCGCCTGGGCCACGGCCATGCCGTATCCGGGAACCACGATGACGCGGTTCGCGGCGGAAAGAATGGCCGCCGCTTCTTCGGGAGTCGCGCTGCGCACCGGCTTCGCTTCTTCCCCGGCGGCGGCCGCAGTTGCACCTGGCCGAAGGCTCCGAACAAAACGTTGGTGAACGAGCGGTTCATGGCCTTCGACATGATGATGGAGAGGATGAGGCCCGACGATCCATCGAGCGCGCCGGCGATGATGAGCAACTTGCTGTTGAGGACGAAGCCCATGGCCGCGGCCGACAGTCCGGCATAGCCATTCAACAGCGAAATGACCGTCGGCATGTCCGCGCCGCCGATGGGGATGATCAGCAACACGCCGAAGGCCAGCGCGATCAGGATCATGAACGGAAACAGCGATCGCATCTTCCGGATGCAGCACCAGAGTGTACGGCGATCGCCAGGGCGCCGGCGAGCAGCAGAAAGTTGACGAGGTTCTGGCCTTTGTAAGTCAGCGGGCGCTGCGGCAGAATCTCCTGCAGTTTGCCGGCGGCCATCAGGCTGCCGGTAACGGTCAAGGCCGCCGAGAATCACTTCGAGCGACAGCACCGACATCATGAAGCGCGAGATATCGGGCGAGTGCGCAGATAAAATTCGGCCGAGCCGACCAGGGTTACGCAGAGCGCGCCAAAGGCGTGGCTGAGCGCGGTTCGCTGCGGCACCGCCGTCATGGCCACTCGCCCGAGCGGAACGCCGATGATGGTGCCGAGCACCAGCGCAATGGCGATCAGGCGGTAGTCTCATGCCGTGGTTGAGCAGCGTGCCGCCGATGGCCAGGACCATGCCGATTTCGCCCGCCCAGATGCCGTGGCGGGCGGTGGTGGGCGAACTCATCCACTTCAGCGAGAGGATGAAGAGCACGCTCGCGATGAGATATAGAAGCTCGATGACGATCTGGTGGGTGCTCCGAGTTCGGCGGTCATTACTTGGCCACCGATTTGGCCGCCGGATTGCGACGCGGGGCGGCTGGATTTGAACATCTTCAACATGCGGTCGGTGATGAAGAAGCCGCCGACGATATTGCTGGTGGCGGCGACCACGGCGATGAATCCGAAAACCGTGGAGAGCGTGCTCTTGTGCTCGCCCACGAGCACGATCGCGCCCACCACCGCGATCGCGTCCAAGGCGTTGGTCAGCGACATCAACGGAGTGTGCAGCAACGGCGAGACCCGCCGGATCACTTCAAATCCGATGAAGCCGGCGAGCACAAAAATAAAGAGCGCGTTGATCAGAGTTCGAACTGCTGTTCATCTTTCCTCCGTCCGATCTTCGTTAGCGAGACGCCGGGCGTCCGTGCTCGTGCCGGACGGGCGAGACGCCTGTCGCTTCACTGTCACTTTGCCAGCGCGGGCAACTTGAAAAACTCGCGGACCCGCGCGCTGCACAATCTCGCCGCCGCGAGTCAGCAGAGTCTCGCGAACAATTTCATCTTCGAGGTTCAGATTCACTTTCTGATCCTTGATCAGGTGGGTCAGAAAGGCAGTGATGTTGCGGGCGTACATCATGCTGGCGTGATAGGGCACGCCCGACGGCCAGGTTGATCGCTCCGATGATGGTCACGCCATGCTTGACCACGGTCTTGCCGGGTTCGGTGATCTCGCAGTTGCCGCCGCGTTCGGCAGGCCAGATCGAGCATCACCGACCCGGGCGCCATTCCTTTCACCATGTCTTCGGTCACCAGCACCGGCGATTTTTTCCCGGGAATCACCGCCGCGGTAATCACGACATCGCTTTCCTGCACTACTTTTCCCAGCAACTCGCGCTGACGGCGGTAGAAATCTTCATCCTGGGCGCGGGCATATCCGCGGGCGTCCTGCGCGTCTTTCGCTTCGATGGGAAGTTCGACAAAACGTCCGCCCAGGCTCTGCACCTGCTCTTTGGCCGCCGGCCTTAAGTCGTACGCCGAAATCACCGCGCCCAGGCGGCGCGCGGTCGCGATCGCCTGCAATCCGGCAACGCCGCATCCGATCACGAACACGCGGGCGGGAGTGATGGTTCCGGCCGCGGTGGTGAGCATGGGAAAGATGCGCGGATGGCAATCGGCGGCCATCAGCACAGCCTTGTATCCGCAAGCCGTTCCCATCGAAGAGAGCGCGTCCATGCTTTGGGCGCGAGTGGTGCGCGGCATCAGCTCCACGGAAAACGCGGTGACGCCGGCGTGCGCGATTTCCTGCACCACCTCCGCCGAACCGAACGGGCGCAGAAATCCAACCAGAATCTGATCGCGGCGATAGAGCGGCACATCCTGCTTTCCGGTGATGTCGTTGCGATCCGTAGCAAAGGATCTGCACGACAATGTCGGCGGCGGCAAACACGGCCGCGCGATCGGCGGCGATTTTCGCGCCCTTGCCGGCATATAGCGAGTCAGGATAGCCGGCCTCGATGCCCGCGCCCGACTCTATGTGGACTTCGAAACCCGCTTTGGTCAGCGTCGGAAGAACGGCCGGCACCAGCGCCACCCGCCGCTCGCCCGGATAACTTTCTTTTGGAACACCGATGATCACAAGCTCCTGCCTATCTGGCGATGCACTGCATCGCGATGGAAGAATATTGAAATCGTGAAAAGATTCGGAACCGCATGGCTCGTATCAAGACTGGCTTCGCGGCCAACTCACAGGGAACTAAAAAATTCTAGTTGAGCGGATGGATGCGTGCAAATGGAGAAAGGATTCAGGGGGCAGGTCTCAGGGCCGGTTCTTCCTGACACCTTAGACCTGACACCTGAGGCCTATTTTCCCAGCGAGAGGCTCAAGCGCAGGCCGTCTTCATCGCAGTCTGGGGTAATGGCGGCGCAGTTTTTGAGGACCCAATCGGCACCCGCGTCTCGGAGGGTGCGGCGGGTCATGGTCGAGAGAAATGCAATCACGCGGGCGCCCGCCGCCTTGCCCGCCCGCACTCCCGCCGGAACATCTTCGACGACGATGCAATCGGCGGCGGCAAATCCGAGCTTGGCGGCCGCTTTCAAGTAAGGCTCAGGGTCGGGCTTGCCGTTCTTCACGTCGCTCGACGTGACCATGTCTTTTGGAATGGGCAGGCCCGCCGCCCGCAGACGCACCTCGGCCAAGGGGCGGGTGCATGAGGTGGCAATCGTCCAGCGCTCCGGAGGCAAAGCTTCCAGGAGGTGCCGCGCGCCGGGCAGCAGCACCACGCCCTCGAGGTCCTCGATTTCCCGGCGTTCCACTTCGAGATTTTCGCGCTCAATGTCAATCTCGGAGCCGGGCAGGAAATCGCGTACGGTGGCCCGGCTGGGCCGCCCGTGTGCCTTATGGACGACTGCCTCGGGATCGAAGCCATGCTCAACCGCCCAGCGGCGCCACACCCGCTCGACTGCGGGAGTGGAGTCGATGAGCACCCCATCCAAGTCAAAAAGCAGGGCACTGCAACGGATCACAGTCATCTCTTCTACTTTACATGGTCGTGACATACATGTTCAGGACAACGTCCGGGCAACGCGCAGAACAACGCGGGCAACGGAAAGCGGTGAAGAGCCGGGCGTCAGCGCCGAGCGGGAGCGGTTTTCGCGGCGATGTATCGTGCGTGTCCGGCCGCCGCTGCAACAAAAACCCCGGTCCTTGCGGACCGGGGTTAAATGGATTGGTTGACGGCGGATTTTAGTCGGTGCGCGCCGTAAACATTTGCCGGTAGCTCAGGCTGTCGACGTTGCGGAACATTGGCGTTCCGGGCGGCAGGCCCGAGCCTCCCGCCTTGGTGAAGTCGTTGTCGAACTGATAGTCACGGCTTGGCGGAGAATACACGATGTAGGTACAGCACTTGAACGTCCCGGTGTTATAGGTCGCATAATAGAGGCTCACCAGCGAGCCGCTATAATGCAGGGTTTGCCCGGTCCAGTCTTCCAGGAAGCGCAGGAAGTTGTGGATGCCGCCATCGGTGCCGAAGCCGTAGTCGGTTCCAGTCTCCCAACTCGGGAAGGGGAAGGCCAGGTTCTTGCCGGAGGCGATCGCCATCCGGTAGTAAGTTGTGGCGCCTATGCGATTGCCTGCGTATGGGCCTCCGGCATAGGTAATATCGGTGTTGGTGGAAATGCCCATGGTGCTTACCCGGTCGTCCCAGTTATCGGAGAGGATCGTGACCGCGTCGGCAATCACCGCCGCCGGAACATATCCGACCGCGTCGGTCCCGTTGCTAAAGAACGTGTCGGTTGGGCTGCTGTTATAGTCGCCCTGGACGTACACCGGATTCTCCGATGCCACGGTGAACCCGCCGCCGGTTGGGCTTATCGGTAAGTTGCCCAGCGAGCCATCCACCAGTTTCAAAACGTGGCGCGCCCCGCTCACCCAGTTCTTGCGCGCCAGGGTACAGCTGGCGATGCGCGGACTGTAAGGATTGTTGGGGTTGTCCACCGTAGCGGTCTGATAGTTTAGGTTTTGCGTCGCGCCGGCCGGCGTACCGTACTGGGCTAATCCCAGGTTCGAATTGCCCCAGGCGTCCAGCAAGCCGCTCTGATTGACGTCTTCGGGAGAAATCGAGTGGCCAGCCGGAATCGGTTCGAGCAGTCCGTCAGGTGCGCCCCCCGCGGTGGAGGAGTTGATGGTGTCCTCCAGGCCCGAGTCTCCGCTCTTGGTTCCGGCTGGGCGCGGGCCCACCGGATTGGGGTTATAGAGCATGCCCCGGCGGTCCGAGAAATACAGGACGTATCCGTTCTGCGCGACATAATCCACATTCGTGCCGCTGGTGCCGATGGTTCCCTGCAGCCAGGCCTGAAGGTTGCCCACATCGATTTCGACGGCGTTCATCATCCCGTTGGTGGTACAGGTATTGTTGCCCTGGTCGGAGTCGCGGACCTCGCCTTCACGGGCATCGTAGAAGTTGATGGGATACCAGTTGAAGCGCGAGGGGCTCTGCAACGCCAGGGTGGAAGTTCCCGGGTTAGCAGCCATCGTTGTCGTGGTAACGCCATACACCCAGTCCATGGTCGGCGAGCTGTTGTTTGCCGGGACCGGCGACGGATTCGCCGGGTCTGCGAGAAGTTGCGGCGGCGTGGCGTTCCACGCTTTGCATTGCCCGGAGCCATTGGTAGCGGTACATGCCGGGGCAATCGCGAGAGTGTCCAGCGCTTGTGCGGGGCAGCTATTTGCAGCACCCGAAAGACAGGTTGTGGGGAGCGTGGCTGGCGTTGTAGTGAGGCGGTCCGCCGGCTGTTGCAGCAGCAAGATCGCGTTGGGATGGATCTTGTTCGGTGTTGTGGCCGTTGGTGGCGTCACGTCGCGCGCAAAGCCGAGTCCCAGCCATTCATTGGTGACCGGATGCCATGTGCCGGAAGCGTCCACGTACTCGACCCGCAGCCAGCCGTCAATCAGGTTCCAGGTTGCGCTGGTGTAAGTCGAAGCGGCTGCGGGGGTCCCGATAGCCGCGCTCGCGCTGCCAGAGCCATTCGCATAGCCGGCCACGGCGTAATAAGGAGCCGGGGATGCGCTTCCCGATACGCATGGCGACACGGGCAAGGGCGAGGCGGGCAGATATGCCGGCACCGGAGATGCTGGCGGGCAAGGGTAGAAGGTCGGCAGGGTGACCACACTGGTGCCCGTCCCGCTCAGGGCAGGACTTTGGGGGGCGACAGCGGGAATGGCACCGCCGTTGCTGTTGATATACGGGGCGTAGAGCGGGCAGAGCAGCACACACCCACTCGGGTCCGTCGTGGGTCCCACTCCAGTCATCAACGCAGCCGTCCAGGGTGCGGGTGGGTAAGGCCAGTCCGGAACGCAGTTCGACGAAGGCGTCCAGGTCGTATTATTGAAAGTCGTGGACGAACTGAAAGTCACATTGCAAGTGACGTACACCGGGATCGCATTGCTCGCGGTGGCGAAGTAGGTGTTGTAAGTACTTCCCCCGGACAGAGCCGGCAGCACCGTGGTCCCGGTTGGAGGCGTCGAAGTCGCAATTCCATAGGGAAGGTTGTAGGCGCCGCCCGATGCGTTGGCGGGTACGTTGGCCAAGCGGACGTTGTTCACATCGGACGCCCCGCCCGGCAAGTCCGCCGGATCGTCGCTCAGCAGGACGCGGATCTGCGCCAGGTTGTATTCCCTCGATTGGGTCAGCGCGGTCGAGTCGCTGGCCAGTGGCCGGCGGATGATCTCGTAAGGCAAGTGGGTCCCGTCAACGAAGGGCATGGAGAGTTTCTTGGCGCCCGTCCCGTGCACGGTGTTTCCATAGTCTCCGTCGATGATCATGGAGTGGAAAGTGCTCGTCGAAACGGTCGGCCAATTGGCGTTCTGGGCCGACAACGGACCTGAAGGCGGCGCGCCTCCCGCTCCCGTCACGCTGCCGTCGGCGGCCGTGAACGTGCCGCAGTTGGGCTTACCGGTGTCGCAACCCCCCGTCCCCTTCGGGATATAGACGGTGCCGGTGTCATTGTTGCTGCTCGCCGACAAGCCATTCGGAAGCACCTCAGTCACAATGTTCCCGTAGGCATCGAGTTTGCTGTGAAAGGTCAGGGTGTACCCGCTGGCCACGCCCACGTAGAGATCGGCGTTGGTGTGGATGCGTCCGACAAAATCGAGATTAGGACTGCTGAAGAAGGCGCAATCGCCTTCGCAAAACACGCCAAACTGAAACACTGGAATCAGCGCCACCTCGGCGCCGCGGACCATGCTGACTTCCTGGCCGCCGAGTAACGATGCCGTCGCCATCATGTTCACCGGGATGATCTGCGCCTGCAAGCCCGCATTCTGTCCCGAGCCGGTGATGGTTCCCCATTGCGCCAGCCCCGTCAGCGTGGACGGGCAGGTTGTTGTTCCCGGGGGCCCCGGCACGACGGTGTACTGTTTCCAGGTGACTCCCGGAAGCGTAGGCGCGGTGCTGCTGACGGCGCAGATTTCGGCCGCTGTGGGCGATTGCGCGCTCTGGAACACCGACACCAGGTTCGACTCCATGGTCTCAATCCCACCCTCGGCGGTGTGGAAGGCGACATTGTTTTGCAGATCGGTGCCGCCCACCTTTTGTTCGGTGTTGACCATCATCATCAGGCCAATCGACATGCCCGAGAGCAGCACCAGCAGCAGCAAAGATGCAATCAGCGTGAATCCTTTGCTCTCGAGTTTCGCGCTCTTCTTATCGTAGCTTCCCATGGTCTCGCTCCCCATTGTCTTGCTCCCTGTTGTCTTGTTCCGCTTGGCCGTGTGCCCCGGTGTCATCCCGGCGGCTAGGGGCCAGGATACTTGTTGATGAAGGTAAGGTTCCGCGCGCTGACCGATGTTTCCAAATCGAGTCCCTGATAACCGGTTGTGCCGTGCTGCGTGCTGTCGATCGCCATGTGCAGAATGTTGATCTTGGTGATGTTCGTGGGGTTGAGCCCAGTCGAACTGCCGGAGAGGCAGACATCGCCCGCAATGCCTGGATTGACACAGCTCACCGACGCCGTAGTGCCATTGAACAGGTCATAGCTGAACTTCAGGTACTCCAGAGCGTCTACGACCGGCATTGGAGTGTGTCCACTGATCTGGCGCATGAGCCGCGTCGGGGTCATCGTGTTTCCGACGTAATAGGTGACCACTAGAAGGCGCTGTGCGGTTCCGGTGGTGGGCGGGATGGCGGTCGGTTTCGCGCTCGGGTTGGGGACCACATACTGGGCGGCGAGGCTATTGGCGACGGCCGCCGCCTGATTCATATTGAGCACATCGCCGGTGGCGAAGGTGGCGGTGCCCGCGCCCACGCCGCTCGTGACTTCGGCCACCACCTGGTTGCCGTTGCTGAGGGTGAACAACACCAGGTCGCCAGCCGTCAGTCCCACGTTCGAATCGTTCACGGCTTGGGGCGCGGTGATACCGGGCGGGAATATACAAGTACTGTTCGCCGCCCATCCCCCGGCGGGTTCCGTGAACGTCACGACCGTGGTGCTGGTCAAAGTCGCGGTGTAACAGGTCAACAAGAAATTGCTGTCGGTATAGACCACGGTGATGGCATCGGTGGGTGAGGGATTGGAGGTGAGCTGCGGCCCCAGTTGGTATCCCGGCATCAGTCCGTAAAGATAGGGCACGCCACCTGTGGCGGGATAAGGCGCCGTGATGTAACAGGTTCCCGACTGGTCGCAGCCATAGCGCGGAGCGGGGCTCACCGCCGGCAGAGGGATATTGGCAGGGTTGGTCAGTCCGGCTCCAGCCATGCTCAGGTCAGCCTTCAGCATGTTGGTAGCGGCCCGATAATCCTGCTGCATCTCCGCCCGCTGCGAAACCCCAAAGGTCGCCTTCACGCCCTGGCTGTAGATCTGGACCGCCCCGCCGAGCACGACGGTGCCCGTGATCATGGCGATCATCATTTCCATCAGGCTGAATCCACGCTGGCGCTTGCTTGATCGGTCGCTCATAGATTCCCTCTTACTGGTACTGCGAAATGAACGTGCTCATAACATAGGTTTGCGGCGTCTTCAGCTGGGGAGTCGTGTACTGGACGGTGACGTTGATGGCTCGCAACGAGGTCACCGTGGCCCCGGCCGCGGTGACCACCGGCGTGATTGTCACCGAGCGTTGATAGGCGGTCAGAGGCATTATGATGTCGTCGGAGTCTCCATAGGTCCCGTCGGGGCCCGGTTCCCTGAAAGTCTCGGCGCCCGCGGCCGCGTCATCCGATGTCCCATAGATTCCGTCGGCGCCCGAGTTGTTGATGGGCTCCAAGCCGGTCAAAAAAATGCCGCAGGTACTCGCGCCCGTAACAAAGCAGTTGGTGGAACCCGCATTCTGGATGTCATCCCAGGTGAGCTGCGAAGAGTTCCGCGCCGTGACGATACTCTCGTACGCCTCGTCCCCCAGTTGCTTGGCGATCATGTTTTCCTGCGAGGTCTGGGTGGCGGCGATGGCCACTCCGAAGACGCTCAAAAGACCCACCAGTCCAATCGTCAGCACGGTCATCGCCACCAGTACTTCGAGCAGGGAAAATCCAGCCTCCGCTTGCTTGCGCCCGCGAAACTTCCCGGCGCGCTTAGTCACCTTTATTGGCGTTGCCATTGGTAGACTCCTCCCGTGTAGTAGAGCCGCCATCCGTGAATGCGACCGGTTCCGCCCCACACCGTGAACGCCCGAGCACTCAGAATATTTCCTGTCTGCCCGATGTACACCACGCCTCCACTCCAGTTGAGCGCATAACCGCCGGTGGTCGAATAACCGCCCGAGGCGCAGGCCAAAGTCTGGGCCGAACCGTCGGGGCAGAAGTAAATGGTGCTCGAGCCTCCCGAGCCCCCGTTAGCGGTGTAGCCTAAGTCGATTGCAGTCGCCCCCGCGCCGTAGCCGTCCGGGACCGTCGCGGCGGTTGTGGGGAACCCCGCCTGCACCAGAAAGGTCACATCCGACGGCAAGGTATAGGTGTAGGTGCCCTGGTCGCCCTGAAAAGCGTTCCCGCCCGTCTGGGTCGGTGTTACGGTGATGGTGCTGGGCGCGCTGGCGACGTTGGCAAGAGTCACCTGGTACGATGTCGATTGCGAGACCGAGTTGTCGCGCGCTTGACGCATCGCCCCCAGCACAGTGTTGTAGGCATTGGTCACATGCTGCTGTGCCAGCAACGGCCTCAGGCTCATGACCGCGAACGACGACATGATAATGATGACGGTCAGAACGATCATTAATTCCGACAAGCTGAAGCCGCTCGCCCCATGCCTGCGGCGCCCCGCATTTGTTCCCAGGCTTTTCATAAGCATCTGCCTTCTCTGCGGCTCCCCGCCCCGTGATCCAGATTCCCCAAAGTAACTCGTCTAACTGGAATGGGTCAGCCCGGCATCACCCGCGACCCTCGAGGGATCGCGTTCGGACGCCAGCCTGACTAACTCGATGTTAGGAACTGTCCCGTGGTACGTCAAAGTACCGGGGTACACCGGCCATTCGTACAATGGCTGTTAGTAAGGTAATTTCATGGGAGTTACGATCGTGCCATCCTCGACTCGTTGGCGAAAGTGCGCTTCCTAATCGCCGCGTCCCCGGCCTGTACGTGAAATCGGCCGGGTTAATGTGGATCCGCGCAAAAGAAAGGTTCGCAGCGTGCCCTCTGAACCTGCCCCTCGCCAACATAAGTCGTAAGATGACTTGAGTTATAACTGGTTGGCGTCCTAAAAACCAGTGACACAGGTAACTTGTCATTGGTATCGAATGTCTCTTACCATAGCTGTCACGATGGATTTATGCGCTCTAGTGGTGTGCCCGGAGCAGGACGTAGAGACCCTGCTCACGCTCATCCTGTCGGAGATGGGGATGGCGGCCGAGCATACAGCCTCGCTTTCGCGGGGGTTGGAACTAATCGAGAGCCGGCACTTCGACGCCGTCGTAATCGATTATTGCGCCGACCCGGGCTCGGAGGAATTCATGGCGCGCTTGCGCCGCTCGGCGAAGAACCGCGGCACCATGGTGATTGCGGTTGTCAACAACGAGTTCAACGCCCGCCCTTTGTTCGGCATTGGCGCCAATTTTGTCTTGTATCGCCCGCTTTCTTCCGAACGCACCCGGATTAGTTTGCGCGCCGCCCGCGGCCTAATGCGCCGCGAGCGGCGCCGCGCTCCGCGCACGCTTGTGCATTCAACCGCCAACGTCGCCTATCCGGGAGCGCCCGAAGGAAACGCCGTTTTGACCGATCTCAGCGATGGCGGAACGGCCCTGCAAACCGGCAACCGGATTCCGAACTCCTGCAAAGTCTATTTCGAATTTGCGCTTCCCGGCCAGCATCAACTGGTGCGCTTGTCGGGAGAGGTGGCTTGGCAGGATGCCAGCGGCCGCACCGGAATCCGTTTCCTGGACGTGCCGCAATCCTCGCGCCGCCTCATGCAGACCTGGCTGCAACAGAATAGTACACGCCCCCCGACCCGAGTTTCGCCCCCATCGTTGACCGGCAGATCCTCGGGAACGCAATCGTTCCTTGCCCAGTCTCGACCCGCTCGCGAGCCGAGACCCGAATCGAATAACCCTGCCCTCGTCTCCAATGCCACGAACCGCCGCGGAGAGCTGCGCCTGGCTTGCAGATTAGGAGCGGAAGTCTACCGTCTTGGCAACGCTGTCCCCAACCGCTGCACCCTATCGGACATCAGCGAGGGCGGTTGCTATGTCGAGATGCCATCCCCGCTGACGGGGCAGTCTGGGGTGGAGATTCTGGTCCGGACGGCCGATACGAAGTTGAGAATCAGAGGGCAAGTACTGGCCACGCATCCCGGTTTCGGCATGGGTGTGCGCTTCATGTTCCGCGATTCCGTGGAGCGCGAAGAAGTGATGTACCTGCTGGGAATCCTCTCCGCCGGAAACGAACAACCGCTCTAACCAGCCAGCGCTTTGTCGGCGACGGCCCGGCGAAAGTAGTCGAGCGAAAGCTTCAGGCCGCTTTCCAGCTCGACCTTCGGTTCCCATGCGAGCAGCCGCTTCGCTTTCGAAATATCCGGGCAGCGCTGCTTGGGATCGTCCTGGGGCAGGGCTTCGAATTTGATCGAGCTCGCCGACCCCGTCACGGCAATCACTTCCCGCGCGCACTCCAGAATCGTAAACTCCGCCGGGTTCCCAACATTCACCGGCTCGTGCTCGGAGGACCGCGCCAGCCGCAGAATTCCATCCACCTCATCGCTCACGTAGCAGAAGCTGCGCGTCTGGCTTCCGTCACCATAGACCGTAAGGCTCTCTCCCCGCAGCGCCTGCCACATGAAATTCGGGACCACGCGCCCGTCGTTGATCTGCATTCGCGGTCCGTAGGTATTGAAGATGCGCAGAATCCGCGTGTCCACGCGGTGATAGCGGAGATATGCCATAGTCACCGCTTCCGAAAATCGCTTCGCTTCGTCATACACCGACCGCGGCCCAATCGGATTCACATTTCCCCAATACGCCTCCGTCTGGGGATGCACCAGCGGGTCCCCGTAGCACTCCGAGGTCGACGCCATCATGAATTTCGCACCCGAGCGCCGCGCCGTTTCCAACGCTTCAAACGTTCCATACGATCCGACACGCAGCGTTTCGATCCCGTGTCGGGCGTAGTCCACCGGGCTTGCTGGACTGGCGAAGTGATAAACATAACTCAATTCGCCCCACTCGCCGGGCTGGCAGACATCTTTCTCGACAAACTCGAATCGCGAATCGTTCTTTAAATGTTCTATGTTCGCCAGGCGCCCGGTGAGCAGATTGTCCGCCGCCACCACGCGATATCCCTCGCCGAGCAGCGCATCGCACAAATGCGATCCCAGAAAGCCAGCACCTCCCGTCACCAGCGCGCGCGGTGTTTTCATGGACTCAGGCACGCTCCTTTATCTTTACCAGCGTCTTCGCCGGCATTTCCGCCGCCACTGCCGCCGGACGCCCCACGCTGTAATAAGAAAATCCATGCTCGACCATCACCGCCGGATCATACAGGTTCCGGCCATCGAGCACGATAGGATACTTCACCAGCGCGCGCAGCCGTTCCAGATCGAGCGCCGCAAATTCTTCCCACTCGGTCAGTATGAGCAGCGCATCCGCGCCTTTCGCCGCCTCATAGGGATCGGAAGCGAACTCCACCCCCGGCTTCAGCACTTCGCGGGCGCGCTCCATCGCCGCCGGATCGTAGGCGCAAATGTGGCAGCCCTCGCGCAGCAGTTCCTCGACCAGCAGCATCGCCGGCGATTCGCGAATATCGTCCGTCCCGCCCTTAAACGCGAGGCCGAGCACGCCCAGCCGCTTGCCGCGGAAAGTCCAGAGCACGCTTCGCACCTTGCGCATAAAGCGGTGCCGCTGCTCCTCATTGATACGAATAACTTCTTCCAGCAGCCGGAAGTCGTAGCCGCTTTCCTTCGCGACCGCGCGAAAAGCCATCAGGTCTTTGGGAAAGCACGAGCCTCCGTAGCCGATCCCCGGACTCATAAATCGTGGGCCGATGCGCGAATCGGTTCCGATTCCTTCGCACACCTGCTGCACATTCGCTCCCACCGATTCGCAAATCGAAGCCACCGCATTGATGAAGGAAATTTTCATGGCCAGATATGCGTTGGAAGCGTGCTTGATCAGTTCGGCGCTCTTCGTCGTGGTGACGATCAAGCGCGGCGGCGCTTTGGCAGTGGCCGCTTCCGGGCGCGGAATCGCATCTCCCCGCCCGTAGTACCATCCGCTGGTCAGCGGCCCGTAGAGCTGGCGCATCACTTCCGCCGCCCGTTCATTCTCGACGCCTACCACAATTCGGTCGGGATAAAGAAAATCGGTGACCGCTGTGCCTTCCCGCAAAAACTCCGGATTGGAAGCCACATCGAACAGCGCAGGATCGGCCCCGTTCCTCGTGATAATGGTCCGAATCCATTCGCTCGTGAACACCGGGACCGTGCTCTTCTCCACCACTACCTTGTACTCGTCCACGCCGCCGGAGATTTCCCGCGCCACCGATTCCACATACGACAGGTCGGCGTCGCCGCTCTCGGTCGGAGGTGTGCCGACCGCGATGAAGACTACTTCGCTCTCGCGCGTGGCCGCCTGCAAGTCGCCGGAGAACTTGATGCGCCCGCCGCGATGCCGCGCCAGCAACTCGGGCAAAAACTGCTCATGAATGGGCACCTCGCCGTTCCTCAGTGCCCCCAGTTTCTTCTCGTCGTTATCGACCAGGACGACCTCGTGTCCCAGATCTGCAAAACACGCTCCCGTCACCAAACCCACGTATCCGGAACCGACCACCGCGATGCGCATAGCGAGCCTTCTTTCCTTGAGACATTATGCGCACGTCCGGCTCGTCGGTGTGCACTTTCCTACTGTAGCAGCCTTTCCCGCTCTGCTCGCCTCCTACTCGTTGTTGCCTCGAATACCACGCCCAGGAATGGGAATTCTAATCTCACAACAGATAGTGACGGCCATCACCGCCGCGAAATTCGTACGCCTGTGTGGGGACGGGCGACTGTGCCCCAAATTATCCGAATACAAAGTTTCCCAGCCGATTGACTTCCCTCTCATTTCGGGGGAAACTCCCCTCTAAGCCTGCGTTCCACTGCACCGCCGCAGGCTGCCGGGACCAATTATGTTCCCGCAACCCATGTCGAGGTTCGCGAGCCGCTCCAGCTACGACAGCTGGGCCATCATCGTGGGCTCGCTTGCAATTTTCCTCACCGTCGCCGTCAGCTTCTTGATCGGTTCCCGCATGGGATGGCTAGGCATGGCTGGAACTCCAGCCAGCGGCCAGAGCCAGCGGACCGTCCAGACCGAGACCAGTGTGCCTGCGAAGCCAAGCGTGGGGACGGGCGACCTCGCCCGCCCAGCTCAGCGCAAATCGGCCGGCCGAAGTCCTGCTTCCGCCGACGAGTTAGTCGTCTACGAAAAAGGAAGAGTGGTCTTTCGCATGAAGCCCGCTCCCACCCAGCCCGCCAGCGATGCTATCGTGCAAGCATCGTCTCTGACGAAGCTCGCGCCACTCCCGCTCGTCTGGCTTTCTCCCGAGCAAGCCGCCAGCCTTCTTCTCAGCCACGCGCAGCCGCAATTTCCCCACGAAGCGCTGGCCGCCCACCGCGCCGGCAACGTAGTGCTCGAACTCGAAGTCGCCGCAGACGGCTCTGTCTCCCAAGTCCGGGCCCTCAGCGGAGACCCGCTGCTGGCCGAAGCAGCCATCGCAGCCGTCCGCACCTGGCGCTATCAACCCTACCGCCCGCATGACAAGCCCACCCAGTTCCAGACCGATGTAACGGTGAGATTCATCCTGCCCAACTGATCGCGAACCGGTCAGCCCGTAGTGACAGCCCGAGTTGAAAGTGGGTTGGTGTAAGTGCGGTTTGTATCAGGGAATGCAGTTAGGCATACGGTAGGTGCCGTGTCACGAGAGTGCCTCTGGGTGCTGGTTCAGAGCGTTGCGGACTGCAGCTGTCCCACACATCGCGTTCTTTGCGATCTGTGGGAGCCAGTACTATTCGCGCCTATTTCTTGACCACCACCCCAATCCCCAACTCCCGCAACTGCCCCTCTGCCACTGGCGTGGGCGCTTCCATCATCAGGTCTTTGGCGGCGGCGGTCTTGGGGAAGGGAATTACTTCGCGCAAACTATCCGCCCCGGCGAGAATCATCACGATGCGGTCGAGGCCGAGCGCGATTCCGCCGTGCGGCGGAGTTCCGTATTCGAGCGCTTCCAGAAAGAATCCGAAACGGGCGCGCGCTTCTTCGTCCGTCATGCCTAGCGCGTGAAAAATCTTGCTTTGCACGTCCTGGCGGTGAATTCGGATCGATCCCGATCCCAACTCCGTCCCATTCAGCACCACGTCGTAGGCCAGCGCGCGCACGGCGCTGAGCGGCGACAGCGGAGCCTTCACCCCAGACTCCATGCCCGCCTCCAACAGCGGCAAGTCTTCCTCATGCGGCGAAGTAAAAGGATGATGCGCCGCCATCCATTGCGCCTCGGCTTCGTCCCACTCAAACATGGGAAAGTTCATGACCCACAAAAAACGAAAATCCTTCGCCGGATCGCCCGTCTTCTTGAACAACCCGTGCCGCGCCGCATACTTCTGCGCCAACGCATTGCGCAGCAGCCCCGCCGACGTATAAATGGCTAGTTCCTGCGGCGTGACTTTACGATGCGAGAAAGCACCGCCTGTCTGTCCCGATCCAACCACCATCACAATCAGATCGTCCGCGGCGGCCGCGCCGGTATTTGCGCGCACCTTTTCGCGGACTTTCGCCGCCGCTTCGGGAAATTTATTCTCGATGCGCTTGAAGTCTTCGAACACGCGCGCTCCGCCTTTGGACACAAACAGCGGCTTGATGTCGTCGCGCTCCTTGCGCGAAAGCTCGCCCACCTGCGGAATGCGGATCGCTATCACGGGCAAATCTTTGTTGATCGCGAGCTGTTCCAGATCGGCCGCCGTAAAACAATCGCCCACCTCGGTAAATGCAGGCAGGCGCAGGTCGGGCTTGTCGCTGCCGTATTGCCGGATGGCATCGTCGAAGTCCATGCGCGGAAAAGGCGTCGCAATCTCATGCCCCGCGGTCTTGAAGGCCGCGGTCAAAAAGCCTTCCACCACTTCCCAAACCCGCTCCGGCTGCGGATAGCTCATTTCCAGATCGATCTGGGTAAATTCCGGCTGGCGGTCGGCGCGCAGGTCTTCGTCGCGGAAGCAGCGCACGATCTGAAAATATTTATCGAAGCCCGAGATCATCAAGATCTGCTTGAACAACTGCGGCGACTGTGGCAGGGCGTAGAACGATCCCGGCGACACGCGGCTGGGGACCAGATAATCGCGCGCGCCTTCGGGCGTGGAGCGGGTCATGAACGGGGTTTCGATTTCGAAGAAGCCCTGCGACGCGAGGTTGTCGCGAATGGCGAGCGCCACCTTATGCCTCAGCTCGATATTGAACTGCATAGCGTCGCGCCGCAGATCGATGTAGCGATACTTCAGGCGCATCTCTTCGTTGGCCAGCACGGTGTCGGAAGGCAGGAAAGGCAGCGGCTTCGACACGTTCAGGATGCGCAGTTCTTCGGCCACCAGTTCCACTTCGCCGGTCGGAATGTTGGGATTGACGGTATCGGCATCGCGGCGCTTCGCGGTTCCAGCGACGGCGATCACGAACTCGTTGCGCAGCGCTTCCGCCTTCTGGTGCAGGGCGGCGTTCAGTTCGTGGTTGAATACGACTTGGGTCACGCCGGTGCGGTCGCGCAAATCGACAAAAATGATCTGGCCCAGATCGCGCCGCCGGTTGCACCATCCCATGAGGACAACTTTCTTGCCCGCGTCGGAGAGCCGAAGCTCCCCGCACATATGAGTTCGCCTGAGGTCGCCTAAAAAATCGAGCACGTTTTTGCCTTGTCTTTCTGAAATTCGTCTTGCCGAGATTCGCAGTGCTGAAATTACGGTGGTGAGCCGAAGCCAAGATTATAAATGGAACCAGCCGGGCGCAAGCTCGGTAGGGACGGCGCGGGCGCCCGTTCCCGCGCGAGCGCCCGCCGGAAATGCGGGTCAACCGCGTTGCGACGCTACGAATGCGCCTGCGCCAGAAACGTCTTCAGCGCGCCCAGTTGGTCCTGATGAATATCGCAGGAAGCGAAGGCAAAGGAACGGGCCATCTCGGCGAGTTCCGCCGCTGGGTGTTGGGCCAGACGGCGCAAGATAAAATCTAGCGCGGGAACATCGAAGTCGCGCGCCACCTCCCGCGCCCATTGTTCACGAGTGTCACCGAAGACATCGGTTTCGGCGAGCAACTTACCCACACTCGCGGTGAACGGACCTTCGAGCGCTTTATAGCGGTTCATAAACTCAGCGATCTGCGGTGAATCGAGAAAGCGGCGCCACGGCGAATCCGGGCGCGGCGTCACCATCCCCATATCGCGGAGGTCCTTGTAACACCACATGGACCAGCTCCAGCCTTTCTTTTCAAAAATCGAAACCAGGTCGCGGGTAATGGCGAGCTGCACCGCAAACGGTTGGGGATCGCTTCGTGATACGCCGAACTCCGCCACCATCACGGGACGGGCAATGCGCCGCTGATCGTACTTGCCATCGAGCGTCTTCTCCAGCGCGGCGCGGTCGAGGTTCTTGCCCTCGACCACCGCGGGGTAGCTCGTGAGGCGCGCAAACGAAGGGCTCTCGGAGTAGTAATGGTGAACCGCCGGGATGACCTGCGGATCGGCGAACAATTCGTCGTGCAAGCTGGCGATGTCACGGGCCCAGAGATTGGGATCGAGCATGATGAGGTGATTGGCGTCCACCTTGCGGATCGCTCGGATGATGGCCAGATAGAACTCATTGAGCAAGGGAACATTCGCCGTCACGGGCTCGCAGAGCAAGTTGTAGCCAGCGATCGCCGGATCACCAGCGTAACGGCGGGCGATTTCGGCCCAGAGGGCGACGGTGCGGTCGAGGAACTCGCGATGGTTCCAAAGATAGGCTTCGCCGTAGGCGCTGCCGGCATTCTGATCGCGCGCTTGCGCTCCTGGCGCGGCATGAAGATCGAGGACTGCCCATACGCCGTATTTCCGGCAAAGGCCGACCACGCGATCCAGCTGTTGGAAACCGCTCTCGAGCCATTGCCCGGGCTTGAGATCATCCTCAAAATGCCGGTAGTTGAAAGGAATGCGGACGACGTTGAATCCCTGCTCGGCCAGAAATGAGATATCGGCATCGGCGACGTAAGCCTGGTCATAGGCATCGAAGAAGGCGGCATAGGATTCGGCGCCCAACACCTTCCTGAACTGCTCGCGGATCTTCCACTCGGTCCAGGGAAGGCCGATCATGTAGTCCTCAATCAGCATCCAGCCTCCGAGGTTCACGCCGCGCAGACGCACGGGGCGGCCGGCCTCGACAATTTCGAGGCCTCTGGCCTGAAGAACTTCCCGCTTCGATCCGGCGCCGGCTAGAGCTTGGAGCATGCCAGACTTTCCCGCGCTTCCAACCGCAGCCGCGGCTAACGATGTGGCAAGGAACGAACGTCGATTCATGGCTATTTCTCTCCTCTCAATTTCTATTAGTAGTCAGTGCTCGCGAGAGCGTGGACCGCTGCACGTCCGCCGATGTCACGGCTAATACCCTGTGGGCGCGGCCGATGGCGTGGCATGAGAGATGGGAGCGAGGCCGAGCCGCTTCCGGCACTCTTCCAGCATCGCCTCTGTGCGCGTCGCTCCCACCCGGCTCACTCCAATCGCGCGCACCGCCAACAGCGCATCCAAATCGCGGATGCCGCCCGCCGCCTTGACCTGCACCCGCGCCGGAGAATGTCTGCGCATCAATTCGAGGTCGGGAAGGGTCGCTCCGCTGGCCGCGTACCCGGTCGAGGTCTTGACCCAATCGACCTCAAGCTTGCCGCAGATCTCGCACAAGCGAATCTTGGCAGCATCGTCCAGATAGGCATTCTCAAAGATCACTTTGATCTTTGCGCCCCCGGCGTGAATGGCGTTCGTCAGGGCGGAAAGCTCATTCTCGACATACTGCCAATCTCCGCTGCGGGCTTTGCTGATATTGATCACCACATCGAGTTCCTGCCCGCCGTCGTGGAGCGCCTGCCGGGATTCGGCAAGCTTGATAGCGGTGGTGTGCCCACCGTGCGGAAAGCCAATGGTGGTGCTGGTGTGGACCGTGGTGCCCGCGAGCACTTCCGCCGACCGGGCCAGGTAGTAAGGCAGAATGCAGACGCTGGCCACGTTATAGCGCACCGCTAACGCACACCCGTCTTCAAGTTCCCGCGTAGTCAGGGAGGGATTGAGCAGCGAGTGATCGATCATTTTGGCAATGGCTTCGTAATCGAATGAATTCGTCACGTTTCATCTCCAGATTCGGGCTGAGGTCATGCCGCGAGCGCCCGCGAGGATCAGTGCGATTTTCGTCCCGCGACAGTTCACTCCCGCGAACTGGCCGGGCCCGGCATTCTCCGCTCGCCAGACGCTGCCTGGCGCCGCCACCTATAGTGGCATAGCCGCCATGTCATGTCATCCCGGATCACGCCAGCCAACCATCTCTCCCGGATCCCAAGAGACTGCGCGGCCGTCTTCACCAAGCATTGCCCGGTCGGTTGGTGGAGAACATGTCAGGCGCGAGTCGGCAACCCCGCAGCCGGGCTGTCCGCGTTTTTTATTTTTTCCGGAACTTCAAGGCGCCGTGCTCTATACTTGCCGGTTGGGGATGTGGACCGCCGGGCAGCAGGCATTATATCGTTTTCGGCGTGGTATTCCGGGTCCATGGTCCATCGATGCGTGTGCGTCAAGAAGCGCAACGCACAGGAGGCAACATGATTACAGGCAAGCGGCTGGCATTCACGCTATGTTTGGCAACACAATTATTGCTCACTCCATTTGTGGCTATGGCGGCCGGCGGCGCGGCCAAGCCATCGCCCTCGGCCCGTTGCGCAAACCAAGCTTGCGCTGCGGGACGGCTGGATGATCGAAACCTCCGCCAAGGTGGAAGCGAAGGGCGAGGCGATCTCGACGCCGGCGTTCGTTCCCAAGGGATGGCTCGCGGCCGCCGTTCCCACAACCGTGGTGGCGGCGCTGGTCAAGGACAACAAGCTGCCCGATCCCTACTTCGGGATGAACCTGCGGCAGCTTCCCGGCGTCAGTTATCCCATCGGAGAGAATTTTTCCCGCATCCCCATGCAGACCGACAGCCCGTACGTGGTCTCCTGGTGGTACCGCAAGGAGTTCGCCGTGCCCGCCTCCTACAAAGGGGAGACCGTCTGGCTGAATTTCAAGGGCATCAACTACCGGGCCAACATTTGGCTGAACGGGAAGCAGATCGCCAACTCGGACGACGTTGCCGGGGCGTGGCGCACTTACGAATTCAACGTTACCGATGCGGTGAAACCGGGCGGAGAAAATGTTCTGGCCGTCGAGGTGTGGGCGCCTACCGAACACGACCTTGCCATCACCTTCGTAGATTGGAATCCGGCTCCTCCCGACAAAAACATGGGGTTGTGGCGCGAAGCGTATCTCACCACCAGCGGACCAGTGTCGTTGCGTTATCCCACCGTCGTGTCGAAGCTGAATTCCCCCGCCAACGATCGCGCTGCGCTCACCGTCACCGCGCTGGTAAAGAACGGAACAAATCTGCCGATCAAGGGCAAGCTCAAAGGCCAGATCGAGGCCGTCAAGTTCGAACAGGAGGTGGAGCTCGCGCCCAACCAGGCGTTAGACGTCATTTTCACGCCGGATAAGTTTCCACAGCTCGTCTTGTCGAACCCGCGCCTGTGGTGGCCGGCGCAGATGGGCAAGCCGGACTTGCATTCTCTCACGATGGAATTCGAGGCCGGCGGCGGGCTGAGCGACCGCTCCGAGAGCCAGTTTGGCATTCGCGAAATCACTTCCGACTTCAATGCGATTGGCGGACGCGTCTTCCACATCAACGGCAAGAACATTCTGATTCGCGGCGGCGGCTGGACTTCGGACCTGATGCTCCGCGAAAACTCGCAACGCTTGCAAGATGAATTCCGCTACGTGCGCGACATGGGCCTCAACACCATCCGGCTCGAGGGCAAGCTGGAAACTCAGGAGTTTTTCGACCTGGCAGATCGGCAAGGCATCCTGGTCATGGCCGGCTGGTGCTGTTGCGATTCCTGGGAGCGATGGGCGGAGTGGAAGCCGGCCGATCTTGAAGTCGCAAAGCAGTCTCTGCGGGACCAGATTTATCGCCTGCGCAGCCATCCCAGCCTGCTGATGTGGCTCAACGGAAGCGACAATCCCCCGCCCGCCGGACGTCGAGCAGGCGTATCTCGACATAGAAAAGCAATTGCTGTGGCCGAACCCCGTGGTCTCTTCCGCTACCGGCAAACCCACGACCGTCACCGGGCAGAGCGGCGTGAAGATGACCGGCCCGTACGAATACATAGCGCCCAGCTACTGGGAACTCGACACTCCCACGGGCCAGCCCGGCCGCAAGCAGTGCGCCGACGGCGGCTGTGGCGGCGCCTTCGGCTTCAACACCGAAACCAGCATGGGACCGGCCGTTCCACCCGTCGAAAGCATCCGCGCCATGGTGGGCAAAGACCATCTGTGGCCGGTGGACGATGTCTGGAACTTCCATGCCGGCGGCGGCGAATTCAAGACCATCGGCGTTTTCAGCGACGCACTGGCCAACCGCTACGGCAAGTCCGACAATGTCGAAGACTTTGCCATCAAGTCGCAACTCCAGACTTACGAAGGCGTTCGCGCCATGTACGAGGCCTTCAGCCGCAACAAGTACCAGTCCACGGGCGTGATTCAATGGATGCTCAACAACGCCTGGCCTTCGATGATCTGGCATCTCTACGACTACTACCTGCGACCGGGCGGAGGGTACTTCGGCGCCAAGCGCGCCCTGGAGGCTCTGCACCCGGTGTATGGCTACGACGATCGGTCCATCTGGGTCGTCAGCAGCCAGTACCAGGATGCCAAAGGCCTGAAGCTCTCGACCAAGGTTTACAACCTCGACCTGACGGAGAAGTTCTCACATCAGGATTCGGTGGACGCGCCCGCCGACAGCTCGGCGAAGATACTCACTTTGCCCGATATTCAGGGCCTGAGCCCGGTGTATTTCGTCGCGCTGCGGCTGGAAGACTCTGGCGGCAAGCTGGTGGGCTCGAATCTCTACTGGCTCTCGACCAGGGCCGAGACACTCGATTGGGCGAAGAGCGAGTGGTATGTGACGCCCACCGCTGCCTATGCCGACTACACCGCACTCGAGCAGTTGCCCAAGGTGAAGTTGAAAGTTACCTCCCACACCGAGAGCAAAGGCGATGACTCCATCACCCACGTCACCCTCGAAAACCCGGGCAAGAGTCTGGCCTTTTTTGTGCGCCTGAAGGTAAACAAAGGCCTCAAGGGAGACGAAATCCTGCCGGTCGTCTGGGAAGACAATTACGTTTCTCTGATGCCGGGCGAAAAACGCGAAGTCACCGCAACCTACCGAACCAGCGAGTTGGGCGGGGAAAAAGCGTCAGTGGAAATCAGCGGTTGGAACTGTAAATCGCAATAGTTACGTCCGGCCCATCAATGCCGCAAGTTGCAGGTCGAGCGGACGGAGAAGAAAACCCGGATGCCCCGCGTCTCGATTTTCGAGACGCGGGGCATACAGAGCGGTTCCATTACCCATCACAAACCGCCGCTTAATCCTTGAACAAATTGTCAAACGCCGCGCGCGCGTCATCCGGGCGCTGCATGCCTTTGCTGGAAGTTTCCTTTTCGACCATCACGCGTATGGAATACATCGAGCAGTCGTTGCGTTTGTCTTTGGGAGAAATTCTGGCGGGGACCGGCTGATTGCATTCGAAGCGGCTGGACGGGTCGAAGTGTTCGCACTGTTTGCAGGCGTGCAGATCGAAGCCGCACTTTGGGCATTGTCCGGCCGACGCCGAGAGATTCTGCAACAGCGCGCCGCATTCCGCGCAGCGCGACACGGTCCGCGTTCCCGGCATGTTGATGGGGCGCGGCCCAAACGTGTTCTCTCTTTTCGGCGGTGCGGGCTTCTCTGGCTCTTTTTTCGCTCCACCACCGGAATCCTGGTATCCGTGTTGCCTGTATTTTCGGTCGGACAAAAAGCGCCTCCTGAAAAACGCTCCATTCTCCGCTTTTAAGCTCTCCGGCACAAGAGCTTCTTGTGGATTTTCTTTTCGATCTTCATTTCAGGCTTCTTTTTGCGCTCGTGATGAAACCAGGCCGGCGGCCGAGATCCGATGTTATCTTAGTGGTGGTTGTGAAGGCGATTGCGCGTCGCCAGCGATCATCTGGAAATCGTATCCATGGAAGTTCTCAAAAAACTTTTCGAGCGCCACTTTCACAAGCCGGTCGAACGCGTCGAGCCGCTACAGGGCGAACTCGGCGGTTCGGGACGAAAGATCGTCCGGCTTTCCGGCGCGCAAATCAGCGCGATTGGAATTCTCTATGCCGTGCGCGAAGAGAATGCCGCTTTTTTGGAATTCTCGCGGCATTTTCGCCGCCACAGCCTACCGGTGCCGGAGATTTATGCCGAAGACTTAAACCATGGCGCTTACCTCGAAGAGGACTTGGGCGACACGACGCTGTTTGAGTTTCTGCTCGACAATCGCGCGGGCGCGGCCATCGCTCCCGAGGCCGTCGCGGCTTATCGCAAAGTCGTGGCCCTGTTGCCGCGCTTTCAGGTGGAAGCGGGCCGCGACTTGAACTACAAAGTCTGTTATCCCCGCGGCAGCTTCGATCGCCAGTCCATCGCGTGGGACTTGAATTATTTCAAATACTATTTTCTCCGCCTCGCCGGCGTCCCCTTCAACGAGCAGGCGCTGGAACGCGATTTCAGCCGCTTGACAAAACTGCTGTTGAGCGCCAGCCGCGATTATTTTCTCTATCGCGATTTTCAGTCCCGCAATGTAATGCTGCGTGAGGGTGAGCCGTTTTTCCTCGACTATCAAGGCGGCCGCAAAGGCGCGCTGCAATACGATATCGCTTCTATTTTGTACGATGCCAAGGCCGACCTGCATCCGGATCTGCGCCAGCAATTGCTCGATCATTATCTCGGCGCGCTCGCCGGGTTCGTCGATCTCGATCGCTCTGTGTTCATGCGGTTTTACTACCCCTACGTTTACGTGCGCATTATGCAGGCGCTGGGCGCTTATGGTTTTCGCGGGTTCTACGAGCGCAAGGAACATTTTTTGCAAAGCGTGCCCTACGCGCTGAAAAACCTGCGCTGGCTGCTGCACAACGTGGAGTTGCCCGTCGCCTTGCCGGCGCTGATGGAAGCCTTCAAAAACATGGTGGCATCGGACAAATTGCAAGGCCTGGCGCCCGAACCGGAAAAGTTGACGGTGCGGGTCTTCAGCTTTTCATTTCACCGCGGCCTGCCGCAAGACGAGACGGGCCACGGCGGCGGATTTGTTTTCGATGGCCGCAGCCTTCCCAACCCCGGGCGGGAAGAGCGATTCAAGACTCTCACCGGCAAGGACGCGCCGGTCGCCGAATATCTCGATCGGCAGGAGAACGTGCGCGAGTTTCTTGGTTGTGCGATAGCGCTGGTGGAAGCCAGCGTCAGCGCGTATCAACGCCGCGGCTTCAAACACTTGATGGTTTCCTTCGGATGCACCGGCGGCCAGCATCGCTCGGTTTATCTGGCCGAGCAATTGGCGAAACATTTGCGTGCCAAAAATAAGGACGGAGTGGAAGTGGTGGTGCATCATCGCGAGCAGGAGCACTTGAATCCATGAAAGCGATGATCCTGGCTGCCGGCCTGGGAACGCGCCTGCGTCCGCTTACCGACGACCGTCCCAAGGCGCTGGTCGAAGTCAACGGCCGGACGCTGCTGGAGATCGTACTCACTCGCTTAGCCGGTTTCGGCGTTCGCGAGGTGATCGTCAATGTCCATCACTTCGCCGACATGATTGTGGAGTACCTGAAAGCGAACGACAACTTCAGCATGCGTATTGAAGTATCGCGCGAAGATGTCTTGCTCGACACCGGCGGCGGCCTGAAAAAAGCAGCTTGGTTTTTTTGGGAGGATTCCAGCCGTTCTGAAGAGCCTTTCATCGTGCACAATGTCGATGTCCTCAGCACGATCGACCTCGGTCGGATGATGCAATTCCACAATGAAAATCAGGCCCTGGCGACGCTGGCGGTGCAGCAGCGCAAAGCGTCGCGTTGCCTGCTGTTCGACGAACGACTTCATCTTTGCGGCCGACGGGCTGACGGCGAGGAGACTGATGTGGTTTGGTCATCATCTGCTCGATTCGCCCAACCAATGCAGGAGTTGGCTTTTTGCGGCATTCACATTATTTCTCCGCGCCTTTTTGCGATGATGAATGAAGAGGGCGCGTTTTCCATCGTCTCCTCTTATTTGCGTCTCGCCGCTCGTGGAGAAAAAATCCAAGCCTTCCGCGCCGACAAATACTACTGGCGCGATCTCGGTACGCCCGAGAATGTTGCGCAGGCCGCCCAGGATTTGAAGCACAAAGTTGTAGCCCTCTAGGCCCGGCGTTCGATCCTCGCAACTGGTACTCTCAAGCAGTACATCAACATTTCGGAGACCGACAATCATTGCCGCTCAATTCACCCATCGTCAACGCGCAGGAAATCACCAAAGCCTTTGGCGCGAACCCACTCTTCAAGAAAGTTTCTTTCACCATTTCTGACGGCGACCGCATCGGGCTGATTGGCCCCAACGGATCCGGCAAAACAACGCTGCTCCGAATTCTGGCTGGCGAGGTTGCTCCCGACAGCGGGGAAGTATCGTTCCGCAAACGCACTCGTCTGGCCTGTGTCGAACAAGATTCACGGTTCATCTCCGGAGCCACCGTGCGCTCGGTGATCGAAACCGCGCTCGATCGCAGCGGCGTCTCCGGAACCGAGCGCGGCGCTCGCTTTGCCGAAACTCTGGGCCGTGCCGGGTTTGAAGCTGTGGAAGCGCCCGCGGCCGAATTATCCGGCGGATGGCAGAAGCGCCTTGCCATTGTTGAATCTCTGGTGCAGCATCCCGACATTCTTCTGCTCGACGAACCCACCAACCATCTCGATCTTTTGGGAATCACCTGGCTGGAAGATTTGTTGGAACAAGCGGATTTCGCCAGCGTCATCGTCAGCCACGACCGCTATTTTCTGGAAAATGTCACGACCGATATGGTCGAACTCAATCGCATTTATCCCGACGGATCGCTTCGTGTCCACGGCAACTACAGCGCATTTCTCGAGAAGAAAGAAGAGTTCCTGCACGCGCAGTCCCGCCGTCAGGAAGCGCTGGAGAATCTTGTGCACGGAGAAATCGAGTGGCTTCGCCGAGGAGCCAAAGCCCGTACCCGCAAATCCAAAGCGCGCATCAGCAAGGCCGGCGAACTCATGGGCGAGCTTGCCGACCTGAATTCGCGCACCCGCAGCGCCACCGCGCAGATCGATTTTTCCACCACCGACCGCAAAACCAAACGCCTGATTGAATTGCAAAACGTTACTTGCACCATGGGAGCTCGTGCCTTGTTCGACGGTCTCAACTTCATCCTTGCCGCAGGAATGCGCGTCGGCCTCGTCGGTCCGAATGGCAGCGGCAAGACCACGCTGCTCCGTTTGTTGCAAGGAGATCTCGCTCCATCCGGCGGCGAACTTCGCCGCGCCGATTGGCTGCGCATCGTCTACTTCGACCAGAGCCGCACCCTCGATCCCGAAGTAACTCTGCGCCGCACCCTCGCCCCTGACGGAGATGCCGTCGTGTATCGCGACCGCGTAATCCACGTTGCTGGATGGGCGGCAAGATTTCTTTTTACCGGCGAGCAACTCAGCCAGCCCGTCGCCCGCCTTTCCGGAGGCGAACGCGCCCGCGTCCTGATCGCCCAGCTCATGCTTCAGCCCGCCGACATTCTTCTACTCGATGAACCCACCAACGACTTAGACATTCCCACGCTGGAAATTCTGGAAGAAAGTCTGATCGATTTTCCCGGATCGTTAGTCCTGGTCACGCACGACCGCTACATGCTAGATCGCGTCTCCAGCATTGTCCTGGGGCTGAATGGCACAGGAGGAGCTGAAACCTTCGCCGACTACGCGCAATGGGAGCAGTGGCTGGCGCAGCGATCAAAATCAGACACAGTCACCACGACGGCTCGTGTGGTGACGGGGCTCCGCCCCGTCCCGTCAGCGCAAGCGAAGAAGAAACTTTCCTATCTCGAAGCGCGCGAATACGCAACCATCGAGCAGCGCGTGGAAGCAGCCGAGCAGTTAGTGAAAGCGAAACGCGCGGAACTGGAAGATCCAGCCAACGCAACGGATGCCCCGCATCTCGTAAGCGCGCAAGCTGCGTTAGACGCCGTGCAAATATCGCTCGATACTCTTTACGCCCGCTGGGCCGAGTTGGAAAAGAAAAACGGGGGAACCTCGCTGGCAAAATTGGTGCCAGAATAACGTCGGTTTCGACAACTATCCTTTAATAGTGGGCCAAACCTCAGCCAGGACCCTCGCTGTACGCGTACCACCGGTCAGCCAGTTTGCGAAAGGAATAGGCTTGGTCGTCCGGTTTGTAAGGATGCTCCCCAGACGCTTGCGAAGAAGAGCACGGCGGATATCTGTGGTTTGGAACGGGACCACAATACAGATAACCGTTCGAGATACCACGATCGAGCAGGCCAGCCGACTTGACGATGATGAAAGCGTCTCTGCTCTCAGGGTCGCGCTGGATACCTTGGGTGATGCCGTTGCGGGCAAACAGACGGCGGTATTCGTCCCAGCGTTCCTGTGTAATACCGCTTTCAGGACTGTACGTCAGAAATTGACGGTCACGTGTCATTAGCCATGCCGGGTCGATACGGATTAGCTGTGCGTCATGGTCGGACATCGACACGATTGTTTCAAGATCCCTACGCTGACGTGGGAAACGGCCTTCAAGCGTCTCGATGGAAGGCGGTTCACAACTCCACATCAGCAGCAGGAGCCCGCCAACGAGAGCGGCAAGTAGCGAAGCAACACCGACAAGAACGCTTAGCAATACCTTTCGCCACAATGGGGTCGGCGAAGGTAATTGTGATGTGTCAATGCTGCTCATCGTTCACCATTTTACTAGCCGGCTGCAACGCCTCGCGGCTTTTGAGAACTGGGATTCCACCGCCTCTAAATCTTACGCCTTCACAAAATCAATAAACCCGCGCTGCACATCCGTCCGCGTCAACTTAGCCCGAATCTTGTCACCGACGTGTAGCCCTTGCGCTCCCTGAGCTAACAAGCCTTCGACATGCGGCTGCATAACGCGGACGAACGTCCCATGCGGAGTAACTCCGGTGACGATGGCGTCGAAGGTTTCACCGACGCGATGGCTCATGGCCACGGCGGACAATCGCTTCGACATTTCCCGCTCCACTTTTCGAGCCGCATCTTCTTTCTGCGTGCAGTTCGTGGCGATGGCGGCGAGTTCGTCGTCGGCGTAAGGGCCCGGCTTTCCATCGAGCAAACTCTTGACCAGCCTTTGCGTGACTACATCGGCGAAGCGCCGGTTGGGCGCGGTCGAGTGCGTGTAGTCCTGCACCGCCAGTCCGAAATGACCCTGCGCGGGATCGCCCGGACGCTCCAGCACATACTCGCCCGGCCCCATCAGCTTGATGACCCCGAGCGAGAGGTCGGCGAAGCGATCCGGGTCGGCGGCCTTGCGCTTCACCAGAAAATCGTTGAGCGCCTTGGAATCGGCCTGCGCGGGCAGCTTTTCGCCCTGCTCCGCCGCCAGCCGCACGAGGCCGTCCCAATGCGCGGGCGTCTTCACAATGCGGCGCAACGACGGAACTTTTTCCAGCAGCCGCGCCACAACTCCGTTGGCGGCGATCATGAAATCTTCGATCAACTCGGTGGCGCGGTTCTTCTCTTGCGTCACGACATCGACCACATCTTCATTGAGCACCAGCGGATGCACTTCGCTGGTGTCAATCTCAAGCGCGCCGTGGTCGTGCCGCAGCTTTTTGAGCGCCTGGGCAACTTCATCCTGGAGCTTGAGCTGAGCCTGCAACTCCGAAGACGCGGCCACTTTGGGCGGAGCCGCCGCGGTGCCTTCCAGCCACGCTCCCACCGCGCCGTACGTGAGTTGCGCTCTATTGCGAACGATGGCGCGATACACGTTGCTGGAATCCAGCGAGCCGCCGGCAGCGATTACGAACTCAATCACCACCGCCGGCCGGTCAACGTTTTCCAGTAGGGACGACGCATCGGTAGAGAGCTCTTCCGGCAGCATGGAAAAATTGCAAATGCCGGTATAGACGGTAGTCGTCTCTTTGGCCGCATGAACATCAATGGGAGAATCCTTCGCAACAAACGCATCCACGTCGGCGATGCCTACCATCACCTTGACCCCGCCATTGGGCAGGAGTTCGGCGACTTCGATCTGGTCGAGATCGCGCGAAGTGTCGTTATCGATCGAAGACCAAAGCAGACCGCGCAGATCGCGCACCTTGTCGGAAGGAGTTAGTTGCGGCGGATGGGCCGAGATCTCGGCGAGTTGCTGCCGCGTTTCGGGCGGGAAATCCGGTTCGAAACCCCCGGCCAGCATAAGCTGCCGCGCCATGGCCTGAAGATTGAGAGAAGAAGGCTGGGAATCGTTCATTGTTGATTGTGCCCCGCTTTCAGGGAATATGAGTTTCAAAAGGCTAACACGAGTTACTAGTTGGCGGCGGCTTCGCCGCGCGCGTCGTCCTCAAGACAAACGCGATGCCACAACTCCAGATTGAGCAGCCGCCAGATGCGATCGTAATTGTCGCGATGCCGGGCGCGATGCTCGTCGAACAGCTTCACGATCGCTTCGCGCCGGAAGTATCCGCGATCCAGGCTGCGCGGTTCGAGCAGCATCTGGCGAATGGTTTCGAGGCGCGGCCCAGCCAGCCATCCGCTCCATGGCGTTGGGAATCCCAGTTTCTTGCGGTCGAGAATCGAGTGGGGCAGCAGATCTCCCACCGCTTTTTTCAGGATTCGCTTGCCGGCCAATCCCTGGATCTGCACTTGGCTCGGGATTCGAGCGGCAAACTCCACCAGCACGTGATCGAGAAAAGGCACCCGGCTTTCGATGGATGCGGCCATGCTCATGTTGTCCTGCTTCATGAGCAATTCGACCAGGTAAGTCTTGATGTCGGTGTAGAGAAGCCGTTGCAGCATCTCGCCCGAAGAGCGATTCCAGTATTCAAGAACATTCTTATATGCCATACCGGGTGCGGCTTCGCGCGCGAACTCGTCCGTCAGCAATCCGCCCTGCTCAGCTTCACCGAAGGCGGAAAAGAAATTATCGAAGTAAAAAGAAGCCCAGGAGTTTCCATCCTTGGCGAGAAAAGTATGTTCGAGTTTCCGGCGCAGGGTCGCCCCGAGCAACGAAGAGGTGGCGACAGAGTTGCGCAATCCGCGCCGCAGAACACCCGGAACGACGCTGCGGTAGGCCCGATCCAGGGCCGCGTTTTTCAAGGTGAAGGCATAGCGGGTGTAGCCGGCAAGGGTTTCATCGGCGCCTTCGCCGGTGAGCACTACCGTGACTCTCTCGCGGGCCAACTTGGAGACAAAGTAAAGCGAGACGCTTGACGGCCACACGATGGGCTCATCTTCATGCCAAATCAAATGCGGCAGCGCGCTGAAAAAGTCCCGCTCGCTGACCAGCACTTCATGATGCCGCGAATGAATGTGGTCCGATACCGTGCGCGCGAAGGGCAATTCGCTGTAACTCTGTTCCGTGTAACCGACGGAAAAAGTTTCGACTGGCTCGCGCCGCAGCTTCGTCATTAGCGCCGCTACCGCGCTCGAATCCACGCCGCCGCTCAAAAATACGCCCAGCGGCACGTCGCTCATCAGGTGGCTCTGTACGGCGCCTTCCAATAACTCGCGATAACGGTGGACGTAGTAACTTTCATCCCGCGATTCATGCGGCTTGGATGCATCGAGGTCCCAGTACTGGCGGATTTCGGCTTGGCCGTCCGAAGTGACCGTCATCGTGTGACCGGGCAGCAGCTTGCGGATTCCGGCGTAGAAACTTTCCTCGCCCGATAAATATCCAAACGCCAGATACTCGGGCAGCGCCGCTCGATTGAACTCGGGACGGATCGCTCCATGCGCGAACACTGCCTTGATCTCGGATCCGAAGAGCAGCCGCTCCGGGGTCAATTTGTAGTACAGGGGCTTGATGCCCAGCCGGTCGCGAGCAATGAAAAGTGTTTTCGTATCTCGGTTCCATATGGCGAAAGCGAACATGCCACGCAGATGCTGCACGCAATCCGCGCCGTACTCTTCGTAGAGGTGAATGATCGTTTCGGTGTCGCTATGCGTGCTGTAGCGGTGGCCGCGCGCTATGAGTTGCTCGCGCAAGGGGAGATGGTTGTAGATCTCGCCGTTGAACACGATCCACAACGTTCCGTCTTCGTTCGAAATCGGCTGATGTCCGCCCGCAACATCGACAATGCTGAGCCTGCGCATGCCGATACCGACAGCGCCGTCGGTATACAAGCCTTCGTCGTCGGGCCCGCGATGGGTGATCACACGGCACATCTCGCGCAAGGCTGTGGCGTTAGCTTTGGCTTCGCGTCCGAATTCAAAAATCCCTGCGATCCCGCACATTTAACTTTTCTCTGCGTTGTGTGACGAACTACGATTCGCGCCCGGTGGGGAAAATGATGTACCCGTTATGTCTTTGAACAATTTCGTAACCGAAAATCGGCCTGGCACCACATTTATTGCTGCATCCTTATTCCGCCACTCGAAATACTCAAAAGATCCTGGCCCTTTCAGTAGAGGCTGCCGCTGCCAGTTGACGTGCGTCCCGCCGATCACAACCAGGTGCGCGAGTTTCTCCTGAACAACGCCGCAATACAGAACTCGCGCGTCCGAAGACCAGGGGCCGAAACTCCACGACTCGTCGCCGAGCGCAAAAAAGAATCCGTGGCTTTCGTTATTCTGATGATAATCGAGTTCGTAGACCTGCACCGCCGCCTGCGCCATGCTCGCCAATCGCGGTTCATCTTTCTGCCAGCTTGCGTCGCGGCGCGGCACGAACACCGTTGCTATCTCTGCCGGCAGGGCGACCCGCGCATGGCATCTGACTAGCGGCGCAGGCTGAAACGCGCCGTAGGCGGGCGAAAGCAGAGTTTTTGTAACCTCCGTCGCCGTTTGCCAGATCGTTTCTTCCGGCACGATCAGGCTCAAGCTTGCGTCATCCGGAGTTGCATCCACCGTCGATATTTCCACGCGTCCCAAGCCGGCGCTCCGCACGTCGCGATCGGACGCGAAGTGCCAACGTAGTTCCAGTTCATGTTCCGCGTGACCGAGCGCAACGTCGCGCACCAGCCAGACGCCGCCTGCAATCTTCAGAACGTGGCGGCGATGCACAACCGGATCCACCAGCCGCTCATAGCCATTGTGACGGCCGACAAAGTAAGTGAAACTTTTTCCCGCGATCCAGTTTTCCGCATGCGTCGTTGGAATGTGAGTCCATGAAAAAGGCCCGTCCGCAACCGCCTGCGCCAGTTCATCCACGCGCAGCGTGTTGTGCGCGCCGGTCCCGCGAAACACATTCCGGTCCGCCGGATCTTTCGCAATGTAAACGCCGGCTCCGGAGTCCACCAGCCAGCGCCGCCCATCCATGGTGAGCCGCAAACTGAGCGCGTCGGCGTGTCCGTGGCCGCAGCGGCCCGCGCCCTGCGGACCGGCATCGACTACCATCGCCTGCGCGCAAGGCTCGAAATCCGCCAGCAGGTAAAGGCCGCCATCGGGAAAAGCGAGCGAATGCGGCGTCGGGCCCGCTGGTGCGCTCGATGGTGCGGTGGGAAGTCTCTCGACGGCTTGATCTCCAAACAGCCAGATCGCTTCCTCGGTCAGCCGCGCCGGAGAAAACTCTTTGGATTTGGAGTACATCACCGCACCGAGCGCCAGCGGGTCCGTCATATGCTCTGTACGATTGCGCCGCGGATTAAACACGCGCCCCCCATCATCATCGCCGAAACCCTCCGCGGGTCCCGCCTCGGCGAGCGCCGCGATTACCTCGAGCATTCGCCCCAGCACAGCGTCATACGCCGGCGGAATTTCCATGCCACTCCGGGCCGCGAGCAAGCGCGCATGGAGAAAAAAATCGAGCGCATAAACGTGATAGTAGAGCGATTGCTCGAAGTAAACTCCATCCGGTCGCACCTGGCGCTCCGCTTCGCGCATTACTATCCGCCATCCCGATTTGTTCCAGCGCGCGGCCCGCGGCATTTGCGGATACAAAGTGCCCAGAAAGAACAGCGCCACCGCTTCCCCCAACAAGTGGGTGTTTGGAGAAAAATAAGTAGATAGATAGCGCTCGATGTAACGCCCGTGAAAGGCGAGCGACGGCAACATTTCAGCGCGAAACTCGGCGTGCCCGCCCGTCCCCGCCAGCAATTGATCTACCCAGATCCACGACAAACTGCGGAATGCAACCTCCAGCGCGCTGGCCCAGTTGATCCCCAGCGGATACGGATTCGCCTTGATCCAACTGCGCCACTGCGCCAGCAATTCGCGGGTGTATTTCTCATCCCCGCTCAGCAGTCGCGCCTTCGCGAGGGTCACGAAGTGCTGATGGCGGTTCAATTCCCACGTAATCTTGTGGTCGCCCACCACGGTGAAATCAAGAAATGGAATCTTGAACCACGGATCGAGCGGCGCACGCTTGCCATGTACGGGGTCTAGATGCCAGTCGATTTGTTTCTGTGCGCCACTGCCACCGTCAAGATTGAAAACAAGATTCTCGTAGCCCAGCAAGCGAAAACGATGGCCGCAGATTTCATCTGCCTCACGCAGAATCTCGGATGCTTCGACGGGCAAATGCTGGCGCAACAACTCCGCACGCGCTGAACTTTCACCGCAAGCAAAAAAGAACCGCCCGGGCTGCGCCGCCGAATGCAGGTCCAGCCGCACCGTTCCAGCGCGCCCGCCCATCCGATACATGAGCAGGTCCCGCCGCTTGTGAAATTCCTGTCCCAGGCGCACGCGCACTTCTTCCCAGTCCATCCGGGAGAGGCGCGCCAGATTGCTTTGCCATCGAGCAGCCACAGGTGTCCTCGTCTTTTATCTTACATGCTGAATCTCTCATGCTGCGGACGCCCCGCTACCCCGGCAGTTACGCTTTTGCTACGGTCCAACAAGGGGCTGGTATAGTTCATAGTGCGAGCGGGCAGCCGCCAGATACTCGATTGCCAGGAGGATTCGCTTGGGATTGTCAGTCAGCATTTTCGGCTTGGGATACGTCGGATCGGTGTCGGCCGCCTGCTTTGCCTCGATGGGCCACAAAGTCATTGGCGTGGACGTGAGCCGCGCCAAAGTTGAGATGATGGACTCGGGCCGCACTCCGATCATCGAAGCGCGCATGAGCGAAATGGTGGCCGAAGCGCACCGCGCCGGGCTGCTGCAAGCGACTACCGACGCTACCGCGGCCGTGCTGAATTCCGAAGTCTCGTTCGTCTGCGTCGGAACGCCCAGCTTGAAAAATGGCAAGCTCGACCTCAGCCACATCGAGCACGTTGCCCGGGAAATCGGCGCCGCCATCCGCCAGAAAAAATCGCCGCACATTTTTGTTTTGCGCAGTACGGTGTTGCCGGGAACCACCGAAACCGTGGTGCTTCCCATTCTCGAAAAAGAAAGCGGCAAGAAGTGCGGAGAGGGTTTCACGGTTTGCTATAACCCCGAGTTCATGCGCGAAGGCAGCGCGGTTGCCGACTTTCTGAACCCGCCCTACACGATTCTCGGGGCCAGCGACCTTCAACACCTCGCGCCGCTGCGCGAGCTTTACAAAAACACTCCCGGCACGCTTTACGAGACGACGCATTCCTGTTGCGGAAATGGTCAAGTATTTTTCCAACTGCTATCACGCGCGTGAAAGTCGGCTTCGCCAACGAAATGGGGACCATGTGCAAGCACCTTGGCGTGGACGCGCACGCGGTCACAAAAATTTTCACTGTCCGACACGAAGCTGAATATTTCTTCCGTCATATCTTTCTCCGGGCTTTGCCTTCGGCGGGTCCTGTCTTCCGAAAGATCTGCGGGCCATCACTTACAAGGCCAAGGAACTCGATCTCCAGCTGCCCGTTGCTCGAATCGCTCATGCCGAGCAACGCCGCAGCACGTCGATCGCGCGGTGGAAATGGTGCTGAGCACGGGCAAGAAGAAAATTGCGCAACTCGGCCTGAGCTTTAAGGCAGGCACCGACGATTTGCGCGAGAGCCCGCAGGTGCAGTTGATCAAGACGGCTGATGGGCGAGGGACTGGAAGTCAAAGTCTGGGATGAGGACGTTTCTCTCGGCCGCCTCGCCGGCGCCAATCGCCAGTACATCGAAGAAGTCATTCCGCATATCGGATCGGTGCTCTCCGCCGACCTCGAAGCCGTGCTGAGCGCCGCCGAAGTCGTGGTCCTGGGCAACAAATCGGCAAGCAAAGACCGGCTTGCCAAGTATCTTCGGCCCGAGCAGATCGTGATTGACCTCATTCATCTGGATACGACGCGGCGCCCAGAAGGCGCGCGAACGTATGAAGGGATTTGCTGGTAGGAATTTGCCGCAAGAGTTGCGATTGGCGCGTTTGATTTTGGGTGGCGCTATAGATCCGTACAACTAAAAAGCGTTAGTGCGCGGACGATTGCAGTTTCTCGACCCGCGCGGCGACCGCGCCGATGCTCTTCATCTCCTCGATATCTTCGGGCTCGAGCTGCACTCCGAATTTTTCTTCGATGGCGAGAACCAGATTCAGGTGCTGCATCGAATCCCAATTCTCGATGGTCTCCGGGCGAAGATTCCGCCGTTAATCTTGTCCGCCGGAACTCCGAAAATGTCGCTGGCGAGGTTGCGCACTTGCTCAAATGTGCTGGATGCCAATGCTTTTCTCCCTCTGTGATCTCGGTTGTACCTTGAGCTTAATCCAATCGGGGCAGCGCAGCTTGGAACTCTTCAGGTCGAGAGTCCACGGTGATCCGGCGGCAACTGTTGCTTGGCACGCGAAGCCGTGCTGCTGGTAGAAATCGCGCGCCGGAGCATTTTTCCTTGTCGGCAGAAACCAGCCTGCCAGACGCTGGCATCCGCGCTGGGCGGCGCTTTCGGCGAGGTGAGCAAGCAGTGCGCTTTCAATCGTTCTTCCGATGACGCGGCAGCTCAGCAGAAAAGTGTCCACTTCGCACTGCTCGCCCTGGTCGTGCGCAATCGCGACTCCGACCAGTCCGTGGTCGCCGAAACGGTCGCGCACCTTGATGGAAAATATGTGCCAGTCCGTCTGCTTCGCCATCTCCGCGATCTGGGTCTCGGTGTAGCGCCGCGTGGTGAGGTTGAACTGGTTGGTTTTCTGCGTCAGTTGCGCTACCCGCGCCAGCGTCAGGTCCGACACAGGTTCCAGTTCGGCTTCCTGCTCGAGGAAACGAAAGAAATCTTCCTTCGATTGAAAGTTCTGCTCGGCCTCGGCGCGCTGCTTCTGCGCCGCATACATTTCGGTGCGCTGCTGGTCCTCGGCAGAAAGAGAGAGACGCTCAAAGGCCGCGCAATCTCTGACCGCAGCCGCATACTCCAGCGGGTTCTTCGGCAAATCGATTACTGTAACTTCCGGAAGCGCGGCGCGGACCTGCTCCCGCTCGAAGGGATTGTCGTCGAGGAAGGCGAGCGCATCGACGCCGACGTTCAGTTCCTCCGCGATTTCGCGAAGATTCTGCGCCTTGTCGGTCCAGTTGATGCGCAGCGCCGCGAAGTCTCGGGCGCGCACCAGCATTCCGGGATGCTTCTCCAGGGCTTCCATCGCATCGTCGAGATTGTTCTTGCTGCACACGGCGAGCAGAATTCCTCTGCGCGACAGGTCGAGCAAGCCCGTTGCAAAGCCTGAAACGCCGCGCCCGGAAATTCGGGGCCAACTTTAATCCCGGCCATTCCATCTTCGCCGATTACTCCTCCCCACAGCGTGTTATCAAGGTCGACGGCCAGAACTTTGACGGTGCGGCCGGTGAGCGGGCCGCTGAGTGGAACTATGAAACGCATCCACTCGCGCGCCATTGAAAGAAGATAACCGGCCGCGATGGGAAGCCGCGCCATTAGCCATTTGCGTTCGTCGTGCCAGTCTTCGCTGCCATGACGCGCCACCAGCGCATCGTAGTCGAGACTGTACACGCCGTGGAATTCAGCGGCGATGCGCAAGAGTTCCCGATTGATCCGCCGGATGAGGCCGGACTGGCCCGCCTCCGATTGGCTGTCGAAAACTCCAAGACTCGGAGCGGAGGGGCGTTCCAGCGAATGAACGATCAGCGCCGCCTGGCTGTGTTTTCGAAACGCGCCGATCCACTGCTCATAACTCTTGATGACGCGTTCGGCGGCTTGTTGGGCCGTTTCCGGAGACAGATCGGCGAAGTCGCGCCACAGTTCATGCGCGGCCTGATCGGCGCGCACCGCCAGCACGACCACGTTCGGCGCAAAGCGATAGAGCGAACTCTGGCTGTCGAGTATTTCCTGCACATAGGCGTTGAAATCGCCGACATAAACTTCCAGATCGATGCCGTAGGAAAATGCTTCCGCCCGCAACAGCGGCACGATCGGCTCGACAGTAAACGAGCGCAGAATCGCCAGCTTGAATTTTGTGAGAGCGAGCTTATCGCGCAGGTCTTCGAATCGCGCAATCACAAAGCTCGCCGTACCCTGTACGGGATCGCGCCGCCAAAGTTGAGCCAGCCGCCGCGCGGCAAGATCGAAAGCGCCGCGGGCGATCAACCCGTCAATTTCCGCGCGCAGAGTTGACGGCTCGCGTTCAGCGGGCGCCGGATTCGAGATCAAATCGGACATCGAAATTCGTAAAAAATCGCTTTCGTCGCCGGACTTCATTGTCGCCGAGATGCATATCTATTTGCTGTCCTACTTCGCGTCGGACTCAGCGATGCCCATGCGTCCCGTGGCGGCAATGCGGGCGAGCGGAGTATTCGATTTTAGCCAAAGTTTGAAGTCGTAATATAACGGATACAGAAAATTCATGAAACGCACGGGCATTGACGGAGGACGCAGTTCCGCGGCCGGCGTTTCAAGCGCGTATCCGGTGGCGACGAGCAGATCACCGATGCTCGACTCGATGTCGCGAATCTGCGCCGCCGTGAACATGCGTTTCCAGCGGCCGATGGTGTTGGCTTCGGCCTCCTTGCCATCGCCGCGAAACGAAGAATTTGGATTGTGCACCGATCCGAGCGCGACCTGCTGGATGCGGTCATAGTCCAAATCGTGTTCGATGAACTTGCCGATACGCGCGAGCGTTTCGCGCGGATCCAGCACCAGGTCCTCGTAATGCACTTCCAAGTAGTCGGCGCCCAGCGACTGACCGTAGCGCCGCCCCTTGCTTACGATCCAGCGCCAGAAAATCGCGGGCGGGAGAAACGCGCGAGCGCGGTCCCAGGGCAGCGGACGAATCCAGCCGATGCGATAGAGCGAAGCGGTAACGTCGCGGCCATCGCGAATGATGTGGACGACCAGCGCTTCGGGAATCAACTTCTTGATCAAGGGAAGATAGAGCAAGTGCAACGGAGTGGATTCGGCCCAACGATCGACGCCTTGCTTGCGGGCGATGGCTTCCATCACGATGCGCAGGAAGTCGCCGGCATTGCGGCAATCTTTCAGCACGCGCTCCTCGATATCTTTCCGATCGAGTCCAGTGCGCTGAAAAAGCATGCTGGTGAAGTAAGCGCCAAGCAAACGACGGCGATTGCTGCGCCTGGCAAGGTCGCCGAAGCGCAGGCCGAGCAGATTGAAGGCGTTGCTCTCGGCGTGATAAACGGCGAAGCCCCCGGCAGAAAGCAGCGTGTGGTAGAGGAACTTGGTGCCCGAGCGTCCGCAACCCAGCACAAACACCGGGGCCTTGGAACGAGCGCTCCGCGCGCCCGGCGCTGGCGCTTGAGTCGCCGGCCGATTCTCCACGAGGGCGTTGGCGTTATCCATGATCTTCAAAATCCATGATCTTCAAACCGCGTCTCGGGACGAAACCGGCTCCGCCGCCTGCGCCGGTGAGTCTTCGAGTTCGAGCGCCGACAGGTTGGCGAAACGGCCGAGGGGCGTATGCAACTTCAGCCACAATTTGCCGCCGAGAAACGCGGGATACACTCCGCGCATCGCGGAGTCGCGCAAGCTCCGGCGGCGTTCGGCGGCAGGCAGCGACAGTTCGTAGCCATTTTCCTGGAGGCACTCGCCCACCGTGGCTTCGATGGCAGCGACATCCTCGCGCGCCAAGCGTTCTTTCCATCGGCCAAGCGGATTGATTTTTTCTTTTGGCCCTTCTTCGCGAAACGACGAATTTGTTTCCGAGAGGCGGCCGAGACTGGCGCGCTGAATCCGATCGTAGTCCAGATCGTGGTCGATGAATCCGCCGAGTTTGCCCAGCGTTTCGCGCGGGTTGGCGATCAGGTCTTCGTAGCGGACCTCGATGTAGTCGGCGGGAAACCTTTGCCCACCAGCGCGCCCTTTGCCGACCATCCACTCCCAGTACAGCGCCGTCGCCACCAGGCTGTTGGTTTGACCCCGGTCCCAGGGCAGGGGAGTAAAGCCGCCCATTTTCTTGAGCGAGAGCGCAATGTCGCGCCCGTCGCGGACGATGTGCACGAATAGCGCGTTGGGCAGGTCGCGCTTCACGCTCTCCACGCGCAGCACATTGTCGGGATCGTACACCGCCCAGCGTTGCGCTTGCTGCTTCTGCGCCACCGCATCCATGACGATGCGGATGAAGTCTCCCGCGCTGCGGCAGTCGTTTACGAGCGGAGCCGACAAGCGCCCGGCATCGAGGCCGGTGCGCCGGAATCCCTTGCTGCGCAGCCAGACCTCGAGGATCTTTTCCCGGTTGGCTCGGCTTCTCATCGAGCCAAAGCGCGGAACCAGCATCTTGTAGATCGGCAGGTAACCGCGGTAGATGGCAAAGCCGCCGGAGGACAACAACATGTCGTAGAGCAGATTGGTCCCCGAACGGTGGCAGCCCATCACGAAGACAGGAGCATGCTTGCGATCGCTGATACTGGCTGCGGGCACTGTAAAAATCTTACCACGCGAGACGGCCCCGGCCGTTTGAAACCCCGGTCAAAGCAAGGGTTGAAGTTATGGTTCGCCTTCGATTTCTATTCCACACCGGCGATAGCGGATTCGACTGCGTCAATGTCGGCGCCCACATCCCGCCCGTCGGTAGCGGCGCCTGCACCGGGCGAGACCTTTTTGCACCCTGGCCCTTTGTCGTGGCACAGTCTGGGATCCTTGGCGGTCGTGTCTTTGAGGTCGCGGATGCCGGCGCCTTCGGGGGAACCGGCGGTGAAGTTTCCTTTGGGAAACGTCCCGCGTCCTCCGACGATCAAGTTCTTGTCGAACTTATAGGGGTCAAAACACGCGTCGAGAACGGCTTCGCCGCCCATCATCTGGCTCCTGCCCGCGCAGCTTTCCGGGCCTCCGCCCGCCGAAGCAATGGACATCCGCCGGTCCCCGGCAGAAAAAACGCTGTTGGTCAGCGTGAAATTTGCGAGCTTCTCTCCGACGTTCTGAATCGAAACCAACCCGCCGGTGACAAACGCGGTCACATGATCGATCTGGATGTCATGCACCGGGGGCTGCTCCGAGACCAGAATCAGAAATGCCCCGAAGCCCTTGTAGTCCTTGTCGTGCAACTCGTCGGCGAAGAGGTCATGAATGCTGTAGCGGCCGCCGTCGGCGGACGAAGCGCCGGTCTTTCCCGCGTGCGCGTTGGCGATCAGCAACACTCCGCCAACATTTCTGACCCGGTCAAAGCGGATGGTGACATCGTTCACGCGGCACACCGGGCACTGGCTGCCCTGGTTCTTGGGAGTGATGAGGATGGAATATCCGGTCTGGCTGAAACCGCCCCAGCAATTTTCGAGCAGATTGGCCTCGAACAAAACGCGGACCGCGCTCTTGACCTCAAAGTGGTTCTTGACGACGTAGGGATGGCCCGAAGCGGCCGGCGTGTAGCCGGGTGCGCCCTCCATCCATAGCATGGGGCGGAACAGATGATTGCGGCGGATCTCGATGTCCGTTGGGTTTGTGGCGGAAGCGCCGCCGCCAAACAGAATGTTCTCTCCCGAGGACTCGATGAAGTTGTTAAAGATCTTGAGCGTGGAATCGGCTTCGTCGCCCCGTCCGCCGCCAATGCCGGTTGCATCGCTGCATTTCACCCCCATGGCCATGCACGCCAGGCCGTCAATATAGGAATTGATGACGGCAATCATGCGCGCGCCGTCGTTCACGCCAATGCCGTGGCCCACTTCCGCGCCGTCGGCGGGGTGAATCCAATTGCGATCGAAGATGACGTGGTCCGAATGTTCGACGGCCACAATACGGTAGATGTTGCCGTCGGGGGCCGTAGTCCACTCAACTCCAATGAAGCGGACGTGGTCTCCGACGATTGCGCCCGCCGGACGCCGCACCACCAGCGTGGCCAGCAACTTGGCGGGTCCGCCGGAAGGCTGGGCAAACGGCGGACGCCCGGGAAGGCTCGGGACTCCTCCCCAGGCGGGAGAGATGCGCGAGCCTTCTGGGGGAAGCTTGGAGTCGGGCGTGTCGGTCCGCACCGTGATGTAGTGCTGGTCGTCGCATTTTTTCGAAGGCAGCACCTTCACGTCGAAAGAGGTTCCGGCGGGCAGAAGCAGCGTATCTCCGCACTGAGCCCCTTCGATGGCGGCGGCCAGATCCGATTTGGCGGCGACGCGAATCTGTTTTCCCGGCGATGGCGTGCCGTCGAGCCCGGTGTAGTAACAAGTTTTTGGGAGTTCTGCGACGCCGTCCTTGGCGCCAAACTGCGCGACGTTGCCCTTGCCGCAATATGCGTTTTCTCCGGTGGGAGGCGCGGCCGCCATCGCCGGCAGCGCGCGACCGGCTGCCAAAACCGCCGCCAGACAGAAGAACACATAGGACGAATAAAAACTTTTCGACAAAGAGCTTTTCACTACGGTAACAAAGCGAGAGGACTGCGAAGCAAGCCGAGCCATGTTTTGGTTTCTCCCAAGTTTCGATTGCTCATCTCGCGCGCGCCTGTAATTGGTGCGGAGAGGCTATTTGTCCACAGTGCGCTGAATTGAGGAGATGATAGCACGGGCTGCTAAGCGATCGATTTTCCCCAGGGTTGTGACTGCTCAGAGAAAAGAAAGGTCCGCGGCAGACCGCGGACCTCGATTGGGGAAGCTGACAATTCATCGAATCGATCGATCTATTCGACGTTGGCCAGGGCCGCGTTGAGTCCCACAATGTCGGCCCCAAGGTCCTTGCCATCCGTTCCCATGTTCTTGTACGGGCTGGTGGACTGAAGCTCGTAGTTCCCGCCATTGCCGTTGTGGAAGTTTACGAACTCGACATCGTCGATAGTTGCCGGAAACATGTTGTCCGCCGGCCATTTCGACGGCGGATACTTCGCCGGCGACGCAACCAGCAGGTTATTGGCGAAGGTGTAGGTGGTGAAGCAGGTGGCAATGGCGGTGACCGGCACGTCGGTATAGGCGCAACTGGTGGGGCCACCGCCCGTGTTGATCACCGGGGAGTGGCCGGTGATCATCAGATTGTTGGTGAAGACCAATCCAAACATGGGCTCGTTTTGCGAGAGGTTCCCGGTGAGGATGATGTGGCTGGTGGAATACGGGAACGCGGTGACGTGATTGATGGTGATGGTGTTGAGCGCGTTCTTTGGCCACGTGTTCATGATCTCGAACACGCCGCCGCCGCCCAGGTATTTCGTGCTCAGGTCGTCGATGACCACGTCATGAATGCTGAAGCGTTCTCCCGCCAGCGCCGGCGCCGCCCCGGCCTTGGTGCTCTGCGTGGTTGCCATCTGGATCCCGTTTCCGCCATGCGAAATGCGCACATAACGGATGGTGATGTCGGTCACCTTACAGTGGGGACAGACAGAGCCGCCATTGGAGGCTTGGTTCTTGGGAGTGAGCAGAATGCCGCCGCCGGTTTGGCTGAACCCTCCCCAGCAGTTTTCCATCAGGTTTCCTTCGACGAGCACGCGGACCGCATTCTTCAGCTCCAGATGGTTCTTGACGATAAAGGGATTGTCGTCGGGTCCGCCAATGAAGTTCTTGTTGCCCTGCATCCATTGCCACGGCTTCCAGAAATGATTGTTCAGAATTTCGATGTCCGCCGGGGTCATCGTGGCCGGTCCGCCGCCGAACAGAATGGCCTCGCCCGAGGCTTCCAGAAAATTGTCCTCGATTTTGAAGGGCCCATCCTGGGTGTTGCTGACGCCTCCGGCGATGGCATGAGCGTCGCTGCAAGTTCCGGTCACGGCGATGCAATGGAAATCGCTGAAGTACGAATCGACAATGGCGACGTTGGTCATGCCATCCAGATTGATGCCGCTGTCCGTTTCATCTTGCGCTGCTCCATGCAGCCATGAACGATCGAAGACGATGTGGTCCGCCGTGCCTTGGCCTGCGATCAGCACGGCTGGCCCGGGCGTTCCGGCGGGGCGAGTCACCTCCAGACCGATGAAGCGATAATAGTTGGCGCCGGTGGCGATTTGGAAAGGACCACTGCCGCTGGTTGCCATCTCCACTTTCGCCATCACGTTCTTGGCCTTGGGGCAGCTATACTTCGGGCGACCTTTGAGGGAAGCGAAGCCGGCATAGCAGGGTGTGGCGCGCTGCCCTTCCGCCGGCAAAGCGGAATCGCCGGAGAACTGGTTCGAATGATGATCCAATGGTTGATGTCGCAGTCTTTGGCGGGCACGATGAACTTTCCGCTAAAGGCCGCGCCCGCCTCCAGTTCAATGGTGTCGCCGCAGACGGCGTTGTTCAATGCCGATTGCAAATCGCCGCCACCGGCGACGCTGATGACAACCCCCGGCGCGGGCGTATTGGACATCGCGCTGGGAACACTCACTCGCGGCAGCTTCGCGGGGCCGTCATAATTGCTGGCGGCAAAGGACGCTGTTGTCAGGGTAACCGTCAGCAGAAGTATCGGAATGTTTAGGCGTTGGATGAAGGAGAGGAAAATTCCAGACTTGCAGCTTAGATAAACATTTCTTGATTCAAACATTGGGAACCTCGACCGTACAAAATGGGGGACTAGTCGATTGTCCTTAGACTGAATTTATCCAGGTGGGTTGCTGGTTCCCAGATACCCGAAGTTCATTGGGGACGCATTAGTACATGCGGAAGCGGCATGTACAGATTCGCGCGGGCGCAGTGCACGCCGGTTTCTTGACGCTTCGAAGTCGATGAAAACAGGCGCGGGACGGGCAGCTTAGCCGATGGAAAGATGACAGCGCCGTGACGGAGATGAGGCGAACCGCAAAGCCGGAAAGAATATCAAAAGCCAGCACTACTCCGCGGAGTCCCCGAGCAGTGCCGCCCGCAGGCGATCGTAGGCGCGGTTCCCGAGCACGCGCTGCGCGCCGCGGCGGACAGAATGCTGAAGGCGTCTCTTCCACAAGCCGCGGCCCTGGCAGATGGCGCCGAATTCTTCGATGGTGAGATCGCGCAGCATGGCGACGCGGCCGAGTTCGTAGCGGCTGGTGCGCGATGAATTCGCATGACACCGGCTGTTGGCAAAGGTTGCGAATCCCGCCTGGCGCGCCATCCGCAGCGTGCGCCCGTCGTAGCGTCCTCCGGGACAGGAAAAGTGTTCGATGGCGTGGCCGACGATTTGCTCGATATGCAGCTTCGCATCCATGACTTCGCGTTTCAGTTCCGGCTCCGTGAGATCGGGAAGATACGGATGGGTCATCGAATGGCAGCCGATCTCGAAGCCCTGGGCGTCGAGTTCGCGCACTTGACTGGCATTGAGATAACCGGGCGTGCCCAGGAATCCAGCCGTAAGGTAGAAGGTCGCCTTAAAGCCGAACTCGCGGAGCACGGGCGCGGCGGCGATCAGGTCGGTTTCGCAGCCATCGTCGAACGTGATGCAAACGCCGGGCCCGTCAGGATAGCGAATCGCTTCGCCGGCGCTCAGGCCGCGCCAGCCCGAGTCCTTGATCCACGCCATCTGGTGGCGGAAAGTTTCGAGTGGCAAAACGTATCGGGCGTAGCCGGAAGCCGATTGGCACAGCCGCCGGCCCGGCAACTCGATCTCGTGATACATGAGAAATACGCAGTCTTTTTTCGCCATCGAATTTTCGCCCTCGGGAAGCGGAGGTCGCCGGTCAATTTCGAGAAACGCCAGTGTATCGCTCGTGCCTGCCTGAAGCAAAATCCGCTTTTTCGCCATCCCACCTGGCGTCGGAGTGCAACTCGAGCCCCAAGATGTCGAACAAGCGCAAAAAAACGCTTACACTCATGATTCATGGCCATCGTCATCCAGCCCTACCATCCCGAACACGAACTGGCCGTCGCCGAGTTCAACCGGCGCCTGGAGGCAACGGGAGACCCCGACCTCGTCTTTTATAGAACGAGCGTACCGCAATGGCTTCCCAAGCTCGACGGCGACCCTCTCTACAATGAGTATTTTGTCGCGGTGGATGCGGGTGTGGTGCGCGGCGCCTATGGGCTCAAACACGAGCGGGCCTTTATTCCGGGCAAGGGTGAGATCGCAGTCGCCTGCTGCCATCATTCGATCTCCGAAGGAATTGTCGACCGCTCCTACGCGGCAGTTGGGGGTTTGATGCTGCGAGACGCCTTGGTGCGCCAGCCTCTACTTTATGTGCTGGGAATGGGCGGTTTCGATCGTCCGCTCCCCAAAATGCTCAAGGCCCTTGGCTTCGGTCTCGCGCTGCTTCCCTTTTTCTTCAAGGTCGCTCATCCTTCGCGCTTCCTGAAAGAGATGCACGCTCTCCGTACGTCGCCTCTGCGCCGCATTCTCATGGACGCCGGTGCGGCGACCGGCCTGGGTTGGCTGGCGCTGCGTGCGGCCCAACTGGCGAAGCAGGCGCGGTCGCCGCAGTCGGCAAATGTAACCGTGGAGCGCGTTCCCGAGTTTTCGGACTGGGCCGGCCCGCTCTGGTTGCAGGCGCGCGAGCAATATCGCATGGCTGCGGTTCGCGATTCGGCGACCCTCCGCAGGCTATATCCCGCGACCGACCGTCACTTCACCCGGCTGCGCATCCGCCGCAACGGAATCGATGCCGGTTGGGTTGTGGTCGGAGAGCGGCGCAAAGACGCAAAGTTCGGCTCCATGAAAGTCGGCTCCATCCTCGATTGTTGGGCTTCGCCCGAAAATGCGCTGGCCGTGGCCCGGGCGGCAACCCGCGAACTCGAGTCCCAGGATGTGGACCTCCTCGTCTCCAATCAAAGCCACATCGCATGGGGCCGCGCACTCGAACGCTGCGGCTTCTTCCAAGGCCCTTCCACCTTCATTTTGGCCGCTTCAAAAAAATATGCGGAACTCCTCAGCCCGTTTGCGGAGAACAGCCGCGCGATCCATGTCACGCGAGCGGACGGCGATGGCCTGCCGCGTAATTTCTGATCTGAACAGCTCGATCTTGTCAGATTTCTTGTCAGATTGGTTCGCCAGAGGATGACGCTTCGCCGGCTGCCTCCGTACTCAAGCGATACCCGAGAGTCTTCATGAGGTGTCCCCATTCTTTTTCGATCAGCGACACCGACTCTGCCGGAAGGTTCGCGCGCCATCCACCGGATGCGGCTTTGCGGACAAAGGGCTTGTCCTGCCGCGTATTCCGGGTTTGCACCCACTTCTTTCCCTGTTCTTTTTCCAGCTTGCGCATGCGCTCCGCCGAGCTGAGATCCTCCGCGCGGGCCAGCCGCTCCGGAGTCGGCTCAAAACCGAACAGCCCTGCCACCTTGGCCAGTTGCGGTTTCGCATCCGTCAGCAGATCTTCATATCGCAACAGCAGAAACCCGGGATGCTCTCCGCGTGTGCTGAGCCAACTGGTCACATGTTCTCCCCACGATCCCAGCCTCGCCCAGTAGATCGGTTCCATCCAGCGGGGTACGAATTTTTCGATCGGATACGCGTCGCCCATGGAGCGCTGCTTCATCTCCCAGTGATAGTTGGAAACGGCGACGTCTCGCGGGTCGCGTACGATGTAAACGATCCTCCGATAGCGCGGATCAAAACACTCGTGGCTTTTCAGGATCCGTGGGCGCGGCAAGTTCCGCAACGTGCGGTCGGAATGCTTGTACATATCGGGCACCAGCCGCTCCACATTCAGAAAGGTCACCGCCTCCTGCTGGTACACCAGATTGCCGACGAGGAACCGGGTCCAGGTGTTCCCCGAGCGCGGATAGGAGGTCAGAAAAACATCGTTGGGATATATCGTAATGTCCCGTTCCACTCGCAAGCGGCGGAAAAGCACGTCGCTGACGCGCGATAAGTGTTTCAATCCGCTCTTGATCATCTATATGTCTCCGATTGTCCTCGCAATGCGTCAAACGCGCATATTCTTCCGTGTGTGCGTCCCCGCCGCCTCAGTCGTAGCTAGACTACCATGCCCTACTTCTTCCAATAGCCCAGTCGTTGACGCTTCCCGCCGGTTATTCTTCTGCCGTTTCAGGTTCGGCAGCGGAGCGGTTGCCTTGCAACCATCCGAGAAATTTCTGTTTGCGCGCGAACATGTGGCGTGCCTGGTTGCGCAGCGCGCCTACGATTCGATAGCGGGACTTGGTGAACCACGGGACGCGATGCGGCTTGCATCCGTATTTTTCTTTGTAGGTGCCTTCGCCGCCCCAGTCGAAGACCGCGGCGCCGCGCTTTTTCCAGTAGCGCATGGCGTACCAGTGGCAGGCTTCGTTCGGACGCAGGTTCTGATAGGCGCGGAAACTTGCGTTGCCCCAGAACTCGGCAATCTGATTGAAGCCGGGATAGATCCCGGTGGCGATGCACTTTCCTTCCGGATTGCGCGCGCGAAGCAGCAGGATGTTCCCACTCGGCTCCACATTGCGAACCAGGGCGCGGACGCGCTCCACAGAATACGTGGGAACGAGAGACTGCTTGGCGAAGACGTCCTGGAGTTGCTCGTAATATTCGTCGGCGAAGGCGAGGTCGTGGGCCTCTTCGACTTTCAGCCCGCTCTTTTCCGCCTTGCGAATGCAGCGGCGGCAGGCGCTTTCCATGCCGTTGAACAATTCTTCTTCCGACCGCGTCAGATCGGTGCGATAGGACGCGTAGTACTCGCTCGTGAATCCGGCGGCCTCGCCGTCTTCGAAGGTGAAGTTCGGATCGGAAACTTCCAGATGCAGGCACTTGAGATCGTCCCAGGCGAATTTTTCGAGCGCTTCGAGCGCCGCCCGGCGCGGGATGCCGGGATTCAGATTGAAGCCGATATACGGGGTCGTCCAGCCGGGAAACGAACTTCCCAGAACCTTCACGCCGAACTTCGAGAAGGTGAGCCCGGTGAAGTATCCGAGGAGGTCGCTCGCTTCGCGCAACTCGGCCAGCACCGGCTGGGCATTCTGGGACTCGGCGACAAATTGCAGCCACTCGCGCGTCTGGAATACGGTACGGTCGGCGAAACCGTCGAGGCGCTTCCAGTCGGCGGAGTTGAATTCGATGGGGTGAAACTTCATGCTTTTTCCGGTCGCATCGTTACGGCAAATCGGAACCAAAAAAAATTTCGTCCTGTAGAGACGGGGCTTGCCCCGTCTCCCGCGAGGCGGTCCGGAAAAGTCCCGCGTCCGCGAAGTCCACTACCGGCCCGCTGGAAGAAGCCGGCTGCTCAAGCGGGCCATGAGTCCGGCTTTGAGGTACGGGCCACCTGCGATCAATCCAGAAATCAGCGGACTCTTCTGGTTGCACTTCAGATCCGTGTTCTCCAGAGTCTGCACGAAACCGCCTGCGCTCAACACCAGGGCCGCTCCGGCGGCGACGTCCCATTCATGTTTCGGAACCAGCGTGAAAGTAATATCGGCGCGCCCCGCCGCAACCAGGCCCAGCTTATAGGCAACCGATCCCATCGGGCGGGCGGTGAACTCGTCCGCTTCGAACTGCTTCCACTCGCCGCGCTTGACTTCGCTGCGGCTGGCCAGCACCACCGCGCCCTGCAAATCGCGGCGCTGGCTGGCCTGTGCCGGCTTTCCATTATAGGTCACGCCGGTTTCGCGCGACCCGAGGATCAGTTCGTCCGTGGCAGGATTGCAGATCCCGCCAGCCACGGGAACTCCATTCTCGACCATGCCAATGGAAACGCAGAACTCCGGGATGCCTGCGACAAACTCGCGCGTGCCATCGAGCGGATCGACAACCCAAACCCGCTCTTTGTCGAGACGGGTGAAGTCATCCACCGTTTCTTCCGAGAGCCAGCCCTCGCCGGGGCGGAGAAGAGTTTTGCGCAGAATGTCGTCCACCGCGCGGTCGGCCTCGGTGACCGGATCGTGTCCAACCTTATACTCGGCTGCAATCGCCCCGGGAGTGAACCGGTTGAGCACGTTCCGCGCCGCTTCGAGGGCGGCATGTATGCGATCCAGAGTCTCCCTGGATGAGGATGCGGTCATTGATGCTCCGTGAACAAATCTCCCAGTTCTCAGTTCTCAGCAAAAGCAAAACCAAGTCCAAATAATGAGAACCGAGAACCGAGAACCGCCTTTCTACCCGTTGCCGTTCGCGCCGACGAAGCCCTCGCGCTCCAGGTGCAGAAGGATGGCTTGCGCCGCTTCCTCCGGGCTCAGCTTGGCAGTGTCAATTACGACTTCGGCGTCGGTGGGCGCCTCGTAGGGATCCGAGATGCCGGTGAATTCCTTGACGATGCCGGCGCGGGCCTTGGCGTAAAGTCCCTTGCGGTCGCGCTGTTCGCAGACTTCGATCGTAGTTGCCGCATGCACCAGGATGAAGCCGCCAAACGGCTCGATCATGCGCCGCACCGCCTTGCGCGTCGCATCATAAGGCGCAATCGGAGCGCAAATGGCAATGCCGCCGTTCTTGGTGATTTCGGAAGCCACATAGCCAATGCGGCGGATGTTGATGTCGCGATGTTCTTTGGAGAATCCCAGTTCGCTCGACAGATGCTTACGCACCAGATCTCCGTCGAGCAGCGTGACCGGACGCCCGCCCATCTCCAGAAACTTGGTGATCAGCGCATTGGCGATGGTCGATTTGCCCGATCCCGAAAGCCCTGTGAAGAAAATAGTGACGCCCTGCTTGTGCCGTGGCGGATAGCTGCGGCGCAATTCCTGCACCACTTCGGGATAGGTGAACCAAGCCGGAATGTCGCGCCCTTCGTTGAGGCGCTGGCGCAACTCCGTGCCCGAGACGTTGAGCACCTTCGCTCCTTGCGGAACTTCATCGGCGGGAACGTAGCGGTCTTCGTTTTGCAGATACACCATCATCTGGAAGGGAACCATGACTACGCCCATTTCCGCTTCGTGCTTCTTGAACAACTCCTGCGCGTCGTAAGGCCCGTAGAAGGGCTTGCCGTCAGTATCCTTTCCGGGGCCGGCATGATCGCGGCCGACGATGAAGTGAGTGCAGCCGTGGTTCTTGCGAATCAGGCCGTGCCAGATGGCTTCGCGCGGCCCGCCCAATCGCATGGCCAGCGGCAGCATCGAGAGCTTTACCGTGCCGTGCGGGTATTTCGCGAGCAGCAACTGGTAGCAGCGGGTGCGCACGAAATAATCCACGTCGCCCGGCTTGGTCATTCCGACCGAGGGATGGATCAGCAAATTCGCCTCGACCTGCTTGGCAGCGCGCATGGTCAGTTCGACGTGCGCGCGATGCATGGGATTGCGCGTCTGGAAGGCGACGACCTTGGTCCAGCCCAGGCGGCCAAATTCGGCGCGCAGTTCAGCGGGAGTCAGCCGCAGCGATCGGAAATCGTAGTGGGACGGGGCCTGGAACTCTTCGATTTTTCCGCCCACGTACCAGGGATGCGATTTGTTGATGGCGTAGTCCGCGCCCGGATGCGCGGCGCTTGTGGAATTGAAAACCGCCACCGCTTCGGCTTTGCGGTCCGGCTGCCAGACATCTTCCACGTGGAGCACGGCCAGCATCACGCCTTCAGGATCGCGCAGCGCGATCTTGCTCGATCCCGGCGTCAACTTCTTCGCGAATTCCTCGCTCACGTCGAGCGTGATCGGGATGGGCCACAGCGTTCCGTTCTTGAGCCGCATGTTGTGGCACACGCCCTCGTAGTCGGCGCGGTTCATGAATCCGCGCAACGGCGAGAAGCCGCCGCTCATCAGCAGTTCCAAGTCGCAGAGCTGGCGCGCCGTGAGGTCCCACGACGGCCAATCTTTCGATTGCGCTTTTAATTCCGCGGCGCGCTCCTCCGGCACTTGCAGCTGAACAAGTTCTCCCCCATGCGGGGCGATCAGGTGACTCGTCGTTTGGTTCAAAGCAGTATTCCTCCAGGATGTGCTGTCCAAAATTTATGCTGATATCAAGATCGCTTGGGGGGTATCTAACTAAGTTCGCCAGCCAATCTGAAAAACAAGCGGTGCGCCGGCCGTGCACTCCGGCCTGAAAATCCATTGAACCATGGTTAAGAGCAATCCGCCTTCCGAAAGCCAGCCGGGGCTTACTCGTAAACCACTATAAACAATAGCCGAACTTCATTTTACCTCAAATTAACGCTTGCGGTTGTCTGAGTGCGCAAGCGATTGCACCCTTGCGCCCAAAGCACGGAAATGAAAGTGCCTTGCTGCTCCCAGTGTGAAGATTCATGAGCTTAATGTTCATTCGGATATTCCGCCGAAACTACCGCCTGCGACGGCTGCTCCGCAGGCGCAAAGTCGGTCAGCCCCGCAATCTCGGCGACATGAAATGCGCGGTTCGTGCGATAGGCCCAGAGAAGTCCGGCCATATAAATCGAACCTACGGCCAGAGTTTCGAGCACCAATTCGACAAGGTTTCGGGCATGGAAATACCGGTTCGCAACCAAGAGTGCGGCGACCAGCGGCAGAGTCAAAAGAATGGGCAGGGTATACGCCTCGCGCAGGAAAGTTCCAACCGGCACGCCGATCTGTTTCTTCATATGCCGGGGCATGAATACAAGGAAGGTGAAGCTGAGCGGGATGGCCGTTCCCAGGGCGTCGCCCACAATTCCCAGCGGGGGAACGAGTGCGATGCTGAGGATAACATTGGCCAAGCCCTCGATGGCGATGACGATGGCCATCGTCCGGTGCGTGCCCATACCGAACAGAACGCGCTGCGAGGCCGATTGCGAAAGCATGAGCGCGAAGGGAATGATCATCACCACCAGCACCGGGTAGCAGTGCGGAACGTACCGCGCGCCGACCCAGATGCGGATGACGTCCTTGCCCAGGATGATGAGGAAGGCGGTGATGGGAAAAATCAGAAACGCGCAGGCGCGGTTGCCGGCGAGATAGATCTTGCGCACGCGATCGAGGTCGCCGGTCGCCTCCGACTGGCTCGACATGGGCACAAAAACCTGCGCCAGGCTGCCGACGAATTCCGCGGAGTAATCGACGATGCGGGCGCCGATATTGAACCAGGTGACGGCCACCGTTGACATCATGGTGCCCAGGATCACCTCATCGGTTTTGAAGCGCAGCCGCCAGGCGATCATGGCGATGAACGTCGTGCCGCCATAATTGACGATGTGGCGGAACGAGGCGCGGTCCACATGCTTGAGACCAAGCGGCACTGGGCACATTCGGAATACGATGAAGCCCCGCAGAATCGACGAAACCACCGGCAGGCTGACCGCGATCAGGGCGATGGTGAGCAGCCCGTATCCGCGGTTCAGGAAATACACAGTAAGAATGGCGCGGGCGATCGTGGAACCGATGCTCGTCCAGTTCAGAATGTAGAAACGGTTCAAACCTTCCAGCATGCCCCCGATGACGCCCAGCGGAAAGCCCAGGCTGACCGAGGCGCCGACCATCAACAGCAGCAGGCGCGCCTGCGAATGCATTCCCGGCGGAATCTTAAACGCATGTTCAATGGTCGAACTCAGCAGGGCGGTTAGCGCCATGCTTGCCACTCCAATCGCGGTGTAGCTGAAAAGCGCGGTGTTGATGAATTGCGCGAGCTTCTCGCGATCGCCGGTGGCTGTGTATTTGGAAACGTAGCGGACGATCGAAGAGCGGATGCCGAGATCGAACAGGCCGTAGTAGCCGGTCAGGGAGAAGATCAGTACCCAGATTCCAGCGGCGGCGTCCCCCAGGTGATGCAAGACGAAAGGCCACAGGAAAATGCCGACCACCACGTTGACGGCGAGCGCTCCCCAACTCGAGCCGACGTTTTTCAGGATCTGTGTTTTTTCAAACTTTCGCATGAGCGATGGCGGCTGTCACGTTCCGGTCTGGTCGCGGCCGTGCTGGAGCCCGCAACCCGATAAAAAGATCAAAGACCATGGTACCAGCGGAGCGTGAACGGCCCATCAATCGAAAGCGGCTGCGGAATCTTCCGTAACATCCGGCGGCAATCCAAAGCCCGGAGCCGGTCTTGCAATTCATCGTCTACGCGATCGGAGAATTCAATCACCGCTTCTTCCCCCGCACAAACACGTCCATGCCAAAGACAACGCTGCGCCCCGGCATAGCCACGCCGGGAATCTCCTGATATGCCATGTTCGCCAGATTGGAGAACGCTAGGTGTGCGTCCATATTCTTGAACTCGCGCCCCACGCTTGCATCCCAGAGCGCATAAGGATCGCTCCCGTTTCGTTTCACCACGCCGATGCGACTGCGGGCAATGATCTTCCCCGGCAGCGTTCCCCGCCAACTCACCACCCCGTCGCTCGATGGATAGTTGAAAACATATGCGCTGATCAGGCCGGGGATCGCGCTTTGCGCGCCGTACAAACCTGTGTAGGCCAGGTCGAATTGCTGGCGGCGCACGCGCACTCCGAACGATGCTTCCACTCCGGTGAAGTTCAGGCGCGCAATGTTTTCCGCTTGCCAGGGATTGCTTGACGAAATCGGACTGGAGGAAGACGCCACATAGTCAATGTCGTTTCTCTCGCGCCGCTCGAAAACCGTGACTTCAGCTTTATAGCGCCCGCCCTGGTCCCACAGCAAACCACCCTCATAGCTCCAGCCTGTTTCCGGGAGCAGACTCGGGTTCGGGATGTGTACCGGATCGGAGTAATAAAGATCGGTGTAAGTGGGCAGCCGGAAGGCGCTGCCCACGCTCGCTTTCAACTTCAGTCCCGGCCGCAGCCACACTCCTCCGCTCACCGCCGGGCTGAATTGCGCACCCTGGGTATCGAAAACCTCTTCACGCGCGCCCGCGGAAAAAGAAAAGCGGCCGAGCGCCCTCGCGTCATAGTCGATGTATCCGGCACTGTGGGTGCGCCAATGGTCGCCCAGATTGTTGCTGTGGATCGATTCGTAAAATCCTTCGCCGCCATAGAACAAGTTCGAGTTCTGCCCGAGCTGTTCCGTGCGGCGCACCGCCCCCTGCCCGCTTTGATCGATATGGTTGTTCTCATAAACCGAAGGATCGTCGCGCAACAGAATGAACTCATCCGTATGACGGCGATAGCCGAAGTCGAACTCCGTCTTCTTGCCCAGGTCCTGCTTCAATCCTCCGAACCAGGATTTCGTCCGCTCCCATGAATCGTACGGGCCATAAAATTGGTTTGCGCCAAAAGGCTTGTCGCCCAATCCCAGCATGATCAGGCTGCGGCCCAGGGCGGTTTGCGCTCCCGTGTTCGAAAAAATCGTCAGGCTGCGATAGTCGCGGTCCGGCATAAAGCCCGTGGAAAAATCCCGCGCCACGCTCAGTTGTTCGTCCAGCCGTTTGGCCAGCACACCCGCCGAAAAAGTTTCCTGGTTGGTCCCGAAATTGCCAACCGCTGCGCCCGCTTGCGCTTCCGAATACTCGGGCGGCCCGGTAATAAAATTGACCGTGCCGCCCATCGCATCCGATCCGTAGAGCATGGAGCCCGCTCCCGGCAGAACTTCGATGCGCTCGATCGCGCCGCTCGGCAATGGCAGGTCGAGATTGTGGTGGCTGGTCTGGACATCATCCATGCGCAAACCGTTCAGCAGGACAAGCGTTTGCGCAAACGTCGATCCGCGAATCGTGAGATCGGCTTGCACGCCATCGGGAGCGCGTTCCTGCAAATCGATCGACGGATCGAGTTGCAGATAGTTGACCCATTGGGTGTAAAGCGACGGTTGTTCCCGCGTGTCGATCACATCGACGGTCCGGTCAATATTCTGCGCCGGGACTGGGATGAACGTTCCCGTGACCGCGACGGTTTCTTTCCGCGCGGGAATCTTTTGCACTTCGCAATCGGCACTCGGAGCGTTTGGCGGCCGTGCGGATTGACCAGCTTGTGGCTGTGCACTTTGTGGACAAGGTTTTTCCTGCCCATCCGCTTCACCCGCGTTCGACAAACCATAAGTGAGGGATAGAGCAAGTAAGAAAAATAGCGTCGCTTTCAACCAACCTCCGATTATGAATAGGAATCTTCCCCGGCTGTTTCTCAGGCAAGGAATCCCGGTATGACAAGTGTGGCGTGCAGTTTGTTTGTACCTGTTGGCACAAAGAACGAAAAACGATATTTCGACCCAGCCCGTTTTCGCGTCCATGCGAACGAGCGGTAGCGTTGCCTCGGATTATAACTGATCTCCCGTGCTGGCCGGTTGCTCAGCAATTGCGGAACAACTAACGCCAGTCATTGCTGAAGCGGTTGACGGCGTCCGTGGCGGATATGCAGGACGTAGACTGTTTTGTCCTCAATCGTGAATAGAATCCGATAAACGTGCGGGGTGTGACCGTAGAGCAGCTGGCGCACTTCAAAAGGGAAGATCGCATTCTCAGGAGCTAGCGCGCAGCGCGCCGGAAATTCGCTAAGCGATGCGATCGCGTCCTGCAGCGCTACGAACCACCGCATCCCAGATTCGCCCGCGTGCTCGGAAAGTAACCAGTCAAGAATTGCATCCGCGTCTTGCGCGGCGGCTGCGGTCGTCTTAACGCGGAAGGTCATGCTTTTGGCGCAGTTCGCCGAGGAACTTGGCGGCAGGTCGAGTACGTCCGGCTCTCACATCCTCATAACCGCGACGGATGCCTTCGACGGCTTCCGCGAAGTCTTGCCGCTCCCACTCCAGGTAGGTGGCCAGAGCATCGTCGAGTGCCGCAGCAGGATCTTGACCGCGCCGTTTGGCAAACTCCTCCAATTGCGCCTTGCGCTCCGGCTTGAGTGGAATCATATCCATGTGGACCTTTGTTGCCTCGCCTCTATCGTAAGGCGTCCGGTGGCCGAGGTCAAAGACTAGGCTTACCGGAGTTGCGTTTACACACCGCAAAGATTTGTCTTGACAATCTAGACTGTATGGCATACAGTATGCATCGTACACTATATGTCACAGAGTAATAGCAATCACGAGCTCTTCGAAAACCTTCGCTTGGAATTGCGCCGCGGCTGTTTGGGCCTGGCCGTGATGTCGCAGCTTCGGACCGAGCGCTACGGTTACACTCTGCGCAAAGCGCTGGCCGAGCAGGGCCTGGAAATCGACGAAAGCACGTTGTATCCGCTGCTGCGCCGGCTGGAAAGCCAGGGCTTGCTGACCAGCGTTTGGCGGGAGGAAGAGAGGCGGAACAAGCGCTTCTATCGTCTCTCTCCCGAGGGCAAGCTGATGCTCAAACAACTGGGCGCCGAATGGCAAAAAATCAATGCAACACTCGAAGGAATCCTCTAAGGAGCCGACTATGGAACTACTCGATCGTTATCTGCACGCCATTGAATTCTGGCTGCCCAAGCGCCAGAGGCAGGACATCATCGCGGAACTTTCGGAAGATCTCCGCTCGCAAATCGAAGAAAAGGAATCCGAACTCGGCCGCAAGCTGGAGGACGGCGAATTGGAGGCCATTCTCAAGCGCTGCGGTTCGCCGCTGACCGTGGCGTTGCGCTACCTGCCTCAACAATATCTGATTGGCCCCACGCTGTTTCCCATCTACAAGTTTGTGCTGGCGATGGTAGTGCTCGGCTGTGTGGTTCCCCGCGTCCTGATCTGGCTCGGATTTTTGATTGCCGATCCCGTCTATAGTGGCAATCTGCACATGGAAAATCTGTGGATGACCGTCGTTTATTTTGCCTTCTTCACGACCTTGGCCTTTGCGATCGTCGAAAGAAGCGGCGTCAAATTTGAAGATCTGAACACTTGGAATCCGCGCAAACTCCCCCCGGCACGCGACCCAAATCGCATTCCGCGGTTCAATACCATGTTTGAAATTGCCGCGAATACAATCTTCCTCGTCTATTTCATTAACCTGTTCTGGCCTCGCCCGGTAATCGATCTTTACGGCGCAAAGATTTCGCTCGCTCCTGTGTGGCGATTCTTTTTTGCGGGTTTTCTTGTTCTCGCGGCGGTCAATACCGCCTTTGCAACCGCGAATCTTGTTCGTCCCTACTGGACGCCGCTGCGCGCCAGCCTGCGCCTGCTGACGGACGCCCTCGGAGGAGTGTTGCTTTGCTGGCTGCTCAACGCGCATGTTCTCGTTGGAATCAGCGCACGCGGTCTTTCCGCGCCTAAGGCGATCGTAGTGACCAACCTGATCAATTTAGCGATGAAGATAGCGCTGCCCTGGTGCATCGTCTTCGTGATCGTGATTCTTGGCGTCAATGGGTATCGAGTCGTGCGCCTGTGGCGCGCCAATCGACCAGGTCCGCCGATTGCCCCGACGGTGAACGATCTTTCCAATCCGATGGTGAATGGCAACTAAGGGGAGGCGATTGCTCGGTAGTTGCTGAAGGATTAGTATGACGCTGCTATGCTGTAGCGGCAGCACGGAGGCAGCATGATCGAGAATCAGGAAGTCGCAATCACTCAGGATGAGCGAACCATGGCTACCTTGGCGCACGCCCTGCAAATCGTCGGTATGTGGATTGCTCCGCTAATCATCTTCCTGGTCAACAGAAAATCGCGCTTCGTATCGTTTCATGCTCTCCAGGCGCTGATCCTGCAGATCGTCTATCTCATCCTGATGATCGGTTTCATGGTCCTGTGGATGGTAATGATTTTCGCAATGATCGCGCAACATGGTGCCGATAAGAGCTCTCCTCCGATTGGTTTCTTTGTCCTGATACCCATCGTTTGGCTTGGATTCATGTGCATGTGGGTAGCTGTACTCGTGATTGCAATTGTCTACTCTATTAAAGCCGGACGCGGCGAATGGGCGAATTACCCCTTAATTGGAAGAATTGCCAGGCGTCTTCTGGACATGGACCAGGGGGAAGTGACCGCCTCGGCAACGGTGAACAGATGAATCCTCACTTGGCGGCTCTCGCATTGTTTTAAACTCATAGCTTGTACTCTGACCCCCAATCTCTGATTTCTCGTCTCCGCTCCGGCGATGCCCGCGCCCTGGCCCGCGCCATCTCCACGGTCGAAAACCGCGCACCCGGCTGGTCGGACCTGCTCAAGTCCCTCTTTCCCCACACCGGCAAGGCGCGAGTCATCGGCCTGACCGGCGCGCCCGGAGCAGGGAAGAGCACGTTGGTCGATCGACTCGCCAAGCACTACCGCAAACAAAATCAAACCGTCGGAATCATCGCCGTCGATCCGACCAGCCCTTACAGTGGAGGTGCGATTCTCGGCGACCGCATTCGCATGCAGGACCACTTCAGCGATCCGGGGATTTACATTCGCAGCATGGCTACAAGAGGCTCGCTCGGAGGTCTGGCGCGCGCCACGGCGGATGCCGCCACCGTGCTCGATGCTTCCGGCCGCGACGCGATCCTGATCGAAACGGTCGGCGTCGGCCAGGACGAAGTCGATGTCGTGCGGCTGGCCGATGTCACCATCGTGATTCTTGTGCCCGGCATGGGCGACGATGTGCAGACGATCAAAGCCGGGATCATGGAAATCGCCGACATTTTCGTCATCAACAAAAGCGACCGCGAGGGCGCTGAGCGCGTCGAGCGCGAGATTCGCGCCCTGCAATCGCTGGCCGCCCGTACGCCCAATGCACATTGGACGCCGCCCATCGTAAAAACGGTCGCCACCGAGGGCGTGGGAACCGAAGAGTTGGCAGAAGCGATCGCCAGCTACGAGGAGTACCTGAAAAAAGAAAACCTGGCCCTCAAGAAGAACGTCGAGAACTGGCAGGCGCGTTTGATCGAGATGTTGCGCGATGCCATGCTCGAAAAAGCGCGCGCTCAATTGGAGACGGGCGGCGGCAGCCTCGAACGTTATGCAGCCGAAATCGCCGAACACAAGCGCGATCCATACTCGCTGGTGGAGGAGTTAGTGCGCGGCGTCCACCCCAAGTAGATTCGGTGGAGAGAAGGGCGTCCCCGCCCGTCCCCAATCGACGCTCTAACTTACAATTTGTACTTGGTAATTAAAGGTTCTGACGCGCGGGTCTTCAGAACTACAAATTACAAATTGGCAATCACAAATGTCCCAGCTTCTGCTCGCGGTTGACACTTCCGGCAAGAACGGCAGTCTGGCGCTGGCCCGCGAAACGCCTGACCGGCGCGAAATTGACGTGATCGAAGTTGTACCGCTCACCGGTGGCGCATTTTCAGCGGAACTGGTCCCGCGAATTGCAGCGCTGCTCGAAAAACATCGGCGCAGCAAAAACGATCTGGAGGCATTTGCGGTTGCCTCCGGGCCGGGATCGTTCACCGGATTGCGCGTAGGCTTGGCCGCCATCAAGGCCCTGGCCGAGGCGCTGCGCAAACCAATCGTTGCTGTTTCATTGCTGGAAGCGGTAGCGTGCAGCAGCGCGGCGCGCGGCCGCATTCTCGCGGGGCTGGATGCGGGCCGGGGCGATGTGTATGCCGGCGACTATGAATTCGACGCGGCGGTTGGCGCACAGGCTCTCATGCGCAGCGAGCGCCTGCTAAGCCGGGAAGATTTCGTTGCCGAAGCCACGGGCGCCAAAGCCAGGCCTGCCGGAAATGAATTCGAGGCCGTCGTTACGCCCGATGCCGCGTTGGCTGAGGCAGTCCAATTTGCAGCAAACGCCGCCGGAATCGCTCAGGGAGTTCGAGTCGAACTGATCGAGCATCCGAACAGCGGCGTGATTGCGCGGCTGGGTTGGGAGCACCTCCAGCGAGGCGAGACCGTCACTCCCGAAAAACTGGAAGCCAACTACATCCGCCATTCCGACGCGGAAATTTTCTCGAAGCCGAAGCTCTGAACCCGCTCATGTTATTCGCCATCCGCGCCGCGACACTCGCCGACCTGCCAGCGATCCTCGCTATCGAGCGTCAAACCTCCAGCGCCGCCCACTGGACGCACGATGAATACGAAAAACTGGTGAAGACCGGAGTGGTCATACTTGCCGAGAACGTTGCCGAGCATGTTGCTGAGCAGGTTCCCGAACACGCTGCCCAATCGGTGGCAACCCGGCCACCCGCCAAGCTCTGCGGATTTGTCTGCGCCCAAGCCGTCGTCGCCGACTGGGGACTCGAAAATATCGTGGTGGCCACGGAGTTTCTTCGCCAGGGAATCGCCGATCAACTGATGCGCGCGCTCATTCGTGAAGCGCAAACCCTCGACGCTTCCAGGATTCTGCTGGAGGTGCGGGAATCAAACCTGGCGGCGCGCCGCCTCTATGAAAAACATGGCTTCCGCGAATCCGGTCGCCGCCGCAACTACTACAACAATCCCCCGGAAGACGCGATACTATACGCGCTCGGCTGCGAATCCGCGACAAAAGAGCGACGCTCACCAAAACCTTAGGTACGCTAAGTGCGGTGACTCTCGGCTACGAAATTGTGGAAAAGTTCCTATGGAAATCCATTGCTCGCCTTCCCCGCCTGTGCTAGTTTGTAACATTGCAGCAATAAATCGCAGGAGGTCTAGCAAGGATGCTGACTTCGAGAGACCAACTCCTGACCGGTCATGATGAGTTCCAGCGGCTGGTTCAGGAGCACTCGCAATACTCCCAACGGCTGGAATCCCTCACCCAGAAGCGCTACCTCACCGAAGACGAAAAACTGGAAGAAGTGCGGCTGAAGAAGCTTAAGCTGCGCCTCAAAGACCAGATGCTGACGATTGAACAGCAGTTGCAAAGGCAGTCTGCGTAGAATCGGGCCTGGCCGCAAGATCGCGAGTGTTAGCAGTTGAGCCACGCCATCCGAGAGGGCGCTCCTAAGCGCCTTTTTTTATTGCATTTATCCGAATCTGGATGAAACTGGCGATATATTCTGGATCTGGTGACGATATGTCGAATCCTCTCTCGCATCCTCGGCTGAATCCGCTTCATCCGGATGCTTCGCTCAGTCCTGCAAAGCTGGGAGAAATGGAACGTCGCACGAGTGAGGCTCTGCAGCACTCATTGCTTCCAGGACAGAAGGATTCCCTGAAAACCAGGCCGGATGGAACTATACTCGACGGACATCACAGGCTTTACATTTTGCGCAGGCAAGGCGTGGATGTAGATGCTCTCCCGCGTGAGATCATCGTGAAAGAGGACTCTTAGATGTGGACGGAACTTCATTGGGTCGATGGCCCGTGGCCGGGAAAACTGGCGCTGGCCTCGCGCCCGCGCGGCGGCGATTGGCTGCAGGAGGAAATGTCCGCCTGGCGCCGGGCTGGAGTCGATACAGTACTTTCATTACTGACTCCCGAAGAGGAACACGACCTCGACCTCAAGCACGAAGCGAGCGAAGCAATCGCACAAGGGATGAAGTTCGTCCCGCTGCCAATCCCTGATCGCCAGACGCCGACTTCAGAGTCGGAAGTGTCAGCGGCATTGGATCGGATCGACGCCGATCTTGCGGCGGGAAAAAATATTGTCGTCCATTGCCGGCAGGGAGTCGGCCGCACTGGCCTGGTAGCGGCATGCCTGTTGGTCGCGAAAGGCCTGTCCCCGGAAGCCGCAGTCAAGACCCTAAGTGCCGCGCGTGGAGCCCCGGTACCAGAGACGGTCGAGCAGCGGCGTTGGATCGACCACTACGCAGCGGTCTTGTCGAGCGCTAAATAGACAGGCGTCCGTCGTAGCGGCCAGCGAACGACGATCGGCAAACGCTCAAATGACTTACACCATATAATTGTCCTGATTAAATTATGGTGCGTGACGGATACTACTACGGTGCGGGCTGCCTGCTCGCGGCAGGCCTGGTCGCATGGCTTGCGGCTTGGCCCTATGCCGTCCCGGTCTTGCTGCTGGCTGCCTTCCTCCTCTGGTTTTTCCGCGATCCCGAGCGTCAGATTCCAACCGTCGCCGGGGCCGTGGTATCTCCCGGAGACGGCAAGGTGACCGATGTTTCGATAGTGACTTCCGACGTGACTTCCAACGAAAGTTCCGGCGGAATTTCGCGCCAGCGCATCAGCATCTTTCTCAGCGTCTTCGATGTGCACGTGAACCGCTCGCCGATTGCAGGCGTCATTCGCGACGTGCGCTATCGGCGCGGCAAATTTCTCAACGCCATGGGAGCGCGTTCGGCGGAGGAGAACGAGCAGAACATTGTCACCGTCGAAGGCGACGGCCGCACCGTAATCTTCAAGCAGATCGCCGGCCTGATCGCCCGCCGCATCGTTTTCAAGTTTAAAGTGGGAGACACGGTCGCCCGTGGCGAGCGGGTGGGGCTTATCAAGTTTGGCTCGCGCGTGGATGTCCTCGTCGATCCCGATGCTACGATCCAGGTACAGCCCGGCGATCGCGTCAAGGGAGGGGCCACGGTGCTTGCGATTCTTCCGCCCGCGCAAACGCCGACAGCAAGAACGCTGACGCGGCTAGCCGCGCCTCTACAAGAAAGAGGTGGGTCGTGAGATTTGGCACACTCATGCTCATACTGGGCCTTGCCTCTGCCTTGCATAACCTGGAAGAATGGCGGGGATTCGAGGACTGGGTGAGCGACTATCATATGAGGGACTATCATATGAAGTTGAGCGTTAAGTTTAACGATCCTCGCGTTTTCAAGCTCGCCCTGATCTTTCTGAGTACGCTGGTGCTGACCCTGGGAATACTGGAGTGTCTCGCAGGCCCTGGCTGGCTCACGATACTGTCGAAAATCGTCGTTTTTGCCCTGCTTCTCAACGCCATCGGCCATTGCTGTTTGTCCCTCTACAAGCAGCGACTTGTCCCTGGCACCATCTCCGCTTTGTTTCTCATCATCCCGCTTGCCGCAACGGGGATCTATATTATGCACCGTGATTTCGGAGACACTACGGCGGCCATGTCCTTATACTTGATTGCCTCGCTGGCCATACTTCCAATTGCTATATATGGCGGCTTGTGGGCAGGGTTCGCGATGAAGTCGCTACGGGACGTGATAACAATGACGTGGCCGAGTTCCACCACCAAGGCCTGAGAGCCGGAGGCGCAGTCAACATTGGGAGAGCGAGAAACATGGAAGAGCTAACGCCGCGTCGTCGTCAGTCGGACCGTCCCAGCGGAAAATTGCGCAAGGGCATGTACATCCTTCCCTCGCTCTTCACCACCGCAAACATCGCCGCCGGGTTCTACGCCATTTTGCAGACGGTGTATGGGGCATTGGGCGAAGCCTGGCATTTGGATCATGCCGCGATGGCCATTGGCTTTGCCGCGTTCTTCGATGGTTTGGACGGCCGCATCGCGCGCATGACCAACACCGCCAGCGATTTCGGCAAGGAACTTGATTCGCTGGCCGACGTGATCGCCTTTGGCGTTGCCCCCGCGCTCCTCGCCTGGGTTTGGGGCTTCCATTTTTTGCCCGCGGGCGCGATGAGTCCTGAACTGCACTTGAAGATCACAGAACTCGGCTCGATTGCCTGCTTCGCTTTCCTCATGGCGGGCGCCAGCCGCCTCGCGCGCTTCAATATTGCGAAGAATCCCGAGCCTTCAAATCCCGGACGCCCGGGGAAGAAATACTTCGTGGGCATGCCGATCCCGGCCGGTGCGGGAGTGATTGCGGCAATCGTCCACTACGCCGGAGGCGAGTCCGTCACTTCGTCATTGACCGCGATGATCTGGTTGATGATGGTCGTCGTCGTCGGCTATCTGATGGTCAGCACCTGGCGCTTCTACAGCTTCAAGGACATTGATTTTCGTTCCCGCCGCCCTTTCCGCTTGATCATTTTGATTGCCGTAGTTATCGCATTGATCGCGCGCTTTTCGAAGCCGACTCTTCTCGCCATCGCGATTCTCTACATGGCTTCCGGCGTCCTCTGGCGATTGCAGTGGATCTTTCATCGCAAGACTTCACCCACGCTTCCGCCAGCGCCCCCGCTGACCAGTGAGGCAACGCACCCTTCATGATCCCCGTTTCTAAATCCGCCGCCTCGCAGGCCGATCTTCGCGGCACGAACCTTTATCGGGTGGCCATCGTCGGCGCCGCGTCTCTCAAGGGAAAAGAGATCGCCGACATTCTGCGCGAACGGAATTTTCCCGCCGCCGATGTCCGCTTGCTCGATGACGACGAGTCTCTTGGCCAACTGGAAGCGGTCGGCGACGAGATGAACTTTATCCAGAGCATCAAGCCGGAACAGTTCGAGCGCGTGGACTTCACCTTTTTTTCTTCCGACCCGCGCTCTACCCGCAATCACTGGAAGACCGCGCGCGACCTCGGCGATACCATCGTCGATCTTTCCTACGCGCTGGAAGATGAGGCGGGAGCCTCCGTACGTTCGCCCTGGATCGAACGCCAGACCGGCCAGCCCGTTACGCCGGAGTTGCAGCCCGGCCCGGTCGTCGTAGCTCATCCCGCGGCCACGGTCCTCGCGTTGCTAGCTTTGCGTATAGAGAAGATCAGCGCAAAGGCCGGTAAAATCCACAGCATGGTCGCGACCGTGTTCGAGCCGGCCTCCGAGACCGGCCAGAAGGGGATGGACGAACTGCACGAGCAGACCGTGAATCTCCTCTCCTTCCAGGAATTGCCCAAGAATGTATTCGACATTCAGGTGGCCTTCAACCTGGCCGCGCGCTATGGCCAGAGATCGGAACTGGCGCTGGAAGCGGTGTCTGAACGAATCCGGAAGCATTACCGCCGGATTGCGCGCGGCGCCGCCGAGCCTGCCCTGCAAGTGTTGCAAGCGCCGGTTTTCCACGGACACGGTTTTTCCGTTTATCTGGAGATGGAGAAGCCCGTCGCCGTCGCGGATTTTTCCGAAGCGCTCGCCGGAGAGCACATCATCGTCTGCGCCAGTCCCGAAGATACGCCGACCAGTGTGAGCGCCGCCGGTCAAGAGGACATCATGGTCGCACTGACCAGCGATACGAACCACAAAAACGGCATGTGGATATGGGCGACCACCGACAACCTGCGCGTGGCCGCTGTGACCGCCGTCGAATGCGCCGAGACCATGACCGCATCCCGCCCCAGGGGTCAGATCCAATGAGGCCGGATTCAATGAGTCGGTGGGCTGCCGGAATGGCGCTTGCAGTGCTCCTGCTCACCTCCGGCTGCGGCTATCACCGGGCAGGAAATACGATCAACCTGCCGCAAAATATCAAAACCATCGCCATCCCCGGCTTCGTCAGCCACAGCCAGACGTTTCGCATCGAGCAACTCCTGACCGACGCGGTCGTGCGCGAATTCAATGCCCGCACCCAATACCATGTCGTCCACGACGCCAATGCCGACGCCGATGCCGTGCTCAAGGTGACCGTCTTGTCGGCCTCCGCCAACCCGCTGGTTTACGATTCCACCACCGGACGCGCCGTTAGCGCTCTGGTCACCGTGAGCATACAGGTGACACTCACCGACCGTCAGGGCAAGGTGCTTTTCCAGAATCCGTCGTATCTATTTCACGATCAGTACGAAATATCGCGCGATCTTCCCAGTTTTTTCCAGGAAGATTCTCCCGCCGTCGATCGCTTGGCGCGTGATTTCGCGCGCACTCTCGTCGCCAATATACTGGAGGCCTACTGATGCCGCCGCAGCGCGCCTTCAGCCAGGCCGACCGCTTTCTCTCCGAACTGGAATCGCGCAAGCTGAAGCCTGCCTACGTGCTGGTGGGCGACGAAGCGTTTTTTCGCAAGCGCTGCCGCGATGCCATTCTCGAACATCTGGTTGCGCCCGACGCGCGCGACTTCGGCTTGTTTGAATTCGATCTGGCCGAGACTTCGCTCACCGAAGTTCTGGATCGCGCCCGCACACCCTCGCTGATGGCGCCGTATCAGGTGTTCTTCGTCCGCGGCGTGAAAACCTTGTTTGGCCGCGGTTCCAACGAAGAAAAGATCGGAGCGATCGAAGCTTACTGCAAAAATCCCAATCCCGACGCACTTATAGTTTTTGTCGCCGACCACATCAGCATTCCCGCCGACGCCCGCCGCATGGAGATGACCGATAAAGACCGCTATCAGAAAATCCGCGAAGACCTCGGCCCATTCTGCGGCATTGTCGAACTCTCTCGCGTGCAAGAGGGCGAAGCCGTCCGCTGGATTGGCGACTACTGCGCCACGCGCGGCGTCAAGATCGACGCCGACGGCGCCCGCGAGCTGGTGGACGCGCTCGGCGGCGACATGATGACCGTCTCCAACGAACTGGAGAAGCTGATTCTCTACGCCGGCGATAAGAAAAAAATCGCGCTCGCCGATGTCGAGACCATGGTGCTGGCCGCGAAACAGCGCTCGTTGTATGAATTGACCGACGCGATTTCCGCCAAAGATCCGGCCCGCGCCCTCGCCGTCCTCGATGGCCTGCTTTCCGCCGGAGAGGGCGAAGACGCCGCCATCGGCCATCTCTTCATGCTGGCCAAAACTTTTCGCCAGATGCTGGTCATCCGCGAGCGCAACGTGCGCGACCAGCGCATGTTGTGGGCGGCCTTGTGGCAGGGATTCCGCGTGCCTCCGTTTGCCGCCGACGATATCATCCGCCAGGCCCATCGCTACAAATCGAAGCGCGAACTGACGCGCGCCATCCGCCTGGTCGCAAAGGCCGATCTGGCGCTGCGTTCGAACCCTCCCGGCAAACGCCTCGTCCTGGAAAAACTGATTCTCGATCTATCCGCCGACCCCAAGCCCGAATCCGCCAGCGGATGGTTGCAGGAAGAACTGCCGGTGTAGAGACGGGGTTTGTTCTCCGTTTGTTCGCCTTAAAATAAATATTTCAATGGTGCGTTGACGGGAACGGTTTTTTGGGGGTTTCTGGCTTCCAGGGGTGTCTACCGATTGGCGGTTGGGGATACTAGTCACATGGTATGTCTATTGTAATCAATACTTTAGCGTGATTTTCATGCCAAAGTATTGAAGGGGAATGACTTAGAGACAAAGTATTGATTGCATTTGAGTTAGATGCGCTTCCGGCCACTCCTTTAGGCCTCGGGATGGGCGGTTCTGTTGCCTCGGGGCGCGGGACCCCCATTTCGTCCCGAGCAAAAAGTCAAGCTTGACAAAACCGAGGCCCGGAGAGGGGGGGTGTTTTCGTGCGCCATGGCTTTTTGGCTCCGAAGTTGGAACTGCCCCGCTCGAGCAAAAGAAGTCTGAGTCGGCCACCCGCCAGATTCAAACCAAGCCCGGAGCGATCTGGGTTTTTTTCTTGGCGGGATGCGTGGGGCTACCTGTACTCAAGGTCGAAGGCGTAGATTTCCTGGATGCCGGTGTCGCGGGTCGTAATCGGCCGGTTATCCGGGGTCAGGCCAAACCAGCCCTGGTTCAACCGGTCCAGAAAATAAGCAGTGGTCCGAAGGCCCTGCACAGAGGTGATCCGTTCCTTTTTATGGTCGGAGATGGCGACGCGAACCAGCGAATCGCCGTCACTCGAATAAACGAACTGGCTGTCGCGCGACCAGCAGGGCCAACCGAACCACTCGCCGGAAGCCAGTTCCTCCCATGTATTGCTGGCGAAGCTGAAGATCATCAATTTCGTGCTCGAATCGTTAATGGCGACCAGATACTTGCCGTCCGGCGACCAGCGGGGGCTCCACATGGCCTGCGGTCCCGGCACTTTGGTTGATTTCTGGGTTTGGACGTCAAGAATTCTCACCTCGGCAGGTCGATGCCCCCACGCACTGATGGCGTAGGCAATCGAATTTCCGTCTGGAGACCACGTCGGATCCTCGAGGCCGGGCTCGCCGGGCATCATCAACATGGGTCCGCCGCCATCGGCGCTGACCACGTAGAGTCGGAACACGCTGCCCAGGGTCATCTGGCTCCTGTCGCCGTTTGCGTTGTCGGTGAAGGCAATCAGTTTCCCGTCGGGAGACCAGCGTGGGTTGATCACGGCCATGGGCGGCGAAGTGAGTTGCATCTTCTCGCTGCCATCAATCCGGCTGCGCCAGAGCGAGCCTTCGGGATAGGAAACATACGCCATCCACTGGCCGTCGCGCGAAAAGTCAACGTAGCAAGCAGAAACTCCTCCGAGATATGGAACGAATTTGCCCGATTGACGGTCGTAAACCGACAGTTCACCGCGTCGTTCCGTACCAACTGCGTAGAGCTGCTTACCGTCATTGCCGATCGCCGGAGCCCCAATCGACAACGGGCCGAAGGTCAGTTCTTGAGGAACCGTGGCGCTCTTTCTCCACCAATGCTGCTTCTCCGAGACGAACCACAAACTCCACCGCTCATTATCCCAGCTCGAAAAGAAGTAGTATTTCCCGTCGGGACTCCAGCTGCCCCCGTACACATCCTTGCGGTGATCAGAGAGAGGGCGGAGATTGCGTCCATCCGTACCAATCTCCCAGAGCGTGTATGAGGTCGAGTCAAATTCCGTAAAACGAATGTGCGTCCCATCGGGCGATAGCTGAGGAAAAGCGGCAGAAGAAAGGAGGGCGACCAGCCGTTCAGCGCCCGTTCCATCCGCATTCGCATGGTAGAGTTCTCTATGGTCATCGTTGTTGCGGAGGAAGAAAATGCCGCGGCCGTCGGCTGTCCAAATCGGAAACATCGCGTCCTTCACGATCAGGCGGGGCGCGCCGGCGGCGAGAGGCTGTGTCCACACGTCCCACCGGCCCGGCCTGGAGTCGGGAGTCACGGAGAGTAACTGAGATCCGTCCCGAGAGATGTCGCTCAAGAAACCCTTCACCGCGGGAGTTCCCGAGACTTCTCCGCCCGCGGTCGGAACCTGCACACTACCCGCCGCGCCGGACGGCCACTGTTCGCGGAAATAGAGAGAGCCCCGGTCGACGATAGGCTTTCGCATCGGGTTTTTTGGATTGCCTGTTTTTGTCAGAACGTGCGAGCCAACAATCCTCGGCTGCGGAGGCGGCGTGGCGAACCAATACGTCGCGGCCGCCAGCAACGCAACGGCGGCGATGGCCGCAATCCAACTCCGGCGCAGGGGCCGCTTTTTCTTTGCCAGCTGAGGAAAGTCAATGCGTTCTGCCGCGACAACGGCAACCAGCGGCGGCTCGGGAATCTCCTGCGTCGGCTCTTCTCGCTCGACTTCGCCGATGAAGCGGTAGCCACGCTTGGGCAGGGTCTCGATGTAGCGAGGCGTCTCGGGGTCGTCGCCGAGCGTGTCGCGAATCTTCTTGATGGCAAAGTTGAGGCCGTGCTCAAAATCTACAACCGTATGGTCGCCCCAGATTTGGTGCTGGATTTCTTCTCGTGTCACCAGTTGGCCGGGGCGGCTCACGAGCAGGGCGAGCACTTTCGACGGCTGCGGAGGCAAGTGGAGATTAACACCGGATTTCCACAACTCACCCGTCTGGAAATCCAACTCGAAAGTCCCGAAGCGTACTCTCGGCTGTACCGGCGCGGGACCGGTCATGCGGCACCTCCCAGGGGCCGGGTTCGCAGACCATCGTACTTGCGCGGCAGCGGACGAATCAAGAGCCAAGTCAGGACGGTCTTTTGGCGGGTTGTGTCGCCCCCGCAACGACCCTTTCCCCGGCAAGTGAGCCGCTTGCCTCAAACTTGCCAAAAACTTGCCTCTCATCCATTGAAGCGATTGCGGTCCTTCCGCAATATGGCAGTCGAAAGGAGAAATCTTATGTTTCGAACCAATTACCTTACTGCGAAATTGAACCTCAGGCTGGCTGTGTCCGTTGCGTTTGTGGGGCTGCTTGTTCTTCTGCCCGGTACCGTCTGGGCGGGTGGTTTCACGGTGAAAGTCCCGCCACCAAACGGCGTGGACGACACGGCCAATATTCAAGCGGCGCTGGATGCGTGTGTGGCAAGCGGCAAGACCTGCACCGTACAGCTGGCGGCAGGTAATTACCGAACGAGTCAACTCGTCGAATACAACTTTCGGGGAACCTTCAAAGGGATGGGTATGAACAGCACGACCATCGAGGCCCTTCCCAATCTAACTGTGAGTCTCCCGGACGCTGCTGTTTATGGCGAGTGCCTGCCGAATACCACCACTTGCCTGTGGCCCAGCTTAATCATCTTTGTGGACGGCAACATCCACGTCTCCGATCTCTCGATTCGCGTCACCGCTCCTCCGGGTACGGCCACCAGCGGTTGGACCATCTTCGGGTTGGGAATTAGCAGCCTGCTCGACGGACTGCGCTTCATGGGCCAACATCCGACAGATGTCACCATCGATCGCATCAGCATTGAAGGTCTGCCCGACAATTCCCCAAATAGCTTCGGCATGGTGGTGGGTTTCGGCGTCGGCTTCAACGTCGTCAATGAAATCATCTACACCGGCGAACTTCCACGCAGCTCCACCCCATTCGATTATTACTTCATGACGGGTTCGCTCACTGTTCGTAACAGCTCCTTCAAAATGGCCATCGACGGCGTTTCCCAGGATGGGTTCCTGCAATCGAGCCAAATCGTGGTTGGCGGTTCACCCGCAACCGGCAATCACTTTGAGAATCTCTATGTCGGGATGGATATGGAAGGTTCAGAGAGTTCGACGTTCGACATTTCATACAACATATCCTCGGGAATTTATGCCGGCATGTGGGTTATTCCGTGGCAGCCTGTGTTTGTGCCAACCAGCGGGTCGCGATACCTGATTCACGACAATCAGTTTTCCGCAACCGGCCAGCATGGTGAAGGCATTTTCCTCGACGACAACGCCACCAACCCCTGGATTCATGCGGCTGCCTGGAACAATACTGTCGAACTGCAAGATACTCTGTCTGAGGGCATCGGTGTTTACAACACCAAGGGCACCGCGGTGTGGAACAACAGCGTCACTGGATCGGACGGAACCGACGGAATCGGGCTGTGGAGCACTACCCTCGACGCTGTGGCTAACAACAACGTGAGCGGCTTCACGGTCGATAATACAGCGGGCCTGGCGCAGATTTACCTCGACCCATCTACCACCAGCGACCTCGTTGTCTGCGCCGAACGCAGCGACACCGTCCTCAACCAAGGCACCAACAACGCCATCATTGGCTGCGAGCATTCCACAGCCTCGACGGCTTCTGCGGAAGACTCCAGGAGTGCCGCTCGTGCTGCTTCCGCCAGTCGCCGAAGCCTCCCGAGACAGAAGTCGCTAATGCCACATTAGACATGCATCCGCGACAAACGACCAAGCCGCCCGATGTCTGGGCGGCTTTTCTTTTGCACAACGCGGCAGGCGGGCGCGCGATAGCTTCTGCTAACTGGCGAATAGATTAACTAACTCTCCGCCAAACGCCACTCATCCCGGTTGCCAGACGCACCTCCGAGCTCCAGCCGCGCAGCGGTCGCCGACTTTCTACCCCTTCGCCGCCGCCACGGTCTTTCGCAAATCGTCAGCCTCGCGGGAATTTGGCTTGAGCTTCATCACGCGGTCCAGTTGTTGCTTCGCGAGCGCCGTCTGTCCATTTTTCGCGTAAGCCAGGCCCAGGTGGTAGTTGTAGAGCCCATTGTCCGGCTGCTTTTTCAGCGCTTCTTTGAACAGGTTGATCGCCGAGGTGTACACGCCCTTGTGGTAGAAAGCCCAGCCCAGCGTGTCGGCGCAGCTCGGATTATCGGGAAGCTGACGCCGCGCCGTCTGCGCCATGGCGAAGGCAACGTCCACATTGCCGCCCTGCTCCAGCATCACGTAGGCCAGATTGTTGGAGGCCAGCGGATTATCCGGCTGGACCTCGAGCACCTTCTGGTATTGCTGCCGAGCGTGGTCCCAATCCGTCTTGCTCTCGTAAACGCCGCCGGCCAGCAGGTAGAACGCAACCTCTTTGGGATTGGCCTTCGCGCCATCGAGAAAAGTTTGCAGCGCCTGCTCGGTGTCGCCGCGCAGGTTCTGCGCCACGCCGAGCTTGACCCGCGCTTCGCTGTTCGTTTTGTCCAGGTCCGAAGCTTGCTGGAACTCCGCTTCCGCCCCCTTTAGGTCATTTTTCTGTTCCATCAGCAGTTGGCCCAGCATGATGTGAAAACCGACGTTCCTGGGATAGCGCGACAACTGCGCTTTGACGGCGGCGATGGCCCGGTCCGGCTGCTTCTGCGTCACGTCCACGTTGAGCACGCCGCCCAGCGCGTCGGTGGAATTCGGGTCTTGATCGAGTCCCTGCTGGTAGGCTTTTTGCGCTTCGGCAAACTGGTTCTGCGCCATCCGCAGGTTGCCCAGCTGCACATAGGCGCCAGGATTGTCGGGTTCCTTTTCCAGCGCCCGGTGAATGTACTCATCGGCGGCGGCGTACTGCTTGCGGTCGATTTCGGCGATCGCGCGCAGCAAGTATCCGTCAGAGGCAGCCGGCTGCAAGGCGATGATCTGTTCGGCTTCCTCCGCCAGCGCCGAGGCGTCGCTCCGGTGGATGGCCACGCCGGCCAGCGCCCGGTGCGCTTCCACGATGTCGGGACGCCATCGAATCGCATCGCGCCACTCCGCTTCCGCCCGGTTCACGTTGCCCAGTTGGGCGAATGCCAGACCCAGCTGGTAATGCGCCACGGCGTTGTTAGGGTCGTTCTGCAACACGGTTTGCAGAGTGTTGACGGCGTCGTTCGACTTGCCGCCGCGAATCTCGATCTCGCCCTTGTAGATCTGGGCTTCTGGATCGTCCGGCTTCGCCTTGATCACTTCGTCATTCAGTTTGCGGGCATCGTCGAGCCGGTCCTTCAGAATCAGCAGTTGAATGTAATTCTTTTTGACCACCATGTCCTTGGCATGGTCCCGATAGAGCGCGGCGTACTCGTCCGTGGCTTTGTCGATCTGGTTGTTGGAAAAATAGAAATCGCCCAACATGCGGTAGCCCACGGAATTGTCGGGGAAGTCGGTTTTCGAGCGGCGCAGAAACTCCTCGGCTTGGCCGGGTTTGTTCTCGGCCATGTACAAACTGGCCAGGGAAAGCCTGGGGCCGGGATCGTCCGCTGCGGCCGCAATGGCCTGTTGGAACCACTGTTCCGCCTCGGGAAATCGCCCGCGGCTCTGGAAGAAGTTGCCCAGCGAGACTAGCGCATTGGTGGACTTCGGGGCCAATTTAGCTGCGTGCAGAAAATCCGCCTCTGCCGCGTCCCACTGTTCCCCGTGCATTTCGAGTATGGCCAAATTCAGATACGTGTCGGAACGGTCGGGCCCCAGCCGCTTCGCCGTCTGCATGTCCGCCAGCGCCGCCGTGGTGTTATTAATGGCCGCGTAGTAATTGGCGCGAGCGATGAAGACGTCGGGGTTCTGCGGCTGTTTTTCCACGAGCAGGTCCAGATGCTGCTTGGCGTCATTGAACTGACGGCCGAGGACCAGCAGATTGGCCATGTCAAGATGTGCGGCATAGTGCTCCGGCTGGAGCTGGATGGTGGTGGACAGCTCTTGCACGGCGGTTGGCCATTGTTGCAGCTTGATCGCCGTCAACGCCAGCTTGTAGTGGGCGTCGGCGAAACGCGCATCAACCTGAATCGCGTTCTCGAACTGGATCGCGGCTTCCCGGTACTGTCCTTTGTCAAAGTAGCGCTGCCCACTCTCCAGGTACTTCTGCTTGCGGACGGCCGGGTCCCGCGAGCAGCCCGCTAACAACGCAGCCAGCACGCAAATCGCCGCTACCCCAAACCGTAATCTCGACCTCATCGCCATACCCATATTTCTGATTCCCTCGCATCGCGTAGACTTTGCCTTCTCAACCCCTACCACACCAAAGGTACTCTGCCGGGTACGAGCCCGAAAAGTTACTGCCGTTGTTACCGCAAAACCGGCTGGCTGACACATTGGTGTTGCCGTCCAGCATATCGTTAAGCATACGCCACTGTGCGCTTTGGTAATCTGCCCCAACGCGCCGGACCGTGCCATAGTTCAGCCGTATGACCAACTTCCCCCAATCCAACGGCAACCAGCGCTCACCCCGAGTCAAATTGAATGGATCGGTCGCGGCTGCGGTGATGGCCGACGGCGGCCAGCGGGCGCCCGCAAAACTGCAAACCATTTCCATCACCGGAGGATTGCTCCAGTTGCGCCAAGAGCTTTCCCCTGGAGACTTCGTCGAAATCGCTTTTCAAACCCAAGCCGGCGCCATCTGCGGCATGGCGGAAATGCTGCGCCCCACGCGCAAGTTTCAAAGCGTGTGCCTGCAACCATTCCGCTTCATCGCCCTGGGCGACGAGGATGACCGCAAGCTGCGCATGGCCCTCGATTCCGCCCTCGACCGCAGCTACCTCAACCCGGCTTCCGAGCAAAACCAGACGCCGAACGGATTCTGAGAGCAGGTCTCAGGTTCCAGGTCTCAGGTCTCAGGAAAAACAAAAATCGGCCGCCTCTCCTAAGACCTAAGACCTGAGGCCTGAGACCTGAGGCCTGAGACCTGAGGCCTGAGGCCTGAGACCTGAGACCTTACACCTGCTCTTCCTTCGCTATACTGAATTCTCCGCCATGAAGACCGAGACCATCACGCACTCCGCCGAAGAGACGATTGCCTTCGGCCGGAAACTTGCCGCCGAACTGTCTCCTCCTCTCATCGTCCTGCTCCGCGGCGACCTCGGCGCGGGCAAGACAACCCTCGCCAAGGGCATCGCCGAAGGCTTCGCGGCCGCTCGCGCCGACGACGTGACCAGCCCCACTTTTACCCTCGTCCACGAATACCGCGGACCTCGCGCCACCCTCTACCACATCGACCTCTACCGCATCGATACCGAGCGCGACCTGGAGTCGCTCGGCGTGGACGACCTGCTCGCGCCCGACTGCATCTTACTGATAGAGTGGGGAGAGAAGTTCCCTCGTTTCGAACGCGATTGGAACCTGGAAATCACCCTGCTACGAGTAGGCCTACAGCAGGCAGGGGACGCGTCGGCGGGGGAAACGGAGCGCAAAATCCAAGTGACCTCGCGTTGAATCCCGTGGGTTTCGCAGAATGGATTGCCCGGAGCGGACTGCCGACATTGCCCAGAACCTATTTCAATCCACCGAATTTGGAGTCATAGTCAACTTGAAAATTTCCCACTTCGCCCCAGTCTGCATGTTGGTCGTATGGATGACGATTGCCGCGACTTTTTGTGTCGCGCAAAACACGCCCGAACCAGAGTCGAAGCCCTCGGACGCCAGCCAGTCCGCTCAACCGCCTCCGCCTGGCGCGGCTCAGACGCCACAGCCAACGCCGCCTTCAGCCCAACCGCCTGCCCAGAGTAATTCTCCGGATCAAAAGAGCCCGGTCCCGGAAGCTAAAGAGAAGGTCAAAGACGACCGGATGTTTTACGTGATGCCGAACTACTTGACAGTCGATGGTCAGTCGCAAGTGCCGCCGGTCTCCTGGAAAGAGAAGTTCGCCATGGCAGCGAAGGGCTCCTTCGACCCCTATGAATTCACGATCATCGGCATTGTGGCGGGCATTCGCCAGGCGGAAAATTCCGATGAGGAGTTCGGTCAGGGAATGAAGGGATATGGCAAGCGGTATGGAGCGGCGTTCGCCGATCAGGTGGACGGAAATGTCATGGTGGGCGGCGTTTACCCCACCATCCTAAAAATAGATCCTCGCTATTTTCGATTGGGCAGGGGCCGATTCACGCACCGCTTTGGCTATGCCGTCAGCCGTATTTTAATCGCCCGAAAAGACTCCGGCGGCTCGATGTTCAACATTCCCGAGTTTGCGGGCAACGCCACGGCGATAGCCATTTCCAATGTCTATTATCCCGCCGACGATCGGAACGCTTTGGCGAATTTCAACAACTGGGGAGTGCAGATGGGCCTCGACGCCTTCGGGAATGAGTTGAAGGAGTTTTGGCCCGATGTTCATGGCTATTTGCAGCGAAGACACGCCCGCCACCTGAAGAAAGCGGAAGCAAGAGATTGACTTTTGTCACTCCGGAATTTTCACTCACCCGTTTCTTCCCCGCGAGTAGCCGGCGTGCATCCAAACGCCGCTGCGTAGAATCCAAGCTTTGAGAGATTAGCAGGAAATGTTCGAAGCTCGGAACAGCTAGGCCCGAGAGGGAAAATACGGATGTGGGGGAAGATTTGAAAGCGATTCGATGGTTCTGCATGGCGGCAGCGCTGGCTGCGACATTGGGAAGTGCTTCTGTTCAAGCCCAGGAACCTGCACGCGCGCCAGACCAATCCCAAGAAGGAACGGTACGGTCAGGACTGGACAATGTTTCGCCGCACACACAGGACCCTCAGCAAGCGCCTGCAACAAAGGACGGAGACGCCTCTTTGCCAGACGCGCCCACACCCAACGTCAACCCCGTAGATCCAGTGAACCCCACCGGCCAGTATGGTCAACAGTCCAAGAGAATCCTGTGGGTCATCCCAAATTACCGTGCGGTCAGCGCCAACACGCATTTGCCTCCGCTGAAGTTTCAAGGAGAATCTCTGGATGGCGACCGAGGATACGTTCGACTACTCCGATTTCATTTTCGTGGGAGGGCTTGCGGGAATTGCGATGGCCGGCAAATCGCAGCCGTCCTTTGGGCAGGGCGCCGAGGGCTTCGGTAAATACTACTGGCACACCTTTGTCGACGGCGGCATAGAGAACTACATGACGGAAGCGATCGTGCCAGCGGCGACGAAAGAAGATCCGAGATACTACACCCTGGGCCAAGGCGGATTCTTCAAGCGGACCGGTTATTCGGTGAGCCGGCTTTTCATCACCCGGACCAACACGGGAAAGAGCACCTTCAATTTGTCGGAGGTCGTGGGTGCAGGAGCGGCCGCCGGCATCGGCAATTTTTATTACCCGACAGAATCCAACCCCTGGGTGAAAACGTATCAACGTTGGGAAACGCAGGTGGGATTGGACGGCTTGTGCAATTTATTAAAAGAGTTCTGGCCAGACATCAATCGGGCGGTATTTCACGAAAAATACTAATTTTCTCAAACTGCTTCAGGCGCGGGATTTCGCACCAGCGCCAGCGTCGTGAGATCGTTATGCGTGGGAGCCGTCCGCGTGAACTGCCGCGTCGCTTGCAGCATGATCAGGCACAGCTCGCGCGCGCCGGCCGCGGTCGCGTCCTGAAAAGTCTGCTTCGCCCGGTCCATTCCGAATTCCACATCGTCGCAGTCCCCGCTTTCGCAGTCCGCTTCGACGAACCCTCGGGTGACCAGCACCAGCGCCGAGCCGGGCACAAGGTGGCAGGCAGCCGCGCTCTGCGTGGTGTGCGAGAACAAGCCCAGCGGCAGACCCGTGGCCTCGAGCAGCGCGATTCCCGTGCGGTCGCGAAGCATCCCCGGAGTGTGCCCGGCATTGGCGTAGCCGACCGTACCCAGTTCTTCGTTATAACAACCAATGAACGCCGGACAGCTGCGGATGCCGCCACGCATGACCGTGCGATTCATCTCGTGGCACAGTTCGATCATGGCGGTGGTCTCGTTGAAATCTTCTCTGCCGAAAAGAGCGGGCCCAAGCGTGCGGAAAGACTTCTGTAGCGCGATCAGGGTTTCACGCGTGTCCGTCCGCAGGCCGGCAATGTCGAGCAGCACGAACAGCATGCGCGACGGTTCCACCCGCAGGAATTCATAGAAATCGCCAGCCACGCGCTGGCCAGTGTACATCGCCGCAATCTCGGCGCCGCGCAGCGCGGGCGCATCGCAATGGAGCGGGTCGGTGAGCGACGGCGCCGCGCCGCGTTCGTCTTCGGAGGAGCTGCGGAACGCGGGGCTCCGCCACAGCGAGCGCCAAGAATCCTTCGAGAGCGGCTTCGGTTTCACAATGTTGGTCTTCTGAGTCATAGCGCGGCTCCAGGAATGTGGGTGCCACTCGCCTGAAGAAAAAGCGGAATCGGCTGCAACACGAAACCAAGGCGAAGAGTGTGCACCTGCCAGCATAATCGGCAGTTTGCCTGCCATGCTTTACTGGAACTTGTGAGTGTGAGGACGGGCGCCCTCGCGAGCCTGCCCTGAGCGAAGCGAAGGGTCCAAGCCGAGCGAAGCTCGGCAGTTTTCGGCGGATACAGAAATCCTAAACTAGCTGTTGTGCGATTATTGTACGAATTGCCGCGGCGCCACCCTCAGCACCCCATGATGTTATATCCGCAGTCCACATATATGACTTCGCCAGTGATGCCCGAGCTGGCATCGGACGCCAGGAACACTCCGGTGCTGCCCACCTCGCCGATTTCGACATTGCGTTGCAGCGGCGCGCGCTCGGCGTGCAACTTCATCAGTTCTCCCATGGACGAAATTCCGCGCGCCGCCAGCGTCCGGAGCGGCCCCGCCGAGATCGCATTGACGCGGATCTTCTTCCTCCCGAGATCGTAAGCCAGATATCGCACCGTGCATTCCAGCGCCGCCTTGGCCACGCCCATCACGTTGTAGTAGGGCACGACTTTTTCCGCGCCGTAATAACTCATGGTGATGATGCTGCCGCCGTCTTCCATCAGCGGCGCCGCCGCTCGCGCCACCGCGATCAGCGAATACACGCTCACGTCATGCGCGATGCGAAAGCCTTCGCGCGAAGTGTTGACGAAGTCGCCCTTCAACTCTTCCGCCGGAGCGTAGGCCACGCTGTGCACCAACACATGGAGCTTCCCGTACCGCTCCTTGAGCCTCTCGAACAGCCCCGCAATCGCCGCATCGTTCGATACGTCGCACATGAAAGCTTCCGCTCCCGGCAGCGACAGAATCAGGTCTTTGGCTTCCTGCTCCAGCCGTTCGTTCTGATACGCGATGGCGAGGTTCGCTCCCGCCGCATGCAACCCTTGCGCAATGGCCCACGCGATCGAGCGCTTGTTCGCCACTCCCAAGACGACCGCCGTCCGGCCCTTCAACTCCTCAAACATGAAAACCTCTCCTGGCACGAAAACTATAAGAATAACAGGCGATGCAGTCCCCTGTGTTCCCCTGTGCCCCCCGGAGGTAAACGCTTTTCGAGGAGAATGTCTTTTCTACGGGACGAGTAGAAACACCTGACAACTGCGGCCTGCCCTGCTAGAATCTATAAAATCCACTCCCAGGAGTTCCAATGCAAGCGACGCTTGCCCTCGAAGACGGCAGAGTCTTCCGAGGCAAAGGCTACGGCGCTAAAGGCGAGTGCTGCGGCGAAGTTGTTTTTAATACTTCCATCACCGGCTACCAGGAAATTTTCACCGATCCTTCCTACGCCGGGCAGATCGTCGTTCTGACCAACCCCGAAATCGGAAACTACGGCACCAATCCCGAAGACAGCGAGTCCGTGCGTCCGTATATCGAAGGGCTGATCGCGCGCGAGTTTTCGAAAGTCAGTTCCAACTGGCGCTCGCAGCAGGTCACCGACGAGTTCATGGAGCAGTTCAAGATCCCCGTGCTCGCCGATATCGACACGCGCGCGCTGGTGCGCCACCTGCGCACCTACGGCGTGATGCGCGGCGTGATATCGACGCTCGAAGCCGATCCCGCCAAACTCGTCGCCAAGGCGCGGTCGATCCCCAAAATGGATGGCCAGGACCTCGCCAAAGTCGTCTCCACCAACCACACCTATGTGTGGGAGACGGGCGAGCGCTCGCACTTGCCCGACGAAATCGTCGGAGTCAAAGACGAGCCGGCGCGCTTTCACGTGGTTGCCTATGACTACGGCATCAAGCAGAACATCCTGCGCAAGCTGCGCGGAGAAGGCTGCAAGGTAACTGTAGTCCCGGCACAAACCACGGCCGAGGACGTGCTGGCCTTGAAGCCCGATGGCGTATTCCTCTCCAATGGCCCCGGCGATCCCGAGCCCTGCACCTACGCGGTCGACAACATCAGGCGACTGATGGGGCACCAGCCGATTTTCGGAATTTGCCTGGGACATCAGCTCACTGGCATCGCTCTTGGAGGCAAGACTTTCAAACTGAAATTCGGCCACCACGGCGGGAACCATCCGGTGAAGCAGTTGCTGAGCGGCAAGATCGAGATCACCGCCCACAACCATAACTTCGCCGTCGATCCCGATTCGCTCCCGCAAAGCGAAGTGGAATTGACCCACATCGATCTGAACGACCAGACCCTGGAAGGCATGCGCCACCGGAATCTGCCGCTGTTCACGGTCCAGTACCACCCCGAAGCCGCGCCGGGGCCGCACGATTCACATTACTTGTTCAAGGATTTTGTGAAGATGATGGAGGAGTGCAAGAGGTGACGACTTGGCCGATCCTTTTCGTGTTCTGCGCGGCGGCTTTAACCCATGGGCAGAGGGTTGAGGTACCTGTGCAGCCTCAAACCTCGACCAGGCCGACCGTCGCGATATCACATATCCGCGGCTATCTTGCCGATCCGAACTGGGCGAGGATCCCAAACGCAGTGATTACTCTGCAGAAAAAGAAAGCCGGTGTTTCCGTCGATGTCCAATCCGTTGAATCGAGCCCGACAGGAGAGTTTGATTTCGGCAAGAAGTCACCGGGCGTCTATCAGCTTGTCGCAAGCGTCCGGGGATTTTGTCGAATTACTCTTGCGATTAGAGTCTCGGAGAAAGGCTGGCCGGGGCTGAGGATTGCGCTTCCAGTGAGCGGCAGTGACACACCTTCGGGCTACTGCGACGACCGGTTAAAGATCGAACGGTTAGAGGAGTGATCTTTGAACATACACACTAATGGCGAACGACTAACGACCAACGTCTGATATCAATGCCAAAACGAACTGATATCTCGAAAATCCTGATCCTCGGCTCCAACCGAGCGCGAGCTTTGAAAGGGCACGCCTTCCAGGCGTGCCGTAACGGGCTGAATAACGACGCGGCTTTAGCCGAGGGAAAGGATTTTGTGAAGATGATGGAGGAGTGCAAGCGGTGAGAGTGCGCTTTAGCAGTTTGCTGCTCGGCGTTTCGGTTGCCTTCTCGTGCGTTGCCTGCAACAGAGTGTCTTGGCAGGTTAGCCACGAATTGTGCGGCCAGGTTCGAATCGCTGACAAGCAAAAGAGCACGGTGTTGAAGGATACCGACTTAATGCTGTATCGATCAAAGTTGACACAGTTTCCGTGTTGTTCCTATGCCGACGCGATCACTGATTTGCGAACCGATGCGACGGGTATGTTCAATTCCGGCAAGCTCGCAGCGGGGCGTTATTTCGTTGTAGTAAAGAACTCTCCTCAGATCTCGTTTCCGATTTTTTTAGAAAAGGACTATGACGGCGGAAAATGTTCTGTAAGCCGTGTGTTCTCGTTCGACCAAGCCACTGGAAAAACTGAACAAACGGTCACGATATTACTCAGGCCATCAAAATAATGCCACGAAGAACTGACATCTCGAAAATCCTGATCCTCGGCTCCGGCCCGATTGTCATCGGACAATCGGCGGAGTTCGACTACTCCGGCACGCAGGCTTGCAAGGCGCTCAAGTCCGAGGGCTTTGAAGTTGTGCTGGCTAACTCGAACCCGGCCACTATCATGACCGACCCCGAGTCGGCCGACCGCACTTACATCGAGCCGCTAACTCGCGAGTATCTCGAAGAAATCATTCGCGTCGAGCGCGAGATGTCTCCGGGAGCGGGCTTTGCCCTTCTGCCCACGGTTGGCGGCCAGACCGCGCTCAATCTCGCCATCGAATTGGCTGACGGCGGCGTGCTCGAAAAGTACAACGTGCATCTGATCGGAGCGCAAATCGGCGCCATCAAGAAGGCCGAAGACCGCCTGGTTTTTAAAGACGCCATGCAGCGCATCGGGCTCGACGTGCCGAAATCGGCGCTCGTCAACAATCTGAAAGACGGCATTGAATTCGCCGGCAAGATCGGATTCCCCGTCATTATTCGTCCCTCATTCACGCTCGGCGGCACCGGCGGCGGCATCGCCTACAATCGCGAAGAGTTGATGGAAGTGCTGGCCCGCGGCCTCGATCTTTCGCCCGTGCACGAGTGCCTGATCGAAGAATCCGTTCTCGGATGGAAAGAGTTCGAGCTCGAGGTGATGCGCGACACCAAAGATAACGTCATCATCATCTGCTCCATCGAGAATTTCGATCCCATGGGCGTGCATACAGGCGATTCCATCACCGTCGCCCCGGCGCAGACGCTCACCGACCGCGAGTACCAGATGATGCGCGATGCGGCCATCGCCGTGATCCGCGAGATCGGGGTCGAGACCGGAGGATCGAACATCCAATTCGCCGTGAATCCATCGACGGGTCACATGGTGGTGATCGAGATGAATCCGCGCGTCTCGCGCTCGTCGGCGCTGGCCTCGAAAGCGACGGGGTTCCCGATTGCAAAAATTGCCGCCAAGCTCGCTGTCGGCTATACGCTCGACGAAATTCCCAACGACATCACGCGTAAGACTCCTGCCTGCTTCGAGCCCACGCTCGACTACGTGGTCGTCAAGATTCCGAAATGGCAGTTTGAAAAATTCCCCGGCGCCGACGAATCGTTAGGGCCGCAAATGAAATCGGTCGGCGAGGTGATGGCCATCGGCCGCACCTTCAAAGAAGCTTTGCAGAAGGGAATTCGCGCGCTCGATACCGGCAAGCGCGTGGGATCGCAGAAAATCGAGCCTAAGATCCTCACGCAGCGCCTGGTCACACCGCATCCCGACCGGCTGACTTACGTGCAGTACGCCATCCGACAGGGGCACCCGATCAAGCAGATCGCGAAGATGACCTCGATCGATCCCTGGTTCCTCTACCAGCTCAAGGAAATTAACGACATGCAACTCGAGCTGGAAAAGCACCCGATGGAATCTGTTCCCGCCGATCTGGTGCGCGAAGCCAAGCGCATGGGTTTCTCCGATGGGCGTCTCGCCGGGACTTGGCGTCTGGACGGCAAAGGCGGGCAGGACCAAGTCCGCCACTTCCGCAAGAAGCATGGCCTCAAGCCGGTCTACAAACGCGTCGATACCTGCGCTGCGGAGTTTGAGAGTTACACTCCCTATCTCTACTCGACTTACGAAGATGAAGACGAAGCTACTCCCACAGCCAAGAAGAAAGTCGTCATCCTGGGTTCCGGTCCCAATCGCATAGGGCAGGGAATCGAATTCGATTACTGCTGCTGCCACGCCAGTTACGCGCTGCGTGAGGATGGTTATGAGACCATCATGATCAATTGCAATCCTGAGACGGTCTCGACCGACTACGACACCAGCGACCGCCTGTACTTCGAGCCGCTCACGCTTGAGGACGTTTTTGCCGTCTGCGAGCACGAAGCTTCCGGCGGCGCGCCGGTCGGCGTGATTGTTCAGTTCGGCGGACAGACCCCGCTGAATCTATCTCTTCCGCTCAAGGCCGCGGGCATGAACATCATCGGCACCACGCCCGAATGCATCGACCTTGCCGAAGACCGCAAGCGCTTCGGTAAACTGCTCGAGGAACTCGACATCCCGCAAGCTCCCGGAGCCATGGTCGCCTCGGTCGAAGAAGCGGTCGAAGCCGCGCAGAAGATCGGCTTTCCCGTGCTGGTTCGCCCCTCCTACGTGCTCGGAGGCCGCGCCATGGTCATCGCCTACGACGAAGATACCATCACCCAATATATGAAGCAGGCGGTCGAATATTCGCAAGACCGCCCCATCCTCATCGACAAGTTTCTGGAAGACGCAATTGAAATCGACGTGGACGCGCTCTCTGACGGCGAGGACGTGGTGATCGGCGGCATCATGCAGCACATCGAGGAAGCCGGCATCCACTCCGGCGATTCTTCCTGCGTGCTGCCAGCGGTTGACATCCCCGGGCCGCTGCTCCAACGCATGCGCGAATACACTTTCAAACTCGCGCGCGCCCTCAAAGTGATCGGCCTGATGAACGTGCAGTTCGCCATCCCGCGCAGCACGTGTGTGCAGGGGGCCGGCGAAAATGGCAAAGTCTATGTCCTTGAAGTGAACCCGCGCGCCTCGCGCACCGTGCCCTTCGTTTCCAAAGCTACGGGAGTGCCCATGGCCAAGATCGCCGCGCGACTGATGACCGGACGCAAACTGCGCGAGTTTTTGCCGGAGAACATCGAGAGTGGCGCCGATCTCGACACGGGCCGCTGCTTCCATGTGAAATCGCCGGTTTTTCCCTGGTCGAAATTTCCCGGCGTCGACACCGTTCTCGGTCCCGAAATGCGCTCCACCGGAGAAGTCATGGGCATCGCCGATAATTTCGGCGAGGCGTTCGCCAAAGCCCAAATCGCCGCCGGACAAAGACTTCCGACCGAGGGAACGGTCTTCATCAGCGTCACCGACCACGACAAGCCGCAAGTAGTCGAGGTCGCGCGTCGCTTCGTTGGCATGGGATTCAGACTCGTGGCCACGCACGGCACGGCCGATGTTCTCGAAGCGGCTGGCTTGGCTGTGGAGCGCGTCTATAAAGTAAAAGAAGGCCGCCCCAATACGGTTGATCTGATCAAAGCCGATCGCATCCAGTTGATCGTCAACACGCCGCAAGGCCCCGACCCTTACTTCGACGAGAAAGCGATCCGTCGCGCCGCGGTTACCGCCCATGTCACGGCAATCACCACTCTCTCCGCCGCGCGCGCCGCCGCCGAAGGCATCTCCGCCCTGCAACGTGGAGAAATCCGCGTCCAAGCATTGCAGGCGCTTCATGCGGAGCGGGCTGTTACGAAGTAATGGAGTGAAGTAAAACTAAGCGTCTCGGATTGTATGCTGCGGATAGCGTACAGCCAACGGCTAACGACTTACGACTAGGGTCCACCATGCTTCTACACGGAATCTTTCCACCCATCACGACGCCTTTCTATCCCGACGGCGAGGTCTATTTCAAAAAGCTCGAAGCAAACGTCGAACGCTACTCGCGTACGCCGATTGCCGGTATCGTGGTGCTCGGCTCAACCGGCGAAGCGATTCTGCTCTCCGACGAGGAACGCCGCGAAGTGTTAAAGACGGCGATCGCCGCCGCCGCGCCCAATAAAGTGATGATCGCGGGCACTGGCATAGAGTCCGCGCATGAAACTCTGCGCCTCACTGAATACGCCGCCGAGCTGGGCTACGATGCGGCTATGATACGCACTCCGCACTACTACAAAAAACAGATGCACCCCGCGAACCTGCTGGCTTTCTATCGCACGGTCGCCGACCGCTCCGCCCTGCCGCTCATAATCTATAACTTTCCTCAAGCCACGGGCTACGACATCCCCGCCGACGTTGTGATCGAACTCGCAGATCATCCCAACATCGCCGCCATCAAGGAATCGAGCGGCAATCTCGACAAAGTGAAGCAGATGGTCGAGGGCACGCGACAAATCAAAAGACAGGCCACGGTCACGGAAACATTCGACGCCGTCACCCCGCGCATGTTGAAGGCCGCCGCCGCCGAAGTCGAAAAGCCGGGCGAGAAATTTGTGAACCTAGCCGCGCTTACAGGCGAGGCCGTGGAGCGGCGGGCGCCCTCGCCCGTCCCCGCAGACAGCGCCGCAAAACCCTCATCCTCCGCAGTCACCGTCGTCGGCAAATTGAAGACTCGCCAGAAGGAAGTCGGCTTCCAGGTCATGGTCGGTGCCGCGCACCAACTCGAGCCGTCGCTTGCGTTGGGAGCGGTCGGCGCCATTCTCGCCTTCGCCGGTCCCGCGCCCGGCGCGTGCTACGAAATCTACGCCGCGCTCAAAGATGGAGACAGCGCACTAGCCCGAGAAAAACAAGAGCGCATAAGACTAGCCGCCCAGCGCGTGGTCAGCGAACTCGGCGTCCCCGGAGTGAAATACTCCATGGACGTCAACGGCTACTATGGAGGCCCGTCGCGCCTCCCATTCCTCCCGCTCACCGGCGACCAAAAATCCGAGATCGAGAAGTTGATGGCGGGAATCAAAAGCTAGTTTTTGCGAGCGGGGAGTGCGTACCTCTCGATAGCAATTTCACAACTAAGGCTGTCAAATAGGCGGTTGCGCTTCCATTCCGGTTATGCAAGAATTTCCAGCTCGCTGCACATTTGGAGATGAACACACGATCATGCCAAGAGTTAATGCATTATTAATGTTTCTCGCTATCGCAATTTCATCCGTGTCCGCCAAGGACGTTCCATTTGAAGTTGTAGCATGGCCCGAGTCCGGGAAACCTGTTCTGCGGTTCACGTTCTCGAAGTTTAAGGAAATCGGCGCGATGGGGAAGGAACATACTTATATTACAGATACCATCGCCGAGAACCTCTCCGACAAGGCGATTACGGAAGTAGATTTCTCACTCTACGTCTTCGACAAAAACAAAGCTCGCATTGGCAAGGGCTACATTAACCTTACAAACGTCAGTGCTGGCCAGACCGTGAAGTTTCAGATTACGCTGGCGGCATCCGGGATCCCCGCTTCGGTGACGGTATCGAATTCGACGAACGCTCCGCGCACGGTGACCGTGACGGTGAACTCAATTCCGCAGGGTGCGCTGCTGAAGCTCGACGGTAATGACTTGGGGACTACGCCGAAGATTGTAAACGTTGGCATTGGAAAACACATGCTGGAATTCAGCAAAGAGGGTTTTAATTCAGGGAAATTCCCTCTGGAAATCACTTCCAGCGATGCTTCCGGAGGTATTGTTAACTACGAACTTGGCAGTGCTGTGCACGATACTATCGAATTGCGCGACGGTTCCGTGCTTTCTGGTGATCTGGTTTCGGTCAATGGCATGCAGATTGTAGTTCGCATTAAGGGAAACGACCAAACCTTTGACCGAAATCAGGTGAAGCGCATCATTTTGACCGAGCGCGATCCGGTAAACTGAGCGTATTGAGAGGGTAAGCGGAGATAATCATCTCGACCGCAGTCGCACCCGAGGATATCATTGTTTTCCTTATCGCTGTAGCCGGTGAAAGATGGCGGCGCATTTAAAAGCTAGAAGACATTTCTATGGACTTCGAAATTTCTCCCGGGCAGGTCAAAGCGCTCCAGAAGAGCGGGGAAACATTCACACTGCTCGATGTTCGCGAAGATTCGGAATACGAAAAGTCGCGCATCGAAGGGGCCAAGCACATCCCGATGGCCGACATCCCAGCCCGCGCCCACCAGGAACTCGACCCCGACGATTACATCGTGGTCATGTGCCATCACGGAGTGCGTTCGTTGTCGGTGACCAACTGGCTGCGCCAGCAGGGGTACGAAAAAGTCCAGTCCATGCGCGGAGGGATCGATGGGTGGGCGCGAACCGTGGATCCGAAAGTGCCGTTGTATTGACCCCCTTGTCCACTTCGTCATTGGCCGACGGCTTCGCCCGACCGGACGGGTGGGCGTAAAGGTCGCAAGACTGGCTAATTTTCACCCCAGGCAGTCCAACGCCAAACGCCCGCTTGGAATTCCCTTGGAAACAGCCAGGGGTTCGGCGTATAACATAGGGACGCCGTGCCACTGTAGCGCGTGCGCGAGCATCTCATATCCATTCAGAGCGTAAGCGAGGAGCTATGTCCACCGTTAGCATTACCAACAAGCAGACCGCCAAAGGGCTCGAGGGCATTGTCGCCGCCACCTCCAGTATCTGCTACATCGACGGCGAGCAGGGTGTGCTCGCCTATCGCGGCTATGATATTCACGATTTGGCCGACCATTCCAGTTTTGAAGAAGTGTGCTACCTCCTGTGGTTCGGACGCCTGCCGAATACGGACGAACTTCTCCATCTCAAGTGGCGGATGGCGGAAGAGCGCAAGCTCGACGCATCGATTTTCTACCGGCTCCAGCTCGTGCCCAGGCACGTTCCCCCGATGGACATGCTGCGCACGATCGTGTCCGCGCTTTCTTATTACGATCCGGAATTCAACAAGAACGATCATGAGGCGAACGTCAACAAGGCGATCCGCCTCACCTCGCAAATCTCGATGCTGGTGGCGGACTATGACCGCATTCGCAAAGGCAAGCCGCTCGTGGAACCGGACCGGTCGCTTTCCCACGCCGCGAATTTCCTGCTCATGCTGAACGGCGTGCCGCCCTCGAAAACCGCCGAGCGCGCGCTCGACACCGCGCTCATTCTCCACGCCGACCATGAACTGAACGCTTCCACCTTCGCCGCGCGGATCACGGCTGCCACCCTTTCCGACATGCACTCGGCCATTACCTCGGCGATCGGAACGCTCAAGGGGCCGCTCCATGGCGGCGCCAACGAAGCTGTCTTCAAAATCCTCAAAGAGATCGACGCCAACGGCGCCGACCCCGTCGAGTATGTCAAAGGGTTGCTGGCCCAGAAGAAGAAAATCCCCGGCTTCGGCCATCGCGTCTACCACACCGAAGATCCGCGTTCCACCCACCTGCGGGAAATGTCGCGCGACCTGGGTAAGTCCAGCGGCGATCCCAAATGGTTCGAATATTCGAAAAAAATCGAAGACTATGTCAGGGGCGACAAGAAGCTCAATGCCAATGTGGACTTCTATTCCGCTTCCACTTACCACACCCTGGGCATCGATCTCGACCTGTTTACGCCCATCTTTGCCATTGCGCGAATCGGCGGCTGGACCGCGCACGTCATCGAACAACTCGGCGATAACCGGCTGATCCGTCCGCGCGCCGAATACGTCGGCCCCGTGTATCCGCAGAAATATGTGCCGATGGAGAAACGCTGAGTTTGCCGGTGGAGCTCCGGGCGTCCCCGCCCGGCCTTTCAGCCGGGACGGGCGAAATGCCCGTCGCTCCACATGCCCGTAGAGACGCGGCTTGCCGCATCTCCGTTGGCGCCGCGCATCGGTACAATAGAAAACACCATGATGCGCCGGGTCTATCTCGACAACAACGCGACCACCCCGGTCCTCCCCGAGGTTTTGGAGGCCATGCGTCCTTACTTCGGAGAGCGCTTTGGCAACGCCTCGTCCATTCACAATCATGGACAGCAGACGCGGGCCGCGGTCGAGCGCGCCCGTGAATCGGTCGCCTCGCTGCTGGGTTGCCGCGCCTCCGAAGTCGTGTTTACCAGCGGCGGCACGGAAGGCGACAATCTCGCGATCTTTGGTGTTACGCATCCGGGCGACCATGTCATCACCTCGACCGTCGAACATCATGCCGTTCTCAACGCTTGCAAGCACCTCGCCGACCATTGTAAAACGACGGGGTGCGAAGTCACTTACGTTCCCGTGGATCGCCGCGGCCTTATAGATCCGGCCGACGTGCAGCGTGCGATCCGGCCCAATACGAAGCTGATTTCCATCATGCTCGCCAACAACGAGACTGGCGTTGTGCAACCGGTCTCGGAAATTGGAAAAATTGCCGCCGAAGCCGACATTTATTTTCACACTGACGCGGTGCAAGCGGCGGGAAAGATCCCACTCGACGTCGCCGAAATCGGTTGCGACCTGCTGACCATCTCCGGCCATAAGATTCACGGGCCGCAGGGAGTGGGTGCGCTCTACGTTCGCAGGGGAACTTCGCTGGAGCCGATGCTTTATGGTGGAAGCCATGAACGATCACGCCGCGCCGGTACGGAGAACGTTCCCGGCATCGTCGGCTTGGGTAAAGCAGCCGAGTTAGCCGTCGCTGATATTAAGCGCGGCGACGTTACGAAGATGGCCGCGGCGCGTGACCGGCTGGAAAGGGAACTGCTCGCAATCGAAGGCACGGGCTTGAACGGCGCTGGCTCGACTGGCGAACCCGCTCCGCGCCTGCCGAATACAACCAACATTTATTTCGATGCCATCGAAGGCGAGGCCTTGGTCATCGCGCTCGATTTGAAGGGATTGGCCGTTTCCACCGGCGCGGCCTGCTCTTCCGGAACGATTGAACCGTCGCATGTGCTGCTCGCGATGGGCCTCAGCCCCGAGCGCGCGAAATCCAGCATCCGCTTCAGTCTGGGCCAACAGAATACTGTGGAAGATGTAGAGTTTGCAGTAGGGCTTGTCTCGGAAACCGTAGCACGCCTGCGGGATCTCAATTTCGTTTACAGAACCGTAGTTTCAAAATAAAATCTGAACAAGGTGCTTGATGTCTTGATTTTTGAGTATTAGCTTGTAGAGATCAAGTTATCAATGACCAATCGTGACCAGAAACGCCGGTTTGATGAAGCGGTTCGACGGATCGAAGTCATATTGGACAGAAAGCTTAGTAAGGCCGACCGTCGCAGATTGCACGACGAGATCACAGGATATAGCCTCAAAACAATCGACGAGATTGTGGAATGGGGACTAGCAATGTTTCCGAGATAATATGCGATTAAAAAAACAAATCGAAGCACTGTTCCAACCGCTGATAGGGCAGAAGGCATGGGGTGCGTCAATCGGGGTGGGGAGTTTCGTCACGGTTGAATTCGGGCGCAAGCATCTCAACCACCACCATTACCACGGGGACTGGCATCTTTGGCTGTATCAGTGCGACTGGAGTTTGAATTCAAACGGCCGATGTTTGGCCAACTCGGAGTCCAAGAAGAGGGTAATGCAGCTAGCGATAGACAACCTGAACCGGGCGGAGCTAACGGACTTCTCCTTCGACTCGCAAAGAACGATCACGGAGTTTCATTTCGATAACCATCTAGAACTACGCTGTGAGCCCTATCCCGACGCCACTGCCGACGAGGAGTATTGGATGCTCTTTACGCCGGATCGACAGGTTGCCAGTTTGCGAGAATCTGGGCTCAAATACGAACCGATGGACGGCGTAACTGCGACACCTTCTGCAGGCAGAAAGAAGCAGGAAATAGAAATTCAGGATTTACGTAAAACAAGGCAGATTACGTTGCAGGATTAGGTTGTTGGTAATCCCCACCATTGCCGTTGCCATGTCGGGAGGAGTCGACTCCTCGACCGTTGCGGCCATGCTGCGCGCCGAAGGGCGCAACGTCATCGGCCTGACTATGCAACTTTGGAACCAGCGCCGTCTCGCCGGGCACGCGGGCATGCCGGAATCGGCACAGGGCCGTTGCTGTTCCATCGACGACGTTTACGATGCCCGCCGCGTTGCCGAGGCGCTCGGCATCCCCTACTACGTGGTCAATCACGAAGAGCGTTTTGAGCGGGATGTGGTGCGTCCGTTCGTCGAGGAGTATCTTGCCGGGCACACGCCCATCCCGTGCAGCCTCTGCAACAATCATCTAAAGTTTGATCAACTTCTGGTCGTGGCGCGGCAGATAGGCGCCGATAAAATTGCCACCGGCCATTACGCCCAAGTGGTCTTTGACGAGCAACTTAATCGCTGGCTGTTGAAGCGTCCAGCCGATAAGTCGAAAGATCAGACTTACTTCCTCTTCGGCCTTACCCAGGAGCAACTAAGCCGCACTCTGTTTCCGCTCGGCGGCATGACTAAGACGGACGTGCGCGAACTTGCACGCCAGCACGGACTCGCCATCGCCGAAAAGCCCGACTCGCAGGAAATCTGCTTTGTTCCAGGCGGCGACTACAAACGCTTTCTCGAAGCCTATCTCGCCGAGCAGGGAGACGAGCCGAAGGATATAAGCGGAGAGATGGTTACCAGCGATGGCAAGGTGATCGGCGAGCACGCCGGCATTCACAATTTCACCGTCGGCCAGCGCAAGGGGCTCGGAGTAGCCACCGGCTCGCCGCTCTACGTGATCCAGATCAATCCCGGCACGCGGCAAGTCGTGGTCGGCCACGACGAGGAGCTTTACTCGCGTACTCTACTGGCGCGCCGAGTGAACTTGATCTCAGCCGCCGAGCTGCGCGAGCCCGCGCGGGTTGCGGTGAAGATTCGCCACAAGCATCAACCCGCGCCCGCAACGATTGAGTCCAGCGGTCCGGACGAAATTCGAGTTATCTTCGACGAGCCGCAGCGCGCCATCACTCCCGGCCAGGCCGCCGTTGTTTACGATGGAGACATAGTCGTCGGGGGTGGTTGGATAGAAAAATTATAGAAAATGGATAGAAAGCTCCACTTCGCCGAGCGTAGCCTCGAAGTCCCACGAAAGTCTCTAAAAAAAGCGGGTAACACCTTCTTCGAGCACCAACACTTTGTCTTTCACTCCGGCGGCCAGCGCCGCGCGCTCCAGCAGTTGGAGCGGCTCCTCGATCGGCTCATGGGACAGGCGAAATGTCCCATAGTGCATCGGCACCATCCAGCGTGCTTTCAAATCGAGAAAGGCGCGGGTGGCGTCGGCGGGGCTGGCGTGCACGTTGCGGAAGTGCGGCGGATTGTAGGCGCCGATCGGGAGCAGCGCGAGTTCGGGCGACAAGCGCCGTCCGATTTCGCGAAAGCCGGCAAAATATGCGGTGTCTCCCGCGTGATACACGGAATGCTTGCCGCTGCGCAGCACGTAGCCGCCGTAGCCGCGATGCGAATCCTTGATGATGCGCGCCCCCCAATGCCGCGAGGGCACGTGCGTGATGTCAAGCGCGCCGTGGCGATAGGTGTTCCACCATTCCAGTTCGACAATCTGCTCGAAGCCGAGATCTGCAACCAGATCGAATAAATGATGCGGGACGACCAGCGTGGGCGCGGTCCCCGTCTGGCGTTCGGTCTGGCGCGCGATGCTGCGCAGCGACTGGCGATGCAGGTGATCGAAATGCGCGTGGGTCACCAGCACGACATCGATCGGCGGCAGCTCGCGCAGGTTCAATCCCGGCTGGCGCAGGCGCTTGAGAATGAACAGCCAGCGCGCGAAATTGGGATCGATGACGACGTTCTGTCCGCCGATTTGCAGAAAGAAACTGGAGTGCCCGATGAAGGTGACGCCCAGTTCGCCGTTGGCCACCAGTTGGGCCGTGTGGGTTTTGCCCGTTCGCGGCGTGATGGCGGAATGCCGCACCAGTCGCGTGAACTGACCGGCCCGCTTGCGCAGCGCGGGAGTTTTCAATGACGGTTTTAACATTGATTTGATAACACTGATTCGCCAACCTCGACTCGCCAACCTCGACTCGCCAATATCGCTTTGGCCATTGTGGTTCGATCCGGCCGCTGCAACCCGGCCATAAAGCCATTATCGGCGTTGTTCCCTCGAGCCTCCAGTGTCTTTTGATGCTCCGGCAGGCGCGATCGACGCAGGAACACCGAGTTTCGTCGAATGGTGTTTTTTCGCTGACCAATAATTCAGGCGCAGTCGATCGTGTTTCCCTTGACCGCCACTTCGCCGGTCATATCTAATTCAGAGTTAATTCAAATTCCCAAGAATCTCGAAGAATTCCGTGGAGGAACGAACCCCAATGCGCGTCGCTTTTTTAGGTCTGGGAATTATGGGACGGTCAATGGCCGCGAACCTGGCCAAAGCCGGACACGAGGTTACAGTCTGGAATCGAACCGGCGGCAAAGGCGTCGAAGGCGTGCGCAGCGCGGCTTCCCCGGCGGATGCGGCGCAGGGCGTCGAAGTGGTGTGGGTGTGCGTCTCCGACACCAAGGCGGTCGAAGCGGTCCTGTTTGGCGAGGGCGGCGTAGAGCAGGCGCTCAGCGAGGGCATGATCGTTGCCGACTCCAGCACGATTTCTCCCTCCGCCACGCGGCGTTTTGCCGAGCGCGTGAAAGCGCGCGGCGCCGATTATGTGGACGCTCCCATGACCGGCTCGAAAATCGCCGCCGAAGCTGGCAACTTGATTTTCATGGCCGGCGGCGATGAGCCGGCGCTCGCTCGCCTCCAGCCGCTCTTTCAGGCCATGGGCAAGCAGGTCTTCCACATGGGCGAAACCGGCAAAGGACAAGCCACCAAGCTCGTCATGAATCTCCAGATTGCGCTGATCTATGAAGGATTCGCCGAAGCCCTCACCCTCGCCGCCAAGTTGGGCGTGGACGCCGAAAAGCTGCTGCCGCTGGTGCAGGCTTCCATGGTGCGGTCGGGAGTGGTGGACTACAAAGCCCCGTTCATTTTGCAGCGCGACTTCTCGCCCAATTTTCCGCTCCGCCTGATGCTGAAAGATATTCGTCTGGCGCTCGCCGCCGCCAGGGAATCGCGTGTGCGCCTGCCCGGTCTCGAAGCGGTGGAAGAAGTCTATGACCTCGCCGCCGAGGAAGGACATCAGGACCTCGACTACGCCGCAACCCTCACCCTGCTGGAAAAATGGGCGGGAGTGGAAGTGAAAGCTGCATCAAAATAGATGACAGCGTTATAGAAGCGAGTTTCAAAGCGGAGAAATTTCAGCGCAGCCACACTGAAACTTTGAAGCCTTGAAACTTTGAAACCTGCTTTTTTACAAGTTTTCCGATTTCATTCGTTCGCAAAGGTGGTGTTTCGCAAAAGGGGCCCCAATTCGCTGCTCCGAGGGCGCAATGCACGATCGTCTGGTCGCGTTCATTCTTCTTTTCTTTTTGATCTTTTTTGTCGCAGTCATTTTCTCCGCCGCCCCTCTTCATGCTGCGGAAATCCGGGGCAAGGTGGTCAGCGTTGCTCGGGGAGAGCCCCTGGGCCGCGTGCAGGTCTCGGTGTATGGATCTCAACATGAGGCCGTCGCCGTGGCCGTCACCAAAAACGACGGCAGCTTTGTCATTCAGGGACTCGCTCCCGGCCACTACACGCTGCGCCTGAACGCAGTCGGCTACCGGCTCAGCACCGTTGAGTTCTCGCTCGCGGCTGGCGAGGCGGGCAAGGAATTCGAGATCACGCTCATCCCTGACAATTTCCGTCGCACGGAAAAAGTTGAAGTGAACGGCGATATTTTTCAGGGACCGGATTCGCCGGCAATCAACGAACTCAACCTGACCAGCACCGAGCTTCGCGAGACCTCGACGGTTGTAGCCGACGATCCATTCCGCGCTATCCAGACATTGCCGGGGGTCTCGGCGGAGGGCGGCAACGATTTCTTCGCGCAATTGTCGGTGATGGGCGCGTCCTACGCAAACACCAGCATTTACCTCGACGACATCCTCGTTCCCTCGCCCTTCCACGGTACCGACATTACCGAAGGCGCGACCCTGAGCACGTTCACCAGCGAGACGATTGAGGACATCAAACTGCTTCCCGCTGCCTATCCAGAGAAGTACGGGGATGCGGTCGGAGCCGCGCTCGATCTTCAGACTCGCGAGGGCAGCCGCGCAACGCCAATCTTCCGCGCCTCGATTGGCCTGGCCGACTCGGAACTGCTCGGAGAGGGGGAACTTGGAAAAGAAAAGAAAGGTTCGTGGTTGGCATCGGCGCGCAAGAGTTATCTGGGCTATCTTCTCCGCAACCGCTTGAGCGATACTGCCGACAACATCTCGTTCTACGATGGCGACCTGAAACTCAACTACGATGTTGCGCCCAACCAGGCCCTGACCTTTTACGGCGTAGGTGGGCATACGTTCTACGAACTGATCAACCCTTCCCAACCACTTACATCGGATAGCATCCAGCGTGCAACCAACGACTTCATGATGGGCCGCATGGGCTGGCGCTGGACGGTGAATCCGCACCTGCTGATCGATACGAGAACGGCGTATTTCCAGGCCCCCTTCCACTATTGGAATCCTAGCAATCAGCTTCTGAATAGCAACCACTATGCGGAGTGGGTCGCCGGAGGCAACCTCGTTTGGAGCTGGCAAAAGGACCAGGTGCTTGAGGGTGGGTGGACCACGCGCCGTGCGGGTGCAAGCAACGAAGCGACGCTATACAATACCGACGGCACTGTCCAATCAAGCGGAAGCCAAAGCGTAGTGGGTTGGAAAAACAACGGATATGTGCAGGAAACATCAAGCTTTCTTGGCAACCGGCTGCATCTGGCCGGCGGACTGCGCCTGGATACCTCCCAGCAGTTCGATCTTCATCCCGTTTCGCCGCAGCTTTCTGCTTCTTTGCAGGTTGCCTCGGCCACGCAGTTGCAGTTCGGGGTCGGGCGCTACAACCAGTTTGAATTTCCGGTGTATCCAGTGAATGCGCCTGCTCAAGTTTCAAACTGCCCAGAATTTTTCGAGAATTATCAAACGGCGAACCAGTTCACAGCTGGCGTGGAGCAGCGGTTCGGCGAGAGTGCGCGACTGAAGGTCCTGTGGTTCGATCGTCAAGACTCGACTTCGACGGGTTTTTCGTTCTACATCGCAAATACCTGTTTTTCTTCTCATGGTTTTGACAGCGCCGCACGCGACTACGCGCGAGGGGTACAGATTGTTCTTCAAAGTCGAACCGCCAATCGACTGTCGGGCTGGATCGGCTATACGGTGCTTTCGGCGCAACAGGATCAGAGGGTTACCAGTAATATAGGGCTGTTATGGACGCCTTACTATCCCACGCCGGAAGACCAGCGGCACACGCTGAATGTCTTCGCGAGCTACCGGATCAAGCCCACCGTGCATGTCAGCGGGAAGTTTCTGTTCGGTTCCGGGTTCCCGATCCCAAGCTCCAACAATGCAAAGTTAGGCGATTACCAACGTCTCGACGTGCGTGGCGAGAAGGATTGGGCATTCAATCGCTGGAAGCTGGCTCTGTACGGTGAGGTTCTTAACCTAACTAATCACAACAATCCCCGGTATTTCTACACTTCATATTCATGTCCTCCCAATGAGCCTACATGCAGTACTCCGTCGTCCACCGTAGTCATGGGGCAGGGTCTGCCCATCACGCCAACAGCGGGGTTGGCGTTTGAGTTCTAAAGGCTCTCGCTACTTCTTGGCCAGCGAGCGGATGTAGTTCACCAGGTTCCAGATATCTTCATCCTTGCCGCGGTCGCCTTCGGCGGGCATGCTTCCCTTGCCCTTCCGGATCACGTAGAAGAGATGACTGTCGCTGAGGTTCTTCATGGCGTCCGGATTGGTGAAGTCGGTGACGTTCTTTATGTCCGTCGCCATGTCGCCCTTGCCATCGCCGGTGTCTCCATGACACATCGCGCAGTCGAAGCCATACAGTTTCTTGCCCTTGGCCAGCGACTCCGCGGTTGGCTTGACCGGATTTGCCTTGGTGGGTTCTTCGGGGGCGGGTGTGGCTTCGGGCGCCGGAGCAGGTGCCGGTGCGGCCGCCGGTGTGGTCGCCGGAGCGGGCGTCGGGGCAGCCGCCGGAGCGGGTGCTGGAGCCGGTGTTGCTGCGGGTGCCGGAGCAGCCGCCGGGGCTGGTGCTGCTGCGGGCGTTTGCGCCTGCTGCGCCCATAACGCCAACCCTAAAAAGACCAATGCGAAAAGCACGAGCGGAATTCGGTTGAGTAATCCTGCATTCGACAATTCTTTCTTCAACGCACACCTCCTGTTCGGAAGAAACCGTTGAACTGCTAAAGATACTCCACGACGCGTGAACGTGCACGAAAAGATTGCGGGCCCGGCACCGCCGGGGAATCACCCACGGCACCGCGCCCCGCACTCCCCGGATCGCGAGCACCCGGCCTTCTTGCATTTCCCAGATGGCAATCGCAACCCCTTTATCCATCGAGGATTACAGAAGTATTACAGCACCGCTCGCCCGGCCTTGGTATTGTCTTTAGCAGCCAGTGGGGAAAGTCGATTCTCGACCGACAGCCCGAAAAGGGCGTCTGATTTCAAATCTTTGCGAAATTCTGATGCAGACGACTTGATACGCCGCCTGAGTGATTCAGCAGCTTGTCGGGCGAAACGCAGTGGGCCGAGTGTGGGGAGACAAAAACAAATGCGCCAGAAACTATTCGAGACAACGCTTGACATAACCTTCGAAACCACCTCCGGGCCAACATTCGATCCAACGCGCGACACGCCGCGCGAGGCTGCGGGCCAGGTCATGACTGAAGCCGAAGAACGCGCCAGCCTTAAAGACCGTGCCAAGCGCGAGGGCTTCAACTGGGGCACGGCCGCGGTCATGTTCCTTTTCCACGTGGGCGCCGTCGCGGCGCTGTTTTTCTTTACGTGGAAAGCATTTTTCGTCGCCTGCTTTTTGTGGTGGATTTCCGGCAGCCTCGGCATTGGCATGAGCTATCACCGCCTGCTGACCCATCGCGGATACAAGACGCCGAAGTGGGTAGAGTATTTCCTGACCTGGTGCGCGACCCTCGCCCTCGAAGGCGGCCCGATTTTCTGGGTCGCGACCCATCGCATCCATCATAAGTATTCCGACGGCCCCGGCGATCCGCATTCGCCGAACGACGGCAAGTGGTGGTCCCACATGGGATGGATCCTGCTCGGCAAGTCCATGCATTACGACACGACCACGCTTGCCCGTTACGTCCCCGACCTGACCCGAGACAAAGTCCACGTCTGGCTCACCAAGTATCACTGGACGGGAAACATTGTTGTCGCCGCGATTTTGTTTGCCATTGGCGGATGGCCGTGGCTGCTCTGGGGAGTCTTCGCCCGCGTCGTCGTCGGACTGCATTCCACCTGGGCGGTCAACTCCATCACCCACATCTGGGGCACGCGCCGTTTCGCGACCAAAGACCTCTCCACCAACAACGGCCTGGTTGCCTTCTTCACCTGGGGTGAAGGCTGGCACAACAATCATCATGCCCATCCGGTTTCCGCGCGTCACGGCTTGACGTGGTATGAAGTCGATATGAACTGGTACGGCATCTGGACGATGAAGAAACTCGGACTGGCGCGCCATGTGTACCAAGTCGATCTCGACAACCTTCCGCCCAAACCGGCCCTGTTGCGTGACGTGAAGGCGGATGCGGTACTGGCGTCGGCTGCGGGGAACGACTGAGAATGCAGGTGACAGGTCACAGGTTCCAGAAAAGACTCTCGGCCCAAGCTACAGTCACTGGCTTCGGGAGCCTTAATGATGTAATGGCCTGTTCTCGACAGTAATCTAGCATTCTTACGATAATCCGCACATAATCTTTATCATGACGATCTGCTCGGCACTGCGAGTCGGAATCGCTATCTGCTTTCTGCTACCACTCGGGGTCGCTGCGCAGTCCGCCGGGAATGTGGTCGTGACTGAAGCCGAATATGAAATCTATTCGGCATACATAAGTCAGTCGTTTGTGGGCGCTATTGGCGAGAATCGAATCGGGAAACCAATCTCACAAATTGTAATTGTGAACTGTACAGAATCTGATAAGGACGATTTAGATGATCACCTCGATCCCGACGACATGCCACCGGGCGGGAGTGTAGAAAAGTATTTGCGAAAGGAAGCGCCATCACTTCGAGCGGTCACAATCAGCAAGTTCCACCGAGCGAATGAAAAACAGGCAGAACTCGCGCTCCGCTTCCATCTACCTCTGCAATATCAACTTGTGTCAGCGGACAAGATCGGCTCGATTTTGAAGGATGTCGGCTCTTGGCCGGAGTTTTATAAGCAATATCCGGGAGCGCAAGGGCACATGCGGCTATCGCGGGTAGGCTTCAGTCCCGACGGAAAGCAGGCGCTATTCTATTCCAGCAATTGGTGCGGCGGACTCTGTGCCTCAGGTTCATACGTTGTCATGGAGAAGCACGGCTCAGCGTGGAGGGTTGTCAAAGAGATATACATGTGGGTATCGTGATTGCAATTGGCGAAGAATCGTCATTCCACTCACATCCTGACACCTTCCACCTGACACCTGCCCCCCGCCCCGCTACAATCTCCTTGTGCGCATCATCAGCCGGCAAAAGGCGATCTATTTTTTCCTTACGTTCGGCGTGTGCCTGGCGGCGCTGGCGGGTGCTGTCGGCAGCGGCTGGATCATTCTCAACTGGCGCGAGGGCGTCAGCGTTTTTCTGGGCATCATTTTTTTTGGCGCCATCGTCACCGGCCTCGTCCTCAACACAATTTTTCTGGTGCGCGAAGTTCGCCGCAACGAGCAGCACGACAGCTTCATCAACGCGGTCACTCATGAATTGAAGACGCCGATCGCGTCCATCCGTCTCTACCTGCAAACCTTGCAGCGGCTCGACGTGGAAGAAGCGCAGCGGCGTCAGTTCTACGAATTGATGCTGCTCGATAGCGAGCGCCTGTTGCGCACCGTGGATCAGGTCCTGAAAGCGGGCGAGGTGGCGCAAAAGAAAGACTCGCTGCAACGCGTGCCCGTGGAATTCAACTCCCTGGTGCGCGACTGCGTGGAACTGGCGCGGACCCGCCACCACTTGCAGGCGGCGAATTTCGATTACCACGAGTCTCTGTCCTCACCCGTGAAGAACGGCGGCGGCACGAACGAAACGAACGCAGCGAACCAAGCGATCGTGCTCGGTGATGCCGAGGATTTGCGCACCGCGGTTTCCAATCTTCTCGACAATGCCGTGAAATACTCGCCCGATGGCGTGCACATCTCGGTCGAGTTGGACGCTCCCGACGCGGCGCGGTTGGTGCTGCGCGTGCGCGATCAGGGCGTCGGCATTCCCGAGCAGGAATTGAAACACATCTTCCGGCGTTTTTACCGCGTGCGCCAGCGCTCGCTCGCGCAGTTGAAGGGAACGGGCCTCGGCCTGTTCATCGTGCGTTCGATCGCGCGCAAGCACGGCGGCCGCGTCTTCGCCGAGAGCGAAGGCGCAGGCAAGGGAACCACCCTGACTTTGGAATTGCCCCGGAAAGTGACACTCGCATGAGCCGGGTGCTGGTGGTCGAGGACGAAACCCATCTGGCGCAGGGCCTGCGCTACAACCTGCAAGCCGAAGGGCACGCGGTGGAAGTTGTGGGAGACGGAGAGGCCGCGCTCGAGAGGCTCGTCGAAAAAAAGGAACACTTCGACGCCGTGCTCCTCGACGTGATGCTGCCCGGCAAGAGCGGCTTCAATGTCGCCGCCCTGCTGCGCCAGCAAAAAAATTATGTGCCGATTCTGATGCTGACCGCTCGCGGCCGTCCCGAAGATGTGCTGCAGGGATTCGCCGCGGGCGCCGACGATTATCTGCCCAAGCCGTTCGAGCTGGCGATCCTGATCGCGCGCCTCGACAGCCTGCTGCGGCGCAGCGCCTGGATGAAAGACGCGGGCCGGGCCAGAGTTCGAAATAACAATAACGAGACAATAGCGATGGCGATGACAAACGGCGGCGAGCTTCGTTCGGCGAGCGCAAAGCCGGCGGCGATACGTTCAAGTTTTGCGGTAAAACAATCGACTTCGAAGAACTCGAACTGCGCTCGCTGGGAAATACCATCCACCTGACGGTGATGGAGGCCGAGTTTCTGCGCTATCTGGTGCAGAGCGCGGGCCGCGTGGTTTCGCGCAAGGCGATTTTAATGGATGTCTGGGGATTGCACGAAGACACCGATACCCGCGCCATCGACAATTTCGTGGTGCGCCTCAGGCGCTACATTGAAGAAGATCCATCCCGCCCAAAACATCTGCAAACCGTCCGCGGAGTAGGCTACCGCTTTGTGGCCGAGCCGGAATAAGGCGACGCAGGTCCTACGCCCAATCCCGATCAGGATCCTCACTCCTACAAACAATGGCTATGCCAGGGAACCGAAGCGCTTGCCGCGGTGTCTATTCCCCATGTAACGGCTGAGCAGCCGAGGAGTAAACTTGTCCTGATGCTCGACTTATGGCTCAACTGGCTGGATGCAGATGGATGTGTGTGGGGCCTTTGGTATTTATGGGGCAGAATGGATTGGTTCGGCCACGCCACTGTCACCCTGCTTGCGCTCATGTTGGTGAATGCGGCTGTCATCGTTGTCGGCCGAATCTACCGCTACCGCGCAGCCAACAATCAATCCCGAGCTTTCGTTCGTGATGCGGCTGTCGCATTGCGCGGCAGCAATTTCGATGAAGTCATCGCCATCGCCGCGCGAAACAGCCGGAGCCATGTCGCGGCTGTGGTTGCCGCCGGGCTCTCCGCATTTGCTTCCGCGCCGCCAGAGTTCACCGACGCGGAAGCCATCGCCGCTGCCGAACGAGCCTTTCAGCGTAGGCGCAAGATGCTCGCAGCCGACTTGAAGCTCGGGCTTGGCACTCTTGCCACCATTGCGTCCTCCGCCCCGTTTATCGGCCTGGTTGGCACAGTCTTCGGCATCATGAACGCGTTTGGCGGAACCGCCATGGAGAAATCCGCTTATATGAGGATGGTGGCGTTAAGCCTCGCCGAAGCACTCGCGACGACCGCCATGGGGCTGCTCGTTGCCGTTCCCGCAGTGTGGTTTCGCAATTACCTGCTCCGTCGCCTGGAAGTGTTTGAGGGCGAAATGTCGAACGCGGCGCTTGAGGGGGTCACCTATCTCCACGCTCATCGCCAATGGCGCAATCAGCCCGAGTCTTCGGATGCAGGCGTCACGAGTTTGGTCTTTATCACCCCACGTCCTACCACCGCCCGCTCCTGGGAAGTTCGCTACGACCGTCAATGGGCCTTGTTGTCGGCGATGTGGGGTTGCGCGCTCTACCTAGTCTTCATTTTCGCGGACGCGATGTACCAGTCATATGACTGGCAACGCCAGCAGGAAGTCGATGTAGCTCCTGTTAAGCGTGAATTCGCCGGCGGACAGGAGTTGTTCTCGCCCGATCATCGTTATCTCGCATCGGTTCCGGTTATCTATCGCGAACAGCCTTATCCCTCAGATACGAATCGAAACCCGCAATGGGTGTGCTCGTCGGGTCCAAAGTTGCACTCCGGGTTGAACCCAACAATCGCCCGCTTGCTTGGAAGCCTTATTTTTGCGGGGAAGAGACTGGGTACGCGCTTGAACCCGACGAAGCGTTGTTGACGTGGAGTGTAGTGTTCCGGTGATAACGTGGCGCAGTAACGACGAGTTGCTGGTACAGTGCAGCGACTGTTCCACCGACAACCTTCAGATGGCGAAGCCCGCTTTCTTTCCCCGTAAAATCACCGTGCTTGGTCCAGACGGCAAGCGCATTGATCCTCAAATCGTACATCCACAACCAGAATGTTACGAATAGCAAGCGGCCAGGGACAATCAGACGGCAACCGAGGCAACCGCGATTTACTCGTACCGCAGCGCTTCGATCGGATCCAGTTTCGATGCGCGCACCGCCGGAAACATGCCGCTGGCAATTCCCACGAAGCCGAGAATGGTGGTCGCGATGACAACCGTTTCGGTGGAAACCAGCAGCCGAATATCTCCCGCCTCGGCATGCGCGGCCATGGCGCTGTAAAGGGTCAGGCTTCCCACCGCAAACGAAATCGCATACGACAGACAGAATCCCGAAAACTCCGCCCACCGCGGTGATCACCATCGCTTCGGCCAGAAACTGAAACAGGATGTCGCGCCGCCGCGCGCCCAGAGCTTTTTCCACGCCAATTTCCCGCGTTCGCTGCGTCACCGAGACCAGCATGATGTTCATCAGCCCAATGCCGCCGATGCCCAGCGTCACCGTCCCAATAAACGCCAGCAGGATTTTCAGGCCGATGGTGATCACGCTGAACTGCTCCAACTGTTTCTTCGCATCGAAGACAAACACGGCGCGCTCGTCATCGGCCTTGAATCCGTGCGCCGCCGCCAGCGAATCGCGGATCGACTTGGTCACTTTCGTGTGGTCGAGGCCCAGCGAGTCGAGCCATAAGCCGCCCACGTAATGCGTGCTCTGCAGCGTGTCCATCGAGTGGAACGGAATATAGACTACGCGATTGTCGTCGTTGTCCGCTTCCTGCATCCGCGGGTGCATCACGCCCACCACCTGAAACACGACGCCATTCACGCGAATGTCTTCGCCCACGGCGGCCATCCCGGAAAACAGTTTGTCTTTCGCTTCCGACCCGAGCACGGCGTACATGCCGTGGCTGAAATTATCCTGATCGTTGATGAATCGGCCGGAATCGACCTCGAGATTCCAAATGTTCTGAATGCCCGGATCAATGCCAAAGGTCGTAAAGCTGAACGACCGCGGCCCCGCCTGCACCGTGGTCGTCATGTCGAGCGCGCGCGACACATGCTTCACCAGCGGCACGACGTTGCGGATCATCTCCACATCGTCTTCCGTGAAGTGGATTTGCACGCCGGCTTTGTTGCCGCCCGCCTGCTGCGAGGTGCGGCCCGGAAAAATTCCCACCGCCGTCGATCCATAGCTGTCCCAGATCGCCTGAATGGCGCGCCCGAAGCCGTCGCCATACGCCAGCAGCAGCACCACCGTGGCAATTCCCCAAGCCATGCCCAGCATGGTCAGCACGGTTTTGCGCAGGTCGTGCCGCATCGCGCCATAGGCTTGCTGCAGCAGGTCGCGCCCCAGCACCCGCCTCACATTGACGTTGGGGCTCATGATTAGTCTTTCCTCGTCATGCTTTCCTCGTCACTCTGTCCTCGTCACTCTGTCCTCGTTATTCTTTCCTCAGCGCGTCCACCGGCTGCAAGGCGGCAGCCTGCCGCGCCGGATAGAGGCCGGCGGCGATCCCTGCCACCGAAAGCGACACCAGCGCCAGGATCGCGCTCGACAGCGAAAGCGTGGGCGGGTCCCATCCCGGAGGCGACGGCAATTGACTCAACGCCGCCATCAGACCCGCCGCCCCTCCGATGCCTAAGCCGCCGCTGAGCACCGTCAAAAATGCGCCTTCGGTGAAAAACTGAAACATGATGCTGTTGATTGGTCGCGCCCAGGGCTTTCCGCAGTCCGATTTCCCGGGTCCGATCGGCAACCGCCACCAGCATGATGTTGATGATCCCGATCGCGCCCAGGCTCAGCGTCACCAGTCCCACGCTGCCCAGGAACATATTCATCGCGTCAAAAATCTTGCCCACTTGGTCTGCGGTGCGAATGCTGTCCCATTCGTCGAAAGCGTCGGGCGTGTCGTAGGGGAAACCATGGTTCCGCGCCACTACTTTGTGCGCCTCCAGCCGCGACGTTTCGTGGATCGCTCGCACCTTCGGCTGGTACACCAGGAACGAAATCGCGTCGTCGTTCTCACCCACGTTCAGCGGCGGAAAATACTGCCGCATGGTCGTGAACGGAATCAGGATGCGCAGGTTGATGTCGTTGTTGTCGCCATGCCCCACGCGCTTCAGCACGCCGATCACTTGGAAACGAACCCCGTTCAGCAGCACGATGCTGTCAATCGCCGGCCGGCCCGGAAACAGCAGGCGCTTCGCCTCGTCGCCCAGAATCAGCACCTGCCGTTTTTGCGCCACGTCCATCTCGTTCAGCCAGCGGCCGTCCGCTAACGGCAGGTAGCGGATCTTGTCGTAATTGGCGAGCACTCCATTGAGTTGCCCGCTGCTCTGGAAGAATTCGCTCACCGCCCGCACATCGCCCCGCGAAATCACCGGCGATGCTGCCCGGATCTCCGGGACAATCCGTGAGTATGTCCTGGTAGTCCTTGTCGGTGAGGTGATACCAGCGCATGCTGGTGAAGCTGCCATTCATGGCGGGCGCTTTTCCGCCCCAGATGAACATGACATCTTCGCCCAACTCGTTGAACGCTTTTCGGTTGCCCGAGCGGAACCCTTCGCCCAGGCCCACCAGCAGCAACAGCGACCCCACGCCCCACGCGATTCCAAACATGGTCAGGAACGAGCGCAGCTTATGCGCCCATAGCGTGCTCAAGCGTCTGCCCGAAGATTTCCAGGAGTATTCGCACTAATCACTATATACGGCAATGGCTGCCCATAAGTTTCATTTTGAGCGACTGGGGTTTTCGCCAACGACCAGCGACGAACGACCAACGACGGTTGTTAGTGTTGTTTCGCCGACGAACTCGCCGCCAGCTCGCGAAACAGGCCGAGCAGTGCGGCCGCCGTGTTTTTGGTCGGAGAGATTTTCCAGCGCAACCGTTGCCGTGAAATGCGGCGAGGCCGGGATTGAAGCGGACGCCGGCGAAATCCTTGTTTCGCCATGAAGCCAGCGCATTCACCACCGGGCTGAGTTCCACGGGCCAGTCTTCCTTGGTAGTGAGAATGACCGGGCCGGCGTGGCTGACGGTCCAGCTGCGAGTGGCATCTTTCGCCCCTGAACTTCTCCCTCCCGAGTGGCCCGACCAGCGATGGCGGATGACCTCGAGCTGAAAGCCCGGCGGGAATCCCATGTCGGCTTCAAACGTGAGCGTTTCCTGCTGCCCGCGCCAGCGGCTCAGCGCCCACTGCAACGGAAGCGGGCGCGGCAACAGGCGGATGGTGAGATGCGCGTCCTCAAACCAGCGCGAGGAAAGATGCAGCGTGGCTTTCAGTAGCGAACTGCTGGCCTGCCAGCGCAGTATCCGCGACCCGGCCTTTTCCAAGGCACGCCGCCTGGATCGACTCCAGCACCTTCGATGCCCGCCGCCGGTTGTGCCGCGCAAACCAGCCGTACCAGAGGACGCAGACCGTTCCCGCTGCCACAACGTCAATGAGAAGGAAACGCCCCACGGTGCCCGAGCCTCTTACCAGAAATCGTACTTCTAGCGCACCCAACTGCGCAAGCGGAGAAGAATATAGCGGAGAAGAATATTACGGATCGAACGGAAATACCAGATTGCATGAGTCGTGCCACAGCCCGGACCGTATAGGGCCCACTCGCGGTTACGTTACCAGCGTAGATGTATTACAAAACTCAGACAATCAAGAACCATCTACCTCTGGAATAATGAAAGTGCACTGTGCCTTTATACGATGGGAACTCTTCCAACAATCATTCAAGGCGGGATGGGCGCGGGCGTTTCCAGCTGGCGCTTGGCGCGCGCAGTCTCCCGGCTGGGCCAGCTGGGCGTGGTTTCTGGAACCGCCTTGGACCTGATTCTATCCCGGCGCCTGCAAGACGGCGACCCCGGCGGCCACATGCGCCGCGGCCTCGACCAGTTTCCCATCCCCGAGATGGCGCAACGCATTTGGGACAAGTATTACATCCCCGGCGGGAAGCCCGAAAGAACGCCCTACAAGCTCCTGCCCTCCCACGCCAAAGACGCTCCACCCGAACTGAGAGAGCTCTACGTCGTGGCCAATTTTGTGGAAGTCATTCTCGCCCGCGAAGGCCACTCGAATCCCGTCGGCATTAATTATCTGGAAAAAGTCCAGCTCCCGCATTTGCCTTCGATCTATGGCGCCATGCTGGCTGGCGTGGAGTACATCCTAATGGGGGCCGGCGTGCCGCTCAAGATCCCCGGAGTCCTTGATCGCTTCGCAAATCAAGAACCCGCGACTTATCCCCTGCATATAGCGGGGGCGCTCGACGATGACGACAAAGATATGGTATTCACGCCGAGGGAGTTCGCCGGCCGCGATCTCCGCCCCTTACCCGCCCCAAATTTCTCGCCATCATAGCCTCCAACACCCTCGCGACCACCATGCTCAAAAAGGCCGACGGCAAGGTGGATGGATTCGTGATCGAGGGGGAACGGCCGGCGGACATAACGCGCCACCCCGTGGAAAGCTTCAGCTGGACGAAAATGGCGAGGCGATTTACGGCGAGCGCGATGTTGTCGATCTGGAAAAGATTCGCGCCCTCGACACTCCCTTCTGGCTGGCGGGAGGTTATGGCGCGCCCGAGAAAGTCGCCGAAGCCCTCGACGCCGGCGCCCTCA
>CAVPYG010000055.1:0-11420 GCA_963709835.1 uncultured Acidobacteriaceae bacterium
GCGTGATGTTCCCCGTCAACGTCAACGCTTGGGAGAACGGCGGATTCGGGCCGCAAATTCTGGCCCGAGCGAAATCGAAGGGCATGGCCCGCATGGCCTTGAAGGCCCTTGCATTTGGCAAGTGGCCGGCAAACCTGAAAGAGAGCGACCGCAAATATCCAAAGTGCTGGTACCAGCCGATCGACGATCGCGAAATGGCCCGCTTGGCGCTGCGATTCACCTTAAACACCGAAGTCACCGCCGCCGTAGCGCCCGGTGATGAACGGATCTTCGACTTGGCGTTGGAACTTGCATCCGCCCCGCTGCCGCCGTTGAGCGCGGCCGAACTGGCGGGACTCAAGACCAGGATCTCTTCCCTTGAGCCGGTCTTCCGGGCGTGAGCCGCGCGGGACCTTGTCGAACCAGCCGCCGGGCGGGCCACTTGATCAATAGCCCAGGGGCTGGGCGTCAAGTTGCGAGTCTTTCCGCAGCCTCTTTGGCCGCTTTAGGCGCTAAGCGCCGTGAACAGCCCGGAAATCGCAGCTCGAAGATCGCGTTAGCGGTATTCGCCTGAACTCGACCTCGCGGACACGGCTGGTAGGTTCTACGTAGCGGACGCCGATCCGGGGATTTTTAGTGCGATCGCGATATTACGCCAGCGATGCAGATCGGTCCTAACGAAAGTGAATCCGCCCGAACACTGCTGCAACGTAATGCAAGACGGGAACCGCCAAAGCAACGCCCAGAAACCACCTGCTCGACCTTGCCCAATTCCCATTCCCCAGCACGGCAGCGATGACAACTGGAATCGCCAGTTCCCCAAAAATGCTCCCCAACAGCACGGCGTTCACCGTGGCACCTGACAGGGGTACCACGCCGCCGACACAGAGTCCGACACCACAGACAATCCTGAGAGCAATCCAGAACCACTGTTCAAGAACGAGGGCGCTTTCTTTCGGAGGTGGCACGACTATTTCCCGCGCATGAACGTGTCCGCAGTTACAACAGACGGCTGCACGCGGAGGATTTGCGGTCCCGCAGTGATTGCAGTAAACGACTTTTTCTGACGCTCCTGTGGTGCCCATCTGGTTCTTGTCGCACTCTACTCTCAGGAGGGCACAACGTCGAGAGTTCAGTTATTGAAGTAAACAGCCCGTGTCACGAGTTCGCGCCCTTTGTCCGCCCCTTCGTTGCGCGCATAACTCCTGCTTCGGTCTGATCGGAGCGGCCCCATCGGACAGCGTGGCGTGCAAGGTCAACTCGTGGCTATTACAAATCAGCATGAGGTGCTTGACATAACAGTGATCGGATTTACCATTAATTGAGTCGCCACCCAGTGCGGTGGCCCCAATTTTGCAATTAAGTTCTTTGAAATCTATACTTTGATAGGATTTAAAAATCCAACTCGTTGATTCTAAAAGCTAAGCCATCAGGGGTTTTCAAGCAACTCCTTTGTTGTCAAGACTTTGCCTCTAACTCCTTTAAACCCAAAGACCTGGCGGAAATTTTCTCCTAACTCGATGATTTCAATAGACCGGTGGCGGGAGGGGGGTACCCACCAGTACCAAGTAGTAACTAAGGTCAATACCCGAGTTCAAAACGCAGGATTTGCATCCAAGCCCACCGAGTCATCAGCAAGTTAACGCGAGCCAGGCAAGCCATGGGATACCCTAAAACTGAGAATCTCTATGGCTGCGAACGCCCTTGATCGTCAACTCACCGAACTCGAAGCCAACCGCTATCGCTTCGGCGGCAATGAAGCCGCCCGCGTAATCAAGCTGCTGCATCGCCTCGACGCCGCGCGTTTCGCCGATACAGCTTCGCTGATCCGCTTCCATGAAGCGCTACTTTTTTTGCGCGCCTTCCCGCAAGGCCCAGCCGTGGTCCGTGCCGCCGAGCGCATTCTGAATCGTTTCCACAAAAAAGTGGAAGCATTCCGCAAAGCTGGCGCCGACATGGACGCCTTCGATCCCATCGAAGTCTCCGGCATCTCCGGTACCGAGATGGAAGACACGCTCAGCTTCGATGTCGCCAGTTGGCTCGTTAAGCGCATGCCCGGCAAAGTAGAAATCGCCTGGAAGAACTACGAGCCCGGACGCGAGTTAGGCACCACCGGCCCGCGCTTCATCCCCCTGCTCGAAGATGACGCTTATGTCGAGGCCGACACGCCCTGGCGCCGGTGGCTGGAAACGGCCACGGGCAAGAAAACTTCTGATTATCCTGGGCAGATAGCTGCCTGGCTGGTGCAACGCTTCGAACAGTTGCCACTGTCCGCGCAACAAAAAGCCGAGTTATACGAATCCTTGCGCGTGCCCTTGTGTTGGAATCTCGGAAATTCCACCGTCGCCAGAACGCTCAACTGGAAGCCAGTGCGCAATGTTTTTTATCACAGCGAACCGCTCATCCGCCGCAGCGAGGTATCGCTAGCCGAAGAACTCGCGCGGCCTCCAGTGCAACTGAAGAAGCTTTCGCGCCCGCACGGCGGCAAGATCATGGACCTGATTCGCGAGGTCATGTTGGTGCGCTACCGCGAACTTTACGGCACCACGCTGGGCGATCCGCGATCGGTGGTTCGCGCAGATATCGGACGCGGCATGACGATCCATCTCTGGAACCTGCCGCCAGATCGACGTCTGCCGCTGCGCTCTTATGTCGCGGGACTGACGCTGAAAAATGGAGTGCCCATCAACTACATCGAAGCCATCGGACTTTGCGAATGGATGGAGGTCGGCTTCAACACCTTCTACACTTTTCGCGGCGGCGAAGCGGGATGGATTTACGCGCAAGTGTTGCGCTGCCTCTGCCATCTGATGGGAACGACTTGTATTTCGGTCTATCCGTATCAACTCGGCCATCAGAACGACGAGGCCATCGATTCGGGCGCGTTCTGGTTTTACCGAAAACTCGGCTTCAGGCCAGGTCGCGCAGAGCTACGAAGACTAGCGGAACGAGAAGAAGACAAGATCGCCGCCGATCCGAAATACCGGACGCCTGCGAGAACCTTGCGCCGCCTCGCCGCCGGCCACGTGTTCTACGAATTGCCGGGCAGCGAAGTGGGAGCGTGGGACCGCTTCAGCACGCGCAACATCGGCCTGCGAGTGAATCGCCGTATGGCCAGAGAATTTCAAGGCGATAGCCTCCGCATTCGTAAAGAATCGGCGCGAAGCGTTTCCCGGATTCTCAAAGTCGACTCGGTATCATGGGGCGAGCTGGAGAAGTTCAGTTTTGAAAATTTCGCGCTTGTGCTGGCGCTCATTCCCGATCTGTCTTCGTGGAAGCACGAAGAGAAAGATGTGCTGGTCGAGGTCATCCGCGCCAAGGCTAAGCCGGACGAGATGCTCTATCTCCACCTAACGCAGCGCCACGAAAAATTGCGCGCCGCGCTGCTGAAACTGGGGTCGTGATTGGCGATGCGCAGAACTATGTACGATAAAACTACTGCCTGCGGTTAAAGCCGCTCCAGCCTTATCTGGTCCCGGAAGCTCTCTCGTCGCCGCACCACTCTCGCTTTCGCGCCATCCACCAGCACTTCCGCCGCGCGGCCGCGAGTGTTGTAGTTCGATCCCAGCACCGAACCGTAAGCGCCCGCGTCCAGGATGGCCAGCAGATCCCCCTCCTCGGTCGATGGAAGTTTTCTGTCGCGCGCGAAAAAGTCGCCGCTTTCGCAGATGGGACCGACCACATCGGTGATCTCAGTTTCGCACGACCCGCGCTTCACCGGAACAATCTCGTGATACGCGCCGTAAAGGGAAGGACGCACCAGATCGTTCATCGCGGCATCGACAATGAGAAAGCGTTTGTGGTCATTGGTCTTCCGGTAGAGGACTCGCGTCAGCAACACGCCCGCAGGTCCCACGATGGAACGTCCCGGTTCGAGCAGTAAATGCGCCTTCAATCCCCGCAATGGGCCGAGCACTGCTTTCGCGTACGCCGTAATCTGTTTCTCAAAATTGCCCTGCGCTCCCTCGTAGCAGATTCCCAATCCGCCACCCGCGTCGATATAGCGAATGTCGTGCCCGTCTTCGCGCAGCACGCGGACGAAATCGGCCACGCGTTCCATTGCCTCCCGAAACGAGCCGACGTCGGTGATCTGCGAACCGATGTGGACGCTCACTCCAGCCACATTTAGATAAGGCTGCTTCGCCGCTTGGGCGTAGAGCGTCCGCGCCTCGGGAATCGGCACGCCGAACTTGTGCCGATGCAAGCCGGTCGATATATAAGGATGAGTTCTCGCCGAAACGTCCGGATTCACCCGTATCGCTACCGCCGCGCGTTTCTTCAATCGCGTCGCGATCTCGGAGAGCAAGCGCAATTCCGATGCACTCTCGATGTTGAACAGCAATATCCCCGAGCGCAGCGCGAGTTCCATTTCCGCCGCCGTCTTGCCCACGCCGGAGAACACGACCTTGCTCGCGGCCTTGCGGCTGACGCGCAGAACTCGTTCGAGTTCGCCGGCAGAGACCACGTCGAAGCCCGCTCCTGCGCCAGCCAGCAACCGCAGAATCGCCAGGGTCGAGTTGGCTTTCACCGAATAACAGAGCGTATGAGGAGCGGACCGGAAAGCGCGAGCGAATGCATCCATTCGCGCGCGGATCATCGCCGTGGAATAAACGTACAGCGGAGTTCCGTGGCGCGCGGCAAGGTCCTCAAGCGCCGCGCCTTCACAATAGAGTTCCGCGGCGCGCGCTCCCGAGCCCGCGCCGCGATAATCAATCGCGGGTGGGCGCAACGCTAATCCTGAACGATGGGCGCGCACTTTTCATTTCTTCTTTCCGGGAGTGGATTTAACTTTGATGGCAACCACTGTCTGGTCGTCGAACGTCTCTACACCTGCGGCGTGCTCCGTGACCGCCTTGAATATCTCGTTGACCACGCAGTTGGCGGACTTGCTGGCGCAGCGTGCGACGATTGCCCCCACGCGCTCCGGCCCAAAAGACTGACCGTGCCGGTTGCGCGCGTCGAGAATTCCGTCGCTGTAGAACACGAATAGATCGCCGGGTTTGGCCTTGAAGCTGACTTCGTCGTAATCGGCTTCATCAAACAGTCCCAGCGGCAGCCCCGTCGCGTCGATAAATTCAATCTTGCCTTCATGGCAGTAAATGGGCCGTGGCAAACCGGAATTCGCCACCAGCAGCGTCCGCCGCTCGTCGTCCCACACTGCGTAAATGATCGACACAAACTGCGCCGCAACTCTGCGCTCCGCCAACGACAGATTCACCGCGGAAAGCATCTCCGCCGGCCCCGGTTCAATCGGCGCATGGGAACGCAGAATACCGCTGACCAGCGCGGCATAAATGGCGGCCGGCGCGCCTTTGCCGCTTACGTCTCCAATCGCGATGCCCAGGCGCGACAACGAATAAGGAACAAAGTCGTAGAGGTCGCCGCCAACTGTCCGGGCCGGGACAAACTTCGCCTCGACTTCGAGGTTCTTCAACTTCGGGCGCGAGTGCGGCAGCAAACGAAATTGCAGCTCGCGCGCCAGCGCCATGTCGCGTTCCAGGCGCTGTTCTTGCCGGGCAATCTGTTCGTACAAGCGCGCGTTTTCAATGGCGATCGCAAGCTGCGCCGCCAGCGTGGATAGGGTCCGCTTGTGGTCTTCAGTGAAATAACCGCGGCGTGTGTGCTCCAGATCGAGCACTCCAATCACTTTTTCCTGATAGATCAGCGGGACCGCCAGTTCCGAACGCGTTTCCGGATTCACCGCAATGTAACGGTCGCTCTTGCACACGTCAGGCACCAGCACCGCGTCCTTGGCCTGCGCGGCGTGTCCCACTACTCCGCGGCCCATCGGGATGTCGTGCTTCAAATGCAATCTTTCCTCGAAGCGTTGCGAAAAACGGTGTTGCAGTTTTTCTCCCGTCTGGTCCACCAGAAGAATGCTGAACATCTGATAGTCGATCAACCGTTTCAGTAGTTCGGCGATACGCTTGAGAAGTTCGTCCAGGTTCAAAATCGAAGAGAGTTCGCGCGCAATCTCGTTGAGCAGCAGCAGCGTGCGCGCCTGCCGCGTAATGCGCGTGTGCAGCCGCGCGTTCTCGATGCCCACCGCCATGCGCGATCCGATCAGCGTCAGCAGGCGCTTGTGTTCTTCGGTGAAGTACCCCTTCTGGCGCGCCTCAATGTCGATCACGCCAATCACACGGTTCTTGACGATCAGCGGGATGGCCAGTTCCGAGTGAACATTGGGGACCACTCCAAGATAGAATTCGTCCTGGGTAGCATCGGCGACCAGCACTGCCTGGCGAGTTTCGGCGGCGCGCCCGGTAACGCCGTGGCCCACCTTCACGCGCAGGCGCTCGGCGGCGTCTGGCGGATACCCCACGTGGAAGCGTACGTACAATTCCTGGCGCTGCTCGTTCAGCAGCAGGATGGCGAAAATCTCGTAGTCGATGACCTTGCGCACCAGTTCCGCCACGCGCCGCAGCGTGGTTTCCAGGTCGAGCGTGGTGTTCACCACGTCAGCCACTTCCAGCAGGAGGGGTTCCACCGCGGAAGCGCGTCCCGTTTGTGCGACGGTTGTTTTCACAGGCTTCATTCTAACAGCCGCGCTGGAGCGGTCTTTTCACAGGCTTCATTTCTAGTTAGTAACTTGAGGAGTTCTCAGTTCTCCGTTCTCAGTTCTTAGAAAACCCAATACCATGCGGTTCCCACTGGGAACTGAGAACCGGGAACTGAGAACTCTCTACAAAATCACCAATCACAAATTCTCCAACACACAGATATCCGGAAGATTGCGATACCGTTCCGCATAATCCAGCCCGTAGCCGACGACATACGCGTCGGGAATGGTGAAGCCGATATATCGCGCCTCGATCGGTTGCTGGCGTCGCGAGGGCTTGTCCAGCAAGGCCGCAATGCTCAGCGACCTAGGCTGATGTGCTCGCAAGAGTCTTGAAATGTAGTTCAGCGTCAATCCGGTGTCGAGGATGTCTTCCACCAGAATCACGTTGCGGTCCGCTAGCGATTGGTCCAGATCTTTTGTCAGTCGCACCTCGCCTAGTGAATCCCACGCCGCGTGGCCCGCCGGATCTTTTTTGGCGGTGGGGCGGTTGCCGTAACTCGAAACCCCTATAAAGTCGAAGGTGGAGTCGAGCGAAACCTGGCGCGCAAGATCGCTCAAGAAAATGGCCGCGCCTTTTAGCACGCCGACGAAAATCACCGATTGGCCGCGAAAATCGTGCGTAATCTCTTCTCCCAACTCGGCAACTCGTTTGGCAATGGTTTCGCGCGACAGCAACACTTTGAGTTCCGGCATCGAGCACCATTTTACACAGGAGTGGAGCGACGGGGGTCCCCGCCCGTCCAGCGCGGCAATACTGCCCGGCTCTCCACTTCAGCATCCTGCTAGAATGCTAGTCGCGAGTTACTCCAGGAGGGTTTCGTGAATCTCAAAGGAATCCAACTCACGTGGCTGGGGCACGCCACCTTTCGCATTCAGACGCCGGAAGGGAAGGCCCTCTACATCGATCCGTGGATTGCGGGCAATCCCGCGTGTCCGCAGAGTGAGAAGAACGTCAAGCAGGCCGACGCGCTGCTCTGCACCCACGGGCATGGCGACCACATCAGCGATGCGATCGAAGTGGCCAAGAAACTCAATCCGATCGTCGTTGGCATTTACGAGCTTTGCTTGTGGCTTCAGAAGAAAGGCGTCAAACAAATTGCGCCCATGAACAAAGGCGGCACGCAAACCGTCGCCGGCGTGAAGATCACCATGGTCCACGCGCTGCATTCCTGCGGCATTCAGGATGGCGACCAAATTGTCTACGGCGGCGAAGCTTGCGGATACGTGCTCGAGTTCTCGAACGGAGTCAAGCTCTACCACGCGGGCGATACCAGCGTCTTCGGCGACATGGCCATCATTCGCGAACTCTATGCGCCGAAGATTGCGATGCTGCCCATCGGCGACCTTTACACCATGTCGCCGAGCGAGGCCGCCTATGCCTGCAAACTGCTGCAGCCGGAAACCGTCATCCCCATGCACTTCGGAACATTTCCTCCGCTGACGGGAACGCCCGCCGAGTTGCAGAAACTCGAGCCGGATGTCGAAGTGCTGGAAATGAAGCCGGGGCAGACAGTTTCGTAAACTACATTTCCGCGGCAACTTTCGACGGCAAGGAGCACCATGACCGATCAACCCGCGAAACCCGACTGGCGCATGGGCGGAATTACCGTTCCTGAAGTCGAAGACTATCTCTACGACATGCTGCCGCCGCGCGACGAAGTTCTCGCCGAGATGGAAGCTGACGCCGCCAAAAACGATGTGGCCATCGTCGGTCCCGCCGTCGCTCGCGTGCTTTATCAGTTGGCCACCATCAGCGGGGCAAAGAAAATTTTCGAAATGGGATCGGCCATCGGCTATTCCACCATCTGGTGGGCGCGCGCGGTGGGCGATGGCGGACGCGTCGTCTACACCGACGGCGACCGCCAGCGCGCCGAAAAAGCGCGCCGCTACTTCGATCGCGCCGGAGTCAGCCAGCGCATCACAGTCCGCGTCGGCGACGCGCTCGAAATTCTTTCTGAGGAGAAGCAACTTTACGACATCATCTTTAATGACGTCGATAAGACCGACTACCCGCGCGTATTTCGTCTGGCGCTTCCGCGCCTGAAAAGCGGTGGCCTTTTTATTTCGGACAACGTTCTCTGGAGCGGCAAGCTTCGCCAGCCCAATCCCGACGCCGAAACCAAGGCCATTGCCGAATTCAACAAACTGATCTGCGAATCGCAAGATCTATTTACCACCATCCTGCCGATCCGGGATGGAGTTTCCGTTTGTGTGAAGAAGTAGGGAACAACAATCTCCGCTCCCGCCGCGCGCGGTGCTAGAATTGTGCGTTTCCATTTCACGTCTTAAGGCCTGACCCTCGTGTCCGTAGAACAAATTCCGGAAACGCTGTCGCGCACCCAAGCTCAAGCGCGGCCCGACTCCTGGGCCGACGTGCTGGTGGTAGGCGCCGGGCCCACCGGCATGGCCTGCGCCATCGAGGCCCAGAAGGCCGGATTCAAAGTCATCGTCATCGACAAGGGATGCATCGTCAATTCCATCTTTCACTATCCCAACAACATGGTGTTCTTCACCACGCCCGAGTTGCTCGAGATTGGCGATGTTCCTTTTACCTCGTCGCAAGCGAAGCCCAACCGTCTCGAAGCGCTCGAATATTACCGCCGCGTCGCCGAGCACTATCGCCTGCACGTCCGGCAGTATGAATGGGTGAAGACCGTCACCGGCGCGGACCGTAACTTCCGCGTCACCACCACCGACCGTCACAATGCCATCCACGATTACCGCGCGCGCAAAATCGTGCTCGCCACCGGTTACTACGATCTCGCCAACCCACTCGATATTCCCGGCGAAGACCTCGACAAAGTTACCCACTACTACCGCGAACCGCATCCTTATTTCGATACCGACGTGTTGGTGATCGGCGGCAAGAATTCCGCGGCCATAGCGGCGCTGGATTTGTGGCGCCACGGCGCGCGCGTGACGCTCGTCCATCGCGGGCCGCGGATGCACGACCACGTCAAGTATTGGGTGCGTCCCGATATCGAAAACCGCATCAAGGCCGGCGAAATTGCCGCCCACTTCAACAGCACCGTCGACGAGATCGGCGGCGACTACGTTGTGGTGCAAACTCCTTCCGGCCCGCTTCGACTCAGGAACGATTTTGTGTTCGCGCTCACCGGATACCATCCCGACTACGATTTCCTGCGCAGCGTGGGCATCGAGCTATCTTCCGAACAGATGCGTCCCGTCTGCGATCCCGAGAACCTGGAATCGAACGTTCCAGGAATCTACGTTGCGGGAGTGATTGTTGCCGGATCGCGCACCAACGAAATCTTTATCGAGAATGGACGTTTCCACGGCAAGCTGATCGCCAATCACATCAGCGAAAAGCTAGGCCGCGGCAACCCCAACCTTCCCTTGGACGCGACTTAACTTGTAGCGGCGCGCCCAGCCGCGTTCCCTAAGTTTGCAGCACAAGTTCTCCTGTTATCCTGAGAGTTTGTGACTTTATTGACTTTTGGCCATTTTAAGGGCACTTAAGTCTTTTTCTTTCAACAACGCTTCTTGAGAGAAATCAAAAAAGTCACAACCTCTGAGCGAAGCGAAGGATCTATGTATTTTGCTTGCACCGCCAAACTGCTTGCCTGTTTTGGAAACCGCGCCCCACCTTCGCCCACGAGTTTATGGGACACGACACTAGCAGGTACAATGAAGCCTTCGGAGGAAACCATGAAACCCATTGGGAAGCCAGCTCGCAAAATCGTTCGCAACCTCGCCGTCACCGTCGTCGCCCTGCTCGTCGTCCTCTCCGCCACCTGGTTGTGGCCCAGTCGGACGCGCGCAAATCGTTCGACCTGTTGAAGGGATTGGAAGGGAGCTGGGCAGGTAAGAATTCGCAAGGCCAGCCCGTTGAAGTGAAGTTTCGCATGACCGCCGGCGGCTCCGCGCTCATGAGCGAGATTGTTCCGCACGGCCCCGAAAAAAACAGCCCGGAAAACATGATCACCATGTTTCACATGGATGGCGACCGCCTGCTGATGACTCACTACTGCGGAGTGGGCAACCAGCCGCGCATGAAGGTCATTCATTCGGACGCGAAATCCGTGAGCTTCGAATTCTTCGACGGCACCAACATCGGCTCCCGGCGACGGACACATGCAGCGCCTCACCTTGTCCCTACCCGACGCCGATCACCACATCGAAGAATGGACCTTCCTCAATCAAGGCAAAGAGACGCAAGAGGTCTTCACGCTGGCGCGGGTGAAATAGCTACCGTGTAGGGCGGACACTCCTGTCCGCCCCCCACCTCCGCCCCCCGTCCGCCTCCGTTCCCGCTGGTATTTACCTCGCCACGCAAGCTACAATCCTCTGTTCTCTTCCCCGGGCCCCCATATTGGACATGAGGTGACCTCTCTCACATGCCACGAAAGAAAGGTACTGGCGGAACCTCCAAGCGTCCCATTGAGCGCTATGAGCACACGGGCAAAAAGCGCATCAACAATCCTCCGGTTGGATTGGTGACGCCGGAAACCGATCCGGTTTTGCCAACGCACAAGATTTACGATTACGTTGCGCCCGTACCATCGGTCAAACCTCGCCAGGAATTGGACTACGATCCGCATCTTGATCCGCAGTTGGTGTGGGCAGGCAAGAAGGAGCACAGCTCGTTCGAAGTGCCGACAGTCTCCTTGCATGTGCATGAGCGCATCGATCCTCACACCATCATCGAGGCCGTGCGTAAGCGCAACGGCACCGCTTTACCGGTTCAGCCGTCGCTTTTTGAGAGCCGCGAAGAAAATCCTCCCCTACGCGAAGCCATCGACTTCTACCGCCACGCTCACGGCTGGTCGAATCGCCTGATCGCCGGAGATTCGCTGCTGGTGATGAACTCGCTGCTGGAAAAAGCAATACGCTGAAAAACGAAGTAGAGGCACAACAT
>CAVPYG010000056.1:0-93764 GCA_963709835.1 uncultured Acidobacteriaceae bacterium
AAGCTGCCATGGCAGACCTCTCCGGTCGCATGGCAATGTCGAATTGTGGTTCTCTTTTTTCACTGTCTTGCTTCCTTTTGGATTTTTCAGGTTGGGTAGACCCGCCACTGTGCGGGTTGAAAAGCTTGGGGGACTGGACAGTGAATACAGCCCCCCGATGTCTAGCGACACCACCCACAATAGGGTTTCGTAGTCATGAAACCCCGAAGCATTGACTAGATGCTCTGGCACCCAATACTGGTTTTTCGGGAATCTGACTCATATGCAGGACTGACCCCACAGATGAGAAACCCCGTCGTGAAAAGACGGGGCTGGCAGAAATCACATGCTTGCTGCGCTAGAGACCAATGCTCTGCCTCAGTGTATGTGTGACATGCTGCTCTGCGAGGATCGGGAAGCGTGTCCCGTCCATGGGAAGAAGCCGCAGGCAGTACAACCGACCCGCAAGGTCTCCGTGGGCCAGACGCAACCTTTGTGGGAATCGCCGAGCGAGAGCACCGCTATCGACGAAATATGGGAAACCGTGGAACGGACGTACTTCGACGGACGGATCACACGGCGGCAGCGCAGCCTGTTCGGGTGGGCGGCGCGAAAAGCGCGAGAGGCTGAATCCCGATGCGGTCAGTGCGGCGCACCACTTCAGGAGTTGTGACCACTAGCTCACCCACGTCGGCTCCTTCTCGTCATCGAGTTCCGCTGGGACACGGGACTCGTCGTCCGGCTTGACCCTCGCCGTCCAGCACCACCTTCATGGCGTATCTCTCGTAGACGTACCCACTCTCAGCGACGAACTGGCGCACCGCGTTGTCGAGGTGTCCTTCGTTTTTCAAAGTCTGCACCAACGCTTCCGGCTGGTTTCAGCTTCTTAAACCCTTGTGCCCATGCGGTTTGACCATGGTTACTGAAATACATGGAAACAACTTTTGAATCCTATTCATCAAAGGCATGGAGGTTTTGTTATGAGAAACAATCTGAACAGGAGTTGCAGGCAGGGACGGGCGCGCCGTCCCTAGACAAGAAACTCAACCTCGTGCCAAATGGCACGAAGTTCAAAACGCCAAGCTCGATGAACGCATTCGAGCTTGACGAGTATCTCCGCACCCGTGCGCGGCATCACGCGACGGAAATCGCAGCAGACCTTTCATATCTCGTCGAGATGAAGAACCTGCTCTCCAAGCAAGGCGCACGCACTGATCGCATGAAAGGCAAGGACGGGCAAGTGTGGGTGCTCGGATGGCAAGCATGGGCGAAATCCTACGCTGCCGAGATCGGCTCGTCACTCCGCACGATCCTGCGAAAGATGACCGAACTCACGGCGGGCGAAAGCAGCGCTCCGAAGCTCACGGACGGCAGCATAGTGAAGCTGTCCACGTCGGACGAGCCGTTCGTCGTTCTCGACGTTCACGAGAAGTCGAACAAGGTTGACGTGATCCCGGTGGAAGCAAAGACCGCGAAGGACATGAAGACGGTGAGCGCGGACGCCTGCAAGAAGGTAACCGTTCACACCGCCGAGGTCGGCTCGTTCTACATCCGCGATAAGGAGACTGATGCGGAGTACGTGTACAGCGGGCATGGCAAGCTATCCGTCGTCGCATACCCCGCCGTTCTGGAACAGAAGTGGGAAGAGGAGCGGAAGGAAAGCGAGCGGCACCTCAAGCAAGAGCGCGAGGAGAAGGAAGCGGAGAAGAAGCGCCGTGCAGCCGAAGCTGCCAAGCGCGACCTTGACAAAATCGCCGAGGCGAAGGAGACCAAGAACGCGAAGCGCCGCAAGAAGAAAGACGCTGCTAACACTGTCGAGGCGGGCGGGCTTAGTCAAGGTTGCCAAGCTGGAAGGCGAGGACGGCTGGGCGCTGTTCGAGGAAGCGGAGTCCGCGCCGTTCACTCTGTCGAAGGCAAGCAGCGGCAAGTTCCACACGCTGGTGGAGTGTGAGTCGGCACGTGACCGCGTAAACGAGAGACGCGCCAAGAAAGCGGATGGAGCGGTGGGCGCAAAAGCAGCGTAACTGTAGACCCAAGAGGTCGAAAACGCTGAACTCGGGAAGAAGGACAGCGTTACGCCAGTGAAGCTGGCGCTGATGAGACCACAGGAGGAAGTATGCCAGACGCGCAAAATGTCGTTGTCGAAGCCGATGAGCGCACTCGCCAAAAACAGTAAGGGAGCCGCCGTCCGGCGATCTGCGATTTTCATTAACAAGTCGGGCGCGGCTTTTCACGCGGGACGGCTCAATTTGAGGCTTGCCGACGTGCGACTCTCCAGCTTGACGTTCAGCGACCGTCGATTACACGGCGGGTCAGATGTCGTTCAGGTCAGAACGATTCAGTGATGGGATTTCGAGGCAACTAAACGCAGTACGCCCGAGAACCGAGTATTACTCACTGTGCCCTCGGAGTGCTCACGGGTCGAACGGCGACGCTGGAGTGCCGAGAAGCACCGATTCCAATTTCTGAGGCGGTGTGCCATACCTGTTCCCCTCGGCTTGACGCCGGAATGCCCGGCGCTTGCCGAGGAGTGTGTTGTTGCAACATCCGAATTCTCTGCCGGATTCCGGCTCGCCAGTAGCGGTGAGTCAGCCGCTCTGGGACATCAGACAAGCCGCCGAGTACCTTAAGGTCTCCGAATCGTGGGTTCGGCGGCACCTTGCCGAGTTGCCTCACAGTCGCCACGGTCGCCTGATTCGCTTTGATCCCGCCGCGTTGCGTACTACACTTGAACGCGGGAAGCCGCTGAAATCGGAAAGGATCAATGTGAATCCTCGACGGTATCAGCGTGGCAGCATCAATTGGAAGAAGACCAATAAAGGGAAAGTCGCCTACGGGGTTTACCGAGTGGACGTGCAAACCATAAACGGTGTTGAACGCCAGCAGAAGAAGGTGCGGCTGGGCACGATGAAGGAATTGCCGACAGAGGTTCAAGCCCGCAAGAAGCTTGACAGCATCATCGCCGCATCCGAAGACGGACCACCCGAACCTCAGAAAATGACTTTCGGCGAACTTGCAGAACGGTGGAAGCTCTTTGCTGGACCCATCACGCCGAAACCAACCTTCGACACCTACCTCCGTAATTTGCAGTGGGTGTTGTCGCACTGGAGAGACCGCAGTATTCAATCCATCACGCGCCATGACATTCAACTGTTCCTGAATGCCAAGGCGAAAGACTACAGCCGTAGTTCGATCCGTGGTATGCAAACCGCGCTGCAAATCATCTTGGGGTACGCCTACGAGGAGAAACTGATTTCCACGTATCCCTGCGTGAAAATCAAGTGCCCTTTGGTTACCAACACCAAGCGTTGCGTGAAGCGTGCGGAACTGAACGAACAGCAAAAGCTCGCTATCGTCGCCCGCATGGAGGAACCTTGCGCTACGCTGACCCTGCTTGTTGCCCGCACCCCCGTTCGAGTCGAGGATGCGGCAGGCATTAAGATTGCCGACCTCGACGGTCATGTGTGGACGATCCGCCGCTACGTAGTCAAAGGGGAGGTCTACGACTACCCCCCACACGAGCAGCGCCAAATCCCGATCATGGATGCGGAGTTGCTTGCACGATTGCGGAAGCTCGGCGCAGGCCGAGAGTGGGTGTTCCAATCTCGTAACGGTACGCCCATTAACACCTGCAACGCTCGCGGGCGTTTCCTGAAGCCTGTCGCCAAGGAATTGGGAATCGAGATTTGCGGTTGGCACGATTTTCGCCACAGCCTCAACCGCGAGATGCGGCGTAACGGTGTTGATCCCAAGGTGCGGTCGGGGGCTCTAGGGCACAAGAAAGTGAACTTGGCGATGGACGTGTACGACAGGTGCAGTCTCGAAGATTTGGAGCAAGCACTAGGGTCAACGGTCACTCAGTTGTTACCCAGTTGTGACCCAAACGTGAGCGTGCAATGAAATTTTGTCAACTGTCTGGTGTCTGGTGGGCCCGCTAGGATTTGAACCTAGAACCAACAGATTATGAGTCTGCTGCTCTAACCGTTGAGCTACGGGCCCTCCGGCTTATTATCCCACGAACCCAATCTTCAAATCTGAACTCGCGCTGGGACAAAACTGCAATGCCACGTACCTGCGTAACCTACCTGGGTAATGTGCCTGCCCATGGCTACCTGGCGTATGATTGTTGCAGAATCCCTCCGCTCCCATGACCAAGCCGCGCTTCCTGCTATCGGTACACAACGACGATAATGATTTTCAGATCGAGCAGGTGGCAACTGCGCGCCTAGCAGCCGCCAAAGCCGGCGCGGACCTCGAGATCGTCTGCGCCCAGGATGACGGCATCTTGCAGAGCCAGCAACTTCTCAACCGAATCCAGTCGGTGGCCGATCTTCGTCCCCACGCCATCCTCGTCGAACCGGCCGGCTCGACCGTGCTTCCGCAGGTGGCTCGCGCCGCTGCCAACGCGGGCATTGGATGGGTCCTGCTGAGCCGCAACGCCGACTATCTCGACGAGTTGCGCAATACTTGTCGCGTGCCGGCTTTTGTCGTCACCTCCGACCATGAGGAAATTGGCCGCATCCAGGGACGCCAGCTTGCGGCTCTGCTGCCCGCGGGCGGCGTGGTCCTCTACATTCAGGGCCCCAGCCAAAGCCACGCTGCCACCCAAAGGCACGTCGGCCTGCTGGAAACAAAGACGGACAACGTGCAACTGCGCGTTCTCAGGGCCCACTGGACCGAATCGAGTTCCCTCAAGGCCGTTACTTCCTGGCTCCGCCTCTCCACCTCTCGCGCAACCGAGATAATAGCGGTCTGCGCCCAAGACGACTCCATGGCCCTCGGCGCCCGCAAGGCTTTCGAGCAGTGCGCCCTGGAATTGAACAAGTCGTGGCTGAAGATTCCATTCCTCGGCATCGACGGCCTGCCCAAAACCGGCCAGGCATGGGTGCGCAGCGGCCTGCTTACTGCTACCGTCTTCAGTCCGCCGACGGCCGCCATTGCGATTGATCTGATGGCTCGGTTCATGGAACTCGGAACCATGCCGCCGGTCCGCGTTGTGACCGCGCCCAAATCCATTCCCGCCATCGAGGAACTGGCTCGAAACGCACGCGCGGCCTCGTCCCAATAAAACCGCTCCCGCCTCTGCCTTCGCTCCGGGCAGGTTCTTCAGTTCGAACGCTGGCCGATGCACAGTAGGGGAGTTACCACGGTTACACCTCGCCTACGCCATCGTCGGCGTATGATGGCGCGAGAAAGGCCCACTTCATGAAACGGCTGCGCTTCCTGCTATCGCTGACCAACGACGACAACGATTACCAGATCGAGCAGACGATGGCTGCGCGCCAGGCGGCCCGCAAGCTGGACGTTGATCTTGATATCGTCCATGCCAATAACGACGGCATTGTCCAGGGCCAGCAGTTGCTGGCCGGCATCCAATCGACGACTGCGCCGCAGCCCGACGCCATCATCTTCGAACCGGCCGGTTCCACCGCCCATCCTCAAGTGGCCCGCGCCGCCGCCGCCGCTGGCATTGGAGTCGTCGTGCTGAACTCGGAGGCCAGCTACCTTGGAGAATTCCGCCGCCTTTACCCTGTGCCTATATTTACCATCACCTCGAACCACGAAGAGGTCGGCCGCATCCAGGGACAGCAACTGGCCACACTGCTTCCGGCTGGCGGAATCGTCCTCTGCATTCAAGGTCCAGCGGAAAGTTCGGCCGCCAAACAGCGTTACGCCGGGTTGCTCGAAACCAAGCCCAAGGGCGCGCAAATTCGCGTCATGAAAGCGCAATGGACCGAAGCCAGCGCCTACAAAACGGTCAGCTCGTGGCTTACGCTTTCCACTTCGCGCCAGGTACAGATTGAGGCGGTCTGCGCCCAGGACGATTCCATGGCCATGGGCGCGCGCAAGGCCTTCGAAGAATGCCCGGAACTGCGCGAGCAATTGCGGAAAATACTGTTTCTAGGTTGCGATGGACTGCCCAAGACCGGCCAGGAGTGGGTGCGGCGCCATTTGCTGACGGCGACCATATTCATTCCGCCCAATGCGGACCTGGCGATGGAGATGATGGTGAATTCGATTGCCACCGGCACGGTCCCGCCGGAGCGCACCTTTACCGTCCCAAAATCCATTCCCGCTTTTGATGCGCTCGCCCAACAGACGGCAGTCGCGAGCGGGCCATCCCGCTAGCTGAAATTGCAGGGACACGATTTGTTCTTGGCGCTCGCGATTTGTGGAACGCAGGTTTTCGCGCCGCGCAATCCGTCTACTGCGCGCTGGGCGGCACGGACGATGATGGCGCTGCTGGAGCAACTTCCGCTGTCTCGCCGCTGTTCACCAGGTCTTTCAGTTCTTTGCTCGGCTTGAAGAATGGGATCTTCTTTGCCGGAACTTCCACACGTTCTCCCGTCTTTGGGTTTCGCCCCACGCGCGGCTTGCGCTGGCGAGTGCGGAAGCTGCCAAACCCGCGGATTTCGATCTTGTCGCCGACCCGCAGCGAGCGCACCACGCTGTCAAAGATCGTATCCACAATCACTTCGCCGTCTTTGCGGGTGAGTTCCGCCAGCCGGGAAACTTCTTCGATCAGGTCAGCCTTCGTCATAAGCGTTTTGCTCCCTTCGGGGCCGCTTCCCTACGCGGTGTTCAGCGGCCGAGGGCGTTGCCGCCCCTGCCGTTGCCCTGCGCTGTCTATAACCTTCTCAAATTTAAGGGGTTCTTTGCAAGTGCAGTTCTCGGTTCCCAGTTGCCAGTTGCCAGTGAAAACCTCTTCGGCATTTGCTGGCGACCGGCAACTGGGGGCTGACAACTGATTATTTCCACAGATAGTAAAAGCCGACTTGCTGCTCCATCAACTTCTCGCGCGTGGGCAAATAATCGGAAACGTCGCCAAACAGCAGATCCAGGCCTGACCGCTTTTCTTTCGGCGGCCACACCAGCGTCGGTTCGCCGGAGATGTTCACCGCCCGCGCCGTGTCTTTCACCGCGTCTTCGAAATCGGCGATCTGGTCCACCAGTTTCAAGTCGGCCGCTTGCTGGCCGGTCCAGACTTTTCCATTGGCAATGGCGCGGATGTCCGATTCCTTCGCATGTCTCCCCTCGGCCACCGCCTGGATGAACTGCGCGCACATGTTGTCGAGCACCCCCTGAAGATACTCGCGTTCGGCAGGCGTCATTTCGCGCGTCGGACTGCCCGTGTCTTTGAATTCGCCCGTCTTCATGGTGATCGCGTTCAGTTTCGCCCACTTCAACAGCTCGCCATAATTCATCCACTCGGCAATCACTCCGATCGATCCCACAATGCTGCCCTTGTCGGCGTAAATCTTGTTGGTGGCCGACGCCACGTAATACGCTCCGCTCGCGCCCACGGTCTCGATCGAAGCCACGATGCGCTTCTTCTTTTCGTCGCGGATGCGCTTCACCTCGCGGTAGATCTCCTCCGACGCAGCCACGCCGCCTCCCGGAGAGTTCACATGAATAATGATGGCCTTGACCGAATCGTCATCGGCAAACTTCTTGAGCTGGGAGACGGTCTGCTTGGGAGAGAAAATTACGCCATCGAGTTCAACCACGGCGATCTTGGAGCCGAAGCCGGAAAACGATTCTTCATCCCCGCCGCTAAAACTCAGGTACACCAGCGTAAACACAGCCGCCGCAAACAGCACGAACAACCCGCCGCCCACCAGCAGCCAAATCCAAATCCGCGAACGCTTTTCAGCCATAATGAAACGAGTGTAGCACCGGACGCCGTAAGCCTGCGGGGCAACTTCTTACTTCACTCTAGGTTCTTCGGGGCGAGGTGAACGTCGCGAGGAAACATCGTTTCCTGCCGCGAGCGCTCGACCGGAACCGGGCGAGCTACGCTCGCCTGGACAGCCGAGGGCGGCTGTCTCTACGTGGGCACTGGCGACTACAACCCTGGCCCCTTCTCCGCGATTAGCTTCTTGATCTTCTCTACAAAATCCGCCGTCGCCATGTCTTCGGTCTTCTCCTTGCCGCGGGTGCGGACGTTGACTTTGTTGGCTTCGGATTCTTTGTCTCCCACCACTAGCAGAAATGGGACTTTCTGCATGGCGTGTTCGCGGATTTTCGCGTTCATCTTTTCGTTGCGGGAATCGACTTCCACGCGCACGGCCGCCGCTCGCAGTTGCGACGCGACTTTTTCCGCATACTCGGTATGCCGCTCCGCGATGGGTATCATCGCTACCTGCACCGGCGAGAGCCACACCGGGAACGCCCCGGCGTAGTGTTCGATGAGCACGCCGAAGAAGCGCTCGACCGATCCATAGAGCGCGCGGTGGACCATTAGTGGCTCCTTGCGGGTGCCGTCTTCGGCGACGTATTCGAGCTCGAAGCGATGCGGCAGGTTGAAGTCGAACTGCACGGTCGAAAGCTGCCACAGTCGGCCGATGGCGTCCACCAGCTTGACGTCGATCTTCGGCCCGTAGAACGCGGCCTCGCCGGGGATGATCTTGTATTCGATGTTCAGTTTCTTCAGCGCGCTTTCCAGCGAGTGATTGGCCAGGTTCCACTGGTCTTCGGTGCCGAGGAAACTTTTTTTGTCGTTCGGGTCCCAGGTGGAAAGCTCGGTCTGGAACTGGTCGAAGCCGAAATCTTTCAGCACTTCCAACGCAAACTCCAGGCAGCCCACGATTTCGTTTTCGATTTGCTCGGGAGTGCAGAAAATATGCGCGTCGTCCTGGGTAAAGCCGCGGACGCGCAGCAGGCCATGCATCACACCCGAGCGCTCGTAGCGATAGACCGTGCCGAGTTCGCCGAGGCGCACCGGCAGGTCGCGATACGACTTCAGCGAATCTTTGTAGATCAGGATGTGGCCGGGGCAATTCATGGGCTTGAGGCGATATTCGGCGTCGTCGAGTTCCATGGCGTCGAACATGTTCTGCGAGTAATAGCCCTCGTGACCCGAGGTGTAGAACAATTGACGCCGCGCCACGTGCGGGGTGCAGACGAGCGAGTAGCCGCGGCGCAGGTACTCTTCGCGCATCCAGTCTTCCATCTCTTTGCGGATGATGCCTCCCTTGGGATGCCAGAAAATCAGGCCCGGCCCGGCAAGTTCCTGGATGGAAAACAGGTCGAGCTGTTTACCCAGCACGCGATGGTCGCGCTTTTTCGCTTCTTCGATGCTGTTGAGGTAGGCGTCGAGGTCCTTCTTGGAAAAGAACGACGTGCCGTAGATGCGTTGCAGTTGTGGATTCTTTTCGTCTCCGAGCCAGTAGGCGCCCGCGATGTTGAGCAGCTTGAAGGCCTTGATTTTTCCGGTCGAAGGCACATGCGGGCCGCGGCAGAAATCCTGAAACTTGCCCGTCTTGTAAATCGAAATCTTCTCATCGGGCTTGGTAAACTGCTCGATGAAGTAGCACTTCATGAAGTCGCCTTCGCCCTTGAACTTTTCCAGCCCTTCTTTGCGGGGCAGAAATTCGCGCGCGTAGGGCAGGTTTTCGTGAACGAGCTCCTGCATTTTCTTCTCGATCTTCTCGAGGTCTTCGGGCGTGAACGCGGTCTCGCGATGAAAATCGTAGAAGAACCCGTTCTCGGTCGCGGGACCGTGGCCGAGCTTGGTCTCGGGGAAAAGTTCGAGCACGGCCGCGGCCAGCAGGTGCGCGGACGAATGCCGATAGACTTCCAAAGCCTCCGGGTCGCGGTCGGTGAGAATGCGCAGCTCGGCGTCCGCTTCCAGCGGACGGGTGAGGTCCACGAGATCGCCGTTGGTTTTGGCGGCGAGTGCGGCGTCGGCGAGACGCGGGCTGATGGACTTGGCAACGTCGAGCGCAGTGGTCCCCTTCGGGACTTCCTTGGTGCTGCCGTCGGGGAGTTTGAGAGAAATGCTGTCAGACATGGATTTAACCTTATTTTTGCTGAATCTTGAGTCTAAAGTAGAGGGGAAAGAGGGTCAAATTCTTGCAGCGCGTTCATGTGAAATTTGGCCGGGGCAGGCGGCCGAGATACGCGCCATCCAGCCGGATCGAGCGGCGGACAGATCGGCGTCTCCGGCAACTGTATACTCCGAATCCAGAGGCATAGTATTTCTCGCGCAAACTCAAATTATCGCGGGCGCTTGGCGCCGTCGCCAACTGGGCTGTTGCACGTTGGCCATGCACAAACTTTTTGGATCGCGGCGCAAAGGGCCATCGAAAAACGGGGAGTATTGGTTTTGCGCAACGAAGATTTGGATCCGCAGCGCTCTCGGGCGGAATTCGCTAGCGCCATGATCGAAGACTTGCGCTGGCTCGGAATTCGTTGGAGCGAGGGCCCGGATTGTGGCGGCGCGCAGGGCCCATACTCGCAGAGTGAGCGCCGGTCGCACTATTTGCAGGCGTGGCGGCGGTTGCGGGAGGGCGGATTTCTGTATCCATGCACTTGTTCGCGCAGGGATCTGGCGCAGGCGGCAAGCGCTCCGAACGATGCCGATGACGAACCGGTGTATCCGGGAACCTGCCGCGAACGGAAAGATAGCTGCGGGGTTACCGGGCCTGCGGGCGTAAACTGGCGCTTCCGCGTGCCCGATGGCGAGGTCATTGAGTTTGCGGATTTAAATCTGGGACGGCAGCGCTACGTCGCCGGCAGTAATTTTGACTTCGGCGATTTTCTGGTCTGGCGGCGCGACGATGTTCCCGCCTATCAGCTTGCGGTCGTGGTGGACGACGCGGCAATGCGAATCACGGAAGTCGTGCGGGGAGCCGATTTGTTGAAGTCCACCGCGCGTCAACTCCTGCTCCGTGGCGCGCTCGGGTATGCCGAGCTTGGATACGGCACACCGGACTATTTTCATTGCCGCCTGGTGCGCGACTCCGCCGGAGTGCGCTTGGCGAAGCGACACGATGCCTTGAGCATCCGGCATCTGCGGGAGATCGGGATGACCGCGGAGAAGGTCCTGGAAATGGCCGGCAGGGCTTGATGCATCGGCACTCTCGTTTGTCCGACCGTCGTTCCACGCAGCGACGCCTAGCGGAACAACTATCGTTTTGCCCCAGTTCGCGGCTCCAATTTGGCGCTTTCCAACGCCTGACCCACATTTCATAACGATTTTCCAGGGGTACCTTACTGGAAACCGCATAAAATCTGAATAAAATGCTATTATTCCACAGCACAGTGCGTTACTATGCGCTGAAGACAAGCAAATCTTCAAGTTCCTGAAGGAGGAATTCATGGCATCTGGTATGACCAAGACCCAACTGACCCGTCACCTGGCCGAAAAGCTCGGCACCAACAACAAAACTGTCGCGACTTTCCTGGAACAGCTGGCAGATACGGCAATTAAAGAGACGAAGAAGAGCGGTGTGTTCGTTGTGCCCGGCCTGGGCCGCCTGGTAAAGGCGCATCGCAAGGCCCGCATGGGACGCAATCCGCAGACCGGCGAACCGATTCAGATCAAGGCGAAGACGGTGGTGAAGTTCCGCGTGGCGAAAGCCGCCAAGGACGCGATCGCCCCAAAGAAGTAGTGTATGCGTGTGGCGCGGGCGCCCGCGCCCGCGAAAACTTAGAAACCGGAAAAGGCCGGCCTCGTGTCGGCCTTTTTCTCGCTCACCTGATTCGTCACAAATCCTGTGTCGAGCGCTCACAGACTTCGACCCTACGACTAACGCTATACTTCCGAAGAAGCCACAAAAAAGAGCGCACAAATAATGCCCGACGTTCCAAACTTGGCGGAAGCGCTGCGGCGCTATTGGGGATACCACGAGTTTCGCCCCAAGCAGGAGAGCGTCATCCGCAGCCTGCTGGCCGCTCACGACGCTTGCGTCGTGATGCCGACCGGGGGCGGGAAGTCGCTGTGCTACCAGCTTCCGGCGGTGATTTTGGGGAAGACGGCGGTGGTGGTTTCTCCGCTGATTGCGCTGATGCAGGACCAGGCGGCGCAACTGGCGCAGATGGGAATTCCGGCGGCGGCCATCAATAGTTTTCAGAATTCTTCGGAACGACGGCAGGTGATGGATAAGGCAGTGCGCGGAGAATACCGGCTGCTCTATCTTTCGCCGGAGCGACTGGCCGCGGAAAACACTTTCGAATGGCTGGGCAAAGTTCCGGTGGGATTCTTTGCCGTGGACGAAGCGCATTGCATTTCCGAGTGGGGGCACGAATTTCGTCCCGATTACCGGCAGCTCAGCCGTTTGCGCACGAGTTTTCCGAAGCTTCCCATTGCCGCGTTCACGGCCAGCGCGACCAAGCTGGTGAGGCACGACATATTGAAGCAGTTGCAGATGCGCCATCCCGATCTTTATATCGCCAGCTTCCACCGCAAGAATCTGCGCTACGTGGTGCACGAGTGCGAAGCGCGCACCCAGATGGAATTGCTCGTCCGCGCCTTGCGGCAATACGCGGGAGAGAGCGTGATCGTGTATTCGCCCACCATTCGCCGCGTCGAGGAGACGGTCGAATACCTGGAGGAGAGCGGGATCGCGGCGGTCCCTTATCACGGAAAAATGGAAGCGCCCATGCGGCGGCAGAACCAGGAACGCTGGATGTCGGACGAAGTGCGGGTGCTGGTGGGAACGATTGCGTTCGGCCTCGGCATCAACAAGCCCGCGGTGCGTGCCGTGATTCACCTGTCGCTGCCGCAATCGATCGAGCAGTATTACCAGGAGGCGGGCCGCGCAGGGAGAGATGGACGTCCGGCGGATTGCGTGCTGCTCTGGCAGAAGCGCGACTTCATCCTTCTGGAATACTTCATCAACAAGATCGCGGATGACGCGGAGCGCGAGCGGTCGGCAGAGCGAAAACGCGTGATCGGCCGCTTCGTCGGACTCTGCGCGCTGCCGCCAGCGCCAGATTTGCCTGCACTTCGGGGAATCTCCGAAATGGGAGAGTTGCGGCAACTGCGATCATTGCGGGGCGAAGCCGGAATGGCTGGGCCAGGTGGTAAGCGCCGAGTTGCCGGAGGTTGCGGCGCGAAAGGGTTTTTTGCCGCCAACATCTTCTCCGTCCTTCTATACTCCGCGCCTTTCGTCGGAAAGACCGCGAGCGCGGGATGCGGCGCCTGTGGAAGCCGATCCGGCGCTGGCGGAATATCTGCGCGAATGGCGGCGCAATATGGCGCGGGAGAACAAAGTGCCCGCGTACATCATTCTGCACGACAGCACGCTGGAGGAATTGTGCCGGCGGCGTCCGTCGAATATTGCCGAGTTGAAGCAGGTGACTGGCATTGGCGATCGCAAGGCTGAAACCTATGGCGCGGAAATTCTTCAGGTTCTGAAAAACTTTGCCGCGGGAGCGCGCGCCACGCCGACGACGGTCAAAGAAGCGACTCCGGCGGAACAGACTCTCCGGCTCCTGCACGAGGGGCGCAGCTTCGAGGAGATTGCGCGCATTCGGGCGCGGCAGATTTCGACCGTCGTCTGCACGGTGGCGAATCTGGTTGAGACGGGCCAAGTGAAGCTGGATCCGAAATGGATTTCTCCCGACGCGCAACCGCTGATTGAGGCGGCTTGCCTGGAGAAAGGAATTGAGCGGCTGCGAGACATTAAAGATGCGGTTCCTCCGTACGTCAGCTTCGAAGACATAAGGCTGGTGGTGGCGCATCTGCGGGCGGAGAACCGCGTGCGGGCGAAGCTGGCGTAGACTGTCACTACACAATCCTCCTCTACACGCCTCTGGCCGCGGGATCCCAGATCAGTTTGTGGATTTGCAGGCTGAGGCGAACTGGAACATTGTCGGCTAGGATCCAGTCGGCGAGTTTTTTGGGATCGAGCATGCAGTGCGAAATGTCTCGCTTGCCAGAGGCAGTCTTTTCAAACGCGGGCGAAAACAAAATGGCGTTTACGCGCTCGGCGAGTCCGCGAGTCAGAACGAAGTCGCGGGCAAATTCGTAGTCGGCGCGATCGGTCAAAACGAACTTGAGTTCATCGTGGCGCTGGAGCGCTTTCAGGTTCTCGACGGCAAAAGTGTTGGCTTCGCCGGAGTGCGGACACTTCACATCGACAATTTTCACGACTTGTTTCGGGACCCGCGCCAGTGGGCGTTCGCCGTTGGTTTCGAGCAATACCTTGTAGTCGGCGTCCAGCAGTTGCTCCATCAGCGGGATGACCTCGCGCTCTTGCAGCATGGGTTCGCCACCAGTGATCTCTACCAATCCTCCGCTGGGGCTCAGACGCGCGACTTCGCGGAGCACTTCTTCGAGCGCCATCTTTTTCCCACCTTCGAAACTGAATTCGCTGTCGCACCACGAGCAGCGCAGATTGCATCCAGTCAGGCGCACGAAGACGCAGGGAAGGCCAGCGAAGGTGGATTCGCCTTGGATCGATTTATAGACCTCTGCAATCTGCATGGGGGCTAAACCATCGGGCGATCGGGCGATCGGGCCATCGGGTGATCGAAATTCAAAAGCAGCGCCTTTAGATCGCCCGATGACCCGATCACACAATGACCCGATCACTCAACTGCTACTCGCTGTATTTCGCCGTGGTCGTGTCGGTCTCAAAAACGGTGACATTTTTCACTCGCACCCTGCCGTTGGTTACGCTTTTTAAGCGGACGTTGGTTTCGTCGTAAAAATATTTCGCGAGATTTTCGGCGGAGGGGTTGAGGACGTTGAAGGGCTCGATGTCGTTGAGCATCTGATGGTCGAGACGGTCGATGGCGGGCTTCATCACGTCTTTCAGGTCTTTGAAATCGAGCAGCAGTCCTGCCTTGTCGAGCTCGACTCCAGCAAGGGTCACACGAATTTTGTAGTTGTGGCCGTGCGGATTCTCGCACTTGCCCTTGTAGTTGCGCAGGTAGTGCCCTGCGGCGAATGTCTCTTCCACGGTGACTTCAAACATGAATTCCCACTGGCCTCGGCTGTGTTTCATTGTACCTTTTGAGGCTTTGCGAGGCACATCGTTCAAGCGCCTATCGCCTCCTCCTGCTGGCACGCCTGAATTGTCCCCGGCGGCAAAGGGTCGGGTTCCGGTGACGAGGCAGCGGAACTGGCGTTGGAAGCCTCGCTTGACGGTGGCGCGGCGATCGGGGAGGTTTCCGCGCTGCTTTTCTTTTGGCTCTTGAGCTTGCGCTGCGCTCTCTGGGAATTCATATGAGCCATGTTGGTGGAGGCGACTTGCATGGCGTAGAGAAGGACGGAAGCTTCTTTGGCTTCGATGCGGCGGTGCAGCAGCATTTCGCAAACGTCCGAGATCGCCGACTGGATGGAGACGGCGTCTTCGAAGACGTGCAGGTAGACATGATGGGAAGGGCCGTTGTCGATGTCGACTTTTGGCTCTCCCATGACCTTGTGGTAGTGGCAAAACCTTTCGCCGTTAAGGGCTGGAGATTGGCAGGGATCGCCGTTCCACTTTCGCATGGCACAGATTCCGTCGGGAAATTTATCAGAAGAAGAGGACATTATGATTGCTCCTAAGGCGATGATTCGCAGATAGATAACTGGTGTTGACGAGCTGAGAATTTGAAAAAGTGTGGGGGTACCCCCCCTACCTAAAATGAGTTAAGTTGATGATAGTAAAGATGTTAGACGCAAAGTATTCAAATCATTGGACTTAGCGGGAGATTTTGCGGTTCGCGTGCTCTTCGGGTTGGCGCTCGCCACTTCTATTCGTTGTCAAAGAACCGTGGAAAATGCTGGGGACGGCAGATGCGTTCGCCTCTGGAGGCGGGCGCACTTGCCGATGATGCACTGTCGAGGAAATGATCGCACCAATTGTGGTGCATGTCTGTGACGGCGGTACAGGAAAAATGTGATGAAAAAAAAGCCGTCAGACGGCAGCCGTCAGCCATCAGCCGTCAGCCATCAGGTAGTGCAACTTGGTTTGTTGTTCGGCACGCTACTTCTCGAAAAGCGCTGGAAGTCGTGCACCCGGCTTATAATCTCTGCGATCCTACTATTATGACCAACAAGAAGGCCAAGCCGGAAATCGAGAAAGTTTTCTGCAATAAGTGTTGACGCAGAACCGCACATCAGGTCGTTGGAGCTCATGACGGGGATAGCGCCGAAGAAGGTGAAGGCTACTGGTGGGTGATAACCTACGCGGTGCTTCAGTGTCTTGGCTGCCAAGAGATCGTTCTGCGACGCACGCAACGGACTGAAGACGAACCCGAGGGCGACGTGAGTCATTTTCCACCCGTGATGTCCCGTTATTTGCCGAGGTGGAGATATTATCTACCGGGCGACTTGCGGTTGGTTCTTGAAGAGATTTACAAATCTCTGGATTCTGCCAGCTTGTGTCTGCCCATGATGGGAGCTAGAACGCTGGTGGACTTGCTTATGGTAGATAAGGTTAAGGATGTCGGCGGCTTTGGCAGAAAACTGCAGGAGCTGGAAAAGGCAGGGTACATCAGTTCGAAGAATCGGGAGGTTCTTTTTGCAGCCCTCGAAATGGGTAATGCTGCTATCCACCGGGGACATATGCCTACCCGAGCCGAAGTTCAATCGGTCATGGACATCGTAGAGAGTATGCTTCAGGCTGTTTACGTGTTTCCTGACGTGGCGGAAAAGTTAAAAAAATCCACACCTCCTCGCCCGCCTCGACCAGTAAAAACTCTGTAGGCAGTAGGCCGGGACACGGAGGTTCCTGTGAGGGATGATTTTTCGCAGTCGGTCCGGAGGTCACTGGGCTGGTGGCCCGCCCTTCGGTTTTCTCTGGGTTGCGATTCAAACCAGTTACTGGGAACGTTCCGAAACTGCCCCACTCAAGCCAAAACAAAACTGGGCTTAAGTGGGACACTCGAGGTCTGAGGGCCTAGATGATAACGGTTAGCCCACACCCGACCGAGCTGTTCGCTATGACGGCGTCCGTCAACGGCCCAACCGTTTTTCTCGACAACTTTGCGATTAAAGATCTGACCAAAGGTGATCCGGATCGGAGAGGACGCTTCATCGCGACTCTGAATCGCGGCGTCGATGTGCTCTTCTCTGTATCTAATGCAGCTGAGCTGTCCGGTCCTCAGGGTGACTCATTCATAGCAATTCGTGAGTTCCTGGACGAAATAGGCACCCATTGGTTTCCCGTGGAGTTTAATCCGTATGAGTGCATCAAACGGGAGCAGCAGCTACAGGGCCTCCCCTTTTTTTGCGAGCGATTGCTCAAGACGTTCGCCGCAGAACGGCTGAGAAGGTCGCCCGAGATCAAGATCGCAGACCTGCCAGCGTCACTACCTTCGGATTTCTTCCGATTGGGACGTTTCATGGACTGGCTCGCTCCGCAGAGGGGCGACATAATAGATGGCAAGCACCAGATGGGCTTAAGGCTTCGGGACGATATCATGGCCCACTGGACCGAGCACACGAAAAACCCCGGCTGGCTGGACGCTAAACTCCCAGAATTGCCCTTTACGGTCGACCGTCCAGCTACATACGTTTACGGCAATTTGCTCAGGCTGTTAGTCCGAGAAGCGAAGGGTCGGACGATCATGCCGAACGATGGTATCGACTTTGGCCAGGCGGTAATCGGGACCGCATACGCTGCCTTCGCGACCCTTGACAAGCATTGGAAGCGGCGGGTGGAGGCGATATTGCCGATGCCGAATAAGCTCGCGCGCATCTACTACCAACCGGAACTCGACAAGATGGTTCGAGACATCGAACGAACCCTGGATGACGCTTCTCTAGAGCGTGGCCGGGGGCTGTGTACGTTCACCTAGCTCTCAGCCGACGATTGGCTCACGCAAGCCCGGTTTTGGCTTGAGCGGGAATATCACGTCACAGACTCCGGTTTGGGTTCGCACGCGAATCGAGGAACCATGCGCGAATCGCCTATGCCGACTTGCACGAAGACGAAATACTCATTCTTGGTCGGCCTCGGTGCATAGCTGAGCTTCACAGCGTCATGATTGAACATGAGGATTTTGAAGTCGGCCCTACTCTCAGCCAGCTTTTTGCGCATCGAGTTCTTCTTGCCTTGGAAGAAGGACGGGGCGACGTTGAAAGCTTCGCCAACTAATGCCTTCCCCTCTCCTTCGGCGCGAATGTCGAACCCGTTCTCATCTTCATTGCCGTATTCAACGACATATTGTTCGAACGGGAAGACCTCATTGTCCAATAGCCATTTCACGCCGTACAAAATCACCAAATCGCTCAATATTCGGTTCGAGGCCTCGAACCACGTTACGCAAGGGTATGGCCCAGCTCCGATATGGTTGCGTTTTAATACCTTTAATAGGTCGAGAACCTTGTGGTCACCAAGCGAGTTTTCGATCCTCTCGACGGATGCGAGGTAGGTTTCGATCAGATGCGCCGCGTTGGCCTTTGAGATCGTCCGCTCGAAATTGTGCAAGGCGTGAACCTCTATTCGTCTTCGAACAGGAGTCTTGGCAACTATTACAGCACATCTGAGCCGGGGGCGGCGGACGGGCGCCCCGCTCAAGCGCGGTTTTGGCTTGAGCGGGGATGTTCACACGTCACGCCCGCGGCGCATACCGACGCGGCGTCCAGGTTACTGCCCAAAAGCCGGGCGGGGACCCTTCGACAGGCTCAGGGCAGGCTCTGGGGCAGCGGGCCACTTCTCGAAAAGCGCGAGAGAAGTGGCGCACCCGGCAACATTACTTTGCGGCTTCTTCCGTAAATCGGAAGCGGTACTCGGTGCGATAGTTCTCGCGGGCTGCGATCAGTCCTTCTTTTGCTTTGGTGTTGTAGATAACGGACCAGGCGGTGTAGTTGTGCACACGATGCAGAAGCTGCATGGCATCGAGGTCCGATGCTGGCTGGCCGGCGCCTAGTTTTTTGGTTAAACTGCGGAACCTTCGCGGCGAAGAGGAGTTGACCGTTCCCTCATCCGCCTTCACGCCGTCAATGAATTCATTGGTCCGCACTTGCCATCCGGTACCGCTAGTTAGACGCGGCTTGCCTTCGGGATAGTCAATCACCAGCCAATCGCCATTCGAGTCCACGGCCAAAAAATAATTAGAGATCGAGTCGATAGATTTGTCGTAGGGAGCCAGGGTGCGCGCCAGTTCTGCCACTTCCTGCACATTCTTGCACTCGTCGAGTGCGCGCCGAATGAACAGAAGCACGAACGCGGGCTTTCGCGTATCGTCTTTTGTCACACGCCGGAGGGGCGCTGCCGCAGTCCCGATGGCGAGTCCTTTTTCGTTGATGCCGTCGGTGACGTAAAAAGGCAAACTATAGAGAAACTTGTTTCTATCGTATTCAGTGGGCTGAGCGTTCCCGAGGACACCCCCAATCCCGCACTCTGAGAATGGGCTGAAGCCAAACGATCTGTATTTCCCCGGGGCCGCAAACTGGATGAGCACCGGCACTTCTCTGGGCCGATCAAAATTGCGCCCAAAAATGGAATCGCCCTTCGCCGTGCGCGCCGCGAATAGGCTGCAACGCGCTGGCGAGGGAATCTTAGCGGCCTCCTGTATATGCCAATGATTGAGCCAGTCGATCCGTTCCTGGTAATCGCCCTGATAGCTCACCACATATAGACTGCCAACCTTTTGAATGCTATGGATCGTCTGCTGGTCCGCATTGGCGCTGTTATTGCGATTCTCGAACACCAGATCGACAATCTTCGGCGGCGCGGTGAACCACACGAGCGCGTACACGAGCGCTGCGATGGCGGCGATCGCGAGGAATGCGACGAACCAGGCAGCGCGGCTTTTCCCAGTGTTGGATATTTGTTCACGCGGAGAAGTGCGGGACTGGAGCAAGGACACCTCCAACTCTCAAGTGTGGGCCAAGAAGACCGGACGACCACTGTTGATAATACGCTGCAGGTCGTGCTGAAGTTCGGCATTTAACTGATTCGCTGCTGTTCCGATCTGAAACCGGGGACAGACTGGACTGACCCCAGTTTCTCGGAAGCAGAATTAGGTGAACATCCAGTCTGTCCCCATATTTTCCCGATCTGCGTTGAAGGAACTGCGGTACATCAGGCCTTTTTCGATCCAAAAAGGTAGCCGAGCAGAAGCGTCAGCAAAGGCAAGATGGTCTTTGTGACCATGAGATCGAAAGCAAAATTCAAGGAATCGCGGAAATGATCGGCCGCCGTTTTGTGAAGATCCAGGATTGCTTTGTAATCCTCGGGTTTGACGCTGGATGTCAGGGGCGGCGGCAATGAAAGGTGAGCCAAGTAATACCAGAGCATCGCGACGCAAACGCCGAGCATCCAAAGACCGCCGACTGCCACAAAGACAACCCCCCACCTTTCAAGGAACGTGGGGGGCGTGATGGTGAGGTTGCCAAATCCCGCCGAACCACTGACCGGGATCGTTACCTGTGGTGGAGGGGTGAGGTTGCCAATTCCCACCGAACCACTGACCGGGATCGTTACTTGTGGTGGTCGATTGGGAACTGCGGGTGGTGGAGTACCCATGACTAGCCTCCCAGTGGTCTAGGGAAGGATAACATCCTTCACAACAGCATTGTCTTTGTTGGTGATCGAAACCTTATTTTGAGGCTGCTGGTCTTCGGTTTTCAAGTACTTATATGTAGCAAGCGCTTTGCGGAGCACATCTGCCTTGGTTCCGCCAGTCATGTTAACAAGATCGGTGAGGTTTTGGTCGAATTGCTGATCGGTATCAATCGTGAAACGTGCCATAGGCACCTCCTCATACACTGCATTTATACTGCAAACTTACTGCAAATGCAAGCGGGGAAACTTCCGGTGTCCGGAAGGCGTGGTTGACTAGGAGACGGGAAGGAAAGGAAAATTCCTGCAATGTTCCCATAAGCGAAAGAAAGCAAACGGCTTGTGGCCCCAGGCCGTCCGTTCTTGCTGGCTTCGAATGCCTGCGATTACTGCGATTTACCGCGATCATGTGGAATGATGATTCAGATTCATGGTCCAGAATCTCTTGAGCTCAACCCTGCCGACTGAATCCGGTTTTGGATTGAGTGGGAGTGTTCGTACTTCACACCCGCGGTTTTCTCCATTCGAATCGAAATTTATGTATAATCCGCCGATGCTAGGAAAACCGTGGGGCACAATTGCACTCGGGTCGTTGTTTCTCGGGTCGTTGTTACTTGGATCGGGGTTGCTCATCGCGGCCCGCTCAACAGGAGGACAGGAAATGAAATCTCCGCAAACTGAAAAATCGAAGCCGGCTGCCAAAACGGAGCCGCGCGGACGCATTATTGGAATCGGCGGGGTCTTCTTCAAATCCGCCAATCGCGATCAGATGCGCGAATGGTACGCGAAGCATCTTGGACTGGCGGACAAAGGCGGGGGCGTGATGCTTCCGTGGCGCGAACAGGACGACCCGAAAAAGGAACACGTTACGGTGTGGACTATTTTCCCCGCGTCCAGTAAATATCTCGATCCCAGCCCGGCGCCGTTCATGATCAACTACATCGTGGACGATCTGGATGCTTTGCTCGACCGCTTAAAACAAGAGGGAGTGAAGATCGACGCCAAACGAGGGGATGAATCCTACGGCCGCTTTGCCTGGATTTACGATTCCGATGGCAACAAGATTGAGCTGTGGCAGCCACCGGTTGAAAAAGCCAAGTAGGGCTTCGCGCGATTCGAGAGGGAACGTCCCCACCCTAAAATCGCAAAGGGCGCGATTTTAGGATGGGGCACGCGCAGCGATTTTAGGATGGGGCACCCGCGTGATTTTAAGATGGGGCAACCGCGCCCGCCAGCGGTCGAGACGAAGGTAGGGGTCCTTCGACTCCGCAGAACGACTCGCTTCGCGAATCGTTCTGCTACGCTCAGAGGTTGTGACTAAATCGATTTTCATTCCACGGCACCGAGGTTCTTGCTCCCGCGGTTGGTCGTTCGGACGATCCGCTGTCCGGTGCCGGGCGCGGGGGCCGGGGTTTCAGGGCCGACCTCCGCTTCCGGGACATCGTTTGGCTTCTCGCCGCTCGCTTAGAGCAGCAGCGCCGCGCCGAAATGCATTACGTTGTACGCCAGCGCGCACCACAGCGCCACGCACTTGGCCTTGGCCAATCCGCGCACGGTGAGCGGCGTTAACCCGCGATAACGGCGCAGATCGGCATTGACGGTTTCGCTGGTCGCCGCCCTTTGCCGGTAAATCTCTTGGCCCTCCGCGCTCGCCATGCGCCTCTTCCACGCCCGCACCGCCGCGCTGTCGCCCGGCTTGGGCTCCAGTTCGCGGCCCCGGCGGCACGCCTGCCGCGCCGGTTTCGGCGGCACGAACAGTTCCACGCCCCGCTCGTGCCCGCGCTCGATGTCGGCCAGCCGCAGGTAGCCGCCATCGAGCAGATGCTGCTCCACCTTGCCTCCGCTGCGCCGCTCCACTTGCTCCCGCATCGCTGCGCTCAACCCCGACGAGTCCGAGCCTTCCTGGCTCACCTCCACGCCCACGATGGCGCGGCTCCCGGTGGCGGTCGCCAACTGCACGTTGCAGGCCGGATTGAAACCTCCGTTGGGCATCTTCATCACCCGCGCTTCCGCATCGCTGGTGCTCACTCGCGGCTGCTTCGCCCGCATCTGTTGCCCGCACTTTCCCTGGCCCGCCCGCTGCGCCGCTTCCGCCTGCTTCCGTTTCAACTCCGGCAACTGCGCGATCGCCTGCTCCAACCGTTGCTGTTTCTCTTGCGCCGCCCGCCGCCGCGCCGCCCGCTGCCGCGCCGTCAGCACCGCCGAAGATGCCGGATTCTCCAGTTGCCGCCGCAGCTCCTCGACGTGCCGCTTCGAGTCCACCAGCAACTTTTGCAAGCGCTCTTCCCGGCGAAAACTCCCCGCCCCCGCGCTCACCCGCACCCGCACTCCGTCCTGGCTCACGCGGCTCACCGATACCAGTTCCTTGTCCACCAACGACGCGATCACCTGCGTGAACAGCTCATCCAGCGCCGCCCCGTGATCGCCGCGGAAATCCGACAGCAGCCGGTGATTCACCGTCACTCCGCCGCACAGCCAGCGGAACGCCGCGCTCTCCTCGCACCGCCGCGCCAACTCCCGCGCCGATCCGATCCCGCGAATACATGCGTACAACCACAACCCCACCAGCAACCGCGGATCGGTCGCGTCGCGACCCGCCACTCCGTCGCGCGCCTTGATCGGATCGGCAAAACGCGACACGTCCAGCGTCTCCACCAGCGCCATCACCATCCGCACCCGATGCTCGGCCGGCACCAGATCGTCCGGACACTGCACCACCATCGTCATCTGCCGCCGCTCCGGCACCCGCAACCGCACCGCCGGCTTGGCTTCCCGCGCTTCTGCTGTCGCCTCTACCTCGTGATCGCTCATGCTTCCTTATAGCTCGACACCACTACCCAACGCACCAAAAAAGTCACAAGCTCAGGATGACAATTTGGAGTTTGTCTCAAACACCCCTACGGCGACGCCGGTGAAAGCAGGTCCTTCGCTTCGCTCAGGATGACAAAATAGTTGGGGGTTCCGTCGGCCAGGCAAACCAAGGGCCAACTCCTTATAATCTGCTAACGTTCGGGGTGGTGCTGCGTCTATTTGCGTGCAAGGTTGAGGTTGGGTGACTTGCAGGGGACAGAGACAGGCAATGCCGGCCGATTCTTACGCAGTTGCAATTCCGGTTGGCGAGATTTCCCGTCCGAGATGGACGGGGCAGGGCAGCGGCAACCAGAACCCCACGTTTGATCGGAATATGAGGGGCTCCTTGGCAACGCAAGGCAACCGCATTGACGACACGAGCCTGATCCGCGAGGCGCAGCAGGGCAACCGCGCGGCCTTCGAGGAACTGGTGCGCCACTACGATCAGGCGGTGCTGCGGCTGGCGCTGCATCTCACCGGATCGGAGACGGACGCCCAGGACGTTTATCAGGAGGCGTTTCTCAAGGCCTATAAGAACCTGGGCAGTTTCCGGTTTGAGTGCTCCTTTTATACGTGGATTTACCGGATCGTCACCAATCTTTGCCTCGACCATCTGCGCAAGCGGAATGTGCGCAAGGAGGAAGCTCCGGTGGCGGTGGATGCGTCGGGCGAGGAATACAGCCGGTTGGAGCAGTTCGCGGACGCGCGGGCGGGGGCGAATCCGGAACGAGATCTGATGCGGCGGGAACTGGGGCGCAAGATTGGAGCGGCTTTGTCGAGGCTGACTCCCAGAGAGCGGATGGTGTTCGAGTTGAAGCATTATCACGGGCTGAGGCTGCGGACGGTGGGCGAGATGCTGAATACGACGGAAGAGACGGCGAAGAATACGTTATTTCGCGCGACGCAAAAACTGAGGGTCGCGCTGGCGGAGATGCGATGAGGGGCAGCTGCGAGCTTCGGGCTACGAGCCGCGAGCAGGCGGTTTGGTCGAAGGTCGAAGCTCGTGGCTCGAAGCTGGAAGAGCGGCGACGAGGAATCGGCGGCTTAGAACTTCCCGCGAAGGGATATGAAGATGAAATGTGATTGGGTGCGGCAAAACATTTTGTTCTACGTCTATAACGAGCTGGAGGACGACGCCCGGTACGAGGTAGAGCAGCACATGGGGCGGTGTCCGGAGTGCGCCAGCGAGTTGAAGGCGGCGCGCGAGTTCAAGTTGACGTTTTCGGAAATGCCGGTGGAGGAGCCGTCTCCAAACCTGCTGGCGGCGTCGCGGATGCGGTTGCAGGAAGCGCTGGAAACGGCGCGGCCGGGAGGCATCTGGCAGCGACTGATTCTTGAGCCAGCGGCGTGGCTGCGGCAGGTTCGGATGGCTCCGGCGCTGGCGGCGGCGATTTTCATGGTGGGATTTGGCGGCGGCATTGGCGCGACTTATAACTTCCTGGCGAATCGGCAGGCAATTAGCGGCGGTCCGATCGTAGAGCAAGCTGGGATGTTTGGTTCCAACAACACGCCTGCGATTGCGGGAATCCGGTCGGTGACGCAGGAGCCGGGATCGAATCAGGTGAGCATCCAGTACGACACGGTTTCGACGCAGCAGGCGCAAGGCTCGCTGAACGACCAGCGCATCCAGCAATTGCTGTTGTTTGCGGCGCGCAACAATTACAACTCGGGAGTGCGCATGGATTCCGTAGATCTGTTGACCCAGTCGCCCGACGATTCGCATGTGCGGGAAGCGCTGATGTACGCCTTGCAGAACGATACGAATCCGGGCGTGCGTTTGAAGGCGCTGGACGGGCTGGGCGGCTATACGCGGCAGGATGAGCGAGTGCGGGATGAGGTTTTGCAGGCGCTGGTCGCCGACACGAACGAAGGCGTTCGGATGCAGGCCCTGCGCCTGGTGGAGCCGATGAAAACGGACAGCAGCGTGCGATCGGTGTTGATCAAGCTTTCAAAGACGGACCAGAACGCTTGCATCCGCTCGCAGGCCCGCACCATGCTGGCGCAGATGCCGGAGATGGATTGAGAACCGTCGTTAGTCGATGGTCGTTAGTCGTTGGTCGTTAGTCGTTAGTCGTTCGCAAACGCTTACGGCGGCGATGAATCGCGAGCGACTAACGACCATCGACCAACGACTTACTAACTAAGGAGGCTACTCATTGAAACACGCAATAAAGCTTTTCGGAGTTGGAGTATTCGTGACCGCGCTGGCATCTCTGGCCCTTTGCCAGGAACCTCGGGTCTATCGCGAAGGCAGCAACTGGGTCCAGGAAACAACTGGCTCGCTCGGTGCGGCAAAGAATCTGCATGTCAAGCTGGAGGCTGGAGAGGTGAAGGTTCAGGGCGGATCGCAAAGCGGGATCACCTACGTCATTCGCCGCCGGTCGAATAACTCGTCGGAAGAACAGTCGCGCCACGAATTCGAGTCGTACAAGATCAGCGCTTCTGTCAAGGGAGACACGGCGTGGATCGTGTCGGAGTCGGAGGGCCGGAGGAATCATAAGGGCGCTACCGATGTGGTCATCAATGTGCCGCGGGATTTGCAGTCCGCCAGGATCGAGACCGGGGGCGGCGGTATTGAGGCGGCCGGGATCGCTGGACGAGCCGACCTCGAGAGTGGGGGCGGACACATTCACGTCGATGATATCGGCGGCGAGGTCGCGGCGGAAACCGGCGGGGGCTCGATTGAGATCGGCAAAGTCGAAAGCGGCGTGAGTCTGCATACCGGCGGAGGAAACATCACGGTTGCATCCGCCAAGGGCGAGATCAAGGCGGAAAGTGGGGGCGGGAACATCGTCGTGCGTTCCGGAACGCAAGGCGCGGTGCTGCAAACAGGCGGAGGGAGTATTCGGGTGGAAAAGTGCGGCGGGCAGGTAAAAGCCACCACGGGCGGCGGCAGCGTGGAGATCGGCGAGATCGGAGGCCCGGCGGAACTCGAAACGGGCGGGGGGAACATTCGCCTGGCGTCCGCGAAAGGACGTGTGCGGGCCCAGACCGGCGGCGGCGGCATCGAAGTGGACGGAGCGACTTCGGTACAGGCGGAAACTGGGGCTGGTGGAATCACGGCGAAATTATTCTCGTCGGGCGGCGCTGGCGGCCATGAAGATTCTTCGCTGGAAACCTCGACTGGCGACATCACCGTTTATCTCGCCAACGATGTGGCCATCTCCATTCGAGCGGAAATCGAAAGCGCCAATGGCCAAACCATCCACAGCGACTTCCAGGAGATTCATGTGTCCACGGAAGGCGGACAGTATGGGCCAAAAACGGTGACGGCCGAGGGACAACTCAACGGCGGCGGGCCGGTGCTGAAGGTGCGGACGAATTTGGGGAATGTTAACTTCAGGCGCGTGAGTCACTAGGATGGCGCGCCGGGCGGGGACGCCCGGCACTCCACGAGTAAGTTTGGTTCTATCAGGAGGGACTATGATCCACCGTTTTCTGTTTTGCATTTCTGTTTTCACACTGGTTATTTCGCTGGGCGCCAGCGCTCAACCGGTAGAGTTGAACCACGATCGCGCCGACGATAGCTGGAATTGGAGTGGCGGCTCCGACGAGGGCGGCGGCGGTTCGTCGTATCTCGGAGTGGATATTGCCGACGTTACTCCGGAGCGCCTGGGAGAATTGAAGCTCAAGGAAGAGCACGGAGCCGAGGTCACGATGGTTGACCAGGACGCTCCCGCCGGAAAAGCCGGAGTGCACGAGCACGACGTCATCCTCAGCCTGAATGGTACGGCGGTGGAGAGCGCGGCCCAGTTGCGCCGGATGATTAAGGAAACGCCGCCTGGACGCGCGGTGACCCTCGGCATCAGCCGCGACGGTCAGCCGCTGACCATCAAAGTGCAACTCGCCGACCGGCACAAGTCGATGACCTGGGAACCGAAGGGCTACGAATTCAAGCTCGACATGCCGAAGCTCCCCTCATTGCCGGACTTCGACTTCCCCGTCTCTGTGGTGGTCGTCCACTCCGGGTTGCACAGCGGGCTGATGGTGGAAAACCTCACTCCGCAACTGGGAGAGTTCTTTGGCGTCAAGGGCGGCGGCGTGCTGGTGCGCTCCGTGGAGAAGGGCAGCCGAGGGGAGAAGGCCGGATTCCGCGCCGGGGATGTGGTCGTCAAGGTCAACAACCAGCCGGTGCACGATACCTCCGACTTCTCGCATGTTCTGCGCTCATCGTCTGGGGCTGCGGCCGCAGTGACCGTGATGCGTGACAAAAAAGAACAGAACCTGACCCTGACCCTTCCCGAAAAAAAGGATGCGGGCAGTCTGATGGAGGACAGCTTCGACCTGAAGGGTTTGACCGCGGGGAGTGAGAAAGATTTGAACCGCATTGCCGACGAAATGGCCCGCCTCGGCCCCATGCTCGACAACATGCAGCGCAACGTCGATCTGAAAGAGTTGCAGAAAAAGCTCGACGACGCCCAGCGCAAGATGCGCGAGGGCCAGGAAAAAATGCGCCAGAGACTCTCCGGACCTGGGGCCGAGCTGTAGTGGGCCGAAATTCGATGGATGGATTGATCCGATAAACTGACCGTCGGCCCGGTTACGAAAGTCACCCGGCGCGTACAAACGGAAATCGCTAATGCCTGCCGCGGAATGGCCAGATTCCAACTCTGGACTACACGCTGGTTACCTGTTGCGGTGACCGAATTCCCGATAATCTGTTGCCGGAATGGCATTCCGCGCCCTGCTATTTTCGAAAAGCCCGGAGACTGACACCGCCATGACGGCGGCCTGCAAGACTACGGGAATCCGTGCCGTAGTGTGTTCCGACATCTTTACGGCCATCGAAAAAGCCAAGGCGCAAGCGTTTTCGTGCGTGATCGCGAACTGGGCCGATCAACCCGAGGCGAGCTTCCTGTTGAAGCGCGCACGCGAGTCCACACCCAACCGCAACACGGTGGCCATCGCCATCGTCGATCACGATCCCTCGCCGGTGGAAATGCGCGAAAACCGGCTCGATTTCCTGATTTATCGCCCAATTTCTCCCACCGAAGCCGAAGAAGTCCTGACCAAGGCTTGTGAGCAGATGAAGCCCTTGAGCGCCGAGGACGCGGCCGGATCGTCCGGGGATGACGCCGCGAGCGGCGACAAGTCCGCAGGTGGTGCCGCGAATGGCGCATCCCAGCACAATGACAATGAAGCGGACCAGGGGGACGGTCTTCAGCAAGAGAGCGCGGAGCAAGCCGCCGGCGACGGCCAGATTGCGATTGACGAAGGCGAAGACGAATACCAGGGCGAACCAGGGGCGCGCAGCGGTAACCACGCGCTTTGGTTTCGCAAGGCTTGCGCGGCAATCCTGGTGCTGATAGCGGCGTTTTACCTGTGGAGATCGCGCGATGTGATTCAGTATCTGGCGCACACCCGGGAGGGAAGAGTCCAGATTTTCCGGGAATCGGTAGAGGCGCTTTTTTACTTAAACCAGAACGGGGCCGTACCCAACGGCGCCGCCCAACAGGATGCGTACTTCAGCCGGGAACCCGCCAGTCCCGATGCGAAGGCACCGGACTTGGGAGTGGTCCCAACCGAGTCAACGGTGACGGAAGCGCACCCGACTTTACCCAAGGCCCCCGACTTCCCTCTGCCCGCGCCGGTGCTTGACCGTCAGGAACCGCCGCCCATCCATCAGGCGCGAGCGCCGATTCCTGAGAGCATGAGAGACTCGCCGCCCATCGAGCGCCCGGTGGTGGTCACGGTGAATCCGGCGCAGATGATGCCCGTCTCCGCGCCCCAGCCTCAGCTTGCAAGCCAGTCATTCAGCGAGCCGGTTGCGGTGAGCGAAGAAGCTGCCCGGGGCCTGCTGATTCATACCGTGGACCCGGTGTATCCGCCCGAAGCGGCGGCCCAGAACCTTCACGGCGCCGTGGTGCTCCAGGCCGTGATCGGCCGGGATGGCAGCGTCGAGGAGCTCAAAATTGTTCAGGGATATTTTGCTCTGGGGCGGGCGGCGATTGCGGCCGTCAAGCAATGGCGCTTCCAACCCTACAATGTCAGCGGCCACGCTGCGGCAACTGCCACCACCATCACGATCAATTTCAGCGGTCCGCCGGCGTAGCGTCAGTGTGGTGACGCCGCGTCCCGGCGGGGCAGAGCCCCGCCGCCACACAAACTCCTACTTGTGTCCTACTGGACGCCGATTGGAGGACTCACGCCACTGGTTTGTTTCCAATAGTCCTGCACCGCGGGGGGCAGCTTTTCCACGCGGGTGAGAAACGCCGTGAGTTTCCAAATGTCGGGATCGGAAAGCGTCTTGTCCCAAGCCGGCATTCCGGTATAGCGCACCCCGTTGCGAATGACGTAGAAGACGTGCCAATCCTCATCGTCGGGCGGGTGAAGGATGAGGTTAGGCGCCGGAGGATAGAACGATTTCGCCAGGGTCGAGGGCTGGCGGTCGATGCCGCCGTGGCAGAGCGCGCAATTCATGGTGTAAATCTTCAGGCCGTCGATCAAATTTTCGTCCGTCGGCGGCACGGGACTATTCACCCGCGGAGCATGGCGCTCGACCGAGTTGTCGAGCGCGCTCATGGCGAGGTGGCGCTCCCATTTCGGCGGCGCGCTGTTGGCCCTGGTCGGCAGGAATCCCAGCAGAGCCAGGCCGAGGCCTGCGATCAGCAGGACCGCAACGGCGGCGATAATCCCCAGCATGAAGTTGCGCATTTCATCTCCTCCGAGAGCCTTCTGAAACATTATGCTCGCTGCTGCTTAGATTGAACAGAAGCGCGGAGCAACTCTGTAAATATGACGCGAAACCCGCGACGCTGTAAACTGGAACGCAGAATGAAGCGCGCTCGGTCCCTGGTCTTTATTTTGGTGCTGATGGGCGTTGCCCTGCCTGGTGGCAATCGGTTCGCCGCCGCCCAAACTCCCTGGCAGTATGGACGGATCGAGTCTGTCCAGAAGTCCGTTAGCACCTCCACGAAAGTCTGGATCGTCAATACTCCGCTGGAGGAAGAACGCACCAACTACAGAATCTCGGTCCATGTGCAGGATCGAATCATTGCCGGCGCCTACGAGCATTCCGCAACGGAAGCGGAACCGCCGCCAGAGTGGGTCCCCGGATATGCGGTGCAGCTTGAAATCATGGGCGATTCCCTCTATCTGCGGTCGCCCACCGGAAGCGTGCGCCTGCACATCAGTCAGCGCAAGGCCGCGGGCCTGATGAAGCCCATCACTGCGGACGAGAAGAAACGGATGTCGGAACTGAACGCCGCGCCGGAAGCTCCGGAATCAATCATCGGATTCTCGAAATCGGGCAGCGGCAAGGCGGCCGCGCCAGAAGCCGCTCCACCACCGCCGCTGCCACCTCCCGCGCCTTCGACGGGCCTGGTCATGGTGCGTTCCACTCCGTTTCTTTCGGAAGTGTTCGTGGACGGCGCTTCCATGGGATACACACCGGCAAAGATTGCACTCGCCCCCGGCAAGCACACCTTCCGTGTCGAGAAGCCTGGTTACAAGCCGTGGGCGAAAGAAATGACGATCACGGTGGGGTCGGAACTGACGCTGGACGCGACGCTGGATAGAAGGTAGAAATGGCTGCGTATGTTTCTAGCAACTAAAAAGCTGATGGAAGATGCGGAAATGCTGGCCGATGTGAAGGCCTACGATGCGGCTAAAGCGCGCCTGGAAGATGGCGAGGACGAAAACTTTCCACTGGAGATCACCGAGCGCAGATTGAGCGGAGAGCCCGCGCTGCGCATCTGGCGCGAGCACCGCAAGCTTACCCAGGAGCAACTGGCGAAGAAGGCGAAGCTATCGCGCGCGCTAATCGCGGCCATTGAGACCAAGCGTAAATCCGGCTCCGTCAGCACATGGAAAAAACTGGGCGCAGCGCTTGATGTGAATTGGGATCAGTTGGCGTAGGGCACCACAGTGTAACTTACGGGTCGGCTGTGCAGAGGCAAACCCGCGTGATACTTCCCCGTTATAGTGGCCGATCCGCGCGGAGATTGACGCAATGAAATCATTTTGGAAAATCGCGGTGCCTGTAATATGTGTGGTCGCAATATGCGGGACAGCAATCGTTTGGCACGTTTACAAACAGAAGAAGATTGAGCGGAAACTGGCTGAGGAGGCGCGGGCATTCAGAGTGCGCGCCGAGCAGGGCGACGCAAAGGCGGAATACGATCTTGGCCATACTTATTACTACGGCCAGGGCACGCCGCAGGACTACGCCGAGGCTCTCCGCTGGTTCCGCGAAGCCGCCGATCAGGGTTATGCAAAAGCGAATTATGGAATCGGCTACATGTATTACCACGGCCAAGGCGTGCCGCAGGACTACGCTGAGGCTCTCCGCTCGTTCCGCAAAGGTGCCGACCAGGGCGACGCAAGGGCTCAATATTTCCTCGGTTTCATGTATTACCGTGGCGATACGGTGGCGCGGGATTACGCCGCGGCCGCTAGTTGGTATCGCTTGGCCGCCGACCAGGGGGACGCGAAGGCTCAAGATGATCTCGGCTATTTGTATAACCACGGTCAAGGTGTGGCACAGGATCGCGCCGAGGCCGTCCGCTGGTATCGGCAGGCAGCGAACCAGAGTCTAGCGAGAGCCGAATTCGACCTCGGCTTTATGTATTACCACGGCTATGGAGTGCCGCAGGACCGCGTTGAGGCGAACCGCTGGTTCCAGAAAGCTGCGGACCAGGGCGACGAGTATGCGCGACGTACTTTGGGCATAACCTGGATAGGACTCACAACGAGGCAGCTCGTCCATCTTTCGATCCAAGTTTTCGGGGGCCTGCTCCTTTCGATCGGGTCTCTGATACCCGTGAAAAGGCTTCGATTTTCTCGGCAGCGAGTATCCACTTTGACGGGCGTCCTTTTCTTCTTTGCCGCCGGACTAAGTTGGTATGGGTACACCCACCACCTTATCAAAACCTTTTTCCATGGTTTCAATGCGTTTTCCCTGTTCAGGCTACTGTTGGATGGAGTCTTGGTTGCTTTACTCATCTACATCGTGCGAGCAGAGAAAAAGCCGCGAGAACAGCAGGACGCCACTGCAGGATCGACGACCTCTGGTAGAGGCGGGAGCGTTTTAGGGCTGTAGAGATTAGTGTTTTAGCTTCACCGGATGGCAAGGGACGGGCATCGGCGAAGGTGGGGCAGTCGAACGGCACTCAAATCCCCCCTTCAAAGAACGAATGGTGGGGCACCCGCGCACCCGCAATCATTGCTCCAGCTCCAATTCTCAGGCGCCGCTGCTAGATCTCGACAGTCAATCTAACTGACAGCTTTGGCGTGGAACTGTCGCAGGCCGATTCCCAGAAACAGCGCGTCGAAGACCGCCAACGCGACGAACACAGCCAGCACCGGCAGGTGCGGGAACTGGGGCACGAGCGTACCGCGCAGACCTTCGCTGGCGTAAACGAGCGGATTTACCAGCACGATCTTTTGCAGGATGGGAAAGTGCGCTAACGCGCTCCATGGATAATACGTGCAGCCAAAAAAGATCATTGGAGTCAGGACCATGCTGAACATCAGACCGATGTGAGTCTGATTGATGCTGCAACCCAGAGCAAGGCCGCCGCAGGCCGAGAAGAGCGCCACCAGCAGCGTGACGCCGGCAAAGCTCAGTGGGGAGTGCAAGTTGAACTCCACGCCCGGACGCAACAACAGCCACGCCAGCCGGGATGACCGCCAGTCCGGCGATCAGCGCTTGAAACGTGCCGAAGAATAACTTTCTCCATCGCCAGCCAGGAGATTTCTATCGGCGCCAGCAGGCGGTCTTCGATCTCGCGAGTGAACTGAAATTCGGCGATCAAAGGCATCGCGACCGCCCAAACGCCCGTGAACACCATGCTGATCGCCATGATCCCGGGCAACAGCAGGCTCTTGTATGCGGCGGGCATGTAGCCGCTGCTCACCATCACTCGGCCGAAGATAAATACGAACATCAACGGCTGCAGAAAGGTCTGCAACAGCGAAGGGACGAGGTTTCGGCGGGCGACATGAGCATCGCGCGCCGAGCAGGGCCAGAAAAGTTTTCCAGTTCAATCGCGCAAACTCCTTCCGGTGTGGTGCAGGAAGAGATTCTCCAGGCTGGGCTCCGAGATGTGCACGTCGCACAATTCGACCGAGGCGCTGGCGGCAAGATTGGCGATCTCGGAAACCAGCGAGCCTCCGCGGTCGGCGTACACGTCGGCGGAGTGGGTGTCAGGATTCGCATCGCCGTTATTCGCATTGGTGCTGTTCGAATCGTTGTTATTTGAATCAGTGTTATTCGAATCAGTGCTCGTGCGCACCTCCCTCACCCCCGCCAGGGTCTGAAGGCGCTGCCAGCAGTTCCGGGGAGTGCTGGCCGAAGCGCAAGCGCAGCAGAAAACCGCCAGGGACGGAAGCCTTCAACTCGCGCGGAGTGCCCAGTGCGATATTGCGCCCGTGATCGATGATGGCCAGACGCTGGCACAAGGCGTCAGCCTCTTCCATGTTGTGCGTCGTCAGAAGGATGGTCTTGCCGCGCTGGTTGTATTCGCGAATGATTTCCCAGAGCAGCAATCGGGTTTGCGGGTCGAGGCCGGCGCTGGGTTCGTCCAGGAAAAGCACCTGGGGGTCGTGCATCATGGCGCGTGCGATGGAGAGACGCTGCATCATGCCGCCGGAGAATCCGCGAACCATCTGATCGGCGCGGTCGCTGAGTTTGAAGCGATCGAGCAGCGCCTTCGCTCGCTCGGTTCGCTCGTGGGAATCGAGGCCGAAATAAGCGCCGTGGAAAAGCAGAATTTCGCGGGCGGTAAGAGAAAAGTCAAGGTTGGGACGCTGCTGAACCACTCCAATCCGCCGCTTCACCACGACCTGTTCGGCCCACACATCGTGCTCGCCGATCCAGGCCTGGCCGCCGGTTGGCCGCACTCGGGTGGTGAGGATCCCTACCGTGGTCGATTTGCCAGCGCCGTTCGGCCCGAGCAGACCAAAGATCTCTCCGGGCGCGATCTCAAGCGAGAGGCCGTCGAGAGCGACGATCTCCGGCTTGGGCTGTTTGTTCCCCTTGCCCCGGGCGCTGCCGAAACCGAAGCCGCCGCCGGAGGCAAGAGGAGGCGGTGAAGAATATATTTTGCGTAATTCGCGTGTCCGAATGCCGGCCAGCATACCGAAGTCCCCACACCCCAGAGTCAGATACTGCGGAAAGATTCCCAACAGGATATCAAACCCGGCGGCGATTTGCCTGGGAGCTGCTTTTTGGGAGTGTCCTAATTTGAACGATGCCTTGCGATGGGTAAAAGGTAGGAATGAGTTAGTCGCCCTTTCAATCGGTCAAAGGCTATACGCCAGCGGATGTTTGGGCTCGTAAAGCATGATGTCGTCGGCGCCGGGTACGGCCATCATGACCACGAGTCCGTACCCGTGATCCTGAACTTCGCCGTGGAACTCCGCTCCTTTGCCCTTCAGTTCAGTGACCGTGTGTGAGATGTCGTCGCACATCAGGGAGATCAGATGGTGCCGCGGCGATTCGTACGTCTTTCCATCGTAGACGCTGTGGGTCGGGTGCACGCCCATCTCACTCCGCCCGGTCTTGAAGATCAGCCAACCCGCGCCTCCGCCCGCCGCATCCTCGACGTAGGGCCAGCCGAGGACGTCGCGAAGGAATGCACGCGTTGCGGGGGCATCGTCAGAATAAATCAGGGTGTGGATGCTGGTGATCATCAGACTGACCTACTGAAATCGCCTGAAATTGTACTATTTCGGTCTATTGCCAATCAAGGAGCCGTCCATCGCACTGGAGATCGAAATTTGGACACTACCGAGCTTCGGCATGTGGGCCCGCGATCATTGTTTGCGTTTGACGGAGTGGCTGACCGCTGTGCGAAGAAACAAGTTATCCTATGCTGGAGAGTGAGCGGAGGTTCACGATGTCGATCCGACCCGTGAAAAGGCTAATCAAATCGAAGCCGACTCTCGAGGGCGCTGGCGTGCATCTTCGCCGCGCATTCGGCTTCGGAAACACAAAAGACTTCGATCCGTTCCTCCTTCTCGACGATTTTCGCAACGATATTCCGGAGGATTATCTGGCCGGATTCCCATGGCATCCGCACCGGGGAATAGAAACGATCACCTACGTGCTGGCTGGAACCGTGGCGCATGGGGATAGCATTGGCAATAGTGGGGTAATCGGCGCTGGAGACGTGCAATGGATGACTGCGGGCAGTGGAATCATCCACCAGGAGATGCCGAAGGGCGACCATGTGGGCCTCATGCACGGATTCCAGTTGTGGGGGAACCTGCCCTCATCGCTCAAAATGACTTCGCCACGGTATCAGGAGGTGAAAGCCGCTGAAATCCCTGAAGTCACGGATGACGACGGCACTCATGTGCGAGTCGTCTGCGGAGATTTCTGGGGCAGGAAAGGCCCAGTAGAGGGAGTCGCTGCCGATCCGACTTATCTCGATGTATCGGTATCTCCCGGTAGGCGAAAAACTCTTCCAGTAGAGACGACTCGCCATGCCTTCGCCTATGTTTTTGCGGGCAGCGGAAAATTCTGCAATGCCTCGGGTCCGCTCGAAGTGCCCACCGAGGCCATCCAATGGCTCGACACGACTCCTCCCGTGGAGGCCGACAACCGTTCGCTTATCCTCTTTGATCGCGGCGATGAAGTCACCGTGCAAGCTGGGAGCGATGGCATCCGGTTTCTGCTGGTTTCGGGAAAGCCGCTCGAAGAGCCCGCCGCCTGGTACGGCCCAATTGTGATGAACACGCAGGAGCAATTGCGGCAGGCATTCACCGAACTTCAAGAGGGCACATTCCTGAAAGAGGGGAAGCGCAAGTAGGATTTTCGGATCCCAGTCATTGGGTTCTGATTCTGGGATTGCCGACCGCAATTTGGCTGTTGAAGAAGATCAGGAGAAAATTCCAACCACGGAAGGAAGGATCTGGCGATGCCCAGCCATAAAAAAATCACCGTCTCGAAAAATGGACCGTACATCGTCTCCGGATCGGTGCCGCTCGCTTTTCAGACCATCGGAGTCAATAGCAAAGGCGAGTCAACCGAGTGGGTAGAGGGCGATGCGGTCCCGGCCTCCGAGCAATACGCGCTTTGTCGTTGCGGAAAATCGAATAAGAAACCGTTCTGCGACGGCACGCACGCCAAGATCGGCTTCGACGGAACTGAAACGGCCAGCCGTGAGCCAGTCATGAAACAGGCAGAGTTGCTCGATGGGCCGACGATGCAGCTCGCCGACGCCGAGAACTTATGCGCGTTCGCGCGCTTTTGCGATCCGCACGGCCGCGTGTGGAATCAGGTGGAAAGCACCGATGATCCCAAGGTACGTGCGCAGTTTATCCGGCAGGTAGGAGACTGCCCCTCCGGCCGATTGATCGCCGTTGACAAAGACACCGGGAAGTCAATCGAGCCGAAATTGCCGCAGTCGATCGGAATCGTCGAGGATCCGGCGAACAAGTGCAGCGGCCCGTTGTGGGTTCGCGGGGGCATCCCGCTCATCGGCACCGATGGCCAGGCCTACGAAATTCGCAATCGCATGACCCTGTGCCGCTGCGGCCGGTCCGAGAACAAACCTTTCTGTAACGGTGCGCACGCGGCCGATCCCAAGTTTCGCGATGGTCTCGACTGAACCGCCAACTTAGATTGTGGAGGGATTGACCGTCAATCGCCCGAAACTGGGCAACCAGGATCCTACGGCAACTTCTCTGGCAAGCGGATCACGCAGCCAACCGGCGCAAGGGACGGGCGGCGGCGAAGGTTGGGCGGCCGACGCCGCTCAAATCCCACCCTTCAAATAACGAAGGGTGGGGCAGCCATCAGTGTTATTTACGCCAGCGAGATCAAAAGACGGAGCCATCTGTACGAAACCTACCCCAATAAACCACAGAGGTCACAGAGGGGCACAGGGGAAGGCCCACGGCAAATCCCTCATAGTTGGCTTACAATTCCCTTTCCATGACGATTGCGATTCGTTCATTTGCGAAGATCAATCTGGGGCTGTACATTGGCGCCTTGCGGGCGGATGGATATCACTCCCTGCGCACGGTGTATCAGACGATTGCGCTTCATGACGTGATTCGGGTCAGCGTGGGGCGTGGGCGCGGCATCGAGATTGTGTGCAACGACGCGCGAGTTCCGCTGGACTCGTCGAACACCTGCTATCGCATCGCCGAGCGGGTGCTGGGGGAACTCGGCGCGCGGAGCCGAGTTCGCATCGAGATCGAGAAGCGGCTGCCGGTGCAGGGAGGGTTGGGGGCGGCGTCTTCGAATGCTGTCGCTACCATGATCGCGCTGGAGCGGGCTCTGGCTGGGACGGGACTGAGCCCCGTGACCACACGAAAACGGAAATTGTCGGTGGCGGCGCGGTTGCGAATTGCCGCCGAGGTGGGGTCGGACCTGCCGCTGTTTCTGGTGGGGGGAACGGTGTTGGGAGTGGGACGCGGCGAGGAGGTTTATCCGCTGCCGGACCTGCCTGCGGTGCCGATGGTGGTGGTGACTCCGGAGGTGGGAGTGTCGACGCCGCAGGCATTCGCGGATTGGGATGCACTGGTACAAAGAGAGGCCGAGCTTCGCTCGGCTGGACAGCCGGGGGCGGCTGTCCCTACGCAGGGGCAATTGACGGCGGCTTTGGCGTCCGATAGACTGGTTGAGGTTGGCTGCGCGCTGTCGGCGTGGCTTTGTGGTTCACCCAACACCGGTGCTCCAGCAAAAGGCGGGAGCCGGGCCGGGAACTTGCTTCTCGACCTTGTCCGTACCGGGATTGAAAACGACTTCGAAAGAGTCGTCTTTCCTCAATATCCCGAATTGCGAGACATAAAAGGTGCGTTGGTGCGAGCGGGGGCGAGTTACGCTTCGCTCTCCGGGTCGGGGTCGGCGCTGTATGGGCTGTTCCGGTCGCGAGCCGAGGCGGTGAAAGCGGCAAGCCGTCTGCGGAAGCAGGGAGTGAAGGCCGTGGCGACCAGTACGTTGACGCGGAGACAGGTTTCAAAGTTGCAAGGTTTCAGAGTTGCAAGATGAGATCCATAAGACCTTGGAAGTTTAGCACCTGGAAGTTTGGCACCTTGAAACCTCGATCATTGTGAACGACAATTGGAGAGCAAGCCGCCGATTGTTTCACTGGGCCGTCGACTAATGGTAGGTCAAGTGCCTTTGGAGCACTTTGTCTAGGTTCGAATCCTAGCGGCCCAGCCAGATAAACCAGGTGTCAGGTGCCAGGTGTCAGGTCTCAGGAAAGCCTGCCGCCTCTGAAGCTGAGACCTGAGAACTAAGACCTGAGACCTCAACTATGGCCACAGTTGTAACCACGACTGGCGAAAAGACGACCGTTGAAAAGACTGTCCCGGATAAGAAGCCGGTGACGGACGAGAAGACGCAAAGCAAACCGCAGCGCGCCAAGGTCGATGACAGATTCAAGGTGTTTTGTGGGACGGCCAACGAGGCGCTGTGCGATGAGGTCTGCAACTTTCTTGGGCTGACGCGCGGCCAGGCGCTGGTCACGCGCTTCAAGGATGGCGAAGCGTATGTGCAGATCCAGGAGAACGTGCGCGGGGCCGATGTATTCGTGATGCAGCCCACCTGCCGTCCGGTGGACATGCACCTGATGGAATTGCTGTTGATGATGGACGCGCTGAAGCGGGCATCGGCGCGGCGCATTACGGCGGTGATTCCGTATTACGGGTATTCGCGGCAGGACCGCAAAGACAAGCCGCGGGTTCCGATATCGTCGAAGCTGGTGGCCGACCTGCTGACCACGGCGGGCGCGGATCGGGCGCTGGTAGTGGATTTTCACGCGCCGCAGTTGCAGGGATTTTTTAATATTCCGGTGGACCATCTGTTCGCGTCGCCGGTGCTGGTGGATTATTTCAAGAAGCTCAACCTGGCGGACCTGACCGTGGTTTCGCCGGACGCGGGCGGCGTGGAACGGGCGCGCTTTTTCGCGAAGAAGGTGGACGCGGCGCTGGCCATCGTGGATAAACGGCGCGTCGAAATGAACGTAGCGGAAGTGATGCACGTGATTGGCGACGTTGATGGGCGCACGTGTCTGATCATCGACGACCTGATCGACACGGCCGGCACGCTGGTGAAAGTGGCGCAGGCGCTGAAGGAAAATGGCGCGTGCGCGGTGTACGCCTGCTGCTCGCACCCGGTGCTTTCAGGGGCGGCGGTGGAAAGCCTGGTGAATTCTCCGATCACCGAGGTGGTCGTGACCAACACCATTCCGCTGAGCGACGAGGCAAAGCAGGCTTCGAAGATCAAGGTGCTTTCGATTGCGGGGCTGATTGGACGGGCGATCCAGTCGATTCACGAAGAGACTTCGATCAGCAGACTTTTTATTTAGATTTTCGAATTTGCGAAGGACGGAAACGGAATTATGGCGACAGCAACCGACATCAGCACACTGGAAGCGCAGAAGCGCGAGCCAGGCACCAAGAATGCCGCGCGGCGCGTGCGCGCGGGCGGAAAGGTTCCAGCCGTGGTTTACGGCGCGGGCCAGGAATCGGCGGCGATCGCGGTCGATCCGCGGCAAGTGCTGCGGATACTGCGTTCGGAGAGCGGGCACAACACGATTTTCGACCTCGCCCTCGACAGCAATCGCGTCAAGGCGATGATCGTGGATTGGCAATTCGAACCCATTAAGGGGACGCTGCTCCACGTGGACCTGCAACGCATCGCCATGGACAAGAAGTTGACGGTCACGGTCCCGGTGGTGCTCAAAGGCGAGGCGCTGGGCGTGAAGACGGAGGGCGGCATCCTCGAACACCTGTTGCGTGAAATCGAGATTGAGTGCCTTCCGGCGGACATTCCGAAAAATATCGAAGTGGACGTGAGCCACCTGGTCTTCGGCATCGAAGTGCGCGTGAAAGACATTCCGCACGACGCCAAGCTGAAGTTCCTGACTGACGAGAACCAGATGATCGCGCACATCACGACGGTGAAGGAAGAAGTGGTGGCGGCTCCGGAGGCAGTGGCGGCGGATGCGACCGCAGCGCCGGCTGAGCCCGAAGTTATCAAGAAGGGCAAGCAGGAGACCGAGGGTGAGGGCGAGGGCGAGGCTGAGGGCGACGCCAAGTCCAAAGCCAAGCCTGAGAAGGCCGAGAAAGCCGAGAAGAAAGAGAAGAAATAGCTGTGAGCTGCGAGCTTCTAGCTACGAGCTAGAGGCCAGCGGCGAACGGCGAAAAGCGAATCCGCGTGAAACTGATTGTCGGTCTAGGCAACCCAGGAATCGAGTACCAGTTCACGCCGCACAATCTCGGGTTTTTGACGATCGATCGGATCGCCAACGACCATGGGATCAACATCAGGAACCGCCAATGCCGCGCGCTGACGGCGCGGGCAACCATCTCCGGGGAACCGGTGGTGCTGGCCAAGCCGGAAACCTACATGAACCTGAGTGGGCTTTCGGTGCGGGAACTGGTCGAGGAACATCAGGTCGATGTCGAACGCGACCTGATTTTGATTTACGACGAGCTCGACTTGCCGCTGGGCACGATTCGCATACGGCAGCGGGGCGGTTCGGCGGGGCATAACGGGATGGAATCGATCCTGGGCGCGCTGAATACAGATGAGTTTTTGCGGGTGCGGCTGGGAATCGCACCCGAGCGGAAGGTTGAAGACAGCGTGCAATATGTGCTGACGCCGTTCCGCAAAGCGCAGGAAAAAGTTGTGGTCGAAATGCTGGATGCGGCCGCGCAAGCGGTGGAAATGATTTTGAAAGAAGGACCGGCGGCGGCGATGAACCGGTTCAATCGCAAGAGCGACGCTGCGGAGTGATTGTTGGTGGATCGTCGTTGGTCGATAGTCGTTCGTCGTTCGCAAGGGTCCTCGGGGGCAAGATAAATCCCCGACCGACTAACGACCAGCGACCGACGACTGTACCTAGAGATTTTTGGAGATAACGCATGAATCGTACCTATGAATTGATGTTCATCGTCCGGCCCGACATGGTGGACGAAGAATTGAACAAGCTGATTTCGACGCTGGAGTCTTCCGTGAACTCGTCCGGCGGAACGGCCAAGAGCGAGGTTTGGGGAAAGCGCCGGCTCGCGTACAAGGTGGGCAAGTTCAACGACGGCATCTTTGTGCTGATGATGATCGACGCCACGGGCGCCACGGTGCACGAAGTCGAACGCCGCCTGCGCGTGACCGAGCCGGTGATCAAGTTCCTCACGGTGCGCACGGACGAAGAGCTGAAGCGCCTCGACAAGATCAAGAAACTGCGCGACGCGAAAAAGAAAGTCAGCGCGCAACCGGCCGCCGCCGCTCCGCCGACGCCAGTAACACCGGCAGCGCCGGAACTGGTGACGGAGCCTCCGGCTTCGGCGCCGGTGTAGTTAGAGCTGGAGTTCAAGGGCAGGTTAGCTGCTCGACCTCAGGGGCTAAAGCCCGAGTTGTTTAGGACGCTTGACGGCAGGGCTAAAGCCGTGCCCTTCCCAAGACCGAATTCTTAGAAAGCAGGAGCACTATGGCAGAAGAGACAAAAGCACCAGCCGCCACGAGCGGCGGCGAGAGTCGTCCGGAGCGAAGTGGCGGCGATCGTCCGGAACGTAGCGGAGGCGATCGCAGCGGGCCCCGCGGCCCACGGACCGGCGGAGGCCCCGGTGGTTCGCGTGAGGGCGGACGCAAATTTTTCCGGCGCAAAAAGGTTTGCAAATTCTGCGTCGAAAAAATCGAAGCGGTCAATTACAAGGATGTGCGTCTGCTGGCGCAGTTCATCGCGGAAAATGGGAAGATCACTCCGCGACGCCTGACCGGCGTGTGTACGCCGCACCAGCGCCGTTTGTCGAGGGCCATCAAGCAGGCACGCAATATCGCGCTGCTGCCCTTCTCGGGGCGGGCGCAGTAAGGAAGCAGCTTTTAGCTCCTAGCTTCTAGCCTCTAGCAGAAAAAGGCGGAAGTCTTGGTTGGCTAGAAGCTAACAGCTAGAAGCTAGGAGCTATCATGGAAGTCATTTTGAAAGAAGACGTGCCCAAGCTGGGCAACCGCGGCGAGGTGGTAAAAGTCGCCGAGGGCTACGGGCGGAATTTTCTGCTGCCCAAGAAAATGGCGATTGAGGCCACCAAAGCCAACAAGACGGTCATCGAGCAGATGAAGGCCGCAGCCGTGCGCCGCTCCGCCAACGAAAAGACGGAAGCGGAAGCGCTGGCCAAGCAGTTTGACGGGCTGGAAGTGAAGTTTCTGCGCAAGTCGGGCGAAGGCGATCAGTTGTTCGGATCGGTCACGGCGGGCGATATTGCCGAAGCGCTGGAGAAAAAGAGCTTCAACATCGATAAGAGAAAAATCCAGCTGCACGAGCCGCTCAAGATTGTCGGCGAGTTCACGGTCCCTATCAAGCTGCACAAGGACGTGACCACGCACCTTAAGGTAATTGTCGACAAAGAAGCGCCAGTGCCGGCAGAGTAGTTTTGTTTCGTTGAGCTCGTGTGGGGACGGGCAGCTCGCCCGTCCTGCTCTTCTCATCAAGGGAATCCGATCCCTTTCCTCTGTGTTCTACGGACCACCCTGATACAAACCCAACCAACTACAGCGAAGACACTCCCCAAGCAGGTCAGAATGAACGCAACAAAATAGAAGTCAAAATTGAAGCCGGGTTCAACATACGCACTTTCGGGCACCAATTTATTATAAGTAACCGTTCGGTTTTGGCCACGAACGGATTCAACCTCTGCTTTCACTTCGGCACAATTGTTGGTAAAAGTGCGCCCTCCCTGTTGGGTCACAAAGTTCTTTCCATTCACCGAGTACTGCACTGAATGAACAGCACTGCACAAGACTGTTCCATCATCGGAAAGACTAGTTGCGAGGCGACTACTGACGACAACACCCGCTGCTCGGGGCCATGAATATAGAATCCAAGTCTTGAAAAGAAATGCACCGACTGCAAAAACGAGCATGCACACCCCAGAGACCAGCATGACTTGGAATGCTGGCACCCTCAGATTTCTTATATAATCGGGAAAAATCCTCATTGTTGATCATCCTCCTTCAAGCCCAAAGAATTCCTCGACTTTTTTCAAGTCGGTTGTTTTGCTGTAGGGCGGCAGACTCTCGAGAAATATGCGGCCGTAAGACTTCTTCAGAATCCGGTTGTCTAGCAGCGCCAGCAGGCCGCGATCGTGCAGCGATCGGATCAATCTTCCAAATCCCTGCTTCAGAGTAATGACCGCGCTTGGCACCTGGTAATCGAAGAAGGCGTTGCCGCCGGCGGCGTCGATGGACTTCACCCGCGCCGCCACGACCGGATCGCTGGGCACGGCAAAGGGCAGGCGGTCGATGATCACGCAGCTTAACTGTTCGCCTTGCACGTCCACGCCCTGCCAGAACGAAGATGTGCCGAAGAGCACTGCATTGGGAGTGAGCCGGAACTCCTCGAGCAGCGCGTTCTTCGGCGCGTCTCCCTGCAAAAACAAGCGAAACGAAAGCTGCGCGCATAACCGCTCATAAACGTCTTTCATCTGCGCAAAGCTGGTGAAGAGCACGAAGGCGCGGCCGCGCGTGATCTCGAGCAGTTGGCGAATGCGCTCCGCTGCGAGCGCAGCGAATTCGGGCGTGCGCGGATCGGGAAGATCGGGAGGCACATAGAGCAGCGCCTGGCTCTCGTAATCGAAGTGCGAAGGCAGCAGCAACTCTCGCGTGTGTTCGAGCCCCAGGCGCTGGCGCATATAGTCGAAGCCTCCGCCGACTGCCAATGTGGCCGAGGTCAAAACGGCGCAATCGAGCTTGTCGAATAGTGACAATTTCAGAATTGGCGCCACATCAATCGGCGTGGCTTGCAGAAACACAGTATGGCGGTCGACGCCCGCCCGCTCCGCGCCCGCCGCGCCGCTCAATCCAAAAGACGGTGTTCGGATTCTCTTCCTCCATCAGGAAGTGAAGTTGAAAGTTCATCTCTTCGGCGCGACGCGAAAAGGCAAATACTTCTTCCGGTTTTTCCGGCAACTGCTGCAATTCGGAGTCGAGACGCTGCAAGGAAGTGCGCAATGCGATCGTATTCTTCGCCGTTTTCTTCCAGGAAATCGCGGCGATTCTCGAAGGCAAAGCGGCCGTTGCCTGTGGGCAGCAGTGAAAAAAACAGCACGGCGTGGTCTCGCAGGCTGGCAATCGCTCCTGAGATTCCCGCCGAAATACATGCGATTGCGCGTAAGCGCCTGCTCAACGTCGCGCGCCAGTTCGTCGATGCGCGCATTGCTGAGCGTGACGCCAAAATAATTGCTGGCCACGTCTTCGAATTCGTGCGCTTCGTCAAAAATCACCGCGCCGACTTCCGGCAGAATGCCCGCGTCGGGCGCGTAGTCGGACTGTTGCTTGATCGTCAGGTCGGCGAAGAAAAGATGATGGTTGACGATGACGATATCGCTCTCCGCGGCGCGGCGCCGCATCTCGGTGATGAAGCAGCGGTCAAACTCGCTGCACTTCTGGCCGGTGCAGGCTTCGGCGCGGGCGTCCAATTTGTGCCAGAGGATGCTGGTATCCGGCACGGCGGCCAGTTCGGCGCGGTCGCCGATTTGCGTGAGCTTTTCCCAGCGCGAAATTTCGGAGAAATGATCGATCTCCTCCAATCCGCTAAGCAGAGGATTGGCCGTGAGATCGTAGAGTTTTTTGCGGCACAAATAATTGTTGCGTCCCTTCATGTAGCAGACCTTCAGCTTGCTTTTGCCGTCGGGGAAAAGCGCCTGCTCGAGAAAAGGAACGTCTTTGTGAAAAAGTTGCTCTTGCAAATTTTTTGTGCCGGTGGAAATGATGACGCGCTTGCCGGAGCGGATCACGGGCAGGAGATAGGCCAGCGTTTTGCCGGTGCCCGTTCCGGCCTCGACAATCAGGTGACGCTTTTCTTCGAGCGCCTCTTCAACGGCCTGCGCCATCTGCAATTGGCCGCGGCGAAATTCGTAGGCGGAGTGAGTTTTCGAGAGCAAGCCTCCCGGCGCGAAAAACTGGTAGAGCGAAAAGCCCGCAGCGGGAGAGACGGGATGGGATGAGGAGGGCACGGAGTCTCTATAATAGCGGTTAGTGGGCTACTAGCTCCTAGCCACTAGCTCCTTGCAAATCAAATACCCGCAGCTCGTCGCGTGATTTATCGACAGATCTATTTGCAATGCGGAATTGGATCGCGTTTTCTAGTGTGAATAAACTTTGAGCAAAAAAAAGCCAACTCCACTCGTCGCCATCGTTGGACGGCCTAACGTTGGGAAATCCACGCTTTTCAACCGGCTGACCGGATCGCGGCGGGCCATTGTCGGCGACGAGTCCGGCATCACGCGCGACCGGCTCTACGGCGAGGTGGAATGGCGCGGTCACGAGTTTCGGGTGGTGGATACAGGCGGCATTGTTCCTGAAGACAAGGCGTTTATTCCGTCGGAGATTTTTCGTCAGGCCAAAGTTGCTTTTGAAGAAGCGGCGGCAATTATTATGGTCGTCGACGCGCGCACGGAGATCGCGGGGCCGGACCGCGAGTTGGCGAGACTGCTGATGCGCACGGGCAAGCCGCTCTTTCTCGCCGTCAATAAGATGGACTCGGACAAGCAGGATGGCTTGCTTGACGAGTTTCACGTCGCTCGGAATGCGAAATATGTTTCCGGTTTCGTCCGAGCATGGACGGGGGATTGATTCCCTGCTCGACGCTATTTTGCTGGTGCTGCCTGCTAGATTAAAAGCAACCACAGAGGACACAGCGGTCACAGAGGAGAACACAGAGGGGCCCGGGCCAGATCCTGAGGCGGCGCATGAAATTCGGGTGGCTATTATTGGGCATCCGAATGTGGGCAAGTCCACGCTGCTGAATCAGCTTACGGGGACCGATCGCGCCATCGTTTCGGCTGTGGCTGGGACCACGCGGGATTCCATCGACGAAGTCATGCAGTACAAAGGGCGCAAAATTCGCTTCATTGACACGGCTGGAATTCGGCGCAAAGGGAAGACGCATTTGATGGCCGAGAAACTTTCGGTGGTCATGGCGCGCAAAAATATTGAAGACGCCGACATTGTGCTGTTCATGGTGGACGCTACGGAAGGGGCGAGCGGGCTCGACGCTAATATCGCCGGTTATGCCCACGAGAGCGGACGGTCGGTGATTATTGTGGTCAATAAATGGGACCTGGTGGCTAGCGGCGAGAAGCGCGCCGTCAGCCAGTCTAAGACGGCGCGCATTCAAGATGCCAAGCGCCCGCAGGACCGCGCGCTCTACGAAGAGCGGCTGCGCTATGGACTGAAGTTTTTGAGCTACGCTCCGGTGCTATTTATTTCCGCGCATACGGGCAAGGGGACGGAAAAAATTCTACCGCTGATTGAGAAGGTGGCCGCCGAGCGGCGCAAGCGCGTCTCCACGGGCGAGATGAACCGATTTCTGAAGACGGTGGACTTTGACCGCGCCTCGGTTCCCGTGAGCAAGCGGGTGAAGATCTATTACATGACGCAGGCGGGAGTGGCTCCGCCGATGTTTGTGCTCTTCACCGACCGCGCCGTGAAGCTGCACTTTTCCTATCAGCGATTTTTGGAGAACCAGATTCGGGAGGCGTTTGGGTTTATGGGGTCTCCGATTTGGATTAAGAACCGGGCGCGAGAGTAAATCCTTCCGATTTATTTACCGTTCGGCTGGGCATTTCTTACTTTGCCGCTTTGCGCAGCCACGCCTCGACAATCGCCGCATCGCCTTCGGTCAATGCTGGCGCCGCTTTTTTGATCATGACCATGAACCAGTCGATTTCTTCTGGGGCTACAGGATATCCAATATTCTCGTCCTTCTTACCTTTTACCGGCCGATTCGAGTTGACGATCAATCCACCTTTGGGATCAAGGAACACAATGAAAGGGAGACCGCCGACATCAGCATTTCCGAATTGGCGGACCAAAACATCGCTCTTAGGGTTGTTTAGTTGCGGATTACGCCCCAACTCCTCGTACACGCTGAGCCTGGCGACGACAAAGTGTTTAGCGATGATCGGCTGAATTTCGGGAGCCGCAAGGAACGATTCAAACCGCTTGCAGTATCGGCACCAGGAAGCCTGAAAGACCAGGAGGACATTCTTCTGTTGCTCGCTGGCCTGTGCGTTGGCTTGGGCGAGGACCTGATTCGCGTCGGGCAAACTCTGAGCCGCAACGGCACAACAACCGATCAACAATAGAAATGCGGCGCAGATTACAATTTTTTGCATGGCGCGATTTTACAATAGTCAACCAGTGCACGCTATCAACGGTCTGGCTAGGACGATTACGCTGACCGCGTCGTCCGGGCAGTGAGGCGGCACGTTTCCTATCAGCGATTTTTGGGAGATCAGATTCGGGAGGCGTTTGGGTTTATGGGATCGCCGATTTGGATTAAGAACCGGGCGCGGGAGTAGAAAACTTGAATCGTAAACGCGCTATGCAGAAATAGGGGTAAATAGCGATTTATCGCCAATTATTCCAGCAGCAACTTAGCTACTTTTCTTTTTGACGCCACGGTACGTCATTCGCGGCCTGCTCTGCTACCCGCAGACATTGATTCGCTGTCTCATCACCAACCGCGTGAAGGCGCTCTGTCACACGTTCGAGCTTCGGCTCATCAAGGCTGTATTCATCCTCACCCGCTAGTTTGCAGATCACGCGCTGCTTCTCTGGATCGAGCTTGCGCAGTCCATCGACAGTAGCGGCGGTGTGGCGGTCCAGCAGGTCGGCATAAAATCTCCCAACGTCGTCAATCACATCCCTACGAGGATCTGCCAATTGAAGCAAAGGTTGCAGCAATGTGCTGTCTCCACGCCAATACAGATTCGTCACATAGTCCAATAACCTGCCGTTGCATACGTCATCTTCGGGTGATTCTTTCGGTCTAGCGAGGCAGGCGTTCAGCGTTTCCAGTAGATAATCACGATTTTGCTGGTATTCGGCGTCGAAAACTGCAAGTGCATACGCAACGTCCCTCGCGCGTTCCCCAGAAGAGCTAGGCTGCTCGCGACGTAAGCTCGCAAGAAGTGGCGCTGGTGGATTTGGATGGGAAATCGTCGTAAAAACGCCGGGATCGCAACCGTTGCATTCGGACTCAAGGTAGCTAAGCCACGTTCCTTCCTCAACTGCCGTAAGATACCCGAATTTCTCAATCCAGTGAGGCGGGTATGCAATACCCACCTCCCACTGACCGGCGCTGACCCACGACGGTGGCAAGTCTGGGAAGATCAGCGTGTACTCTCCGCAACTGACGGTCACCCCAACCCTCTTATCAGGAGACCACTCGGACGGCTTCTTGTTGAAGACGTTCGGGACGATAAAACCGCGGTCTGTGCGCCTCGGCACGATGGTGCGGGCATCTATATGCAATTGCACCGTGCTACTACAAGAGATTGGTTTCCCGTCAATAACGAACCTGAGGGAAATGAAATCACCCGCCATTACAGGATGTGAGAGCACTACCGTCAGCACAGCTAGGATGGTTGTTGTCTTCACAGTGTTAATTTACTCCGAGGGACGAGCCTAATCCAGAGCGGCTCGACAACAGTTATTAACAGGCATTTACACCTCCTGCACTTACTCCTTCTGCAATCCTAGTGATTCACGAGCTAGCTCCTAGCCCGCCACGGGCACGTGTTTGCCGTCCTCGGTGAGGAGGCCTACGCGGTCTACACCGGCGGTTTTGGCTATGGCGATTACGTCGGCGACGGTCTGGAAGTCGATGTCGTTATCGGCTTTGAGGAAGGCGGTGCGCTCGACGCGTATGGCGAAAATGTCGCGGAGGCGGTCGGGCAGACGGTCCCACTCCACGACTTCTTCGTTGACTTTGACGGAGGGATGGGCGGCTCCCAATTGAGCTTGGAGAATTTGAATCACAATCGTGCCCTGCGGCTGCGGGATGTTGGGTGGCGTTGTGATCGCGGGCTGGGGAATCTGGGCGTCGAGGCCGGTGGGTTTCTGCTCGATCACGACGACCATGAAAATGATGATCAGCACCAGCAGAACGTCAATCAAAGGAGTGACGTTCATCTGGGGATGAGACGGACCTTTGCCTGCCATGGAGAATGACATTGGAGTTTCTCCTCTCTTAATGCCGTAAGAGCAAGTTCTTTAAGAGCAGGCATGCGCATGTCTGAAACATTAGACACCTGAAGGGGGCGGGGAGTTCCCAGGGCGGTATTGCGTTTCTCGGTTTAGTACAGTGCGGCCCTCGGTCGTCCCTCCGGGACTCGAATCATTTGTTCCACGTTACCCAGCGCTGAAGCGCTGGGCTAAGCTCGGTCGCCCCTGCGGGGCTGGAGATCCCGCTTCAGAGCGTCTGCTGGTTGGCCTTGGCCCAGGCGGCTTTCGCGGCCAGGTGGGTCCTTGCGGATTCCAGACGCGATTTCTCGGCCAGGAGGCGCACTTGCAGGTCGGGGAGGAAATGCTTCAGTTTTTCCAGGTGGTTGCGATATTCCAGCGCTTCTTTTTTTAGCGCGGCGGCTGCTTCGGTTGCGATCACTCCGGGATGGCCGGGCAGACACCGGAGAAATTCCGCCGCTTGCAGAAGCTGGCTGAGTAAGCCGGAGAAATCCTGGGGCTGGAGACTGGAACAGTGCTTTCGTTCCGGGCGCAAGAGAACGAGGGCGGAACGCAGAGATTCATTCACCTGGCGCAGGGTTGCGAGCGCGTCCGGCGGCGTTGGAACAGGCGTTGGCATTGGCGATGGCATTAGCCTTGCCAGTTCATGTGAACCCGATCGGACTCGGGATCGGGGCCAGCGGCAGGGGATGGGACGGCGGCTGCGCTCGTGACCGCCGGGCTCTCGACCCGGCCAACTTCGACCCAGGCTTTTCGGACCGCCAGCAAGTCGGTAATGAGCTGGGCGATGGCGTGTTTCGAAGGAAAGAACTGCACCTGCACCAGATTCTGGCGCAGGGTGTTGTAAAAATGGTCGAGGTCTTTGGCGACCTTGCCTCCGTTTTCGAAATCGAGCGGCGATTGGAGATGGCCGACGACGAGGATGGCGTGGTTGATGCGGTTGGTGCGCCGGCGAATGTCGTTTTGATCGATGGCGAGGGCCGCTTGGCGCAGGTCTTCGACGATCTGCTCATAGAGGCGGACCACTAAGTCAACGGGGCTCGCGCCGCTCGCCGAAGATTCTCGATAGGACTGTTGGATGTTCATGGCCGTTTGCCTCTTGTTAACTGCTACTGGTGGCGCTGGTGGATCCGTTTGTGCTTTCCCCGGTTGTCGGAGTTGTGTTCGTATTCGTGGCCGGGGTTGCGGTTGAACCGGTGGACGACATCGATCCCAGCTCTTCGGTGACTTCCTGAAGCAGGAAGGGATACTCTTCGAGATTGGCGTTGACCTGGCTGAATTCCGTATCCAACTGAATCTTCTGGGCCGCCATCTGGGTCTGAAAGTTGGTTATTTCGGTGGTAAGGCCGGCTTGCTGGCTCTGGCTCGCGGCCAGATCCTCGTTCAGAACACCGGTTGATGTGTCTGTCAGATTGGTGAGGTCGGAGTTGAGGTTGTCGGCAAAGCCGGTGGAGTTGGCATTGGTGAAAAAGTTCTGCATCGCGCTGAGGTTGGTGTTGAGCACATCGGTGAAGCCGGGAGTGTATTCCGTCGCGGTATCGATCGGGGTCTCATTCAGGGTCAGAGTCCCATCTTGATTCATGGAGATGCCGATGGAAGCCAGACTCGTCAAGCCGCTGCTGACAGAAGTCGGGTCGGTGGTGGTGTAGGTCATGTCGGCTGCCAGACTGGCTTGCAGGTTGCGCAAGTAAGTGTCCGATCCGAGCGGCCCTTGCGTGTTGGTGGCGGCGTTAACGGCGAACTGAGCGTTGATGTCGCCGATGACCGTGTTGTATTCGGTAATAAAATTGTTGATGGAATTGGCGATTGCGGCGGTGTCGGGACCGACCGTCAAGGTTACCGGCGTGGCCGGATCGGCGCTGGTCAGGGTCAAGGTCACATCGGGGATGGCCCCGGCAACGGTGTTGGTGGTGCTGGCATAGGGGATGCCATTGATCGAAATGAGGGCGTTGGTGCCGCCCACCGACGTCACTCCCGTGAGATTTGTGGTGTTGTTGTTGATGGACAGCGCGCCCGCGCTACCCGTCGCCTGGCTATAGACTGCCAGCCTTGCACCGCTCGCGTCGGTCACCACGCTGGCGGTAATACCCCAGTTGTTGGTGGCGCTCTGCGAATTGATGGAGGCGGCAAGGGTGGTCAGCGTGTCGTTAACGCCCGCCGTGACCGTGATGTCGGCGGTCGTGCCTCCCACACCTCCCACAGCTCCGATCTGCATACTGAAGTCGCCGGTGGTCGCGGGCGAAGTGAGAATCGAGGTATTCGCATTCGCTATCGCGTCCGTGTAGAGCGTCCCAATGGATGCCAAGCCCTTAACCACCACGGTGTAGTTGGCCGCCGTGGCCCCGGTCTGGGCCGAGGCGCTCACAATCGCCGACTCGGAAGAGGTGGCGGTCACCGCCGTCAGGGCGCCGCCCGAACCTGTCAGGCCCTGGGAGGCGGCGGCCAGATTTGCCAAATCGGTATTGATGCTGGTCAGGGCGGTGGCCTGGGTTTGCAGGCTGGTCACATCATTCTGCCAGACGGTCAGTTGGCCGCTCTGGGCGGCTTGGATCTCGGACACAACGGAATTCACGTCAATACCGCTTCCGTTTAAAAGACTGGCGGCGTTAAAGCTTATCCCCATGAGCTTTTTCTCCTTCGTTCACGGCGCTGGCGGCCGTTGCCGCGCGGTCGGTGGCGCGCAGCTTCGCGGCTTGCTGAGAATCCCGGAGGATGCCACGCTCCACGCTAAGTTCCTGGTTGCTCGGCACTTGCAGGACCACGTCCCTGGCCGGGTCGAGATACTGAATAATTATCTGGTCTTTAATCTCAGGATCTTGATGCACTTCGACAACATCCTCGGGCAATTCGCGGGGTGTGGCGACATTTTTTTCGCCCGCAGTTTCCTGTTTTGGCAGAGTTCCCGAAACGGACGGAGCTACTTCTTCTGCCGAGACTGGCTTGGGACGCGCAGGGGCAAGGCTGGAGCGCGCGTTCGCACTGGCGTTCGCGGGCGGCGCGTTGCTGGACTGCTCGTTTCGTGGAGGCGTGAAGCCTTCGACCGGTGCGATGCTCATAGCAGACTCCGCGCACTACTCCGGGATTAAATAGCGAAAAGGAGGCGGTTGCCCGCCTCCTTGAGTGGTTGAAAGCAAAGCTACGTCAGGAGTTTCAGTACGAGTTGCTGTTGCTGGTTGGCCTGGGCCAGAGCGGAAATACCGGTCTGCTCCAGAATCGAGAACTGGGTAAGGTTGGCCACGGCCGTCGGGATGTCGGCTGCCGTAACGTTGTTTTCCGCCGCCGTCAGGTTCTGCGTCTGATTGTTGATGACGTTGGAAGCGCTTTGCAAGCGGTTGACGGTTGCGCCGATATTGCCGCGAAGGGCGGCAACGGCAGCGACCGCGCCGTCAATGAGCGACAGAGCGGATTGAGCGTCGGTTTGGGTCAACAGGTCGTTGACCGATCCAGCCGCGCCACCAGTCATGAGAGCGCCAGAGAAGGTGTTGTCCCCCGACCCGGCTTGCGAAGTGGCGATGGTATTGCCGACGGTACCTTTCGTCAATGCGGTGAACAAGACTTGGTCCAGTCCAGTCGTCGCGTTGACCGAGAACGCTGCCGAGGCAGAGGGATTGACGCCTGCGGTGGCATCGGCGCCTACAGTGCTTCCGTAGGCGTAGCTTTCACCCAGGCCAGATCCGCCGTTGACGGCATTCACCAGGTTAGTGAGGCTGGCAACTTCGTTAGCGCCCACCAGGACCTGGGTCTGATTGGCCGTGGGAGTGGTGAGAGCGGCCACGAAGGTGTAGGTTTGGTTGCCCACGGTCACGCTGTCACCAGCGGCGACGACCGGAGCGGCTGTGGCATTGGCGCCGCCGGCGAAATCCAGGGTACCGAAGGCGCCAGCGCCTGTGGACACACCACTGATGGTGTTGCCACTGGTGCCAGCGTTATTCGCCGTGAAGAGGACCGTGGTACCGGTACTTGGGCCGGCCGAGACTTGGGTATTTTGCGTAGTTCCAGCGCCGTAGTTGGTTCCGGAGCCGGTCCCTTGGTTGACCGCGAGGACCAGGTTCGACAGGGCGGTAGCTTCGACCCCAGTACCTGCGGCGCCGCCGCCGAGCACCTCATACGCGGTCGGAGTCGCGCTGAGATTTTGCACGAAGGTGTAGGTTTTGCCGCCAACCGCTACGGTACTGCCAGCGGTGCCAACTTGGGTGGCGCCAGCGCCGCCTAAAGTTCCGGCACCGGTGACGGCCAAGTCTGTTCCCCCCGACGTGAGGACGATAGCGTTTCCTGCGGTACCGTTTTGATTTGCCGTGACGGCCAGTGTGGTTGCCGTGGCTGTTCCCGCCGTAACGCTGGCATTGGCGGCGGTAACGCCTCCAAATTCAACTCCCACGCCACCGCTCGTGTTGTTGATCGCAGCCGCCAGGTTAATCAGGGTTTGCTGGTTAGCGCCACCGCCAGTGCCGAGGACAACCTGATTTGCGCCTCCGGTAAGGGCGGTCACAAAATTGTAGGTCGTGCCGCCGACATCCACCGATTGTCCGGCAGTTGGGCCAGTGAGGGAGATAGTAAAAGTTCCCTCGGCGGCAAGAGAGTTAGCCGGAGCAGCTCCGGTCAAGGTGTCGGTGGCCGCAACGGCGGGCGTGCCCGCTGTTTGGGACAGAGTGCCAGTAGCGGCGACCGGGCCACCTAAGTTAAGGCCGTTGGCAGACAACGTGCCGGTAGTCACGCCGATAAGGCTGCTGCCGGTGGCGCTACCGTCACCCAGGAACACATTGAGAGTGTTCGCGGTGAAGACCTGTCCACCGTTGTAGTTGGTGGTGGAACCGATGCTGTTGATTTCGGTTTTGATGGATTGATATTCGTTGTCGAGCGCGATGCGCTGCTCATCGGACACCGTGCCGGTTGCGGATTCGGTGGCCAGGGTGACGGCCCGGTTGAGCAGGGTGGTGACCTGAGACAGGGCGCCATCGGCAACTTGCAGTTCGCCGATTCCGCCGGTGGCGTTGGCCGACGACTGAGTGAGGGCGGCAATGTTGGCCGATAAGCCGTTGGCGATGGCCAGGCCTGCCGGATCGTCAGCGCCGCTATTGATGCGCGACCCTGACGATAACTGCTCCAGCGTCGAACTGAAGATTGTTGCTGGTGATATTGAGCTGGTTTTCCGCAGCAATCGCAGCAATGTTATTGAGGATGGTAAGTGCCATGGTTTATTGCTCCTTTTTGGTTCCGATTTTGGGAGCCGCCCCCGAAACCTTCCCGGAGCTCGTTCCGTTTGCCCTGCGGAACCCAATTGCGTTCACTCAGGTTCATCGGCTGACCGCGCCTGGGCTTGATTTCCACAAGTACCAGACGACATAGCCCGTAAGTAACACGCCTTCTTTTCAGCCCTTTCTCCCCGCTTTCGAGGTTACTGCCGATCTTTATAGATGAAGCCATAAGTGGCGGGCCTTCTTCCGTCCAGCAGCCAGAAATGAAGATCAGGAGAGAACCATGATCCAACTGACCCGCCTTAACAACCACCCACTGGTGGTGAATAGCGACCTGATCAAGCTCGTCGAGCAGGCCCCCGATACGGTGATTACGCTGCTGAGCGGCGAAAAAATCGTCGTGCGGGAAAGCGCACCCGAAGTTATCGCGCTGGTAATACAGTTTCGCCGCTCGGTGCTGCAAGGAATCATGTTCTGTTCCGCCCTGCCACCCGTCCTGGAAAACGTTGCTGAAAGTATTCGCCACGCGGCCGGCGAGGAATAGGAGCGCTCGTGGACAAAGCAACCCTCATCGGTGTGCTACTGGCCATCGGCGGCATCCTGGTCGGCTTGATGCTGGAGGGTGGAAATCTGAGCCAGGTGATCCAGCCCACCGCGGCCCTGATTGTTGTTGGCGGCACGCTGGGCGCAATTCTCATTCAGTATCCCTTGCCGGTGGCGCTCGGCGCGCTGCGGCGGCTGGCGCAGGTGTTCGTCGAACCGACGCAGGATGCGCGCTGGACGATCGCGCTGCTGGTCGATTACGCCAACCAGGCCCGGCGCGAAGGCATCATCTCGCTGGACAAGGAACTCGCCAACATTCACGAACCCTTCCTGCATCGCTCGCTCATGTTGGCGGTGGATGGCACCGATCCCGATGAACTGCGCAAGATCATGGAACTCGAACTGGACAACAAGGAAGAACAGGAAGAAAAGATTCCCCAGCTCTTCGAATCGGCCGGTGGATTTTCTCCACCATCGGCATTATCGGGGCGGTGCTCGGGCTGATCCAGGTCATGCAGCACCTGGACAAGATAGACGAAGTTGGCAAAGGGATTGCGGTCGCGTTCGTGGCTACGCTGTACGGAGTAGGCGCCGCCAACCTGATTTTGTTGCCGGTTGCCGGAAAACTGAAAATCCGCATTCGCGACGAGCAGATCATTCGCGAAATGACGCTGGAGGGCGTGGTTTCCATTCTGGAAGGGATGAACCCTCGCATGTTGGAGGCGAAGCTGCTCGGATTCCTGGTCAAGGCGCGCGAGCCCGCCGCGGTGCCTGAGGAGACGAATGTATGAGGCGCCGGAAGAAGCATTCCACGCACTCGAATCGCGACCGCTGGCTGGTTTCCTACGCCGACTTCATCACCCTGATGTTCGCATTTTTTGTCGTGCTCTACGCTTCGTCGCAAGTGGACAAAAGAAAAGTCGGAAAGCTCGCTCTGGCCATTCAAGTCGCTTTTCAGGAGATGGGCGTCTTTGAGGCTTCCACTACTGCAGTGCCGATCGACGACTCCAAACCCATGCCCTTTGCCATCGCGCAAGCCATCGAAAACACGGAACGCACGGCCAGCCTGGGCCGCATCCTCTCGCATCCCGAGGGCGCGCTCGGCGCCGGCGTGGGGAACAGCGATTTGGCGGAATTGCGCACCGAGCTGGAAACCGCATTCCCGGAGGAAATCAAGCGCAAGGAAATCGCCATGCGCATCGAGCCCGACGGCCTGGTCATTAGTTTGCGCGAGGTGGGTTTTTTCGAAAGCGGCTCGGCACAGATGAAATCCGAGTCCAATGCCGCTTTCGACCGCATCGCCAGCATGCTTCGCAAGCGCGACTATCGCTTGCGCATCGAAGGCCACACCGACAACACGCCCATCCACAGCGCCCAGTTTCCCTCGAACTGGGAGCTCTCGACCTCGCGGGCAACGGAGATTGTGCGCCTGCTGATCGTCCGCGACGGCTTTGCTCCCGATCGCCTCAGCGCAGCCGGATTCGCCGATTATCATCCTGTAGCAACCAATCTCACTCGGGAAGGCCGCAGCACCAACCGGCGCGTGGATATCGTCATCCTCGATCATGGCCCGGCTCCGTCCTCGCTGGATCAGGCAGCAGCACGAGCGCCGACTCCAGCCGTAACTTCGACGGAAAACAAGGCCGCGAAACCCCCGCCGGTTGCCGCGCTCAAGCCTGCGGTCGTGAAAACTGTGCTCGGACCTCTACAACGTTAATTCCATCCAAAGTGCGCTTTCGATGGGAACCGCAGAATACGGCGCGATTTCGTGGAACCCCATCCGGCGATAGAGTGCGACTGCGTCCTTCATTGCCGATGCAATCGTATCCAGACGCATGCGTTCATAGCCGATGACGCGCGCTTCGGCGATTACGCGCTCCACCAGCATACGGCCCAGGCCCAGACCGCGGTTCTCAGGGCGCACGTAAAGCCGCTTCATTTCGCAGATACTGGTTTCGAGTTTACGCAACGCGACACATCCGGCGGCGTGGCCGGCGTAGCGGGCAAGCAGCAAGCTTCCGTTTGGCGGGCCGTAGCCGCCCGGAAGACTTTTCAACTCCTCATCGAAACTCTGAAAGCACAGGCCGAAACTGAGTGAACGGCCATACTCGAGGAAGAGGCTGCGAGCTTGTTCAATGTGTTCGGGAAGAGTGGCCTGAATCAGATCGATCTGGCTTTTGGCGTCAGCGGAAGCCGTCACAGGGAACCTTTCTGGTGTATTCGGACGATCCTCAATTTTATCCACGCCCAGCCGTTTGCGCCCAACTGACCGGGACAATTAAGATTTCTTCACTCCCATGTCTGAAGTTAATTCAACCCAGTCCACGGCGGCGCATCCCGATGCTTCGTCGAGTTCCAACGCAACTTCTTCGGCGGCTTCTGTCGAGGTGTTTGCCGTTTACGGCGTCGAACCCGAGATCCAGGCTTATGCGATGGCCAAGTATTCGCGGTCGGCGCTGTCGATGAAGGAGTCGCTGAAGGAAATCACGCTGCAAAAGGCGGAGAAATTTCTCAACACTTTCTACTTTCAATATGGGCACCGCTCCATCGCCGACCTCGCGCACGTTGCGCTCGCCATTGAGCGACTCTCCATACTCGCCGCCATCGCCGTGGCCGACGAGCAGCGTTGGGACGGGCAGGAGCGTTCCACTCGCTATCAGGATTTTCGAAAGAGCGGATATTTCACGCCTGCTTTTCAGAATGACGCCTTTCAGGGCGACGCTTCGGCAACGACTCTCTATCGCGAGACTATCGAGCTTCTGTTCGCGACCTACGAAAAAGTTTCGCAGCGGACGTTCGAGTATTTCGCCAGCATTACACCGTGTCCCGCCGATATGAAGCCGGAGGCCTACGAGCGCACGCTGCGCGCCCGCGCCTTCGATGTTGCGCGCTATCTGTTGCCGCTCGCGACCAACACGTCGCTCGGGGAGATCGTCAACGCCCGCACACTGGAAAACCAGGTCGCGCACCTGCTCTCGCAGCCCCATAAGGAAGTCCGGGATCTGGGAGCGCGGCTGAAAGAGGCCGCCGTTTCTCCTGCCTACAACGCGAATGAGGAGTCGCTGCGCGCGCTGGTGGCCGAGATTCGCGCCGTGTCGCCCGAGATCGCCGAGCGCGCCGAACGCGAACTCTTACGCGAAGTGCGGGTCGCACCCACGCTGGTCAAGTATGCCGATCCCAATCCTTACGAAATCGAGGCGCGCCGCGAACTGCAGCAGGCCGCCACAGAACTGATGAAGGGCGCTGCGATTGAGGCCGCGCCGCTGGTTGATCTAGTTGATGGCGATGTACCGGGAGATGCGGCATTTGAGATCGAACTTGCCACCACGCTTCTTTACGGCCACTGCCATTATTCTTACCGGCAGCTTCGGCGGGCGGTCGAAGCGGCGGGCGAGGCGCGCCGCCGCGAAATCATCGATCTGGGCCTACGCCATCGCGGCCCGCACGATGAGCTGCTGCGGCCATTCTCGGCCGGGCAGCAGTTCCGCTTCGACATTCTCATGGACATCGGCGGCTTCCGCGACATGCACCGGCATCGCCGCTGCATCCAGATCATGCAGGATTTCACCACCGTCCACGGCTTCGAGACGCCGCCCGAAGTCGAAGCGGCGGGAGTTCGCTCCGACTATGAAGCGTCAATGAAGCGAGCGGAAACCGCGGTGCGGAAGTTATCCGCGACCGGTGGTGAAGAGGCTGCGCAAAACGCGCAGTATGCCATCCCCTTCGCCTTCCGCAAGCGCACGCTGTTTAAGATGGACTTCGCCGAGGCTGTGTACATTTCGGAGTTGCGCACCACTCCCGCCGGACACGCCTCCTATCGCAACGTGGCGTATGCCATGTACGAAGCGGTCGCCGCGAAATATCCGGCGCTGGGAAAATATCTTCGCGTGCATGATGTGCACGAGCCGGTGGACTTGCTGAAACGCTGAACTGTCGGACAAAGGACCAGGATTGCCGACAATGCGACCGCAACATAGTCAATGCATGCGTTGCCATGAAGCCGACACTATCCCCCCGCTTTTCACCAACAATGACTTTCGCCACGCAGGTATCCGCCCTGCCGTCTGATCCATTTGGCATATACTTCCCATAAATGTTCCGCACGCGCCATCTCTGCACGCAACTTTTTGGCCTCACGGCAGCTATTCTTGTTGGAAACTGTACGCTTGCGACCGTCGCTGTCGGCCAGATCACATCCGCCGAACGTCCCGCGGACTGCCCCTCATACGCGTCCATTCCGCTACCCGCTGAAGCAGGAAAAGCTCCTGCCCCAAAGACACCCCCGGCTTGTGCTTCTTACCGCTCCTATCGCGGCATCGGGCGTTCGCTAAATTACTCTGAAGCCCGTGCATGTGCATGGCAGGAGCGCCTGGCGCAGAAGGCAGACCTCGGACAAAATCAGGAGGAGCCCATGGCATGGGTTGTCGGCGGCTCGCTCATCCTCGCCGATATTTATTTCAACGGTGCGGGAGTCAAGCGAGACATCCCACTGGCCATGCGCTTCGCCTGCGAGTCCGAGGAAGGTATGGCAACGCTGGCGCTGCCGGACATCGCGAAACTCAACGGTTCACCGCGCGCTCGTGAACCCTTCGAATTCTGCGACTATGCAGCGTCAACCTTCACGATGAACTTTTGTAATGGTTACAAATCCGAAATCGACGATGACCGCAAAAGTCGTTACTACAACTCACTGCAATCCTCCATGACTGCAGAGCAACAGGCAGCTTTCGAAAAGCTCCTTGCCGCCCAGGACGCATACATCGAGGCGCATGCCTCCGAGGTGGATCAAGGCGGCAGCATCCGCGTCATACGAACCGCCGGCTCACAGGGCATCCTTAAAGATCTCTTTTACACGGAGATAGTTCACTTCGAGCGAAAGAAATGGCCCGTGCTTTCTGACAATCAAATCACAATGGCCGATGCTTTGCTGCATCGCGAATTCGTGAAGACGGTCCAGCAGCTACAAACGCAGACAAAAGAATCGATCGATCAGGGCGCCGTCACAGCCGACCATTTTTCCAGCGTGGAAAAAACTTGGGAGACCTACCGCGATGCCTGGGTCGCATTTGCGCTTCTCCGCTATCCTGCCGCAGTCGCTGTCATCCGTGCCGAAATCACTCTCGACCGATACCGTCTGCTGAAGACCATCCGGTAACTGCTCATAATTACACCACTGATTGACTCTCGGCCAAATTGACGGCGACGAATCTTGGCCTCTAAAATCAACACATCCATGCCCAACTACGAATATCTGTGCAAGAAGTGCGGACACCGCTTTGAACAAATCCGCAAATTCTCCGATCGGCAACTGCGCAAGTGCCCGGAATGCGGAGGCGTGATCGAACAAGTGATCTCGGCTCCAGCCGTGCAGTTTAAAGGCTCGGGCTGGTATGTGAACGACTACGCGAAGAAGGGCGCCGCTCCGGCGTCGTCATCGTCCGCTACGTTGAATTCGTCTTCTTCATCCGATGGCGACAGTGCTGCGAAGGAAACGAAAGAGAGCAAAGACTCCAAGAAGGACGACAAGCCCAAGTCCGACAGCTCGCACAAGAAACAGAAGAAGGATTGAGGATCGGGCGATCTGGCCATCGGGTCATCGGGCCATCGGGCCATCGAAAATCGACTCGGTTCTTGATCGCCCGATCACCCGATGGCCCGATCTTCTTTCCGCTCGGGCATGCCGACAACTAAAGTCCGCCGCCGTGGCAGTTCGTCGTCGGAGACTTCCGCCTGGAAGTGCAAATCGATTCCCACACGCGCGCATTCCTGAATCGCCGCTTCATTGAAAAAGTAAACAACGTCTCCGCCAAAGCGGTCTTTCATGCGGCGGCGTTCATCGAGGTCGAATGGGCTCACGGAATACACTTTGACATCGGCATGTTCGCGCAGGACTGCGCTTAGATGGTGCTGGAATTCGAGCGCTCCTTGCCGCACTTGCGCCATGGTGAAAGAGATGACGCGATAGGACATAGCCGTAGAGGAAGAATAGCAGTCTTTGGCGAGCACGGCTCAGGCGCAGCAGACTACGGTGAACCCAGAGTTGTTCTGGCCGCCGACACGGGCCGAGCTACGCTCGGCTTGGACAGCCGGGGCGGCTGTCCCTACGTGGGCGGGCGAGGGCGCCCGTCCCCACACATCGCACATGAATCTCTCTCTCATCCCGAACATCTAATCGGATCGAATCGGTCGTTACAACCACACCACAGGAGCTTTCATAATGATGACCATCCGGCGCAGCCAGGAGCGCGGCGGCGGCGACTACGGCTGGCTGAAGACACGCCACACTTTTAGCTTCAACAGCTACCACGATCCCAAGTGGATGTCGTTTCGGTCGCTGCGCGTGATTAACGAAGACTGGGTCGCGCCGAGCGGCGGGTTCCCCACGCATCCTCATCGCGACATGGAAATCATCACTTATGTCTTGTCAGGCAAGCTCGAGCACAAGGACAGCCTGGGCACCGGCTCGGTGATTCTTCCGGGCGATGGGCAGCGCATGACTGCCGGGCGCGGCATTCGGCACAGCGAAATGAATCCGTCGTCGAGCGAAGCTGTGCATCTGCTTCAGATTTGGATTCTTCCCGACAAGCAGGGGTACGAACCCGGCTACGAGCAGAAGAGTTTTCCTGAAGCGGAGAAGCGCGGCAAGCTGCGCCTGATCGCTTCGAACGACGGAGCTGAAGGATCGGTGAAGATCCATCAGGACGCGAAGCTGTTTGTGACTCTGCTTTCGCCTGGAGAAACAGTCACGCAGGCGCTCGATGCCAAGCGTCACGCCTGGCTGCAAGTCGCCAAGGGCGAAGTGGATCTGAACGGAGCCAAGCTGCAACAGGGGGACGGCGCGGCCGTCAGCGAAGAGAATACGCTGACGATCAAAGCCACGGCAGACGGGGAAATTTTGCTGTTCGATCTGGCGTGAATTTCATCGGGTCATCGGGTGATCGGGCCATCGGGTCATCTGACCTACGAATCGATTCTCGATCACCCGATCGCTTTGCTTCTTATTCCTACCGCGCTCATCATCCTTCCCGTCACACCTTTCTCCGCGCGATGGCTGAAGAGCAGATCGGTATGGCAGGCTGTGCACGGGCCTACTGCTTCGATGTTCTTCGGAGGCACGCCCGCATCGAGGAGTTGCCGCCGGTTGGCTTCCACCAGATCGAGAAAAAGTTTCACCGGCAATTCGCTGTGGCCTGGCGCGCGCGCCGTCAGAAACAACAATGGATATTTCTCCCGCACCGGGTCCGATTCCTTGAGCTCGTGAAATAAGCTCGAAGCGTAGGCAAACTGCGTCTCGAATTTCGCTCGCACTTCCTCGCCCACTTCGTAGCAGCATTTTTGGACACACGGCCCCATCGCCGCCACGAGGTCTCGCGGATCGCTCTTAAAATGCTTTCGCATTTCGCCGACGCCTTTCTCGACGATGCGTTGGAGAGTGCCGCGCCATCCGGCATGAAAGACGCCGGCCGCCCGGTGTTTTCTGTCCACCAAAATGACGGGAAGGCAATCGGCCGTCTTCACGGCCAGGACCAGCCCGGGCGTATTCGTGAGTAAACCGTCGCCGGCCAGAGGCTCCGCTGGCGTTCTGTCTATGCGGTGGATTAGATCGGAATGGATCTGGCGCAGCGTAATCAGATTCCAGCTTCCGCGCGCATTGCTAGCGCCCAGTTCGTCGAGGAAAAGCTGGCGGTTGCGCTCGACCGTCGATCGTGAGTCTTGCTTGGTGAAGCCGAGATTCAGCGCATTACCGCCGTAGGGGCGCGAGGTTCCGCCGGTCCGGGTTGAGAAGCCATGCGCCAGCCAGTCGAGCTTACTCAGCTTCTCGGAACGCAAGATTTGCAGTTTGCTGTCTGCGACGCGATTCGTCACCACGGTTCGATCATACCGGAAGCGGTTTTTGCGCGGCTGGCGACCGCCCGGAGACGAAGGGGTTTCCGGCGATGAAGTAACGCAGCGGCTCTTCGGCGGACTTGACGATTCCGATGCGCGGGGTGACGGTGACGCGTCCGACGCTATGGCCGTCGTCGGCGATGAGAAGGTCGGAACGCGGGCTTACCAGGCTTTTTCCGTTGTCGCGCTCGCGGGTGACTCCTAGGGCTTCGGTCAGGCGTCCGGGACCGGAAGAGATTTTTTTTAGGTCGGATTTTTTTGCTATTTCGATGCCTCGCGCTTCCGCCATCTGGTCGATGCCTTCGACCGGTTCGAGGGCGCGAAAGAGGACGCATCCGGGAACGCCATCGGGCAGGCAGGAAACATTCAGGCAGTAGTGGCTGCCGTAGATGAAGTACACATAGGCGTGGCCGGGAGGGCCGAAGAGGACGGCATTGCGCGGCGTCCGGCCGGCGGCGGCGTGGGCCGCGGCGTCGCCGTGACCGAGATAGGCTTCGGTTTCGACAATCCGGCCGGCGAGAATTCCGCGGGGCGTTTTGCGGATTAGCAATTTGCCCAGGAGGGCGCGGGCCACGCGGCGCGGATCGCGATTGAAGAAGCCGGGCTTCAGGAAGGTGATGCGGGCTGGCGTTGTCATGCGCACCTGAATACAGCTAATCCAGAGTTTTTATGGCCGCCGACATTGGCCGAGCTTTGCTCGGCTGGACAGCCGAGGGCGGCTGTCCCTACACGAGCTTGGACGGGGCGGAGCCCCGTCGCCACACGAACTGTCTCCACACTTGTCGTTTCAGGCCGCGGACTTCAGGTAGGCCAGGACTTCTTCGGCGTGGCCTTCCGGCTTCACGTTGTGGAAGATGTGCTGGATCTTGCCGTCGGGGGCAATCACAAAAGTGGTGCGTGCGATGCCCTTCACTTTCTTGCCATACATGTTTTTTTCTTTGATCACGCCGAACAGGTTGGCGATTTTCTTCTCCGCATCGGCCAGCAGCGGGAAGGGCAGACTGAATTTGCCCTGAAATTTCTTTTGCGCGGCCGCTGTGTCGGCGGAAATTCCCAGCAGCACTACGCCGGTCTTTTTGATGGCCGCGTAAGCATCGCGAAAGCCGCAGGATTCAATGGTGCATCCCGGCGTATCGGCCTTGGGATAGAAATAAAGGACAACCGTTTTGCCGCGAAAATCTTTTAAGGCAACCTCTTTGCCGTTTTCGTCCGTCGTACTGAAGTCTGGGGATATATCATTGATCTTGACTTCCATGGAATTCCCTCCTCGCGGTTCGTTTCGCTGTGCGTTTCGCCGTTCAGCGCTATCTCGCAAGTTATATCGCATCGGGACGCTCGCCGTCATCTGGACCGCGGCGCTCTCGTGCGGCAGTTCATGGTTGGACGCGCAGGTTCTGACGCCGCAGTTTGGGCGCAAGGCGGCTTCGAGCAAGGGGCCGCGCGCGGTGGGGCTGATCCAGCTTCCGGCGAAACCGTCACCCAAGGGCGACAAAGGCCGCATTATTCCGATTGCCATCATGATGGACGGAAAGTTCTACGATGCGGGCTCGTATAAAGCCGCGCCGGTCCCTATGGCGCTTGATTTCGGGATCGTCTATGAAGGCTTCCGCACCGGTGTGTCGCAGGGGGTGTTCACGATCACGCAACCGGGACAACTGAATCACGTGTGGATCGCCGAAGGCAAATGGCTTCCGGCGGGAGCGATTGACCCCAATCAACACAAGAAGTATTCGACGCCGGTGATCGAAGATACGGAAGGGCCGCCGGTGCTGCACCGGCGAGGAGAAACGGGGGATTCCGGCGACAAGAGCAAAGATACAGGCAAGGACAAAGATAAAGACAAAAGCAACGGGGATGGGCAAAAGCCCGCGACTGCTCCAGCGCCGACTACTGGCTCGCCGCCCGCTACGGGGGCGCCCGCGAGCACACCGACTACGCCAACTTCGCCGACTCAGCCTGGCCCGGTGGATAGCGCCAAGGCGCCTTCGGCGCCGGAGACGGCGAAGACATCTCCGCCCGCTGCGGCGTCGGCTCCTCCGTCCGTTTCCTCATCCGACGAGCCGATTGACGATCCGAATCGGCCCCGGCTGCGACGCGGGAAGCCGGAGTCAACCGCGCGGCAGGAACCGTTTGTGACCTTCGATCCGCTGCTGGATGCACCGCCGGTCGCGGCCACGGTTGCGGGTAAGCCTGACGAGAAAACGGCGAAGGGTTCTGCCGCCGCTTCGACGCAGAGCGCCGCCGCCTTCGTCTTCATTCCTGCGATTTCCGATGCGCACGGGCCCGATCCGCGTCCTTACACCTTTGATGTAAAGCCGGTGGAAGAAGCCGGCTATCGCAGCCGGATGCTCGACCTGGCCGCGAGGCTGCTCCGCGCACAAGCGGGCGCGCCGGCGAAAGAGGCCGCGGCCGCGAGCAAGAAAATGCCAGGCGGGAAATCCGCGGGCAAGCCAACGAAGCCTCCATTTGACGATGTCAGCTTGCGCATTTTCGATCTCTCCAATTCGAATGAGCCGGTGCTGGTGCTCTCGGCGAAGACCCACGCGACCACCAGCGAAGATCTCGGACCGCAAAAGGAAATCACGCTGATCGCCCGCACCAACCTCGAAGACGAGTTAAAGAAACTGTTCTTTTCGGAAACCGATTCGCAGCACCTCAACGTCACTCCGCGAATGGAGTTGATCGACGCGGTCAACGCCGATGGCGATGGGCGCGGCGAACTGCTGTTCCGGCGCACTTTCGACGGCGGCAGCGCCTATGCGATCTACAGGGTTACGGCCGACGGGCTCTGGCCGCTGTTTGAGGGAACCCCGTAAAATCAGGTGTCAGGTCTTAGGTCTCAGGTTTCGGGTATCGGCGTGGCGTGTTTTCCTGAGACCTGACACCTGAGACCTGCTTTTGGGACCCATTCCATTTACAATTTCAGTTTCTCGAGAGGTGAGGGCCATGCGCATTGCGTTTCGTGTCGCTCTAGTCGTCGCTTTACTCGCTGGTCTCTCGGCGAGCCTCTGCTTCGCTCAGGGGCAGGATTTCAGCAAAGTGCAAATCAAAGTTTCGAAAGTCGCGGGAAATGTTTACATGCTGGAGGGGGCCGGAGGCAACATTGGCGCTTCGGTTGGCGACGACGGAATTGTGATCGTTGACGATCAGTTCGCTCCTCTGGCGGAGAAAATTCAGCAGGCGCTCAAGGGCATTACCGACAAGCCGGTGCGCTTCATCATCAACACGCATTACCACGGAGACCATACGGGCGGGAATGAATTCTTCCAGAAGCAAGCGCCCATCATCGCGCAGGACAACGTGCGCAAGCGCCTGGAAGAAGGCGGCCAGGCGGGCAATGGCGGCTCGGTGCACATGGAACAGAAGGCGCAGCCCAAGGGCGCGCTGCCGATTATCACCTTTGACCACGATGTCACCGTACATCTGAACGGAGAAGACATCCGCGCGCTGCACTTCCCGGCCGGACATACGGACGGCGACTCGGTCATCTATTTTCCGAAATCGAACGTGGTGCACATGGGTGACGATTTCGTGACCTACGGATTTCCCTTCATCGACATCGATAGCGGCGGCAGCATCGACGGCATGATCAGCGGCGTCGAGGGAGCCATCGCGCAGCTTCCGCCCGACGTGAAGATCATCCCCGGGCACGGCCAAGTCTCGAGCCTCGGCGACGTGCGCGCTTACGTGAAGATGCTGAAAGAGACGCGAGCGGCGGTGCAAGATGCGCTCGACAAAAAAATGACGCTGGAGCAAATGAAGGAGAAGAAAATTCTCGATCCCTGGAAGAAGTTTTCTGGAGACTTCATCAACGAGGACGTTTTTCTGGAAACGCTGTACAACTCGCTGACGGGACGGATGAACGGGAAGTTTATCAAGCATAATTAGTTTCAGTGGACCCTTACGGAGCGGCAGAAGAACCCTGTTTTTTAAAAGACAGTTGATCGGGAACACATCTGACTACTCGCCGCCAATTTCTCGGATCTTTGTCGCGGTCGCTGGCTGGAGCCGCGATTGCGCCGTGGCTCGCTGGCGCTGCTGAAGCGGCGTCATCGCAAATCCGTTTTCCGAAAAATTTCTACTGGGGCGCGGCGACGGCGGCGTTTCAGATCGAAGGCGCATGGAACGAAGACGGCAAGGGCGAATCGATCTGGGACCGTTTCGCGCACACTCCGGGGAAGATCAAAGACGGGTCGAACGGCGACGTCACCTGCGATCACTACCACCGCTATCGCGAAGATGTTGCGCTGATGCGGGCGCTGCGTCTGAACAGCTACCGTTTTTCCGTGGCGTGGACGCGCATCCAGCCAGATGGGGTGGGCAAGCCGAATCCCAAAGGCCTGGATTTTTACAGCCGGCTGGTGGATGAGCTGTTGGAAGCGCGCATTCGGCCGATGCTGACGCTCTATCATTGGGACCTTCCACAAAAACTCGAAGACGCAGGCGGCTGGACCAACCGCGATCTGGCGTCGCGCTTCGCCGACTATGCGGAGATCGTGGCGCGGGCGCTCGGAGACCGTGTGCAAGATTGGGCGCTGCTCAACGAGGCGGCGTCGTTCCTCAGCGAGGGATATCTGGATGGCACACACGCGCCGGGACGGCGGAGCATTTTCGATTTTATGCGGGGCACGCATGTCGCCAATCTGGCGCAGGGCGCGGGATTTCGCGCGGTGAAAGCGGCGCGCCCGAAGGCGCGCGTGGGCAGCGTCTTCTTCATGTCGCCGTGCGAACCGGTCGCCGACTCCGAGGAGGACCGGCGGGCCGCCGAACACGCTCATGGCATCGTCAATACGTGGTTTCTCGAACCGGCGCTGCGCGGCCGCTATCCTCAGGCATTTTCCTTTTCTCCGGCGGTGTTCATGAAGATTGAGCAGGACGACATGGACCTGGTGCGCGCGCCATTCGATTTCATCGGCATTAATCTTTACTACCGCACCATGGTGTCGGCGCCGACGCTGGGTGAGCGTCTTTCGGATTCGCATTTACTGCTTCTGCCGGCTCGCATGATGGACGGGCAGAAAGGGCCGAAGACCGACATTGGCTGGGAGGTTTGGCCGCAGTCCATGTACGACATGGTCATGCGCATCACTCGCGACTACAATCGCCCGGCCATCGAAATCACCGAAAACGGCTGCGCCTACAACGATGCTCCGGGGCCGGACGGAAAGATCAACGACGCGCGGCGCATCGCTTATTACCGGCAGCATCTTTCCGAACTGGCCCGTGCGATAGGCGACGGCTCCGACGTCCGCGGCTACCACGCCTGGAGCCTGATGGATAATTTCGAATGGGTCGAAGGATTGAGGCAGCGCTTCGGTTTGGTATATGTGGATTTCAAGACGCAGAAGCGGACGATCAAGGCGTCGGGGGCGTGGTATGGGAAATCGGAGTTCAGGAGCTAGATGGCGCGAGCGAAAATTGGTTCTTTCCTGCTAGCATAAAGAGCGCCGTGCGTTTCCCACGAACGTTGCCGCGCCACTGGCAGAAAACATTCCTGAAACCAAAAGGGTTGGGGGGACGCGAAGAATTTCCACTTGCCAGACGGTACTACTCTGGTTACTATGCACGCATCTTTTATTTCAACTGAGTTAATGGCTTATTTATGAATATTGGCGAGACCATCCGGAATTTCCGGCTGCAACGAAACATGTCCCAGGGCGACATAGAAAAGCGCACCGGGCTGTTGCGCTGCTATCTGTCGCGAGTTGAGAATGGCCACACCATCCCTTCGCTGGACACGCTGGCGAAAATCGCGGGGGCGATGGATTTGGCGTTGTCGCAGTTTTTTGAGGCAGGCCACAGCAACGGCCATAAGGGATTGCCGCAGCTTTCTGACGATGAAGTGCGATTTCTGAGCCAGATGCGGCGCTATTCGGCGAACCTGAACGACAGCGACCGGAAGCTGGTGCTGGCAATGGTGAAGAAGATGGCGTCGAGCGGGAAGTAGCTTTTAGCTGACAGCTGCCCTTACTTTCGTACCATCCCTATTGTGACCAGTGGGAACCTCGCCAACCTCTGGTTGGAACGCTAAGCTGTTGACTGGGGAACTCTTGTGACTACGGACGAGGAACTGAATCTGCTCGATCAGCAACTGCGGCGGCTGAAGATCGAGTACGAAGTGTTCTTCAATAACCCCGCCAAACGGCCTCCTACCGACGTGGAATGGAAAGTGCTCTCGTTGCTGCGCAAATTCAGCGACAGTTCGCGGCTGAGTTTCGGGCAGCGATTCCGCTACAACGAAATGGCGCAGCGCTACGCGATTCAAAGCGACCTATGGCGGAAGAAGACGCGGATACGGGAAGAGGGCTATCGGCGGCCGCAGGACGCACTGCTGGCGGTGTCGGGCGTGCGCGCCGGCGATGAGCACGAAGCGAAGCATCGTACGGTGTACGGCCTCAGCCACCAGGGCAAGGGCAAGGGGGCCCAGACACAACTGGAGGACGATTTGGGCAACGATCAGCCGGTCGCGGATCGGGCGGCCCATCGTCGGCCGGTGCCGGATCGGGTGGTGCAGGGTCGCGGGGGCCACGAGCAGCCTTTCTCGGTGCAGTGCTCGGGCGCGGCGGCCGAACGCGAGCAAGTCGAATCCCTCTATAACGCGCTGACCGAAGCCAAGCGGAAATCGGGAGAAAAGGTTTCGGGCAGCTTTGATTCTTTCGCGGCCTTCGTCCAGAAAAAGACCGGCGAACTGCGCAAGCAGCACCATTGCGACGCCGTGGTGTACTCGATCGAGAAGCAGAACGGACAGGTCAAGCTTACGGCCAAGGCTAAGAGCTAGTTCTCAGTTCCCGGTTCTCAGTTCTCAGTCTCAGACGGCAAATCTCCGGCAGTCCATTCGCTTAGAAAAAAACAAACCGAATCAGGCAAAAAAAAGGTTGCTACGATCAAAGGAAGTTGAGAACCGGGAACTGAGAACTTCCTTCCAAGCTGCTAAAATTTCCCTTCGCTCCGGAGGGACTTATGTCGAAGGTTCAGCGCGCCATTCTTAGCGTTACCGATAAAACCGGGCTGGTGGATTTTGCCCGCAAACTCGCCGGGCTCGGCGTCGAACTGGTTTCGACCGGAGGCACGGCCAAGCTGCTGCGCGACTCCGGCATTGCGGTGAAGGATATTTTTGAGCTGACCGGGTTCCCGGAAATGCTGGATGGGCGGGTCAAGACGCTGCATCCGAAAGTGCATGGCGGCATCCTGCATCGGCGCGACGACGCCGACCATCGCGCGGCGGTGGCCGAGTTCGGCATTTTGCCTATTGATATGGTCGTGGTCAACCTTTACGCCTTCGAAAAAACTGCCGCCAAAGCGGGCGTGCGGTTCGAGGATTTGATTGAGAACATAGACATCGGCGGGCCTTCGATGATCCGTTCGGCGGCCAAGAATTTTCAGGATGTCGCGGTGGTAACTTCGCCCTCCGATTATGAGGCGATTGCGGAGGAGATGGCGCGCACGGGCGGAGGGTTATCGCGGGCCACGAAATGGCGGCTGGCGCAGAAGGCGTTTGCCACGACGGCGGCTTACGATTCGGCCATCGCCTCGACGCTGGAGCGGGTGGAGGGCGACGGCGACTCGCATCCGTTCGAGCTGAAACCGGCGGCTGGCTTTCCGCAGAATTTGCGGCTGGCGTTTCAAAAAGTGACGGACCTGCGTTATGGAGAGAATCCGCACCAGAAGGCGGCGATGTATGCGGAGACTTCGGGCATTGGCGCAGGCACGGGCGTGGCCAATGCGCGCCAGGTGCAGGGCAAGGAGCTTTCCTACAACAACATCGTCGATCTGCAAGCCGCGTGGGACCTGGCGCAGGAGTTTGACGAGCCGGTGTGCGCCATTATCAAACACACGAATCCCTGCGGGACCGCGACCGGCAAGACGCTGGCCGAGGCTTACCTGCGGGCGCTGGAATGCGATCCGGTCTCGGCGTTTGGCGGAGTGATTGGAGTGAACCGGGCGGTGGATGCGGCGGCGGCGAGCGAGATGGCAAAACTGTTTCTGGAAGTGATCGCCGCGCCCGCGTTCGATGAAGGCGCGAAAGCGGCGTTTGCTTCGAAGAAGAACCTGCGGCTGGTGGAAGTGCCGCAAGCCCACCCTAACGTCGCAGCAAGCGCGACGTTAGGATGGGGCACCCGCTGGGTGCTCAAGGACATCTCCGGGGGAATGCTGGCGCAGGACGCCGATCTGCACAAGCTGGTCGAAACCGATCTGAGAATTGTTACCAAGCGCGCGCCGACTGCGGAGGAAAAACGGGCGCTGCTCTTCGCGTGGAAGGTTTGCAAGCACGTAAAGTCGAACGCGATTCTCTACGCCCGCGATGGGCAAACGGTGGGCGTGGGGGCGGGGCAGATGAGCCGCGTCGATTCCTGCAAGCTGGGCGCAATGAAGGCCCAGTTGCCGCTGAAGGGGACGGTGGCTGCCTCCGATGCCTTCTTTCCGTTCCCGGACGGGGTCGAGGAAATCGCCAAAGCGGGGGCGACGGCGATTATCCAGCCGGGAGGGTCGGTGCGCGACCAGGAGGTCATCGAGGCGGCGGACCGGCTGGGGCTGGCGATGATCTTTACCGGGGTACGGCACTTCCGGCACTAACGGTGTGGAAGCGGGGCTTCGCCCCGCTTGGACGGGGCGGAGCCCCGTCCCCACACTTGCCCACACTTACTCACACTTGCAACCGTCCTAAGCCCCTGTACTTCCGGCTGCGCTTTCTGGCCGCCGGGAGGGCTGGCAAGGGTAGAATAAGAAAAGACGGATGGCTGCGGACTGGCATCTAATCTTGCTGTGAGGGCTGCAATTCGCTGGTTTCGGGATTATTCATGAAAAGACGGATTTGGATGGTTGGCGTGGTATTGGCGGGGATTTTTTTGTCGTCCCTGAGTTTGCTGGCGCAGGACTTACTGGCTCAAGATCAGCCCGCGCGCGCGGCGAGTTCGCCCGTTGCTAGCGGTTCCCAGGCTGCGACCAAGACGAAGGCGCCGGACCGCTCCGCCGCCTATTACCACTTCGTCATGGCGCACATGTACGAAGAACAATACGAGGAACAGGTGGCCACGTACGGCCGCAGCGAAGCGGCGGACAAGGCCGCGGGCAAGGCGATTGAGGAATATCGCGCCGCCATCGACGCGGATCCGGCGTCGGCGTTCCTGACCTCGGGGCTGGCCGAACTCTACGCCAAGACGGACCGCATTGGCGACGCCGAAGCCGAGGCGCAGGACATCATCAAGCGCGACCCCAACAATATCGAGGCGCGGCGGCTGCTGGGCAGGATCTATCTGCGCTCGCTCGGCGGGCTGCAAGCGGGCAGCGCTTCGGAGAGCAGGCTGAAGCAGGCGATCGAGCAATATGAGCAGATCGTCCGGCTGCAACCCGACAGCCTGGACGACCACGTGCTTCTGGGGCGGCTTTACCGCTTGAACAACGATCTGCAAAAAGCGGAGGCGGAATTCAAGACTGCGGTGAAGCTGCAACCGGACTCGGAAGAAGCGGTCACCACGCTGGCTTATCTGTACAACGAACTTGGCGACACGGCGCGGGCGGCGCAGGTGCTCAGCGCGGTGCCGAATCCGGCGCGCTCAGCCAAGCTCTATTCGGCGCTCGGCTACACCTACGAGCAGCAAAAGCAGTACAAGGAAGCCATTGAGGCGTACCGGCACGCGATTGAAATGGACCGCGACAATCTGGACGCGATTCGCGGCCTGGCGCAGAACCTGCTGAACGACGGACAGGCCGATGCCGCTCTGGAGCAATACAAAGTAATAGCGGACGCGAATCCGGAAGATGCGCAAACCTACGTGCGCATCGCCGAAATCTACCGCAAGCAGGGCAAGTTCGATTTGGCGCTCGACAGCCTGAAAAAAGCGGAAGACATGGTAACGGACTCGGTCGAAGTCCAGTACAACATTGCCGCCATCTATCAGGCGCAGGGGCGGTACGACGAAGCCATCCCGATTTTGCGCGACCTGCTGAAGAAAGCGGAGAAGCCGGGCGGCAAATATTCGAACGAGGAGAAGAGCAACCGGGCGGTGTTTCTGGAGAGGCTGGGAACGATCTACCGTGAGCAGGGGAACTATCAGGCCGCCAACGGAAGCTTCCGCGAGATCGTGGCGCTGGGCGGGGATGAAAACATCGAGCGCGGTTATCAGCAGATTGTGGATACCTGGCGCGAAGCCAAGGATTGGCAGAAGGCGCTCGACACCGCCAAAGAAGCGGTCGCCAAGCTGCCCGCGAGCCGCGATCTGAAGATGGATCTGGCGTTGCAGCAGGCGGACATGGGCGACGCCGAGAAGGCGATCAGAGACGTCCGGGCCATGTTAAAAGGCGACGCCAAATCCGACGCCAGCTCCAATTCCGGCTCGGATGACCGCCAGGTTTATCTCACCCTGGGCCAGATGTGCACGCGGCTGCGGCGCTTCAGCGAGGCGGGACAGGCGCTCGACAAGGCCGAGGAGTTGTCGAGCAAGACGGACGACAAGGAGTTTGTGTGGTTTCTGCGCGGCTCCGCGCTGGAGCGGGAAAAGCGCTACAGCGAAGCCGAAGAACAATTCAAGAAGGTCATCGCCAGCGATCCTGAGCATGCGTCGGCGCTGAATTATCTAGGCTACATGCTGGCCGACCAGAACATGAGGCTGGAAGAAGCGCTGGGCTACATCAAGCGCGCGGTGGACCTCGATCCGAGCAACGGCGCGTACCTGGATTCCCTGGGCTGGGCCTACTTCCGCCTGGGAAAACTCGAACTGGCGGAAGACAACCTGGCCAAGGCGGCGCAGAAAACCAATGCCGATCCCACCGTGCTGGAACACCTTGGCGATCTCTATCAAAAGACCGGGCGGCTGAAGCTGGCCGCGACCGACTGGGAGCGCGCCCTGTCGGAGTGGAACCGCACGCTGGCCGCCGACATTGATCCAGCGGACGTGGCACGGGTGCAGAAGAAGCTCGATTCCGCGAAGATGAAGCTGGCCAAAGAAGAAGGCGCGAAGTAGTAGAAGGGATTATTCACCGCCGAGACGCGGAGGCCGCCGAGAAAGTCTTTAGGGTCTAATTCCGTCCCATGCCGATGGGAATAACTGCTAAAGGATCTCCTCCGCGATCTCGGCGTCTCGGCGGTGCAAAACTCCGTCGGCCGCAAACGCTGCTAAAATCCTTTCATGCTCGCCGACTATGCGGTGCGCGTTGAAGACTCCGGTGGACGCCGCCATCCCGAGCCGCCGCATCCTTACCGCAACGACTTTCAGCGCGACCGCGATCGCGTAATCCATTCGCGCGCCTTTCGCCGCCTGGAAGCGAAGACGCAGGTTTTCACGCGGCGTTACTCCGACCACTTTCGCAACCGGCTGACCCACACCATCGAAGTGGCGCAGATTTCGCGCACCATCGCTGCGCAACTTGGACTGAACACCGACCTGGTCGAGGCGCTGGCCCTGGCGCATGACCTCGGGCACCCTCCTTTCGGCCACTCCGGAGAAAAGACGCTGGACGCGGCCATGCGCCAGCACGGGCTTTCGTTCGATCACAACTTGCACGCACTGCGGCTGGTCGAAGACTTTGAACTGCGTTATGCTGCGTTTCGCGGACTGAATCTGACTTTTGAAGTGCGCGAGGGCATTGTCAAGCATTCGCACGATTACGATGCTGGTCAGCATCCCGAACTCGCCGAGTATTTGCTCGATCAGCGTCCGCCGCTCGAAGCGCAGCTCATCGACCTGACCGATGAGATTGCCTACAACACCGCCGATCTCGACGATGGCTACGAAGCGCGCTTGCTCACGGTCGAGCAGATTGCCAACGGTGTGGATCTGTTCACGCGCCACTACAGCGAGGCGAAGAGCCGCTATCCGAATGCCGCCGAGAAGCTCGTCTTCAACGAGGCGTTGAAAAGTATCTTTGACAGATTTGTCGGCGACCTGATTACGAACACTGCGGAGCGGGTGAAAGCCGCGGCGGTGCATTCACTGGAAGACATCCGCCTCCACGGCGAACGGCTGGCCGCTTTCAGCGCGCCCGTCGAAGAGGAGCGGCGGCGGCTGAAAGACTTTCTCTACGAAAATCTTTACTTCAGTCCGGCGCTGGCGACGGAAAAAGATGACGCCGAGCGCATCATCGGCGAGCTATTCGCCCACTGGATGAAAGAGCCCGGCGACCTGCCGCTCAACTACCGGGAAAAGGCCGCCAAAGACGAAGAGCCGCTGCCCCGAGTCATCTGCGACTACATCGCCGGCATGACCGACCCGTTCATCTTCCAGCAGTATGAGAAGTATTGCGGGGGGTAGGTTTTCGAAACCTCAATCTTGGACTGACAACATTCCTGTATCGTCCACTACCATTTCGCGTCATAATCTCTGGGAACTTTTTTGGGCCGCGTCGTGTCTCTATTCTCGGAATGGGAGATCAGATTATGCATACCTCATTTGACCGGCTGAGCAAGTTTTTTGGCATTGCCTTTCTCGCTGCCATTATTCCAGCCGTTAGCGTGGCACAGAATAGCCAGACCCAGCCGCCAGCGAAAGCGACCCATGAAGATCCCTCACGGCAGCATGCGGAGGAACTCTACAGCCAGGGCAAGTTTGTGGCCGCGATGCCGCTCTTCGAGGCTTTGGTTACGGATCATCCTTCAGATGTGGTGGTGCGAGAGAGGTGGGCGTGGTGCGTGTTTCAGTATGCGGCAACACTTCCCGACCCCGAGCAGCGCAAAAGCGTTCGCGCTCGCGCCCGGAAAATAGCGGTCGAAGCGAAGGGTCTGGGAGACAACACTCAGCTACTCCAGCTTATGCTCGAACAACCCGAGGACGGCGGTTCCGATGTGACGTTCTCCGACAGCAAGGAAGTGGACAGTGCGATGAAAGCGGCGGAGGCCGATTTTTCTCGTGGCGATCTGGACAAGGCACGCGAGGGATACATGCGCGTCCTGACAATGGACCCGAACAATTACGATGCCGCTCTCTTTACGGGAGATGTCTTTTTCAAACAGCACAGATATGACAGTGCTGGAGAGTGGTTTTCCCGCGCCATCAAGATCGATGCCAACCGCGAAACCGCTTACCGTTACTGGGGCGACGCGCTCGTCGCCATGGGCAAGGAAGATGAAGCGCGGTCGAAATTCATCGATGGCATTGTCGCTGACCCTTACAGCAACCGTTCCTGGATCGGCCTGCAGAATTGGCTGAAGCGGAACAAGGTCGAATTGAACAATGTGCGGCTGAAAGACGGCGCCGCGGTAGCTCAGAAAGATGAAAAGAACATCTCCATCACGATCGACGATAGTTCTTTCAAGAAGAAGAATGACCCGAATGGCCTCGCGTGGATGACCTACAGCATGGGTCGCGCTTCATGGCAAGGCGACCAGTTCAAGAAGGAATTTCCCAACGAGCCAAAATATCGACGCACTCTGAAAGAGGAATCGGAATCACTCGGCCTGATGATCACGGTCTTGAAAGAGCAAAAAGACTACGAAAAGCAACTTAAAAATCTCGATCCCTCCCTGCAATCGTTGATTAAGATCCAGGAGGCGGGCTTTCTAGATCCCTTTGTGCTGCTCAATCGTGCCGACGCCGAGATTGCGCGGGACTATCAGCCCTATCGTGCGGCCAATCGCGAAAAGATCCGCCGCTATCTCGATGAGTTCGTGGTTCCGAAGACACCGGCTAGGGCCAAGTAGTCGCTCCTCCCTAGAACGCACTTTTTATACCGCTTAGCCCCAAAATTACCGCCGCGCGGGGTGCGAGACGGAGGCATGAGGGAGTACAATACTATTGAAAGCAAAGCACTTGCGTTCCGCGTCCACCGTCTGGGCATTTGGCACGCAAACTGTTTATAGAAATGTGGGCCAGCGAAGCCGCTGGCTTGTTTAGGCGAGCTTTTTTCAGCCAACCGACGGGTTGACGCTTGCTCCCGGCGTACATAGGACCGGTTATCGAAATCACGAAATCAGAATTGCGCCAGAAGGCGTACGGGGTAGATCTCCCACTCCCCACTTGGAGGAAGTTGAAATGAAAAACCGAATTATGTTCGTCATCTTTGCGCTGCTGCTGGCCGTGATGGTTTCGTCGCCAGTGTTCGCGCAGCAGAGTTCCAGCGCCTCGACTCAGGCGGCGGCCCAGCCGGCCACCAAGGCCGACACTGCCACCGGCAAGGACCCTTTGCAACCGGAGACCCGCGAAGGCTTCTGGGGCCGGGTCAACCCATTCGCGCGCAAGAAATACGTGGCGCGCCAGACGCAGCCGATCAGCGACCGCATCAACGAACTCGATGAGTTGACCGCCTCCAACGGCAAGGCGATCAAAGACACGGATGCGCGCGCGCAGCAGGGGATCCAGTTGGCTTCGGCCAAGGCCAGCGAGGCCGACCAACATGCCGTCGAAGCCGGCAACAAGGCGCAGGCGGCGCAGCAGACCGCGCAACAGGCCCACGCCCGTTTGACCACGGTCGAGCAGGTGGTGACCAACATCGATCAGTACCAGCCCACGACCCAGACGGAAATCATTTTCAAGCCTGGACAAACCGTGTTGAGCGAGAACGCCAAGACCGCTCTCGATGAAATGGCCACTCCGCTGAAGAACCAGCGTGGCTACGTCGTCGAAGTCCAGGGCTTTGCTTCTGGCCACGGACAGGCGGCGATCTCGAGTTCGCAAAAAATGGCCGAGTCGGTCGTTCGCTACTTGGTGCTGAACCACGACATTCCGGTGTACCGGATTTACCTGGTCGGCATGGGCAACGCGCCCGTTCCGGTTTCGTCAACCGAGGCCAAACCGAAACGCATCATCGGCGGCCGCGTGGAGATCAGCCTGCTGAAGAACAATCTGGAGCAGCTGGCTTCGACTCAGAATCAACCGCAGCAAAAGTAGCAGCAGCATCCTCTCCTGGAAGGCCTCCCGCGAGAGCGGGAGGCTTTTTTTGTTGTCGTGCTATCCTCCACGGGTTGTCGCAACTTTGTGAGACACTCGGTCGAACGAGGAGCACGTGCCCCACACCATTCGAGAACTGAGCGGGAAGGTTCGCAGCCGCGCGATCTCTCCCGTCGAGCTCACCCGCGATTGCCTCGAGCGCATCGAAAAGCTTAACCCAACGCTCAACGCCTTTATCACGGTCATGGCCGATTCCGCACTCGACCAAGCGCGGCGCGCCGAGCGGGAAATTCTTGGCGGAGATTATCGCGGCCCGCTGCACGGAATCCCTATCGGGCTGAAAGACATTCTCGATGCCGCCGGAGTCCGCACCACTGCCGCTAGCGCGTTGTTCAGCACTCCGCCGAACGACCGCGTCCCCACCGACGACGCCGAGGCCGTGCGCCGCCTGCGGGCCGCGGGCGCAATCATTCTCGGCAAGCAGAACCTGCACGAATTCGCCTACGGCGGCAGCTCGATGGTCAGCTTTTTCGGCGAGGTCCACAATCCATGGGACACGGCGCGTATCGCGGGAGGATCTTCGGGAGGCTCCGCCGCCAGCGTCGCTGCTGGTCTCGGCTTTGCCGCCGTCGGCACCGATACCGCCGGTTCCGTTCGCCTGCCCGCTGCGTACTGCGGAGTCGTCGGGCTCAAGCCTACGTATGGCCGCGTGAGCGTCCGCGGAGTCGTTCCCTTGTCACCGTCGTACGATCACGTGGGCCCACTCGCCAACTCGGTCTATGACGCGGGCGTGATGTTGCAAGCGATTGCAGGCTACAGCCCAGCCGATCCCGCAAGCGTTGATGCGCCTGTCCCGGATTTCGCCGCCGCAAGCGCTAATATCTCGTCGAAGCTGCGCATCGGTATTCCACGCTCATTCTTCTTCGACGATCTTGATTCTGAAGTCGCCGCCGCAGTCGAAAAGGCCATCGAGGTTTTTAGCGGACTCCACGCCGAGATCCGCGACGTCGAGCTCGAAGTTTCCACCGACCGCACGCTGGCGAGCGCCGAGGCTTATGCCTATCACGAACCGTTCGTAGCTCGCTCACCGGAGCTTTATCAGCCCCCGACGCTGGCCCGCATCCAAGCCGGATCCAATATTTCCGCGTCTGATGTACTACGTGCACGCCGCGAGCTTGAGGCCAGCCGATACGCCATTCGAGAAATATTCGATGACGTGGACGTGCTGCTCACGCCGACCGTTGCGATCCCTCCGCCTGCAATCGCCGATCTGCGCGCGCATCCCGAAGACTTGCGTGCGCAGGAACTGATCATGCTGCGCAACACGCGGCCCTTCAATGTTTGGGGAATTCCGGCGATTTCCGTTCCCTGCGGATTCACAGCCGATGGCCTGCCCATCGGACTGCAACTGGCCGCCGCTCCCTGGCGGGAGGAGGTTGTGCTGCAGGTGGCACATGCCTATGAGCACGCGACGGAGTGGCACAAGAAGAGACCGGAGCTATTCCGAACCCCATAGGTCGCGGACACGCTTTCGGCAAACTGAACAATTGCGGCGTGAGCGCTGTCACTGTATTCAAACCCTATACCCTGTCACCCTGAGCGTAGGTGGTCGTTCACGAAGTGAACGGCCACCGGAGTCGAAGGGCCCCTACCCCCTCCCATGCCGCATGAGCGAAAAACGTACTGCGTATACATTTTGGGCAGCCTGTCGGGAACTCTCTACATCGGCATGACCGGCAGCCTGCACAAACGCGTCTTTGAACACAAATATCATCGCATCGAAGGATTTACGGACAAATATCAGGTTGAGCGTCTGTTGTACTGGGAATCGTTCAACGAGGTTTAGAAGGCGATCTCGCGAGAGAAACAACTGAAGGGCTGGCGGCGAGCGAAGAAAATTGCGCTGATCGAAGCGGTGAATCCGCATTGGGTGGACTTGGCGCGGGAATGGTATCCGTGGATGAAAGGTTCCGGTGGGGGTAGGGGTCCTTCGACTCCGCGGACGGATTCGCTTGCGCGAATCCGTCCGCTCCGCTCAGGATGACAGATCGGCGGTGGTCTACTGGAGGGTTAGAGTAACTTTCTTGATCTTGCGACCGAGCCGCAAAGTCAGCGTGACGCCAGCGCGAGCTTTGACAATCGGCGCGGTCGCTTTCACCCCATCCACACTGACCGCGCCTTCTTTGATTTTCCGATCTGCCTCGCTGGTCGATCCGGCAAAGCCTATCCTGACGAGGACCTTCGCCAGCCGCACGCCATCGCCTTCGCGATTTGCGAAGTCGGCGAAGATCACGGATTCCGTTTCGATTTCTTCCGGAACTTGATCTTTTTGAAACTGCTTCGCCCAATCTTCCGCCGCTTTCGCCGCCGCTTCAGCAGAGTGGAAGTCCGCGACGATCGACTTCGCCAACTCTTTCTTTAGCGCCATTGGATGCGCCTTGCCGCTCGCGGCATCTTTCTTCATCGTCGCGATCTGGTCCACGCTGACATCCGTCAGCAGCTCGTAATAGCGCCACATCATTTCGTCGGAGATCGACATTACTTTGCCGTACATTTCCAGCGGGGGCTCGTGGATTCCTATCGCGTTGCCGAGCGACTTCGACATTTTGTTGACGCCGTCGAGGCCCTCGAGGATGGGAGTGGTCAGCACTACCTGCGATTCCTGGCCGTAGGCGCGCTGCAACTCGCGGCCTACCAGGAGATTGAATTTCTGGTCGGTGCCGCCGAGTTCCACATCCGCTTCGAGGGCGACTGAGTCGTATCCCTGGGCCAGCGGATAGAGAAGCTCGTGCATGGCAATTGGCTTTTCGTCGTGAAAGCGCTTGTGGAAGTCTTCGCGCTCCAGCATCTGCGAAACTGTGTACTTCGCCGTCAGGCGAATGAAATCCTCGGCGGAAAATTTCGAGAACCAGCGGCTGTTGAAGTCCACCACGGTTTTTTCGGGACTGAGGATGCGGAAGACCTGGGCCTTATAGGTCTCGGCGTTCTCCGTAATCTGCTCGCGTGTCAGCGGAGGCCGCGTCGCCGAACGCCCTGTCGGATCGCCGATCATCCCGGTGAAATCTCCAATGAGGAAAATGACCGTGTGTCCGAGATCCTGAAAATGTTTGAGCTTGCGCAAGAGGACCGTATGGCCGAGGTGCAGATCGGGCGCGGTCGGATCGAAGCCCGCCTTCACACGGAGCGGCTTGCCCGAGGTAAGCGAGCGTTCGAGTTTCGCGCGCAGTTCGGATTCCTTGACGATCTCCGCCGCGCCCTTCTTGAGGTAGGCCAGTTGTTCGTCAACCGGTTTAAAGTTAGCCATGCGTTTCGATTATAACGAGGGAATCGCGATGCAGGCCGGAAGGAATTCAGCGCAACCATGCTCGCGGCTTTTCCTCTAGAAAATCTTGGCCGAATCCAACAGGATCGTGACCGGGCCTTGGTTGGCCAACTCCACTTGCATGGTTTCCTGGAAGCGTCCGGTTTCCGCGCGCAGGCCGGCGGCGCGGACTCTTTCCACAAAATGTTCGTAGAGTTCGCGCGCCAGGGCGGGCGGGGCGGCCGCGTCGAACGATGGGCGCTTGCCTCGGCGCGCGTCTCCGTAGAGAGTGAATTGCGAAACCACGAGCACAGCACCGCCGACTTCGGCGACCGAGAGATTCATTTTGCCGCCGGCATCTTCAAAGATGCGGAGGCCGATGGTTTTCTCGGCAAGGTAATCGGCGTCGGCGCGCGTGTCTCCCGCGCCCACTCCGAGCAGCACCAGGAGGCCGAGACCAATCTCGCCGGTGGTCTCGGTGCTTACGGTGACCCGGGCGAGGCTGACGCGTTGCACGACGGCGCGCATTAGCGGCTGGCCTCGCCGCGCCGCGTCTCGCGTTCGGTGAGCGCTGGCGTAACAGCAATCAGGGCCGGAATTTTCACGTCCAAATCGTGACATGACTCCTGCGAAATGGGCAAGCGCGGAAGTTGACCGCAGTCCCCATCTGTGGTTAGGATGCGGAAGTGAATTCGAGACAGGCCGGATTTTTTGTTATTCCCTTTGCATACTTTCCCGATCCCTTTTAGACTAATGGATTCGACTCTGTTGGTTCCAACGAGCGAGATGCAGTCCTAAATCAACAAACGCGGCCCGGAAATCGGGTGCGCGATTCCCAGAATTAGAAACGAGGAGAACATGGCAGCCGTTGACGAAAAAGTGAAACAGATTATTGTCGAGCAGTTGGGTGTGGACGAGGGCGAAGTCACGCCCAGCGCGTCGTTTGTGGACGACCTGGGCGCCGATTCGCTCGACACAGTAGAGCTGGTGATGGCCTTCGAAGAGGCCTTCGATATTGAAATTCCCGATGAGGATGCGGAAAAGATCCGCACCGTGAACGATGCCGTGGAGTACATCGGCAAGAACGCAAAGGCGGGAAAGTAATTTGGCGAGCAATCTCGAAAGACGGGTTGTCATCACCGGCATTGGTTTGATCTGCGGCGTCGGCACCAACACCGATGCGGTGTGGCAGGGCCTGCTCGCGGGCAAGAGCGGCGTCGGCCGGATTACGGGGTTCGACGCCTCCGCCTTTGCCTGCCAGATTGCAGCCGAGGTGCGCAACTTCGACCCCCTCAACTTCATCGAGAAAAAAGAAGTGAAGAAGATGGGGCGCTTCATCCACTTCGCGATTGCGGCTTCGGACGAAGCGGTCAAGATGTCGCAGCTCCAGATCACGCCGGAAAACGCCGAGATGGTCGGGGTGCACATCGGCTCCGGCATCGGCGGATTCGACGTGATTGAGCGCGAACATAGCGCGCTGCTCGAGGGAGGGCCGCGCAAGATTTCGCCTTTCTTCATTCCCGCCACCATCGTTAACCTCGCCGCCGGGCACGTTTCCATGAGGACGGGCGCGAAGGGCCCGAATGAAGCGACGTCGACGGCTTGCACCACCAGCGCGCATTCGATCGGCGATTCGTTCCGCATCATCCAGCACGGCGATGCCGACGTGATGATTGCCGGAGGCGCCGAGGCCGCCATCACGCCCATGGGTGTCGGCGGATTCGCTGCCATGCGCGCGCTTTCCACGCGCAACGACGATCCCGCCCGTGCCAGCCGTCCCTGGGACACGGACCGCGACGGCTTCGTGATGGGCGAAGGCGCAGGCATCGTGATTCTCGAAGAACTCGAACATGCCCGCCGCCGTGGGGCTCCCATACTCGCGGAAATCGTCGGCTACGGCATGTCCGCCGACGCCTATCACATGACCCAGCCCGCCCCCGAGCACGAAGGCGGCTTCCGGGTCATGCGCAACGCGCTGCGCGACGCGAAACTCGAGCCCGGCGCCATTGGCTACGTCAACGCCCACGGCACTTCCACGCCAATCGGCGATACGTTGGAAGCGCACGCCATTCGAAATTTATTTGGAAAGACAGTTCCGGTCAGTTCCACCAAGTCTATGACCGGACATCTGCTGGGCGGAGCGGGCGGATTGGAGGCGGGAGTGACGGTGCTGGCGCTGCGCGATCAAATTCTGCCGCCGACTATTAACCTCGACCATCAGGACCCCGAGACCGAGAACATGGATTTCGTTCCCAACCATGCTCGCAAAGCGCAATTCGAATACGCCATGTCGAATTCATTCGGCTTCGGCGGCACAAATGGCGCGCTGCTCTTCCGCAGCTGGACGGAGTAGAAAGGCAAAAGTCAGAAGTCAAATTGAAGAAGTAAAACCTTTTCGGTCAAAAGACAATTCTTGCGACCCGCGGGTTGACTTCTTCAATTTGACTTCTGACTTTTGCCTTTCTACAACCCTTATTTCATGGCGTCGATCAAGACATAGAGCTGGGTTGTGTCGGTCACTTCGAGGTAAGGCTTGCCGCCAGGTTTGCTGCTGACCACCCAGATGGTCGGCGTGTGGACGACTTTCAGGCTGACGCCCAAATCTCTGTCCGCCTTGACCAGCCCTGCCAGTTTGCCATCGGGATCGACCACAAAGGGCAACTTCAGGTTGTGCTCGGCGGCAAACTTCTCGGCGAATCCCCGCAAATTCTGCGGATTGATCTCCATCTGGTGCTCGAAGACGGAGTCCCGGAAAGCGTTGCCCGTCTCTTTGGAGGCATGGGCGTCGAAGTAGCGCGCCAGCACGGCGGCATCGAACGACCAATTGTGCTGCTGCAGGGGAAAGTCGTGCTGCACCAGCGGGATTTTATAGTTGCGTGAGGCTTGAGCCAGCAGAGGCGCTACACGAGCGCACTGCGGGCATTGAAAATCCGCGAATTCAACGAGGGCAAGTTGCGCCCCTTTCGGCGGACGGAGGGCCTCCGGCGCATCCTGCGCGAAAACCGGCAGGCAGAGCGTAAGGAGACAAGTCAGGCCCAGTGACGCGAGCATGAGGCGCGGAAACAGTGGTCGAATCTTCATGGCTTTATTTCTGTACACAAGGAACTAAGAATATCGTTACTATGGTAGCGAATTTTTCCGGATCGCGCACGCCGTCTCCCCTCGACGCACGCGCGTCAACTCCGATAATCTAGTGAGTTCTCTAAGGGAGGTCTTGCCCATGCGTGAGGCCGTCGAACGGCTGTGGCCGGAACTTCAATGGATCGGCGATTCCAAGCTGCGCGAGCAGGTCACCGAGGTCTGGATCAAGGCGCTGGAGCGCAGTCCGCTGAAACCTGACGACCTGAATCAGATTCCTTTTACCCTGCTGGTCCCGAATTGTCCGATTACATTCATGGAGCATAAGCGCTGCGTGGTCCACATTGCGCGCGACAGTGCGAAGGCAATGACGGAGTTCATGGGCCGAGCGCTGCCGATCAACCTGGACGCGGTGCTTGCGGGCGCAATTCTGGCGGATGTGGGCAAGCTGCTGGAGTATGAGATTGGCCCGGACGGCAAGAGCCGGCAAAGCGAGCGCGGAGAAGCGTTACGCCATCCGTTTACAGGAGTCGCGCTGGCGATGGAGTGCGGCGTGCCCGACGCGGTGTGCCATATCATCGCCGCGCACGCGGCCGAAGGTGACTTGGTGAAGCGCACAACCGAAGCGTTCATCGTGCACCACGCCGATTTCATGGCGTTTTTGCCGTTTAAGAATCCGAAGAACGTGAAGGCAGGTCCCAAGTCTTAGGTCTTAGGCGTCAGCTGTCAGATCTCAGGTTTCAGGCTTTTACTGACCGCTGAGAGCTGATAGCTTTCTCGAGGAGATACCCTTGTCCACACCACAAACCACCCGCAAAGAAACCATCACCGCGGCCATGTCCCGCTGGGCGGCGGGGCTCGAATTCAGACAACTCTCGCAAGACGCGGTGTACCAGGCCAAACGCTTTTTGCTCGATTCGGCGGGCTGCGCGCTGGGCGGATACCGGCAGCATGACGTGATGATTGCGCTGGAAGTGCTGCAAGAGATTGCCGGGCGCGGGCCGGCGACCGTGATCGGCACGGGCCACAAGATGGATGCGGTTTCGGCGTCGCTGGCCAATGCGCTGATGATCCGCTGCATGGATTACAACGACATTTACTGGAAGCAGGACCCATCGCATCCCTCCGATATTTTTCCGGCCGCGATGGCGTGTTGCGAGCGCGCCAAGAGCGACGGCAAGGAATTGATTGTCGGATTTGTGCTGGGCCACGAGTTCGAAATGCGATTGTGCGAGGCGGCGTTTCCGGGCATCCGCGAACGCGGCTGGCATCATGCGACGCTGACGGCGTTTGTCTCGCCGATTGTCGCCGGGCGCGCGCTGCATTTGAGTTGGGAACAGATTCAACATGCCATCGGAATTTCGGCTTCGCGGCATTGCACCATGGGCGCGGTAACGGCGGGCAAACTGACGATGATGAAGAACACTGTCGATCCCCTAGCCACCCAGAGCGGCGTGCTGGCGGCGCTGCTGGCCGAAAAGGGCTACAGCGGCCCCGAACACGTCATCGACGGCAAGGAAGGATTGGTGCACTGCTTTGGCCCGGAGTGGAAACAGAACCTGCTGACCGACGGACTCGGCGAGTCGTGGCGCATCACGCAGTGCGGAATGAAATTCTTTCCGACGGAGGCGCTGACGCACGCTCCGATTTCGGCGGTGCTTGACCTGGTTAAAAGCAACAACCTGCATCCGGAGCAAGTGGAGAAGATTCAGATCCGTTCGCTGGCGCGAGCGGCCGATATTCTTTCCGATCCGAGCAAGTACGATCCCCATACCAAGGAGACGGCGGACCATTCACTCCCCTACGTGATTGCGGCGGCGCTGGTGGACCGGCAAGTGACGCCGGCTCAATTCGAGATGAAGAAGATCATGGACCCGACGATTCGCACGCAGCTCAACAAAGTTGAAGTCGTGGCCGATCCCGAAATCGAGAAAGTTTTTCCGGCGCTGCAACGCGTGATTGTGAACATCACCACCACAGACGGGCGGAAGTTTTCGGAACAGCTCGATTACCCGAAGGGCGATCCGCGAAATCCGCTGAGCGACGCGGAGATTGAGGAGAAGTTCCGCGCGCTGGCGGATGGAGTGCTATCGGCCAAGGCGCAGGACAAACTGATTGACGCGATTTGGAATCTGGAGAAGTGCGCGTCGGTTTCGAAGCTGATGGCGCTGATGAAGGCGGATGTGACGAAGAAGACGGTACGGGCCAAAACGAAATCTACGAAGCCCAAGGCGAAAGCCCAGAGTAAGAAGCTACGCTGAGGACTGATGAATGGTTGACCTGAAAGAAACGATCGCGTCAGGCCTGACGGCGCGTTACATGAAGCTGGCGGGCGTGGTTCGCGACTTGGCGGCGCCATTGAGCGACGAACAGTTCTGGGCCAAACCCTTCGCCTTCGGTAACAGCTTTGGCCATCTGCTACTGCATCTCACGGGCAACTTAAATTACTACATCGGAGCGAGGATTGCCGAGACGGGCTATGTGCGGGACCGTCCGCTGGAGTTTTCGGATGCGGCGCGGCCATCCAAAGCAGAAGTGCTGGAGAAATTCGAGCGGGCGATGGAGATGGTGATCAATACGATTGAGAGTCAGACGGCGGAAGATTGGTCCAGGGAATACACGGCGGTGGGTGCGGATGCCCGCGACCGATTTGGCATAGTCCTGTCGTGCGCGACGCATCTGCACCACCATGTTGGGCAGATGATGTATTTGGGATTCGAGTTGACGCGGCTAAAGGACCAAGGTCATAAGGAGAGGTAGGGGTCCTTCGACTCTGCAGAACGAGCGCTTCGCGCATCGTTCTGCTCCGCTCAGGATGACAAAATAGAGGGTGCTTAAATGGGTCAGACCATCGTTGAAAAGATCGCGCAGAAACACATGACCGAAGGGCCGGCGCGGCCGCTGCGGACGGGGGATTTCCTAACGATTCGTCCGCACCGCTGCATGACGCACGACAACACGTCGGCGGTGATGAGCAAGTTCAAGGGCATCGGCGCGAAGAAAGTAAAAGATCCGCGGCAACTCACGTTCGCGCTCGATCACGACATCCAGAATCGGGATGAAGCGAACCTGAAGAAATACCGCGCGATTGAAGCGTTCGCCAAAGAGCAGGCTGTGGATTTTTATCCTGCCGGATCGGGCATCGGACACCAGATCATGGTCGAGCGCGGATATGTTGTCCCCGGCTCGTTCGTGGTGGCGTCGGATTCGCACTCCAATATGTATGGCGCGCTGGGGGCGATTGGAACACCGATTGTACGTACAGATGCGGCAGCGGTGTGGGCCACGGGGGAATTCTGGTGGCAGATTCCGCGGTCGATTCAAGTCGTGCTCGAAGGCAAGTTGCCGGAGGGTGTCACGGGCAAGGACGTCATCATCACTTTGTGCGGCCTCTATAACCACGACGAATGCCTGAATGCGGCGGTTGAATTTACGGGCCCGGGAGTCGGGTCGCTCTCGATGGACGCCCGGCTTTCCATTTCGAATATGACGACGGAGTGGGGACCGTTGGTTGGCTGGTTTCCGGTGGACGCGGTTACGATCCAGTATTTGCGCGGCGTTTATTCGCGGCTTAATCCGATTGGCATAAACGACGCCCGGTTTTCAGAAAAAGATATCGACGATTGGGCGAAGAATCCTCCGGCGCCGGATGTGGATGCGATCTATGCGGCGCGGATCACGCTCGATCTCGCGCAAGTGACGCCGCACGTTTCGGGGCCAGACACGGTGCAAGTGATGCAGTCGCTGGCGGAGATTGAGCAAAAGAAAGTTGCGATTCAGAAGGCGTATCTGATCTCGTGCGTGAATTCGCGGCTGGAAGATTTGGCGGCGGCGGCCAAAGTACTTAAAGGCCAGAAGGTCGCTTCGAGCGTGAAGTTTTATTTGAGCGCGGCCAGCCAGTGGGTGCAGGAAGAAGCCGAGAAGCGCGGCATCTGGCAGACGTTGATGGATGCGGGCGCGCAGGCGCTGCCATCGGGTTGCGGGCCGTGCATTGGGCTGGGCGTGGGATTGCTGGAGGCGGGCGAGGTTGGGATTTCGGCAACAAATAGAAACTTCAAGGGCCGTATGGGATCGCGGGATGCGAAGTGCTATCTGGCGAGTCCCGAAGTCGTGGCCTCGTCGGCGGTGGCCGGTTATATTCGCGGACCGCATGAGTTTGCGAATCGCGCGCCGCAGCGGTCTTATAGGGAGTTGGCGGCGGCTTCGGGTGCGGCGGAGAAAGTTGAAATCCTGGCGGGCTTTCCGCAGCGCGTGAAGGGGCGGCTTGTGTTCATGCCGCACGACAACGTCAACACGGATGCGATTTATGGCAAGGACTACACCTATCGCGACGACATGACTCCGGAAATGATGGCGAAGGTAGTGATGGAGAATTACGATCCGCAGTTCGCCGCGCGCACGAAGGCGGGCGACGTGATCGTCGGCCAGTTCAACTTCGGCACGGGATCGAGCCGCGAACAGGCGGTCACATGCCTGAAGGCGAAAGGCATTCCGCTGGTGATCGCGGCCAGCTTTTCGCAGACGTATCTGCGCAACGCATTCAACAACGGATTCTTGTGTATCGAGGTGCCGGAATTGGTGGCGCGGGCGCGCGAGCAGTTTGCGGCGGGACTCGCGGCGAAGGAGAAGACGATTATTCCGGGAGACGAAGTTGATATCGACTTTACTTCAAGCACAATCTCCTGGCGCGAGGAAAACTTTTCTTTCCCGGCGTTGGGCAGCGTGCCGCAGTTGCTGGTGATTGCCGGGGGAGTGGAGAATCTCGTGGCGAAGCGGCTGGGAGTGGGTTAGGGCTTTCACCGCCGAGACGCCGAGAAATGCAGGGCTTTTTCGCTTAGGATGGCAACCCTATTTAAGGTTTTCTCGGCGTACTCTGCGTCTCGGCGGTAGATATTGTGCGGCACATATTCTAAGGAGCACTCATGGCGAAATTTACGGTCGTTACCATGCCGGGAGACGGCATTGGAAACCAAGTTCTACCGGAATCTTTGCGGGTTTTGCAGGCGGTCGGCTTCGACGCCGAGTACATTCATGCGGATATTGGATGGGACTGCTGGCGCACGCAGGGCAGTGCTTTGCCGGAGCGGACCATCGAGTTACTCACCAAGCATAAGTTGGGATTGTTTGGCGCTATTACTTCGAAGCCGAACAAGGCGGCGCAGGCAGAGCTTAAGCCCGAGTTGCAGGGAAAAGGCTACGTTTACTACTCGCCGATTGTGACCATGCGGCAGAAATTCAATCTCGATATCTGCATGCGGCCGTGCGTCGGGTTCACGGGCAATCCGCTGAATTACATCCGGAAAAAAATGGATGGCGGTTACGACGAGCCGCACATCGACACCACAGTGTTCCGGCAAAACACGGAGGGCATGTACGCGGGCGTGGAGTGGACGAACCCTCCAGAGAACGTGCGCGCCGCCTTGAACAGCCATCCCCGGTTCAAGCCTTTTGCCAGCGTGCCTGGAGCGGAACTCGCGGTCAGCTGCCGCATCATCACTCGCAAGGCGGCGCAGCGCATTGTGGCCTCGGCTTTCGAGTATGCGAAGAAGCGCGGGTTCAAGGGTGTCACCATTTGCGAGAAGCCGAATGTGGTGCGCGAGACTTCGGGCATGATGGAAGAAGCAGCAAAAGAAGTAGCGAAGAATTATCCGGGGATCGCGCTTTGGTCCACGAACATTGACGCGCAACTGATGTGGCTGAACAAGAATCCAGAGGAATACAACGTAATCGTGGCCTCGAATTTATTCGGCGACATTCTATCCGACGCTTTTGCGGGGCTGGTGGGCGGGCTGGGATTCGCGGCTTCCGGCAACATCGGGGACGATGTCGCGGTATTCGAGCCGACACACGGGTCGGCGCCGAAGTATGCCGAACTGGATCCACCCATCGTAAATCCGATTGCGATGGTACTTTCTGCGGCGATGATGCTCGATCATGTTGGCGAGGAGCAGAAGGCGAATCGCATCCGTAAGGCGATTGCGGATGTGATCGCTGAAGGAAAGGTCCGGACTTACGATATGATGCGTTTGTCGGGCGGTCCAAGAGCGATCAGTCAGGGCGCGGCTTCGACGGTGCGGATGACGGACGCGATTTTGGAAAAACTGCGCTAACCAAAGTGCGATCACCACAGAGAGCACCAGGGACCGCAGACGTAATCAAATTCGGCTCGGTTGCTGCCCAGTTGATGGAATCTGTTTGAGGAAATTATGAGCGACGCTGTCGAGACTACGTCCCCACGTTCTGGCGAGGCGGGTCATTGGGGCAAGGAAGTACGGTCGGACGTGCACGTCGCCTTTGAGGCGCGCGACAACGGCGGGATCGAGATTTCATTGGAGTCTCGGGTTGCGCCCTATTACGGCTCGGCGATTCTGGAGCAGACGCGGGAAGTTCTGGCCGATCTCGGCGTGAAGCACGCGCGGGTTGCGATTCACGACGAAGGTGCGCTGCCTTTTGTGATCGCGGCCCGCATCGAGGCGGCGGCGCGGCGCGCGGGGATTGCGCTGGGCAAACGCTCGCTGCCGGAACAGCATCCGCTGCCGGCGGCGCCTCCGCAGAAAGACCGATTGCGCCGGTCGCGTCTCTATCTGCCGGGCTCGGAGCCGAAGTATTACACCAACTCCGCATTGCACGGGCCCGATGCCGTGATCCTCGATCTGGAAGATTCGGTGCATCGGGAAGAGAAAGATGCGGCCCGCATTTTGGTGCGAAATGCTTTGCGGTCGGTTGACTTCGGACCGTGCGAGCGCATGGTGCGGATCAATCAGCTGCCGCTGGGGCTGGAAGATCTGGCGGAGGTGGTGGGCGAGACTCCGGACCTGATTCTGATTCCGAAGATCGAGGCGCCCGAGCAGGTCAGGGAAGTGGACCGCATGATTGGCGAGATCAAGGAGCGCAACGGAATGATCCGGCCGATCTGGATCATGCCGATTTTGGAGTCGGCGCTGGGCATCGAAAACGCGTTTGCGGTTGCGACCGCAAGTGAAAACGTGGCCGCGCTGACGATTGGGTTGGAGGATTATACGGCCGATCTGGGCGTGGTAAAAACGGCGGAAGGGCGCGAGTCGCAATATGCGCGGTCGCGCGTGGTGAATGCGGCGCGCGCCGCTGGGATCCAGGCAATCGACTCGGTCTTCAGCGACGTCGCCGACATGGACAGTCTGCGGCGATGGGCAGAAAGCTCGCGGGCCATGGGATTCGAGGGCATGGGGTGCATTCATCCCGGGCAGATCCGCGTGATCCACGAAGCGTTTCAACCGTCGGCGGATGAGATCGAGAAGGCGCGGAAAGTGGTCGCCGCTTTCGAAGAAGCGCAGAGCAAAGGATTGGCGGTGGTGAGCCTGGGATCGAAGATGATCGATCCACCGGTGGTGCAGCGGGCACTGAAGCTGGTGGAGCGGGCGAAAGCGATGGGAGCGATCTCGTGAGCGATATCTCGAAAGAACGCGTGGAACTGGCGCATAACGCGGCGGGGCGCGCCGTGCCGACGATGGTGAACGGCAGGCCGCAGATGCCGTTTCTGGGCGCGGGAAAATATCAGCCGCGTGGGCGCAAGGCGGCGCCGGCAATTTGTTCGAACAAGGATTATCCGGACAGCGGCGACAAACGCGTTCCCGATCTCGAGACGGCGCTGCGCAAGTGCGGATTGCGCAACGGGATGACGATCTCGAACCATCACCATCTTCGTGATGGCGATAAAGTGGCGCTGATGGCGCTCGAGGCGGCGGCCAAGATCGGCGTCAAAGACTTGTTGTGGTTCCCGAGCGCGTCGTTCCCTTCCCAGAAGAACGCGATCGAACTGATGGAAAAACGCGTGATCCATCACATCGAAGGCTCGATGAACGGGCCGTTGGGCGACTATTGCACCCAGGGGAAGATGCGCGGCATGGGTGTGCTGCGTTCGCATGGCGGCCGTTATCAGGCGATCCAGGATGCAGAAGTTCACATCGACGTCGCGGTGATTGCGGCGCCGACCGCCGATTTTTTCGGCAACGCGGATGGTTCGCATGGCAAATCGGCCTGCGGCTCGCTCGGTTTTGCGCTGGCGGATTCGATCTACGCCGACCGCGTGATCGTGGTCACCGACAATCTTGTGCCGTTTCCCTGCGTGCCCTGGCAGATCCAGGGCAACAACGTGGATTTTGTGGTGGAAGTGGAATCGATTGGCGATCCGGCGAAGATTGTTTCCGGCACGACGCAGATTACGCGGTCGCCGGACCGGCTGCGGATCGCGGAACTGGTGGCGCAGTTTCTGCGCGCGGCGGGAATCATGAAGAACGGGTTTTCGTTTCAGGCAGGGTCGGGCGGGATCGCGCTGGCGTTCGTCGAGTATCTGAAGCAGATGATGAAAGAGGATGGAGTGAAGGCGCGCTTCGTTCGCGGCGGATCGACGAAGTTCTTGGTTGAGTTGCTGCAGGAAGGGCTGACGGATTACATCCTCGATGGGCAGACGTTCGATCTCGATGGCGTAAAGTCGATGGCGAACGATCCTCGGCACGTGGCGACCTCGCCGTTCACTTCGTACAACTATCATGGTAAGGGGAATTTCGCTTCGCTGGTCGATGCGGTGGTGTTGGGCGCGACGGAAGTGGACGTGAATTTCAACGCCAACGTGGTGACGCATTCCGATGGGCGGCTGCTGCATGGCATTGGCGGATGGCAGAACTGCCTGTTTGCCGGCTGCACGATTCTCGCCGTGCCGTCGTTCCGCGACCGCATTCCCGTGATCGTGGACGAAGTCACGACGATGACGGGGCCGGGCGAGATGATTGACGCGGTCGTGACCGAGCGCGGAATTGCGATCAATCCGCTGCGCACGGACCTGCTCCATGCAGTGGCAACGCAGGGATCGAAGCTGCCGGTCCGTGCGATTCAGGACATCAAGGCGGACGTGGAAAGAATTTGCGGCAAGCCGGCGCGTCCGAGGCTGGGCGATCGTCCCTGCGCGGTGGTGAAGTGGGTGGACGGGACGGTACTGGATACGGTGTGGCAGGTGGGATAACAGTTGTCCCAGCGCACCCGCCCATGAACCGCAGAGATCGTTGAGCGCGCAGAGAAACGCATTTCTGGAATATCGTCTCCTTTTATGCCAACGCCTGATCAAGAACATCTCCGCATGACCGGCGTGTACTCCGCGATGAGCGACGAAGAACTCGGCCAGATCGCTGCCAGCGGAGATGAGTTGAGCGATGCCGCGCGTGAAGCGTTGCAAGCGGAGGTTGCGAAGCGCGGCCTCAAGATGGAGATTGGCCCGCTCCGCGGCGAAGATGTCGTCGAATTCAAAGAAACCGTAACACTGCGCCAGTTCCGCGATCTTCCCGAAGCGCTGCTGGCAAAGGGCAGCCTGGAGTCGGCGGGGATTCAGGCGTATCTCGTCGACGACAACATGATCCGCATGGATTGGTTCATTTCCAATCTTCTCGGCGGAATCAAACTGAAGGTCCGCGCCGAAGATGCGGAGGCGGCCAGCGAAATCCTGAACCAGCCCATTCCCGAAATGCTCGAAGTTGACGGCGTCGGAGATTTCGAGCAGCCGAAGTGTCCCCTTTGCCAGTCGCTCGATGTTAGTTGCGATGAACTGAATAAAGGAATCTCTTACTTGACGGCGTACGCTGGTGTTCCGATCCCTGTATATCAAAAGGGATGGATCTGTCATTTCTGCGGTAATACGTGGGACGAGCAGGATGGCGCGGAGCCATAAACTCTTTCACTTGTAGAGACGGGGCTTGCCCCAGGCCCGTCCAAATTACGATTCAGAATGAGGGCGGAATCTCTGCTAGCTTGGATTGAGTTTTTCGTGAAACCAATCCTTTCCAGTGAGGACTCCGCCTTGAATCGAGTATGCAGCATTTTCTCCCAACTTCTCCAGCTTTTTCCCCGCACCGATTTTGAACACGCGGTGCGGCAACATAAGGCCGAACGTCACGCCCGTGGGTTCACCTGTTGGGGCCAGTTCATCGC
>CAVPYG010000057.1:0-15253 GCA_963709835.1 uncultured Acidobacteriaceae bacterium
ACCCCGGACGCCGGCGAACCCGCGCCCACCCTCGACGATTAGTTCTTGTTGCTCGGCATCGAGTTTATGCCAGGGCGCATCCAGCGGAATCTCGGCCTGGCGCGCGAAGCGCTTGAGTTCGGTGAAGAGCGGCCTGTACTTTGGCTTCGTCCAGGGCTCGATGGCGCCTTCGTTCAGCGTCTTGCCTTTATCGGGGATAACAAGGTCGAGATCAATGTCGATGGTATTGCCGAATCCCTGGCAACGCGGGCAGGCGCCATAAGGGTTGTTAAATGAAAACAGTCGCGGCTCAGGCTCGTCATAGCGGCTGCCATCGTTCTTGCACTCGAAGCGATGGGAAAAACGCAGCCGCTCGGGAGTCTTGCCGTCGCCATGGCCATCACCATCACGACGAACAATCTCGAAAATGACTTCGCCCGATTCGCGATAGCCGATCTCGATCGCATCGACGATACGCGAGCGTTCGCCAGCGGAGACCACCAGGCGATCGACTAATCCAAACACGGGTTGGGAAAAATTGATGTCGAGCAGCGATTCCGGAGTCGAAAACTCGAACACCCGGCCATTCTGAAACAGGCGGTTGAAGCCGCGCTTGCGCAGATCGAAGAGCCGCGCCCTAATGGCGTCGGAGGGAAGATTGGACTCCGCCGCCTTTTTCTTGCCGCGAGGCTTCTTCGCGGATTTTTCTTCCGCAGCCACTACGTATGCGTGGATCGGAAACAGCACATGGAGTCGAGTGCCGTCGCCCAGAGCGAGCACACGCCCGGCGACTTCGTCCACCGTATCCTTCTTCACTTCCTCGCCGCATTGCAGGCAGTAGGTGCGCCCCACGCGGGCAAAAAGCAGGCGCAGGTAATCGAAGATTTCGGTGGCCGTGGCGACGGTGGATCGTGGATTTCGCGTCGAGTTTTTCTGCTTGATGGCCACCGCAGGCGCGATGCCGTCGATCGCATCCACGTCGGGCTTCTCGATCCGCTCCAGAAACTGCCGCGCATACGCCGACAGCGACTCGACGTACCGCCGCTGCCCTTCGGCGTAGACCGTGTCGAAGGCGAGCGAAGATTTGCCCGATCCCGAGACGCCGGTGACAACCGTCAGACTGTTGTGCTCGATCTCAAAATCGATGTTCTTGAGGTTATGGACCCGCGCCCCGCGAACAACAATGCTGTCTGTGGACATCTTCCCCTGAGAAAGTAGAGCCTTGCCGCGGACGCCGACTGCCGTCACGGCGAGGCCCAGCAGCGCTGCCGAATCTTCCTATTATAAAGGGTCGTTGGTCGATGGTCGTTGCAAGCTGCGCAGGTTCGCATCTAGACTAGTGTTCGAAGGAAGTTTTCGATCGAAGCGGTCGTTCTGATAATGACAGCTCAACTCGTGCGAGAGTGGCGGAATTGGCAGACGCACCAGACTTAGGATCTGGCGGGGCAACCCGTGGGGGTTCGAGTCCCCCCTTTCGCACCAACAGTTGAGGGCCAATCTGGAATCGTCCCTTTTTCATTGCGCCCAATTTTCTGCCGACCCAGTGTTTTGCCTTTTCCAGGGAAGCACCAGCCGTCTCGCGGGTTCCCGGCCGCTTTCGACGAACACGCAGGCCGCTCCCTGCTTGGCGTTCGAGCTGACCGTCTGCGCCGCCGGCTGATCCGCAGGCCAGGTAACGGATGGATGCCTCGATTGACGTCCTTATCGCGGTACTACAACGCGCACCGTGCCCAGTCCGTTACAGAACCGGCAGCGCTCGCCCTCCAGGATCTTTCCGGAGCCGCGGCACTCGATACAAGTTGTAACAATCTGAAGGTCACCCTCATGAATGTTGGGCGCTCCGGGAACGTCCTTGATCACCTGCGCGTGGTGATGTTTTCGCAACCAAGGCGCCAGTTTCGCCTCGATCGCTTCGCGGTCGCCGACGCTGATTTGTACCGATAGCGACGACCACCAATCCGGGATGCATTGATAACAGACGGCCTTGCCGTAGTCGAAGAAAACACCAGGGTCGGAGCGAAAGAACTGCCTGCACTGGGAACAGCGGCCAATGCCAAACAGGGCCAATGCTTCGACCAAATCGGCGATGTCCTTCTCCATTCGGGTGACAGTTTCCAACAACAAATGATCGAACGAAGCGCACGACTTATTAACGTGCGATACTTCATGCTCCAATGCTGAATGGTCCAATGCGAGTTGCATTTGTTCCCTCCTCTGTTTCATCTTCGCCGGCCTGATACAGGGCCAACGTGGTTCAGGCCCGCGCCGTTGCGGATTCTTTGCGAGCATTACTTACAAAACCGAGAAACCTCCGCGCCAATTCGGCAATACGATCGGGCTGTCGCCGGCTTATGGATTCACGAGGAATCAGCTCACCGCCGATGCCAAGAGCGATCGCACCCTCCAGGATGAAATCCGACGCAGTCTGTTGATTCACCCCGCCAGCGGCAATCAACGGCACGCCTGGGAACATGCGCCTCAGGGCACGAATGTAACTAGCGCCGCCGACCTGCCCACAGGGCACAACCTTCACAAATTCCGGACCCAGCTTCCAGGCCGCGATGATGTCGGTTGGAGTTAGCGTTCCTGGAATAACGACCACATCCTGTTGCACTCCGAATTTGACGGTTTCGGGATCGAGTCCATCGCTGGTAAGGAATTCAGCTCCGGCATCTAGGCAGCGACGCGCCGTCTCGACATCCTGCACGCTGCCGGCGCCAACCATCACGTCCGGGGCATTGTTCACGAGGTCCGAAATCACCCTGGCCGCATCGGGCACAGTGAGCGTAACCTCGACTATGGGGATGCCGCCGCGCGAGACTGCTTCCGCCGCGAACAAAGCATCTTCCGTCGAAGACACGCGAATAGAGGGGATAATTCCTATCTCCGCGATCCGGTCCCGAACTTCTTGCTTGGTCACAATCCCGCTCCTTTAGATCTTCGTCGATTCATTCGTCGTAAAAGTAGATCCTCGTTTATTGCCTTCCGCGCCATTTGTCGTTAACCAACTTACTCCGGTAACTCATGGCAAAGTCCTCACTCCGACGGCTTCTTTGAGCTGCTCGATCGCGAGTAAGTAGGACGCGAGGGATTGCCGATAGGCGAGCTGCGTGGCTCGATAACTGCGTTCGGCATCCAGGAAGTCGAGCAGGCTGGCGCCGCCGTGCCGGTAAGAGTACTCGCTGATATCGCGCGACCGCGTGGCCACATCTAGATAGGTAGTGATATACAGGAGCACCACCTTGTCATTGTTGCGCAGGCCCTGATAGGCATCGTAAACATCGGTGAGGGCCTGACCATTCGTAAATTTCTGCTGTTCCTGCGCCTGGGTAATAGCGAAGCGAGCGCGCGCAATTTCGCCCTGGTTGCGATTGAAGATCGCCAACGGAATGCTCCCGTAAAGGGAAGCGGCGTTGATTCCGTTGACGTGCGAGTAGTTGGCTTGAACGGTGACATCTTGTTTGCCATTCGCCTTATCAATGTCAATTGACTGTTCGCGGCGGTCACGCCTTGCTGCGCTGCGCGCAGGTCCGGGCGATTCTGCAACGCTTTCAGCTGCAAGTCGTCGAGGTTGGCCTTCACAGGTTGGTATTCAAAGGAGCTGACAACGTCGTAATCTTCGGATACGGATTCGTATCCCAGTAACTGCCGCAGGTCCGACAGCGACTGGACCTTGGCCAACTCTGCCTGTTCGACGTCGCTTTCGAATTGCAAGAGTTGCAGCTTAATCATCAGGTAATCGTTCTCGCTGAGACCGCCAACCTTGAATTGATGTTCGCTGATGTCCACTGTCTGCTGAAAGCTCTTGACGTCCTTTTCGGCGAGATCGAGCCTCGATTCGGCAAGCTGGGCGTTGTAAAAGAGAGTGGCAACCTGGAACGTAAGACCGCGCCCGTTATCCGCCACCAGCGAGCGCGTCTGCGCGGTGATATCTTTCTGCGCCTGAAGGCGGTCATGGCGCTTTCCGCCGCGTTCAATCAGGTAGCTGAGGCCGATGTCGCCTTCCGTGTTGTTCTTGCAGATATTCGACTTGTGGACTCACCTGAATACAGGTCCGGGTTTTGGTGAGCGGGCGAGCCGAGTGGCAAATACATCCCAGTCCGCAAAGAGCGTGGGATTGGGGCGCAGACCTTGCGTGATCTCTTCGGCCTGGCTCTGCTGGATCGTGGTCACCATGGCCAGCATGTTGTGGTTGTGCTGGATCGCCATCTCAATGGCCTCGTCGAGCGTGATCCGGACTGGACCGTGGCTTTGCGGAAGTTGGGCGTGCGATTTACCCGAGAGTGTAAGCAGGAAAGCGATAAGTAGAACCGCAAACAGTCCGTGCGGCGGCCTTTTGCTTAACCAGAGATACAAGGCCTCGGCGTTAGTCTTAACTGTCATCTTATTAGGCCTCAATGGACTCCTCCGGTTCCGGGAGTTCATCGCGTTCATTTGCGAACCAAACATAAAGCGTGGGCAATAGAACGATGCTCATGAATAAGTCGGAGATAAGGCCCCCGACGATAACGATCGCAAAAGGCCGCTGCGAGTCGGAGCCGATGGCGTGAGAAAGGGCCGCCGGCAACAGTCCGAGCGTTGCCACCAGCATGGTCATCATGATGGGACGCAGCCTCAGCACGGCTCCTTCGATCGCGGCATCCACGATGGTGTAGCCCCGTGCGCGGAGCTGGTTGATGTATTCGAGCATGATGACTCCGGTTTGAACGGAAACGCCGAACAGCGCCAGGAAGCCCACGCCCGACGACACGCTGAAGTGCGTGCCCGTCACTAGCAGCGCAACGATCCCGCCGATTCGCGCCATGGCCACGTTGCTGAGGATGAGCAGCGCCCACTTCACCGACTTAAACATGGTGTAGAGAATGATGAAGATGAGAAGGATGGTGAGTGGAACGATCACCAGCAATCGGGCTTCGGCTCGCTTCTCGCTTTCGTATTCTCCCGCCCACTCCAAGTGGTAGCCTCGGGGCAACTTCACATTCTGGTCGATCTTGGTTATGGCATCCTGGACGGTGGACCCCAGATCCCGGTCACGCACTTCGAATCGAATGGCGACATAACGTGAGTTTTTTTCGCGGTAGATGTCGTAGGCGCCATCTTTGACCTGGACGTTCGTGACTTGGGCCAGAGACACGCGCTCGCCCGAAGGGGAAAGAAGGCGAATATCTTGAATCGCCTCTTGCGTATCGCGATATGGTTTCTGATAACGCACGGTTAAGTTGTAGACGGCTTCTCCCTGTAGGATCTGTCCAATCGGAAAGCCGCCGACGGCCGTTTGGACGGCATCTTGTATGTCTGCCACATTGAGGCCAAACCGCGCAGCCGCTTTACGATCGACGGTGAGATCGAGATTCGGCTGGCCAGTATCGCGCTGGAGCCCCAGATCTTTGACTCCCTGGATCTGGGCCATGACGTTTTTGATATCTTCACCCTTTTCCTCGAGAACGTCCAAGTCCGGCCCGTAAAGCTTGGCCGCAAGTCCGCCCTTCGTGCCGGTCAGCGTCTCATCCACGTTATCTTCGATGGGCTGAGAGAAATTCCAGAACGCCCCTGGATATTTCTCCAGCTCGCGGTTCATCGCGGCAATCAGTTCATCTTTATTCTTATGAAAAACAGGCCGCCATTGGTCCTTCGGCTTCAAGTCCACGAAATACTCCGTATTGCCGAAACCTCCCGTGTCGGTTCCGTCGTCGGGCGCTCCGGTTTGCGAGACGACCGTGGTGACTTCGGGGAACGAGGCGAAAATGTGGCGAGATTGGGTGGCGAAGCGCTCGCCTTCCGTAAGACTGGTGCTGTTCGCCATCTCACCTCGGGCCCAAATCGCCCCTTCATCGAGATGGGGCAAAAACTCCGAGCCGATGATTCCGCTGAACGCAGAGAATCAGGCTTGCCGCCAGCGTCGCCACGCCGACGCCGACTGTCAGGGTGCGATGTCCGAGGCACCAGCGCAGGCGCCGACGGTAGCGCTCGGTCACGAAGGCCATGACCGGGTTGTGCCACTCCTTAACCCCACCGCGAAATAACACGCTGGCCAAAACCGGCGCGATCAGAATCGAGAAGGTCAGAGCGCCCAGCAACGCGAAGGCGACGGTCAAGGCCATGGGCCTGAACAACCGGCCTTCCACTCGTTGCAACGTGAAGATCGGCAGGTAAGCGGTGATAATGATGGCGATCGCGTAGAACACCGGCCGTTGCACTTCATGCGCCGCCTCGCGGATGGATTGCGCGGGAGATTTCATCGTCACCGTGATGCGCCCTGAAGCCGGGAGATTGCTTTGGCGGCGGCTCATGTGACGGACGATGTTTTCCACCATGACCACCGCGCCGTCCACCACCATTCCGAAATCCAGCGCGCCCAGCGAAAGAAGGTTGGCGGGAATCTTGCTCAAGTCGAGCCAGATGGAGGCGAAAAGCAACGAGAACGGAATGGTGAGCGCCACGATGAAAGCTGCGCGCACATTGCCCAAGAAAGAGGAAGAGAATGATCGTCACCAGGATCATCCCTTCCCCCAGGTTATCCAGAACCGTGTGCAGTCGTGTAGTGCAGTAGATCGCTGCGGTCCAGCATGGGAATGAGCTTCACACCTTCAGGCAAAATGCGGTCATTGAGCTGTTTCACCTTTTCGTGAACCGCATCGAGCGTGGGCCCTTCCTCCGCGCCTTTTAGCATCAGCACACTGCCCTGGATGACATCGGACTCATCGACGATCGCGCCATCCGGACGGTGGGTCGCCCTGGCCATGTGTCCCAGGCGAATTCTGGGGCCCATCTCGACGACCCCGATGTCCTTGACGCGAATCGCCGTCCCATTTTTTGTCGTCAAGAGGGTCTGCTCGATATCCTGCAAGCTGCGGTAGAGGCCGAGCGCGCGGACGTTCATCTGCTGCAAGCCCGTCTCCACAAAGCTTCCGCCGGCGTTGATGTTGTTATTTTCCAGCTGTTGCTCTACCTGGCCGATGCTTAAGCCGTACGACACCAGTTTGGCGGGGTCCACCCGGACCTGATACTCCCGAGCCGTGCCGCCGAAGTCGGATACGTCGACGATGTCCTTGACGGACTTGAATTCCTTCAGCAGGGTCCAGTCTTCGATGGACCTTTGGTCCATCAGGTCATAACTTGGATTGGTGCTTCGAATCGTGTACCAATAGATCTGGCCCGTGGTGCTCCAATCCGTTCCTATCTGAGGCTGAACGCCGGGAGGCACCGAAACCAGGGTGAGCCGTTCGAGGACCTTCTGGCGGTTCCAGTCGTTGATGGACGAGTCATCGAAGATGAGCGTCATGAACGAGAGGCCAAAGAGGGACTCGGAGCGCAGCGCCGTGAGGTGCGGGATTCCGTTCACCTGAATTTCGATGGGAATGGTCACCTGCTGCTCAACTTCTTCGGCGGATCGCCCGGGCCATTGGCTGATAATCGACACATAATTATCCGCAATATCCGGATACGCCTCGATGGGCATATCGTGGAAGGCCAGCATCCCAGCGAAGACAAGCAGGAGCGCAGCGGCAATCACCACGAACCGGTTATTCAGTGCGAATTCTACGAGGGCGCGAATCATCGTTTTTTCCTGGGACCTTCGAGTTCTACGTCACTCATTGTCGATTGCATTTTGGAGGGTGCCTGCGTTGGACACGACCTGCTGGCCTGGCTGGAGTCCGGTCAGAATCTCTTGCATTTGGTTCGGCAACTGTGCGCCACTGGTGACTTGGGTTCGGCGGAATTTTCCTTGCACAGGAATGAACACCCAGTCGCGATCGTGCAAATGCAGGATCGCGGACGCTGGTACGGACGTGTAGGTATGCTTCGCGCCGCTGAAGAGGGTCGCCGTGGCGAACATGCCGGGCCGCATCATCCCGCCGGGGTTGGGTACTTCAATGCGGACCTTGGCGGTGCGAATATTCGGATCGAGGATGGCGCCAATGTTGCCGATCCTGCCTTTGAGAACCTTGTCGGGAAAGGCGGTCAGCTTGATGTCGGCGGGTTCACCCAGATGCACATTCGCCATATCGTTTTCGTAGACGTCGCAAACGATCCATACGCTCGTCAAATCCGAAATCGTGAATGGGTTCGGCGATGAGTAGGACTGGACGCTCGCAGCGTTCGTCACTTCCTGGTCGGTGATCACGCCTGAGACGGGCGCCAGGATGTCCACGACGCCGTTGGGCTTGTCGGGATCGTTGCCCAGCAGCCGAAGATGCTCGGTCGCGGTCTCGAGGGTGACCTTGGCGTCATCTTCGGTGTCTTGCGCGACCTCGAGGTCTTGTTCTGCAATGGCGCCGTGTGCATACAGGTCGACCGCTCGATTCAACTGCTTGCGCGCGAGAAGTTCGTCGGCGACGGCCTTACGATAAGCGTCGAAACCGACCGCAACATCGTCGCTGCGCACGCGCAACAGGACTTGGCCTTTTTGTACTGTGTCGCCGAGGCGTGCGCGGATGTCTACAACCCGGCCGGAGGCCAGCGTAATCACGGCCACAGTCCGCGCGATGTCCGGCAGCACAACGCCGGTGGCAACCAATTCCGATGGGGCTTGGTATTGGGCTGCCGCTACGATCGGATACTGCTCGGGATGCTCCACCGCGAAGTTGGTGAGATCCACGCCGGGAACGATGTTAGCGGGAGGTGGCGCTTCCGCCGCTGCGTCGGCAGGAGCGTTGCAGCCGGTAAGCATCGGCAATGAGAGTAAGCAGACGAGAAAAAGACCGAGTTGCATATATCTATTGTTCATAAGGACTTCCTCTCCGCCGCGACAAATGTGCCACGACAAACTAACGCTATCTTCCCGCAATTAGCAGGGCGCGTTACCACCCTACGTCGGGCGCCATGCCTCGCAACCAGCGCAAACTCAGATGAATCGACGATCGCTTCCGTTAGATACTTAAGGGACCTGTTGAAACGGTGTCCCATAGTGCTGAATTCCGTATCGTCGTCGAGCAGTAAGAGGGGAGGGCCCGAGAAGCAGCGCAGGAGTCGGTACCGGATTCCGAGCGCTGCTCCCATTTCGTTTTCTGTGCATCGTTGTCTCCGCATCAGACAAATTCCTATCCTCCGTTGAACTAGAACTTGACCATGATGGCCATACGGATGCTTGGTTCATCCTTGCGCAGATCCGGGGTCCACAGTCCGCCGTGCGGAACAGTCGTATTGCCCCCCCCAGTCCCATTGCAGTATGCTTGCGCGTTGCCGAGGTTGCCGCCGTTTGGGTCAATGGGGTTGGCGGGGTTTGTGATCCACCCAAACCCGGTCGAAGTATTGTCCATGCAGACATAATCGCCAGGAGATCCGTTGTTGCCGCCCGGAGGCGTAATTCCACCTCGTCCCGTGAAATAGGGTTGATCCGCGTGGCGATAACCGAACTCCCAAAGGAAAGTAACGTACTGCTTGGGCATGTAATCGAAGGTGACGGAATTGTCCCAGGCTTTGTACACGGACCCAGGAAATGCTGGGAAGTAGGGCGATCCGGAGACCGCGTTAGCTCCATTGATCGGGGGGAGCAGCGTCAGATAGCGCCCCGGGTTGTCCAACACGCCTCCACCTAGCGTCAATCCGAACAGGTCCTTCTTGAACCAGAAGCGGTTGTACGCCATCCACCCCGCAAAAACTTGCTTGTAGTTAGTCTGGCCTCCTATCGTTCTGTTTCCAAAGCAGGCCACTCCTCCGCCGTATTCGCACCCCAGGTCGCCGGTGAACGAAAATGCCATTTTGTCGAGAGTCTTCTCCGGATGGTCGTAATATTTGACCTCAATGCTGTCATCCGTATGTATGCGCGAGCGGGCGCCGTTCAGGCCCAGAGTATCTTCACCCATTCCGTAGTTGTTGAAGACCATCGAGACCCATGGCTTCGGACGCCACAAGATCTGTCCTCCCAGGCCGGGTGTGTTGCCGTACCGGGCATAGGATTGCCATCCGTTGATGATCCACGGCTCAATCTTCAGTTTGTCGGTGGGAAACCACTGGATACGCAGCCCATTGAAGAACCATGGCGTGTTAGACGACACATAGGACGGCTGGTAAGTCCAGTTATCGAAGTTGTAGTAGCTGAAAAGGCCAATGTAGGACACAAAGATTCCAGCGTCTACGTTGAGCCCATGATTCACGTTGATGTGGTACCCGCCATAGGCTTCAGAAAAATATTTATACGCGCCGGTAAGGTCCCATTGGCCGCGGCCAACGCTGCCGTCGTTCCGCGGAGTGGTAGTGGCAAACATTCCTCCCATGGTCAGAATCCGGCCGCGAACATTTTGCCAGTGGAAGTCGCCGCCGACGCTGATCTGCTCTACCTGTATCTCGTTCGAACGGAAAATCTCGGTCGATCCACCCAGCGAGTCATCCTTTGGATGGTTCATGCTACTCACAAAGTCGGTGTCAAATCTGATTTCAGGCGTGAAGAACTTGGAATCCCACACCGCGTCTTTGTTGCGTGCAGTGCCGTTGAGCCATGTCCAGTCGGCATAGGCAAAAGGCTCTGTCGGGGCCGGTTTCTCTGGCTTAGCGGCCGAGGTATTGTTCGACACTGGCGCCGCTGCTTCCTGCGGCTGGGCTGCGACAGCCGGCAATGCTACGGCTGCCTTCGCGGGAGTTCCCGCCGTCAGAGATGCGTCTGTCGTAGCCGCTCGGCTCTTCAGTTCCATCTCCAACTGCTCAATGCGAACCTTCATGATCTCCAGTTCTTTGGCTACCGCGGCCGGAATCTCCGGATCAGCCACGCGGACCGCTGGGCTAGGCGCAGTAGTCGTAGTCGTTCCTGCGTCGGCGGCCGTTGCGACTGGCACTGGCAGCGCTGCTTCGTTCAGCTTTGCCAGTTTCGTCTCCGCTGGAGGTTGGGGCTGGGCTTGTAACTGCTCCGTTGCTTGGGCGGCGCAGGGCGGAGCCTGGGTGATAATGATGCCCCAGCTACACAACGAAAAAAGAACTGCCGGCAGCGCGAACTTCCCCATCCAAGTGCTCATTCTGCTCATGTGTTTCCCGTCCTCTCCCGTTTCTAGCGAATCCGTCAGCGCGGTCATTCTCTGGCCGGTACACTTCGCCTTATTTGTTGTCCCCCGCCTTGTCCTGGTGGATAACCAATTCATGTGCTGCTCCCTTAGCCGAGTTCTTACTCTCATTGGATCGTTCGCGTCATAAAAACGAAGTAAGTGCTTCATAAAGAATTCATAAGCACAGATCGTTCGTACGACTCGAAACGACTACGTTCCAAAAGTGGCTTGGCGGGACGATAAGGTGCGGCGCATGAAAAAACCGTGAAGATTACGATCAAATCTTTGAGTTAACTTCATAAACATTTTTAATTATTGGCGTTGAGCGGCCATCGCCGAATATAACTCGTGCAATCGTCACGAGTTACATGCAAAACAAACTACTGAGTGTGCAACTCGCAACCGAACATGCGCGGTTTTTATGCCTTCTTCATCTTGCCCGGATTACCTTCCAGATGAACGCAGGACGCGAAGCAAGATGCTTCGGTCCGGAGGGGAAATATGAAAAGCCTACGAATTATTGCACGCCCGATCAGTGTTGTTGCGATTTCACTAGTGCTGCTGTGCGGCTTGGCTGCCGTCGCGGAAACCAACCCAGCGCTCAGCAAGAAGGATGTGAAGGCGCTGCTGGCATCCGCCAATACGCCTGCCGATCATGAGAAGATCGCATCGTATTATCACGAAAAAGCACTGCACCTCAACGCCAAGGCGAAAGAGTTGTCCGCCCAGGCTGACTTTCTGGCCACGCAGCCGGCGACTGTAGAATCGAAGCAGGGGATTTCGTGCTTGAGCACCAGCCATTTCCGCTACTGGGCAAAGATCTATACCGAGGAGGCTAAAAACTCGGAAGCTTTGGCCACACAACATGACCAAATTGCGAAAGGCTCTCAGCCCGCTACTGGGTTGGTCGCGAAAGCTACCCAGAAGTAATGTAGTAAGTCGCGGAACAGGGTGGTCTCCATATTCGGCTACCCTGTTCCCCGATCGTTCAATAGCAGCGCGACGAAATCTCACGTCTCCAAGTCGGGCGCGCTCGTCTCATCCTCGGAGGGATCGTAAAAGCGGTATCCGACCCAAGGTTCAGTCAGGATGTATTTTGGCTGTGCCGGGTTGTCTTCGATTTTCTTGCGCAGCGCCCTCACATACGCCCTCAAGTATTCGAGCTCTTCACCATATTCAGGCCCCCAAATCGTCCGCAAAAGCTTGACATGGGTGAGAGGCATGCCTTGGTTCTTCATCAACAGCGCGAGCAAGTCAAACTCCGTAGGCGTCAGATGGACTAACTCGCCCGCCCGCCGCAACAGGCGCCTCTCGAAATCGATCTGCAAGTCGCCAGCCCGCAGCACCGGGGCCATGTCCTGTGGCGATACACGCCGAAGTACGGCCCGCAGGCGGGCGACCAATTCATCAAAACGGAAAGGCTTAGTAACATAGTCGTCCGCACCGGCTTCGAGAGCTTGCACCATGTCGTGTTCGGCGTCGCGTACGGTCACCATCACGATCCCGAGCTGAGGCATGAGTGCGCGGATCCGGCGGCAGGCCTCGATCCCGCCCATCCCGGGCATGTTGATGTCCAGCAGCATCATGTCGAACGCACGCTGCCGGACGGCGGCGATCGCCTGCTCTCCGCTGCCCGCCTCATCGACGGAAAACCCACGTGCCGTCAAAGAGGTATGTAAGACCCTGCGTAAAGGAGGTTCATCGTCGACCACCAAAATATTGGGTTTCTGTGTCATTGCCCTGGCTCACCTTGCGAAATGGGTATCGTGAAACAGAAGGAGGTCCCCCCATCGCTTTTCTGGGGCCCGTCCAGAAACAGGGAGCCGCCGTGCGCAACGGCGATTTTTCTCGCTACGTACAGGCCCAGCCCGGAGCCAGCAGCGAGTTTGCTTGCTTCGACGCCACGAAAAAACCGGTCGAAGATCCGCGCCTGCTCGCTCGCGGGAATGGGAGCGCCGCTATTCCATACGCGAATCGTAACAGATTCATCCGCGCATTCGGCAGATACCGTGATCCCGGAGTCTGGCCCCGAGTATTTACAGGCATTGTCCAGCAACTGACCGAGGCCAAGCCCAAGCAGTTCCCGATCGCCGTTTACATTCATCCTGACACTCCCGATCAGCTTGAATTGCCGGTTCGGCCACCTGCGCGAGTATTGCGCAACCAACGACCGGACCACATCGGTAAGGTCGGTCAGTTCCATTTGCGGTCTTACTTCCTCCCGATCGAGCCGCGCCAATCGAAGCAACCGCGAGGTCAATTGCGACAGACGGAGACGTCTCGGACTCCACCGTCTGGGCCAGCTCCGCTTGTGCCGGAGACAATGGGCCCACTTCGGCGAGCCCGCCAGCAGCCGTCAGGATGGTGGCCAGCGGGGTCTTGAACTCGTGGGCCAGGGCGTCGAGTACAGCTCCGCGGAACACTTCAGTTTCCGCCGCAGCGGCGGCCTGGCTGGCTCTCTGGAATACATGCGCTCGTTCCATCATCACCGCGGCCAGGGCAGCCAAAGGCGCAGCGGTCAATTCGATGTCGCGCAGGCCCTCAAAACCAATTGCGCCGGCCGGCCCGCTCCCGCCCGCCAGGACCCGGACAGCGATCCCAAGAGTCTCGTCTTGGGCTTCCCGCTGCAAAATGTATGCCGCCCGCGTCTTCTCATCGAGATGGCCCTGCGATTCCCCTTCAAGGAAAAGTTGCGTCGTGCCGGCGTCAAAGAAGCACACGGCCCGTAAACTAAACTCAGCTTTGAATTGCCGCAGCAGGCCGGGCCCTACCGCCGTATCTGGTTTCGACGCAAGTAGCTGTTGCGCGAGCTTGTACAATCGCGTTGTCTCCTCGCGCTGAAGTTTCTCCAAATCCGCTGCCCTGCGCGCTCGCGAGGTCAGACGGGTTATGACCAACCCCGCCGTCAAGAAGGAAATCAGCGCCAGGGTGTCCGAAGCGTCGCTGACTCTCAGGGAAAAAAATGGCGGAACAAAGAAATAGTCCAGACAAAGAAAGGAAACGACGGAAACGATGGCCGACGAAAGGAAATTCCCCGAGAGCGATTGCAGCACCACCACGATCAGGTAGCAAAGGCTTACCGTCTCGAAGCCCAGTCGAAACGCAAAACAAAAGAAGGTCACAACTCCCACGATTAAAATCGCAGGCACAGCCCGCAGCGCCGACCACCCTATTCCAACGCGCTCTGTATTCCGCATCGCCGGGTGTGTTCGAGTCCCCCTTTCGCATCATGCCAATGGCTACTGCTCCATCGGGATCCTCACGCCATTTTCCTTCGCGAACTCCTTGGCCTCGTCATACCCCGCGTCCACGTGGCGAATCACGCCCATGCCGGGATCGGTCGTCAGCACGCGCTCGATGCGCCTGGCCATCGCGTCGGTGCCGTCGGCGACCGTGACCTGCCCGGCATGCAGCGCGTAGCCAATGCCTACGCCGCCGCCGTTGTGGATTGAAACCCACGACGCGCCCGCCGCCGTATTCACCAGCGCATTCAGCAGCGGCCAGTCGGCCACCGCGTCCGAGCCATCTTTCATGCTCTCGGTTTCGCGGAACGGCGAAGCCACCGACCCGCAATCGAGATGATCGCGTCCCATCACGATGGGAGCTTTAATCGTGCCTTTCGTCACGAGATCGTTAATTGCCAGCCCAAACCGCGCCCGCTCCCCGTACCCAGCCAGCAGATTCGCGATGGTAGTCCTTGAAACTTGATTCGCTTGCGGGCCAGCTCGATCCAGCGACGCAAGCTTCGATTTTCAGGGAAAAGCTCCAGCACCAGATCGTCAGTCACGGCGATGTCCGAAGCCTCGCCCGAAAGCGCCGCCCACCGGAACGGCCCGCGCCCTTCGCAAAACAGCGGACGAATATAAGCCGGCACAAATCCCGGAAAGTCGTAAGCGTTCTTCACGCCGCGCTGAAACGCGAACGTCCGAATATTGTTGCCATAATCGAATGTGACCGCGCCCATCTTCTGCAAGCGCAGCATTCCCTCGACATGCTTCGCGATGGCGTCGAGCGACCGTTCCTGATAAGCCTTCGGATCGCGACGCCGCAATTCCAGCGCCGCCTCCAGCGTCATGCCGTTCGGCACATATCCGTTCAGTGGATCATGCGCCGAAGTCTGATCGGTGAGAATGTCAGGCACCACCCCGCGTTCGGCGAGTTCCGGAATAATGTCCGCGCAGTTGCCCACCAGCCCGACCGAAATATTTTCCTTTTTGCGGACGGCATTTTTCAGAATTCGCAGCGCCTCATCCAACGTGGTCACCATAAAGTCGCAGTAGCCGGTCTTGAGCCGCTTC
>CAVPYG010000058.1:0-7027 GCA_963709835.1 uncultured Acidobacteriaceae bacterium
ATGCTGGCGAGTAGCAACCCGGTTGGCGGCAATTTGACTCGGTGAAGATTACTTTTTTCGTCGGGCCGAAAAATGGAATTCATGCAAAACAGCTTGCCGAGAAGGCTGTTCTGCCGTCAGCGAGTTGCGGGCTGACGAGCCTTGCGCCGACGGTCCGGGCTCTGGCGCTCTTTGGTCGCGGCGGTATGGAGATGGCAGATGGCGATGGCGAGCGCATCGGCGGCGTCAGCGGGTTCGGGGATTTCGTCAAGATTCAGCAGACGCGCCACCATCTGCTGCACCTGGTGTTTTTCGGCGCGGCCGTATCCGACGACCGCGGATTTGATGGAGAGCGGCGAATACTCGGCGACTTCGAGCCCGGCGGAAGCGGCGGCCAGCATGGCGACTCCTCGCACCTGGCCGAGTTTCAAGGCGGACTTCACGTTGGCGGCGTAGAAAACGTCTTCAATGGCAACGCGATCGGGATGGTGCTGCGCGATCAGTTCTCGCAGGCCGATGGAGATGCGCGACAGGCGCGCGGGCATGGGGTCGCGCGGCGAAACTTTGATGGCGCCGCAGACGATGCACACCAGTCGATCATTCTTGCCGATATCGGACAGCAGATCGACGACGCCGTATCCGGTGTATTCCGTGCCGCAGTCGATGCCGAGAACGCGCATGTGGGAAGTGTAGCAGGCGCTCTTTCAGCTATCAGCTGTCAGTGGACGGCTATCGCTACACAGGCTGCGCCGCATGATAACCTAATATATCCGGACCACACCAAAAAGGGGTGCGGGCGGAATTCATCCGCTCAAAGAGCGGATTCATACTCGTGGCAATAAATCAAACTAGGAGCAAGACGATGAAAATTGGAGTGTTGACGGGCGGCGGCGACTGCCCTGGACTGAATGCGGTCATTCGGGCAGTGGTACGCAAGGGGACTTTCCACTATGAAGACGGGTTTGTGGGATTCATGGAGGGCTGGCGCGGGTTGCTGGAAGACAAAACCATGGAATTGGATCTGGAGGCGGTGTCGGGCATTCTGCCGCGTGGCGGCACTATACTGCGCACCTCGCGCACCAACCCCGCCAAACGTGCGGACGGCCTCGAGCGCTGCGCGGAGAGCCTCAAGAAACATGGATGCGATGCGCTGATCGCCATTGGCGGCGACGACACGCTTTCTGTAGCGAAGAAACTTTTTGACAATGGAATAAAAGTGGTGGGCGTCCCGAAGACGATCGACAACGATCTGGCCGGCACCGACTTCACCTTCGGATTCGACACGGCCATGAGTATTGCCACCGAAGCCATCGACCGCGTGCACACGACTGCCGAGGCGCACAATCGCGTGATTGTGGTCGAAGTCATGGGACGCGCGGCGGGCTGGATTGCCATCTATAGCGGCATCGCCGGGGGCGCCGACGTCATCCTGATTCCAGAAATCCCTTTCGATATCGAGCAGGTATCGGAAATCATTCGCCAGCGTCACGCCAGCGGAAGATATTTCAGCATCGTGGTGGCAGCCGAAGGCGCGACCTTTGCCGGCGGGAACGAGACCTTGCAGGCAAAGGGTCTCGACGAGTTCGGACACGTCCGCTTGGGCGGCATCGGCTCGACGCTGGCGACCGAAATCGAAAAACGGACCGGCTTCGAATCGCGCTCGGTTGTGCTTGGACACCTACAGCGAGGCGGATCGCCCACCGCCGCCGATCGCGTGCTGGCCACGCGCTACGGATTGGGCGCCATCGACATGGTGCACCGCGGTGAATTCGGAAAAATGGCGGCGCTGCGCGGGAATAAAATTGTTTCCATTCCGCTGGCCGAAGCCATCGCTGAAAACCGCAAGGTGGACAAGGAGATCCTCGACGCCTCGATTGGCATTCTGGCCAAGTTGAACTATAAGGTTTCGAAAACTTCCTGAGCGTCACTGGCAATGAAAGAAGGGGAAGGACGCTTCGGCGTTCTTTCCCTTTTACGATTTTGCGGTTCGCAAGATCCGGAAAGAACCGTTCCTAGCCTGCCCTGCACCTTCGGTATCGCGTTCTCCGTGTTGAAGGCTTGCCGCGTCTCTCGCCGCCTCAACCGGAGACCAGGCAAGCCCCATCTCGACAACAAGAAGAATGCTTGGCACGCGTGCGGGTTTGGGGGCATACTAACTCAGCCATCCCCGAGACCCGTTTCGAGGACTCGAGCATGCCCATGTTTCGCGACGAAACTGAACTCGATCGCCGACCGGCTCCGTCAAGATCTGTGAGACTGCAACCCACACTCCAAGACGCGGAAGCGCAGCGCAAGCGGATGCTGATCGCGCTGGGGATACTGCTGATGGCGCTCGGGGCGGTGCTCGTGAAAGACTGGGATTTCTGGTTCCCGCCGGCTGTCGAATTCCAGGAAGCTGCCATTCCAAGTAAAAGCACGACGGCGGATCGGCGCGCGACAGCGGCTGCGTCAACCGCGACCGCACCCGCGACTCCCGCGCGTGAGCGCAAACGGGAGAAGCCCACGATACCGGCTGCGGTTGCAGTTCCCTTCTCGGCCACCACCGAACGCGCCGCCTTGCCTCCTCTTCAGGTGGAAGTAGTGGCAGGAAACCGTCACATCGACGTGCCCGCGAAGAGCAATGCGATCCATCTGGAAGTTGCTCCCGGCGCGACGCCTTCCGCACCAAGCGCCCTCGCTTCGGCGAACCCAACGACCAATGCCGGCGATCGGGTACAGCTTTCGCCGCAAACGGCGAAGAGTGTGAGCGTTTCCGTGCCGCCGGATTATCCCTTGCTGGCGCGGCAGATGAAGGTGCAAGGCGCAGTCAGTTTACAGGCGCTCATCTCGCGCGAAGGCTCGATCCAGGAACTGCGGATTCTCAGCGGCCCCGTCATTTTGGCTACTGCGGCGCGCGAAGCCGTGAAGCAGTGGCACTTCAAGCCCTTCCTCCAGAACGGGCAGCCCGTGGAAACTCAGGCCCGCATCACGGTGAACTTCACTATTTCGACAAATTGAGCGGGGACAAAGCTGTTACTGGTCTCGTGGCGAAACGCGGTTCGCCGCGCCTCTGTTGATGCAGGGTTTGCGGGTTCCGCGGAAAAATTAAACGGGCGTCCGGATTCTTTCGAACCCAGGACGCCCGGGCAGCCCTCCCCCAGAACTGCTCAATCGGCAATGTAAGACCAAGAGGCGAATCTGAAAATGGCACGCGGGTGCAAAATTATTCCACCAAAGTGCCAGCCCCGAAATTGCAGATTACAAAGCTCGAAGGCAAACTCGACTGCCGGCTTCTACTCGGAAAATACCATCAACCCAGGCTCCGCTCCGGTGGAAAAAGCCGAGTCCGGTATAGCCGTGGGAGCGCCGGTATTTTGATCATAGGAATAGCCGACAATGTTGCCACTCGAACTTCCGATATAAAAAAAGTCACCAACCGGATCAATGAGGGCGAACAGCCCTCCCGCGGCCAAGCTGAACGGCGAGTTCGTCACCGGCGTCAGTTGTCCGTTGGTGGACATGATGTTGAAGCACCAGATGGCGTAGCTCGATCCCGGAGTCACGGCGTAAAGATACCGTCCGCTGGGATCGACCGTGATCGCGCTGGGGCCGGTGCCATTCGTGGAAGTGAAAGGCGAGCCTGGGATCTGGGTGGTCAGCGCTCCACTGCTGGGATCGATGTTAAACCCGGAAATGTTTCCCGTAGTGTTCTGGTAGGGGGCGACGTTGGCCGCCGAAGGGTTGGCCACGTAGAGGAAGCGATCGCTGCCGTCCACTGCCAGAGCAGAGGCTTCGCCTCCCGGCGCCGAAGGGAACGGCGATCCAGGCACCTGAGTGAGCACTCCGTTTGAGAACGTAAAAGCTGTGACCGAAGCGATGCCCGGATTGGTCACGTAAACGAACTGGCCGGAGTGCGTGAACACGATGTCGGTGGGAAGATCGTTGGCGTAAAACGGCGAGCTTTGCGCAGGTGTTGACCCCTTTACCTCCTTCAAAGCGCCGCTGCCGGCGTCGATGGAGTAGACGGAAACATTGTTCCCGAAATTGTTGGTCACCAGCAAGTACTGGCCGGAGGGGTCGATGACGGCGACATTCGGGCCGGAACCGGCCGAAACCGGGGCGCCAGTGAGGGTCAAAGTTCCGTCGCTGGCGACGGCGAAGAGGGAGATGGTATTGGCGCGGGAGTTGATCGCGTACAGATATTTTCTCGACGGGAGCAGCGCCAGGCCGGTGGGCGTGGTGTTTTGCACTGGCGGAGTGGACGCTCCCATGGTCATGGCGCCGGTTGTCCCATTGATATGGAGCAAAAGCACGGTGCCTTTCGATGGCACGGTCACGTAGGCATCATGATTCGGAACGGCTGAGCTGATGCCATTGTCGCAAGAGAGAGAAAGTCCGGCCAGGACGATGACCATGGCCACAAGAATCCAGGGAAAACCATTCTTACTTGCCAGTGCGGCGCGCGCCGCCCTTAGAAAACTCATTTGCGAGCCTGCTCCTCGACATCCAGGATGAGAACCAAAAAAGCCGTATTGACTATCGTGCATGAGAAGGCGGGAACAAAGCAACTGCATCAGTGATCGGGCCATCGGGTGATCGGGTCATCGGGCCATCTCAGCTTCTATCTTTTAGATGCCACGATCAATTCGAACGCAGTCTATGTTCTAATTGGTGCAAGCTCAAGGAGCGCGTAGCAAACTGTAGTGCAGGCACAGACTGCGTCGTGATCGACATCCACTGCCACCTTCTGCCCGAGGTTGACGACGGTCCCAAGTCCTGGGATGCGGCGGTCGAAATGTGCCGCATGGCGGCTGCGGACGGCATCACCCATGCTGTCACCACGCCGCACGCCAACGATCGTTACGTTTACGATCGCGTCTACCTTTCCGGACTGGTTGACCAGTTACGAATTCAGATACAGGAGAAGAGCGATCCGGCGTTGCCGTTGCAGTTGAGTCTGGGCTGCGATCTTCATCTTTCTATCGAGAATCTTGAACGCGTCCTCGACGCGCCGCAAAGCTACACGATTGGCGAGACCAACTATCTGCTGATTGAACTCAGCGATTTCAGCGTGCCGACGCGACTGGCCGACTGTTTCACTCGCCTCGGAGATCGCGGGCTGACGCCGATTTTGACTCATCCCGAACGGAACCCGATCCTGCAACAAACGCCGCAGCGCGTTCTGGAGTGGGCGGAGCAGGGATGCCTGATTCAGGTGACGGGCTCGTCGCTCACGGGGTTCTGGGGAGAGCGTCCTGAGATCATCGCGCGGTGGCTGCTTGAACGCTCTGCGATTCACGTGCTGGCTTCCGACGCTCACGACACCAAGCGGCGCGTTCCAAATCTTTCGGCGGCGCGAGCGGTGGCGGAAAGGATTGCGGGCGCTGAGTATGCCGAGGCGCTGGTCGAGGGCAATCCGGGAGCGATTGTCCAAGGAATGCCGATTCCCTTCTGCCCGCGGCCGCTGCTGGATTAGGGCAACTGTTCTCCGTTTGTTCGCCTGAAAATAAATTTTATGATGGTGGGTGGGCGGGACGGGTTTTCTGAGGGTTTCTGGCTTTCTGGGATGTTAACTGGTTGGGAGTTGGGGATACCCCTCCCCTGCTCGATCTATTGGAATCAAGACTTTAGCTGGATTTTTCCGGCAAAGTATTGAAGGGAAATGGCTTAGAGGTAAAGTATTGATTGCCGTGGACTTAGGTGCGCTTCCGGCGGCCCCTTTGGGCTCCGGGAGGGGCGGTTTTGCTTCCTGGTGGCGCTGGACCCCCATTTCGTCCCGAGCAAAAAGTCAAGCTTGACAAAACCGGGGCCGGGAGAGGGGGGTCTTTTTTTGCGTCATCGCTTTTTGGGGCTGGACGTGGAGCTCAAGAGCCCTTTTGAGGTGCCCCGAGCCTTTCGTTGACGATCCTGCTCGGGATGGGATGCTTCCAGCCAATCAACTTGTCTCACGGCGATTGTCGGCAACAACCGACTAGTGAATCCTACAGACGAACGCACAAAAGACAGACGCTGAGGAAAGGGCGGCGCGTTCAGTTGTGGGGCACTTTCGTACTCTTGCCCTAAGGTCTTGGGAACATAAGGATCTTGTATGGAGTCTAATTCGAGTATGGCGATACCAACCAGAAGGTGGGTCGGATACTCGCTTTTGGCCGCTGGTCTGTCGCTCCTCTTTGATACCTTCACGTTTCTCCAAACAAGTTGGTCTCCGCTACATATCCCGATGTACGCCGAGAATGAATTGGCGTTTGGGTATCTGTTAACTGTCGTGGGAGTGCTGCTATTGTTAGCTGGCACTCTGTTTCGCATTCTCGATCGATATGCACCTGATCATGCTTCCCTGAAGGCGGGCACCGGGCTAGCGCATCAATCGGTCGAGAACCACGTCGAGGGGCGATTGCCGCCCAGCGCGAAATCATTGTTCGCAAAAAAGACCGCCAGTTGGATCGCCGTCGCGCTGGGCTTGCTATTCGGATTCTTGGGCCTCTCCATATCCGGGAGCGCGTGGCTTCCTAACCGCGCCACTAATCCTTACTGGTACAAACCGCTCATCGGAATCGCAGGAGTCCTTTTCTTAGGCTTGACCCTCGTTGCAGCATCGCTTGTCGCTACGCGAGACCGCCGCCGGGCAGGACTGATTTCCCTTATTGCTACTCCAATCATCGCGTTTTGCCTTACTTATCCTGACACCGGGTTCTTGGTCTGGGAAAAAAATGGGGGTGGCGTTTTCTACTCTCCTTTTCTCTGGATAGCGTTCGGCCTGTCGCTTCTGTTCTTTGCTCCTTTCGCCGTATCACTCTATGCGCTCCCAAACAAGAAACGCGCACTGTACTTGTTCTTGATTTCGGCAGTTGTTGTGAGCCCCGTGTTCGTCAGGTCGCAATGGAGTGCCTCGCTGCTTCCTCGACTTGCTGGATGGTCAGCACCAACGGTCCTACTTGGGCTCTTTTGGCTTGGAACAGAAGCCTTAGACTGGAAATCTCTGGTTGGGCCACGGAAGAGGTCGCCGATCAGGCGCGTTCTCGCAATTCTAGTGGTCTGCCTTCTGGTCGCAGGCCTGGATGTTGTCACG
>CAVPYG010000059.1:0-9908 GCA_963709835.1 uncultured Acidobacteriaceae bacterium
CAAAAGCCTCGCCAGCCTTTTCCGCAACCGCCAGCGGCAACAGCGTATGGCCGAACGATGTCCCGCTTTCGGCAATGGCCCGCTGAAACCTGTCTTTGGAAAGGCTGGAGGTCATCAGCAAACTGGTGTCGATTGCGCCCGCGGACTCGCCAAAAACCGTGATGTTGTTCGGATCGCCGCCGAATTTCGCGATGTTCTCGCGTACCCAGCGCAGCGCCAGAATCTGATCCATCAGGCCGTAGTTTCCCGAGCTTTGGTGAGCCGATTCGGCGCTCAATGCGGGATGGGCAAAGAAGCCGAAGATGCCCAGACGGTAGTTGATCGTGACCAGCAGGACGCCGTGATTGACCAGCGTTCCGCCGTTGTAGAACATGCTCGAGGCCGAGCCGCCCTCATTGCCGCCGCCGTGAATCCAGAACATGACCGGAAGGGGTTGCTTTGCCGGCCAGGCCGCGGTCACCACATTGAGAAACAGGCAATCTTCCTTGCCTGCTTCGGCGTCGCGCCGGTTCCAGTCTGCCATCAACGGCTGCGCGCAGGGAGCGCCGAAGCTGTTGGCCGCGCGAACTTCGCTCCACGGCTTGACTGGCAGTGGCTCTTGCCAGCGCAGATCGCCCACCGGCGTCTGAGCGTAGGGAATCCCAAGAAACTCCGCGCCACCATCCGGCCGCGCCATGCCCCGCAGCGGGCCGCTGCTTGTCTGAACGAGAAATTCATCGGCCTGCTTCTCCGTTTGCGCCGCACTCGCGGAAACCAGCGTGAAGCATGCAATCGCCACCAGAATCATGGCTAAAGGCGATACGGGAAACGCTTTCAATCGAATTGAATCCTGGCTCACAAGATCTCCTTGAACAGCATCAATGAGCAGCATCGATCACTGCATGTCTTTCAGGCAACCGAAGGCGGATCGAGTCCGTAGAGGACTCGAAGACTCGGAAGATTCGATCGCATTTTATGGCCAATTGTCCGCCCTATGAATTTTGCTACTGACTCGAAGCGCTCCAAGGAGGCGGTTCTTTCGTTGAGATCGAGACCGAAGCCGGCCAGAAGCCTGTCTTGTTGCTCGCGCGGCCAGTTGGGGCGGTCCTTCCATGCCTCGATATTGCCCGCCCTGACCGCCTCGTTGCCGCCATGCGCGGTTTCCGCCAATTGCAGCCACCGCTTCGTGAGCGCCTGGGCAGACTCGCTCGCCGGGTCCAGATCAACGGCCGCTTCGATCTCGGCGAAAAGTTGCCGCCACGCCTGCATATTCTTCTGCCAGACTTCAGGAGGCGTTTCGTGGAGGATACGTTCCTTTTCGACCCAGGCTTGATCGGTGTAATACTTCCGCATGAAGTTCTCTTGTGGCTGCATGTCGATCACCTCAATAATCTTTCGAAGAATGGATGCGTCGGTTGTTTGCCCTGATTGAATCGACCTTTTCCGCCGCTGCAATTGCAACCATGGCGCGATCGATCAGCCTTCGCTTTTCGGCTAAGGCTTCACGCTGCACATGCAGGGAGTCGACGAGCGTCAGCGGTCCCTGTTTCAGGAGCAGCTTGATCTCCTGAAGCGGGATACCCAGGAACTTCAGTGCCGCAATCTGTTCCAATCGCTCCAGGTCTTCCAGACGGTAGAGGCGAAAACCGGAGCTTCCGCGCTGCGGCTTGAGCAAACCAATGCGATCGTAGTGGTGCAACGCTCGCACCGTTACTCCTGCCAATTCTGCGAATTCGCCAATCCGGTAGCTGCTGCTCATTGTTCGCCGACTAGGCTCTCCGAATATGTTCTCCGAATATGCTCTGCGAATATATTCCGGCCTGACGCAGGGTCAAGGTCAAGCGGAAAAATTTGGCCCGTAATCCCGCTGAAAAAGCCGGGCGGCAGGGTGCCCGGCCGCCCGGCCAACCCTTCGCTCAGCCTGCGCCAAATTTTGCGTTTTTTGCAACGGTAGGGACCGAACACCAGGGACGCAGCGGGGAACTGGACTTCGAAGACGAACTATCTAAATGGGGTTACGCCCATGGTCGTAGTAACCCAAGAGTTATATTCCCACCGAAACTCTGTTTACCACAAAGGGACTTGACAACCCGTTCCGTCCCCTACCAAGATTCGCAACTCGTTGCAAATAAATAACTTAATTTTCGCCTTTTTCCCTGATTTTGGTCTTAAATTCGGCTCACCGAAAAATATTTTTAGCGAATAAAAAGAGAATAAACAGCCTGTTTCGGAAAATTCATAGCCCCGCGTCCCACTTTTCAAAATAGCCGCCGCCGCCTACAAACTGCGACCGCCGACACCCGCCCGGCCCCTCACAAAGTCTTTAGATCCAGACTCCTCCATAAATACCAGCAGGCGATGGAGCGATAGGGAGCCCACGGCTTTGCGATCTTTTCGATGACGGCTGGCTTCGGCCATTTGCGTTTCTTGTAGTGCTTCTTGATGGCCGCTTGTATGCCGTAATCGCCTGTCGGCAGGATGTCCGGACGCCGCAGGCTGAACATCAGGAACATGTGCGCCGTCCACACCCCGATGCCCTTGACCTGGGTAAGATGTGCAATCACTTCCTGATCCGTCAATTCTGGCAAGCGCTCGAACTCCAGAAGCCCAGCGCGGGTTTTGTCGGCAAGATCGCGCAGATACGCCGTCTTCTGCCGCGACAGCCCGACGCCGCGCATTTCGGCATCGGTGAGCTTGAGGATGCCCTGCGGCGTCAGTGGATCTCCGGCTAGGGCGCTGAAGCGGTTGAAGATGGTCTCGGCCGCTTTGCCGTTCAACTGCTGATACAGGATCGCCTCCGCCAGCGCGTGAAAAGTGGGATTTCCATACGATATCCGGCAAGCCCCCACCCGCTCGATGATCGCGCCCAACACCGCGTCGCCCTTCTTCAGCTCCCTGATCGCTGGCTGGTGATTTGTTCCGCGCATCGCCGCCCGCTCCTAAGTTCGCTTGGGCTAGCTCCTGGGCGCGGCTGGGTCGCGCGCCGGATAGCCGCCGAGACCACGGCGCCAGATTCGCGGTCCGGGCCTACTCCTCGGTGTGCCGGGCACTCAGGATATAAAACCAGTGCGCGGACTGGGCTTGCCACCAGTCCGCCGCCGAGAGCATTTCTACGGCGATTTCTGCCGTCCAGCTTAGTTGCCCGCTTGCTGCTCGGCTATGTCGCCGATCACAGGCAGTTTGAACATCTGCCCCTGATAGGCCTTGAGAATCAGGAATACGACGAGCACCAGCAAGGCCAGGCCGACCAGCATCGACAGAATTGCCACTAACCATCCGATGATCGGCAGGTGGCTGAGAATCATCAAGACAATATTGAGGACGATCCAGGCCGCCGCGAGGAACAGGCACTGAAAGGAATGGAAGCGGACAAAGCGCTTCTTGTTGAACGGTTCCAGCACCAAAAACACAATCGCCGGAATGATGGTCACGTAAGCGAGTGCGCCGGCCACGTTATCGGTGAGTCCGGCAGCCACGGGTGCGGCTGGGTTCGCGCTGGCAACTGGCGCGGCGCCGGCAGCACATTTCGGACAGGTCGTTCCATCCGCGATCTGCGCTCCACAACTTGGACAAAAAGGCATCGAAACCTCCATTGAGGGACGAGAGGCAAGTTATCAGAACGCTCGCCGGGGCGCAATAGGGAGGCGAAGGCATTTTGGAAACTCACCGATTTATTGGTCCTGGTTGCGTGCGAGCCCGACCACTCCCGTTTCCTTCCTCAACGCAAGTAGAGAGCCGAGCGCCGCCATCCTACTGCCTGATCCGAGTAGAGCACCGTTGCCGCCATGATTGGCGCCGCGCTCAGTGAGGGTACACGGAAGCAAGCGCTGGTCAATGCACTCCGTCTTGGGGCTTGCAGATTGCAACCTCAAAGCGGCGAACTAACTGGTTGTGAGGTGGAACATGAAATCAGCACGGAACCGCTTCCGATTCGGGCGGTTGGCGGCTACAGTGCCCGCGCGGGCGGGAGCGAGAATCCAATCTTGCCGCGATGACCGGGTGGTGGGCTCATCAGCTTTCTGACGACTCTGATGATTTCCTGGATCGCGCCATCGTGCGTCGCCAGGTGTTTTTCCAATTCTTTGATCTGGTCGGCGAATTCCCGATTTGCGGCCAGCATCTGGCGCAAACGCACAAAAGCGCGCACCACGAAAACGCTCATTTGCACTGCCCGTTCCGAGCTGAGCACCGTCGCGGCCATGATCGCGCCATGTTCGGTGAAGGCGTAGGCCAGCGAGCGCCGGCCGCCGCGGCCATTCTTTGTGGTCGCAAATTGCGACCTCAAACATTTGTTCTCGCTGGGCGTCAGCTGAAACATGAAGTCCGCGGGAAATCGTTTACGGTTGCGTTTCGTTTGTTCATTCAGTCGCTTCACGGGAACTCCGTAAATCTCGGCCAAAGCGGTGTCGAGAATGACTTTCTGATGGCGCAAGATCGTGATCCGCGATTCGATGGGGACCACGGCTGCCGTGGGACGAATTGCTGAAGGCCGGAAGTTGCGTTCGAGTTTTGTCGCGTGGGTTTGCATTCTGTAATCGTAGCCATTGCAGCCCCACGACGCTGTGACGGATGAACTCTCCGAATGGGATGAAATCGAAGCGCGGCTCCAGGTTCATATTGCTTCAGAAAAGGGCGCCCACATGGGGAATCTGAGTAACACTCGGTCCGTATTGCATTGTCCGAAAACGCGTGTCGGCCACCGAGTACATTCTTTGAGGTCGCAAATTGCGACCTCAAACGGGCGAACTTGCGCGATGGGAACTGAAAACGTGGGATCAAAAACGCCTGGAGGCGGGTGCGGATGGAAGGGCGGAAGTTATGTGATGCTGACCTCCGTATATGTCCCGTACACCTTCCGCAACGCTTCGCAGATTTCGCCAACGGTGGCGTAGGCGCGGGCGGCGTCAATGATATAGGGCATGGTGTTGCAGTCGGAGATGTTGCCGTTTGTGCCAGCGGTGGGAATTCCGCTGGCGGCCTGCTTCAGCGCGTCAAGGCGGCGCCGGACGTCTTCATTCGAGCGGCGGGCGCGCAGGATTTTGAGCTTCTTCCGCTGAGCGTGGGCCACGGCTTCACCGATGTGGAGAATGTCAGGCGATTGTTCTTCGATGACGAAATCGTTAACACCGACGATGATCCTCTCGTTCGCTTCCACGGCGCGCTGGTACTGGTAACTGGCGTCGGCGATTTCTTTCTGCGGATATCCGCGCTCGATGGCTTTGACCATGCCGCCCATCCGATCCAGCTTCCCGAAATATTCGAAGGCGCCATTTTCCATTTCGAGGGTTTGCTTTTCGACGAAGTAGCTTCCGCCGAGCGGATCGACAGTCTGCGCGACGCCCGATTCGAAAGCGATGATCTGCTGCGTGCGCAGCGCGATGCGCGCGGCTTCTTCGGTGGGCAAGGCGAGGGCTTCGTCGTAAGCATCGGTGTGCAACGATTGCGTGCCGCCGAGCACCGCCGCCAGCGCTTGCAGGGCGACGCGCGCGATGTTGTTCATCGGTTGCTGCGCGGGCAGCGAGACGCCGGCGGTCTGGCTGTGGAATCGCATCAGGCGGGTGCGGTCGTTCTTCGCGCCGAAACGGTCTTTCATCAGCCGATACCAGATCTTGCGCGCGGCGCGGTACTTGGCGATTTCCTCGAAGAAATCGTTGTGCGCATTGAAAAAGAAACTCAGGCGCGGCCCGAAATCATCAACCTCGAGGCCGCGGCGGAGCGCCCACTCGACGTATTCGATGCCATCGTAGATGGTGAACGCGAGTTCCTGTAGGGCGGTCGATCCGGCTTCGCGAATATGGTAGCCGCTGATGGAGATCGTGTTGAAGCGCGGCGTGAACTTCGATCCGAATTCGAAAGTGTCAATCACCAGGCGCATGGAGGGCGCGGGCGGATAGATATATTCCTTCTGCGCGATGTACTCCTTGAGAATGTCGTTCTGGATGGTGCCGGAGATCTTCGTCCAGTCGGCGCCTTGTTTTTCGGCGACCACCAGATACATGGCCCAGAGCACGCTGGCCGGTGAATTGATGGTCATCGATGTGGTGGTTTGTTCGAGGTTGATGCCGTCGAAAAGGATCTCCATATCTTCGAGCGAATCGATGGCGACGCCGCACTTGCCGACTTCGCCTTCGCTTGCCGGGTGATCGGAGTCGTACCCCATGAGCGTGGGCAGATCGAAGGCGACGGAGAGTCCACCGCCGCCGTGTTCGAGAAGATACTTGTAGCGCTGGTTGGTTTCTTCGGGCGAGGCGAAACCGGAGAACATGCGCATGGTCCACAGCTTGCCGCGGTAGCCGGTCGAGTGAATGCCGCGTGTGTAGGGCGGTTCGCCGGGATATCCGAGATACTGGTCGTAGTTCCAGCCGGCGGGCAGGTCGGCCGGGGTGTAGAGGCGGCGGACCGGGACGTTCGAGATGGTGCTGAAACGCGCGCGGCCATGCTCGTCGAGGTTGGCACCGGTGGGAGTGCCAATCGGTTGCTCGGGCGACTTGTCGAGCGTGAGCGCTAGTGTTTGTTCTGCCCAATTCTTTTCCGATTCCGCGGGATGGCGGTCTTCAACTACGTCGGCAATCAGGTTTTCGGTTAATGTTTTTCGCGGATTGGTTTGCGGCTTGTCCTCAGGCATTTGCTTCCCCACTCTGACTTTGATGATAGGAGGACTGGGAGATAGGAGCAAGGCGGCCAGGGGCAAGCGTGATGACCCGGACTCGGACCAACGGCGCACGTATCGAAACACATTCCGGGTCTATTGTTTGCGGCGGGATGTGCCGACTAGAAGTTGGCGGATGTTGCCGACTTTTCGACGATGCGCTGATAGTACGCTTCGGTTTCATCGACCATTCTGGCGACGAGAAAGTGGTCGATGGCGATGCGGCGTCCTGCTTGCGCGAGTTGGCGCCTCAGTTCCGTGTTGGAGACCATCTGTAGAATGAGCCTGGCCAAATCTGGAATGTCGCCGGTCTGGAATAGAAGACCGTTCTCGCCGTGTGTGACGATCTCCGGAACGCCGCCGGTACGGGCGGCGATCACGGGAACATTGGAGAGCATGGCTTCGATGATCGACAGTCCCAGAGCTTCACGGTGCGACGGCAGCAGCAGGATATCCGTGGCAGCGAGCACGACCGGAATGTTCGACTGGTAGCCGCAGAACGTCACTTTCGGGCCGAGCGCGAGGGACTTGGCCAGACGTTCGAGGCTGGCGCGGTCTTTAGTTTTGCCTTCGCCGACGATGAGGCAGCGGTAGGGAAGGTCGGGCGGAAGCAGCTTCAGAGCGTGGAGCAGATCAAACAGGCCCTTGGCTTTCGAGACGCGGCCGATCTGACTGAGCACGATTTCATCGGCACCCACGCCGAAGGAGGAGCGGAAGCGCGCGGCTTCGGCGCGGTCAATCCCTTCAAAGCGAGTGGAATCGACCCCATTGCGGATCGTACGTATGCGTTCGGGTGGAAAATGGAAGCGGGCGATCAAACGCTGCCGCAGGTAGTCGCTGACTGCGATGAGGCGGCGGAATATCCTGCCGTGCAATCTCTTGAACGGAGTGCTTCGCCAGTGGTCGTGGACGGTGACAACATACGGGACGCGCGTTCTTCGGCAGAGCAGGTCGGCAAAGTAGCCTGCGGTCCGGTGCTGTGCGTGGATGATTTCGATTTTATGTTCAGCGATAATCTCCGCCAGGCGGCGATAGGTCTTGAACTTATCGAATGGGTTGATGGTTTGAAAGGGCAGCTCGAAATGCGCGGAGACACCTTCGCTGAGGCCGGGGCGGCATCCGGCGTCTGTCTTGCCAGTCACGAAGACGATGGAGTGGCCCTTGGCAGCGAGGCCCTTGATCAAGTTTTTGGCGTAGGTTTCGGCGCCGCCCGCTCTGCCTCCGCGCCAGCGGTGCGAAAACAATATAAGGACATTCATTGCGAGTCACGGCCAGTGGATGAGAGCAAGAGCATCACGCAGAGAGGATACGCGATAGGCGGCTTGGCGCAAAATGAAAACGCCGGGCGAAGATGCCCGGCGCTCCCTTGCTAACTGTCTTGGCGTTACGGTTGCGGCTGCGCCGGAGAAGTCGCTGGCGTGGCCTGGTCGATGGGCCGTGCCACGACGTGCGGAATATTCGGAGCGTGCGTGACTTCGCCCCGTTCGGCTTCGGCGATCTCGATTCCGGCGTGATCGAGCAGCAGGCCGATAGCCCGGTCCAGTTCAACCTCTGACTTTTCGTAATAGGCTTTGGCCGAGATGAGCGTCGATTCGGCCTGGGTCAGGTCCGCCTCGTTTTCCAGCACCAACGTGGAGGTGGATGCGCCGAGCGCATACTTCTTTTGTTCGGCGTCCAGAGACTGGCGAGCCAAATCCACTGCGGCTTGGGCGGATGCGACGCTGGCGCGATTCTGCTGCACGCCAAATTGCGCGTTGCGCACGTCGATGCGAACCTGGTTCTCAATTTGCTGCAAGCGCAACTGGGCTTGCCGGTATTCGAATTCCGAGCGAGCCTGCATGGCCTGCGCTGCGCGGTTGCGAAGCGGAATGTTCAGGCTCACGCCTACGCCTTTGTCTGGCGCGCTGGAATTAATCAGTTGGTTCAACGTTGCGCCGTAAGAGACGGGTGGCGGGAGCGGGGGCGCGCTGCTGAGACCGCAGAATTGCGGACTCGTAACGCAAATGTAGTTGGGATTCCCATTGCCGCCCACACCCGAACCGCCGTAATAGGCGAAAAGGTCGACCGAGGGCAGCAGGGCGCTGCGGATCGCTTTATTGCTGATTTCAGTATTGGACAGGTTAATGCGCTGTTCCTCGAGCTCGGGACGGTGGCTGAGCGCATCGTTCACCAGTTCTTGTGTAGGGACAACCGGTTCCTGCTCGGGCAGTTCCATGGCTGAGGTAGGAATCACTTCGGCATCGGCAAGCGCCGGGTCGACAAGAGTACGGCTGATCGCATTTTTCATCAGCAATTGCTGCAACTGAAGATTGGTCAGCGCTCCTATTCGGTCTCGCTGATCTTGTGCGACTGTTTTTTGCGCCCGGACCACTTCGATCGGAGCCAGGGTCCCGATTTCCACCTGCTTCTTGGTGTCAGAGAGGGTCTTCTGAGCGAACGCCAGCTGCTCCTCGTAGAGTCTGACGTTTTCGTAGGCGTATACCAGGTCCCAATACATATTTTCGATCTGGTCGACGGTGGCAATGATTTGCCAACGGAAGGCGACATCGGAGATTTCACGGTTGTTCTTTGCGATCCGGATAAAGCGAGTATTCGGGGCGAATCCGAACCCCTGGAGCAAGCGTTGCGTTAACCTGAACTGAAAACTCGAATTCAGGACTGGAGTAAAAGCACTGAATGGGTTGTCGGACGTTTGCCGCGTGTTGCTGAACCCGATTGCCATATTCGTGCCCCACTGGAATCCCTGGCTATAAGTGAAATTGGCGGTCCCAGTGTTCTGATGGGGGCCGCAAAACAGGGAGGTGCAATCGATTCCCAGGTGATCGACTTGCAACGTGCTTGTGAGGATGGGATCGAAGCTGGCGATCTGCGGACCGCTGCCGAAGGTTGAAACCACCAAGCCGCCCGAACCGGCACCGGCGCCACCAGAGGCGACCGAAGTTCCACCCGGGCCGGAGCTGACTTGTGAGCCGAGTCCGCCCACCCCGCCGCCCAGCGTGCCCTGCACAATGCCGTTGTTGACACCGAGCGTGCTGGCTCCCGCCTTGGCACGCCAGACGTCGGTATCGGCGATGTTGAGGTTGTAGCGGGCGATGGCGATATCGAGGTTGTTTTCGAGCGCCAGCGCGACCGCGTCGTTCATCGAAATGTAGAGCTTGCCGTCGTGCATGAGCTGGTCGATGCGCGGCGTGTTAGCCAGGTTCGGCGGCGTTATGTGGCGCGGAGTGTAGGGGGCAATCGGGTCGGGGAAATGCGACCGCGGTTTCGAGTACTCCTTCAC
>CAVPYG010000060.1:0-63134 GCA_963709835.1 uncultured Acidobacteriaceae bacterium
CCAGCTCGAACAAAACGTCCAACTGGCCCGCGACTTCACCCCATTCAACCAGCAGCAAATGGCCGCGCTCACCGAAAAGGCGCAGCCGGTGTCCAAGCAGTCTCTGTTCTTTCGCTTTTACGACCGCGCCTAGCGCGGTTCCAGCTTTGCTGTACCACGCTCGCGTAGAGACGGGGCTTGCCCCGTCTCCGCCGGACGTAATTCAGCATTTGTTTGTGCGTACAGCAATTCTGCATTCGCTCTAGCACCGCGCCCGCGCACTGAGTCATGTGGCGGGGGCACCTACTTCAAGCGACAGGTCAAGAGACCGATTGCCAGTAAAGAATTCGTCACCGGCCTTGAGGGGGCGGGTGATTATGAGCGTAATCGCCTGATAGCGTCAACAGTCCTCACAGTGCCCGCCGAGTCCATTTGAGTATCCGGGGAATCCCACCTAAAATGAGCAGCAAGGCTCACTCCGGGAGGCCGAGTGCGAACACTTCGGAGAGTAACGACCGTCGCATCCTGCTTCGTCGCACTTGCCTTCTCCTTCTCCGCACCTGAACCGAAACGCTCTGACAATTCGAACGCTTATCCGCATGGAACCAGCACTTGTATGGAAGGAAATAACGGGCCGGGGGTCGCGCTCTTATTGAAGCAAGGCAGCCGCTGCGAAGGGAAAGTTTCGTATCCCTATTTGGAAGTGGACGTCAGAGAGTGGCCCATCCACAAAAGCATCAGGATTGGTGCCGACAACTGGGCCTTCAGATGCCCGAGTGCGAAGGAGGGATGCGAGCAGGCTCTGTCCGGCAATGTCGTATTCGACCATGTTGAAGGCAATCTTGAAAACGGGACTGATGGCTCCTATGAACTGAGATTCAGCGGTGGCAGGTCTGAGACCGGCCACTTCAAGGTTGACTGTGGCACGCCCTGCGCCTAGGGAACTTGGTTCCTGTTGAAACATCGCCGTTACACTCGTCGAGGGGTCTTGAGTGTAACCGCCTGTTTTCGCCAACTTTAAATCCGCTTTGCGATAATTGATGTGTGTGTTCTTGGAGGCGAAAATGAGAAACGTAATCTACGCAATCAACCTCACCCTGGATGGCTGTTGCGACCACACCAAATTCAGTCCCGATGAAGATACGTTTGAGTATTTTATTCGCCTCTTGCGAGATGATGCCGACCTGCTCGTCTATGGGCGTAAAACCTATCAATTGATGGTTCCTTATTGGCCTGATATCGCAAAAAGCCAGTCCGAGACCAAAGCGGATATCGAATTTGCTCAAACCTTTGTCTCCAAGAAGAAGATTGTCTTTTCACGATCGTTGGCCAGCGCTGAAGACGAAAATACGAGAATTGTTCGTACCGACCTTCGCGACGAAATACTCAAACTGAAGCAAGAACAGGGCAAAAATATCTTGGTCGGCGGTGTAGATGTTCCTTCACAACTGATGAAACTTGGCCTGATTGACGAATATCGTTTTGTCGTTATGCCAATCATTGCCGGAGAAGGCAGGCGATTGATGGAGGGCGTCAGCCTGCCGGAGAGATTACAACTGAAACTTGTCGAATCGAAGATTTTTAAATCAGGATGTGTTGCGCTTCGCTACTTGAAACAGTGACGGGAAAAGAATTAGTGGAAACTCGCGCCGCTCCGCCAGGAGCGCCCGGAACTACGGACAGCCTTTAACTGTTGCTAAATCGCCATTACACTCATTGCGCCAGTGACGGGGGGGTGGGCGTAATCGCCTGGCTACGACAGCTATAGCTGCGCAGAGAATAAATGTTTGCGATAATACTCACCAGGCAACCCGAAGGTTCTTGCCCGGAGTCCTACGCGCAGGAGGTCTGCCATGACAAAGTACGGCCTATCCGTTTCCATCCTCGCTATTCTCACCATTGCGATTACCTTGGCGTGCGGCTCGTCTCCGTCCCCGCGTAGCTTACAGTCGGTAAGCCTCAGCCCCCCGACCGCGGATGCCCAGGGCAACCCAGTCCAGTTCACGGCCACGGGTTATTTCAACGAACAGCCCTCGCCGGCGACACTTTCTGCGGCTAATTGGGGAGCGTGCTATCAGAACCAGCGAACTACCGCCGTCTCGGTTAGCGCCGAGGGCGTGGCCCAGTGCGCGGCCGGCGCGGTTGGCACATATACAGTTTGGGCCTGGGCCGAGAGCGCTGCCGGCTCCTGCGGCGGCAACAACGGCGAGGTCCCCGCGAACCCTTGCGGCGGAGCCAGCGCCCAATGCCAACCCACAGGTACAGCGCAACTCACGTGTCCGTAGCTTTCTCGGAAGGGGAACTTCCGAACTTTGAGTAGACTGCTTTGGTGTCGCGGGCCGCACCCGAGTGCGGTCAGATGGCAATAAATCGCCATTACGCCCACTGACCCCCACCTGGGGGTTTTGAGTGTAATGGCCTAGTTACAACACTTTACTTTCCGTAGAGGGGAATTGGGTGTTAAATCTCAGGTATGAGAGCCAGAAGGGCAATTCGGCTCCTGTCAACGTTAGCAACAATTCCTTTATCGATTGCGTCCGCGCAAGTTTCCTCCACTGGGTCGGCAGCCAATGAACCACGCGCCGTTACCGTCACGTTCTTTGTAAATGACGATGGCGGAAATCCGGTCAGCGACCTGCGGATTTCCGCCCTCTCCGTACTGGATAATGGAAAACCTCCGCTTCACATCGTTTCGCTTGGCAGCGCAAAAGAACTACCGTTGCGGCTCGGGATTCTGATCGATAACAACCCTTTTCGCGGGATCTACTATTCCGAGAAACTGCCAGAGTACGAACACACGCCGGAATGGGTTCTTGATTCCGTTGAACAAAATGCTAACTGGACCTGACGACAGGGCCTTCATCGCGTCGTACTCGACGATCCGACACGGCACGACCTTTGTGAGCCGGGATCAACTCCGGCCCATCGATCTAGCCAAGTTCCTGAGAACCGATGCACCCGTCTTCCTAGGGACTGGAGATGCGGTGCGTGCCGCTTGCCACGAAGTCTTTGGGGCTGATCCTGCAGGACGGGAACGGCGAATCTTGATCGTGATCGAAGGGTCCGGTGAGCAAGCCGGACGAACTTTGTCACGTGATTCTCAAATCCTCTCTGCGGCACAGCGTGCCGGGGTAAAGGTCTTCAGTTTTGGCTGGCTGGTGTCTGCACCCGGTAACCATCCCCTGAAGTACCATCCCGGATCTGGTTGGCTTGAGACGGGCGGATGGGAGCTGAGCCGGCGGCCGGACCCACCATCATGGTTCGAGCACATCAAGTCGCAGATCGACTCCATGTACAGCCTCACTTACATTCCTTCTGGGCCGTATCGAGCTGGCGAACTTAGACGACTCGATTTGAAGGCGACAAATAAGAGCTGGCACGTTCATGCGCCGAAGCGATACCTCACTCCTTCAGCGCAGTAGGCCCGTCGCAGACGACGCTGCTCACGAGGCATTACTTGTTGCAATATCGCCATTTCCCTCAAATCCTCGCCTTGCCCGCTCCCAGAGTCCTGAGCCATTGAATCGTCATACCCCGCGGAAGTACAATTCCCAGTGCCTGCGACTCAGGCGAAGGAGCTCTCATGAAGTCTGACTACGTTCTGATTGGCTCGGTTTTATTTCTCGCAATTGGCTTGGGGTTGATTTTCGGCCATACCAACGGCACGGTTGGCTTCAGCGCAGCCTATCCCGTTGCGGGCGCCTCACTGCAAGTTTCTGTCACCACCACAGGTCTCCCGGCAATGGTTGGCGTCCCGCTGACGCTGCTTGGACTCCTGCTGCTGATCGCCGCTGCTATCATCGCAACCGTAAGGATGTTACCGGGCACCGGGCGGCAAGGCGATCATAGCTGACGTAGCATCGCCCTCGCACTCGCGTCCTTGCGCCCTCCCCGCCCCGTGCCCAATTCGCCACCCCGCCCCGTTTCCCGCCTTGCCGAAAACCCCGGCTCTTGTCATAATAATCAAGCTCTGGCCAGATAACGGCGTTGCCGGGTATGCTTCCCGCAACCGGCGCCGTAGCTGACCCATGAAATTCTTTTCGAAGATTTATACACCCACCAAGAACCGGCGATGGAACGAAATTGTCGGACTCTTGTTGTGTGCCTCCGCGCTCCTCCTCTTCCTCGCGCTGGCGTCTTATTCGCCGCTCGATCCGTCGCTCAACAGCCAGTCCATCCTCACCGCATCGAAAACCACCCGCAATTGGGTCGGCATGTTCGGCTCCTATCTTTCCGACCTCATGCTGCAATTCTGGGGCGTCGGCTCGTTTCTCCTCCCCCTGTTCCTGGCCACCCTGGGAGCCCGCTGGTTCCGCTCGCGCCCGGTGCAGAGTCCCATCGCCAAGACGCTGGGCGCAATCTGGCTGCTCCTCTTCGTGCCCGCTTTGCTTGCCATCCTGCCCGGAAATTTCCGCTGGACGGGCGTCATCCCCATCGAGGGCCTCGCCGGACGAATCCTCGGCGACTTCCTCATCCGCTATCTCAACCTCGCCGGAGCCTACATCGTCTGCACCACAGTCCTGGCCATCGCGCTCTATCTCACCACCGCGTTCTCGTTCTCCGCCATCGAACTCTGGGCGCCCACCCGCTTCGCCTTCATCATGGCCCTCAGAGATCGCTATCGGGATTGGCAGATCGAACGCGAGCGCAGGCGTCAACAGAAAGAACTGGAGCAGCGCCGCGCCGACAAGCCCGCCATCACCGCCCAACTCGTGCCCGCCCGTCATCCGCAGGAAACCCGGCAGGAGTTTCCAGGCGCGCCGTCCGCGGCCCCCGCCTCACGCACCGGCATCGAACGTGTGATGGATGAACGAATGACGACCGAGCGGGCCGAAGCAGCCTCCGCCGCCCCGTCCACGCAGGATCCGCACGCCGCCGGACTCAACGTCGCCGTCGCCGACCGCGCCGATACCGACCGCAAGGCCAAGACGCTCCTGCCAAAAATCGCGGGCAGCTACAAACTTCCGCCGTCGAGCCTGCTCCATCGTCCCGACGAGCAGCAATCGGTCAACGAAGACGAACTCAAAGTCCTGGCCCAGGTCCTGACCGCGAAATACGCGGAATTCGAAGTCTTCGGCCAGGTCACCCAGATCAATCCCGGCCCCGTCGTCACCACCTTCGAATTCAAGCCCGAAGCCGGCATCAAGTACAGCCGCATCATCGGACTCACCGACGATCTCTGCCTTGCCTTGCGCGCCGAAAGCATCCTCGTCGAACGCATGCCCGGCAAGAGCACCGTGGGCATCCAGGTTCCGAATCGCGAGCGCGAAATCATCTGGCTGCGCGAGAACATCGAGGCGCAGGAATTCCTCGGCTCCAAATCCAAGCTCACCGTCGCCATGGGCAAAGACATCAACGGACGCATCGCCGCCGCCGACCTCGCCGGCATGCCCCACCTGCTCATCGCCGGTTCCACCGGCACGGGCAAGAGCGTGGCCATCAACGCCATGATCATGTCGATTCTCTACAAATCGACGCCCGCGGAAGTGCGGCTCGTGCTCGTCGACCCGAAGCGTCTGGAGCTTGGCGTTTACGAAGGCGTTCCCCACCTCTACACGCCCATCATCACCGAGCCCAAGCTGGCCGCCAACGCGCTGCGAAACGCCGTCCGCGAAATGGAGCGCCGCCTCAAACTGCTCGCCTCGAAAGGCGTCCGCAACATTGATACCTACAACCGCCTCTTCGACGACACGCCCAGCCTGTTCAGCGAAGAAGCCAATCCTGAGGACGGCCCCATTCCCAAAATCGTCATCATCATCGACGAGTTGGCCGACCTGATGATGCTCGACGGCCACAACGTCGAAGAATCCGTCACACGCCTGGCCCAGATGGCCCGCGCCGTAGGCATTCATCTCGTGCTCGCCACTCAGCGCCCCTCGGTGGACGTGATCACCGGCCTCATCAAAGCAAACTTCCCCGCCCGCGTGTCGTTCCGCGTGGCGACCAAAGTAGACTCGCGCACCATTCTCGACGCCAACGGAGCCGAATCGCTCCTCGGACGCGGCGACATGCTCTACCTCCCGGCCGGCTCCGCCCGCGTCCATCGCCTCCATGCTCCCTACGTAACCGAAAAAGAAATCGCGGCCGTCGTGGAATTCTGGAAAGCCCAGGGCCAGGCGCAATATCAAGAGAAATTCCTCGAGACGCCGGTGGAAGATCGTGAGGGACTAGCCGCTGACGGCGACGATTCCGGAGATCTTTCCGGCGGCGACAATGACAACGCCAATTCCAACGACAACGACCCGCTCTATAACGATGCCGTTCGCCTCGTTATCGAGTTCGGCAAAGCCTCCACGTCGCTCTTGCAGCGCCGCCTCCGCGTCGGCTACGGACGCGCCGCCCACCTCATCGACCTGATGGAACGCGACGGCATAGTAGGCGCCGCCGACGGCCCAAAACCACGCGAAGTCCTGAAACGCCCCAACTGGCTCTCCGAAGTAGAAGAGTCCATGCGCTAAGCTTGTGTAGGGACAGCCGCCCTCGGCTGTCCAGCCGAGCGCAGCTCGGCAGCGGCGTTACACCCGCATGTACACTTCATACCTCGAACGCAGTCGGGTGTTCGCTAAGCTCGTGTGGTGACGGGGCTCTGCCCCGTCCAGGGTTGTGTGGGGCGGGCGCCCTCGCCCGTCCAAGCCGAGCAACGCTCGGCAGCCGCGGTCCAGACGAGCGCATTGAAAAATAAAAAACTGTCATCCTGAGCGAAGCGAAGGACCTCTGCATTTTGCCCGCGCCACCACAGCATCCCACTCCCAGCCGCGCAGAGCGGAGCCGAACGCAGGCGGCTGTTCGTCAGCCCACTTCTCGAAACGCGCGAAGCGTCGCACCCCCACTCATTTCGCTCAAAGTAAAAATAAGACGAGCCCTCCTTACACTTCCCCGTCCAACCGTCCCATCCTCTCGCCACTACTACGGGCGGGGTGCCGGGGTCTTCCTGGCCTGCGCGGCCCGTTGCGCTTGCTTGTATTTCTCCAGGTCCTTCTGAAGATCCTTGCGATCGGGAGCCAGAGCCACGGCCTTCTGCTCGGTAGCGACGGCGTCGGCGAAGCGGCCGTTGGCGAAATACGCTTCCGCCAGCGTGTCCAGAATGTCGGGCTTGTCAGGCGCGGCCGCAATCGCTCGATTGGCATACTCCAGCGCTTTTCCTGGATTGCGGAACGCCGGTTTGCTGGTTGCGTAAAACCATGCGGCGGAGTTCAGTATCTCCGCATCGGCGGGGAACTCGCGAACCGCGTCCTCGTGCGCGTTGCCCTCGTCCTGCCACCGCTCTGCCTTGCCATAACACACGGGCAACATCATCCGCGCTTCACGCATCACGACAGGTGCGAATTGCGATTTTGCCGAGTAGCGAATCGCCGCTTCGTAGCTCTCCGCTGCCTTCTGGAAGTCAGCGGGCTCAAAAAAATAGCCGCGCGCAAGCCAGAAATAAGCCTCAGGGTCGTTGGGGGAGTGAGTGAGCCATTCCTGAGCCGAGCCGACGATAGCGCCATGCCGGTCCCGGTCTTCGGAGGCGTAGGCTATGACCGACATACACTCCGACCGCATCATTGGGTATTGGGTAAAAAGGCCAACCTTCTCCCACTCGCTCATATTCATCTTGGCGTAATCCCCTGCTGTCCTCCCCTCTTTGTCTCTCAGACTTTTGTTGGCGCCCAACTCTAACAGCACTCTCACGGAATCTGAGTGGCCGCTCGTGGCTGCCAGCATCAGATAGGTTCCGCCGCCTTCACTTTGCCAGTTGAGATTTACGCCATGTGACGCCAACAGTTTGATGGCATCCACGTTCCAACCCTGAATCGCACCCGCAAGCGCCGTGCGGCCCTGCTTGTCGGTTGCATCGGCCTTCGCGCCCCGCATCAGCAGCGGTCCCACCATACTCCCACTCCATACCGATGCCATCATCAGAGGGGTCATCCCCGTAAACTCGCCTTCTGTCTTTACCGCTGCATTCACATCCGCTCCATGGTCCAGCAGAGTTTGCGCCAACTCAGGTTGGTTTTCCGCGAGAGCGCGATGCAAGGCGGTAAAGCCCTCGTGATCGACCGCATTGACCGACACGCCCTCATTGAGCGCCAGCTTGACGCCTTCGACCTGGTGCGCCTCTACCGCGTTAAAAAACTTGAGGCTGGCATCGTATCGCCAGACCGTGCCCGCGCTGACCACGGACTTTTCCTTCTTGGTGACGACGACGTCCTCGCTCGCCCACTCCGTGCATTGCGACCTCGTCCCCGAGGTTGGTCCGCAGCTGCCATTGCAATGTTGAAAGCCATGAATGTCGGTGTAGCAATTGGCATTGGGGTTGCACGAGAAACCCGACGTGACCACGGTCTGCGAATTGACGCATCTCCTCTTGGTCTTCGTCTTCGCGACCTCATTGGTCTCTGGCGCCCCTTCTCGGCTGAAGCGAACCACATCGCCGCCGGCCTCGCCCGCCTTCTGAAGAATGGCCGCTTCCATCCGCTCGGTTAGCTTTGCGTCACTCTTCTTTCCCGGCTGCGAGGCACTGATCCTCCCTATCTCGACGTAGCCCTTGCTGGCGAGCGCGCTCTCGTCGTCGCTCGTCGCTTGCGCGGCAGAGGGCCGCGCCTCGAGTTTCTGCCCGATGGCAGTGAATTGCGCTTGGATCCCGCTTTGCGCCCACCCAGTTCCGGACCACAAAACGATTGCCATTGCCGCCGCAAACCGCACCGCCCCGATACCACCCACGCGCATTGCAGAAGTGTTCGTCATCTTCGCCCTCCTCACCGGGCGCCGGATCGCGCTCGCGTGACCTCAGCCTCCGGCAAAAAACATTTAGCACAGCCTGCCGCCTTTTGTCAGTGAATCCAGTCACACCCAGACGCGGCTACGCGGCTGGTCGGCCACATCAACCTCCGGCGTGTCACGCAAGGTGCCCCAGGTTCGCGCCCGTCTTTTGGGTAACCTGGGAGGGCGGGTGGCCGCCTCTGTTGGAGCGGCCCAGTTCCAACGCCAGCGCCAAAAGAGCCGACTCGCAAAAAAAGACCCCCCTCCCGTGGCCTCGGTCTTGTCAAGCTTGACTTTTTGCTCGGGACGAAATGGGGGTCCAACGCCAGGAGGAAGTAAAACCGCCCGCCCCGGAGCCCAAAGGAGCAGCCGGAAGCGTACCTAAGTCCAAGACAATCAATACATTGCCTCTAAGTCATTTTCATTCAATACTTTGGCGGAAAAATCCCGTTAAAGTCTTGATTCCAATAGACCGGACCAGGGAGGGGTATCCGCGACTACCAACCAGTAAACACCCCAAGAAGCCAGAAACCCCCAAAAAACCCTTCCCGCCAACTCACCATCCAAAAATTTATTTTCAGGCGAACAAACGGAGAACCTGGACCCGCAAGTTGCGCCCTAAATCGCCCCCGCAGCCTTCGCCTACGTACATACAAAGTTGTCATGCTCCAGGCGGAACTCTTTGCCGTTTTGCAGCCCGGCGTCTCAATGTGATAAATCTGAAACATGAAAATCCATACCGAGTACCTGACCCTGCACACGAAGACCAGGCGGGCCTATCTCCATCTAACGCCACAAGTTGAGAGCGTCCTCAAGAAGTCCGGAATCAAAGACGGCATGATCCTGGTCTCCGCCATGCACATCACCGCCGGCGTCTACGTCAACGACAACGAGAGCGGACTCATCCACGACATCGATAAGTGGTTGGAAACATTGGCCCCAGCCGATCCCAGTTACCAGCACCACCAAACCGGTGAAGACAATGGAGATGCCCACCTTAAGTCCATGCTAGTTCACCATGAAGTCATCGTCCCAGTGACCAACGGCAGACTCGACTTCGGCCCCTGGCAGCAGATTTTCTACGCCGAATTCGACGGCCAGCGCGACAAACGAGTGATCGTAAAAGTCATGGGAGAATAGCCCAGTTGGGTTATCCTCAAGGGTCCGAAAGTTGTCAGAACTGAGAACTCACAGGAGACCGACTACATGTCCGATGAACTTACCGAACTGCACGAGCACGCCGAACACGCGCGGGAGCATCCTAATCTCGCGCCCGTCACGCTGACCATGGCAATAGTGGCCGTACTGGTGGCGACCGTGTCGCTGCTCGGCCATCGCTCCAGCACCGAAGAAGTGATCCTGCAAAATAAGGTGACCGATCAGTGGAGTTACTACCAGGCGAAAAACATCCGCCTTCACACCGATGAGTTGTTCGCCGATCTGGCTGGCGTGGTGACCTCCAAGGACGCCGAAGCCGCCGCCAAGCTTCAGGAGAAGGTCCGCACCGAAGCTGATCGCTACAAAGACGAGAAGAAGGAACTGGAAGCCAAAGCACGCGAATTAGAACAGGAATTCGCGCTCACGCACCGCAAAACAGACCGCTTCGATCTGAGCGAAGTTTTCCTGGAGATCGCGCTGGTGATCACCTCGATCACCCTGCTCTCGGGTCGCCGGATTTATTGGCACTTTGGGATATTCATGGCGACCGCAGGCGTTCTCGTCGCCGCCTCCGCCTGGATGGTGCGGTAGGCTTTGGCGCATCCATATCAGTGGCCATTCGCAAGAAGCTGCGCGGAGTTAACTGCCGAACTACGCTCGGTTTGGACAGAGGAGGGCGGCTGTCCCGACGCGAGCACGCCGCGTTCGCCCTGATGTTCGCCCAATCATGACGGCCTTTCGGCGGGCGTGACTGCGTTCCGTCGTCATCCCTGGCGCGCCGTCTCTCTGGCCGCTTTCCCCACCATCTAATTCACTGCAAAGCCAGTAGATAGATGCAAATCTGGCCTGCACCCGTTAGGCCTCTCGCGTGCATGGCTTGTGGAATCTCTCTGGCCCAGGTTCCACCGAAGAGAAGATTTGAGGCAGTCTATGCTGCACAAATGCGCCAACCCCGCGTGTACGGCCCCCTTCCGCTCGCTTCGCGAAGGCAAGCTGTTTCTGGCGGAAACTTACCCTTCCGAGATGAGCGGGGCGTTCGACGGCAACCGGCGGAAGCTCCGGCGGCGTGAACATTTCTGGCTCTGCAATGTCTGCGCGGCTCAGTTCACGCTGCGTTTCGACTCGAACCTAGGGATGCTGGCCGTCCCCATCGGCGAGCGGGCCAGCCCGCACTACCTCACTCGCGCCGCGGTCAGCGCTTGAACATGGCCTGAAGGGAGGCCGATGAATTACGCCCTCACAAAACGCGCACCTTGCTGCGTTTGCGGCGTTGACAGCTTTCGCCACATCGGATGGTTGCTGGTGGTCGAGAACCGGTGGCTCGACCGCCTCAAAATTCTCTCCTGGCATGCGTCGCTGGCCACGCAGAGAGACATGAAGAGCGTGTGCTGCATCCAGCATCTCAAAATCTTGATCGCCCACTGGCTGAACCAAGCCAGCCTTCGGTTTCCTCCGGCGCACAACCCTCCCCTGCCCATTGGCAGCGATCCGGGCCTGACCGATTTCGACCTCGGTCCCAATCGGTGGGCCGCCTGCTCGGCGAACTTGGCGGTCCATCGCGAGTCTTTTTCCCGCGTCTGGTCGGGTTCGCCCGCAGTCGCTGGAATGCATCCTCGACGCTCTGCTCACCATCGGGACTGAAGACAAACCCCAGGCACTGGGGTTCCCGTTCTGTGCCCAACCCGAGTCCTCGCGCGGACTCTCTCTCCAATAGAGCGCTGGCGGAGACTAGCTCTGCCAGCGCTCCTGCCACCCACGCCAATCTTTCTCCATCGCGTCGGCCATCGCCTGCGCCGCTTCCACCAGCCAGTTCCCTTTCCGCCGGCGTAGGTCTTTCAGGATCAGCCGCCGCTTTTCTTCCGTCCCCAGATGAATATTCGCCGTCTCTCGGCCCATCGCTTCGAGCAGGCGCAGTTCGCCCCGGCTGGTGCGGAGCGCGTCCAATTCGATGCGCGAACAATGCGGCGAGAGGCGGCGCACGATCCAGTGCCCCCGCATCTGCACATAGGGATCGGGACAGCGCACCGCCCGCCTCAGGATCGCCGCGTAGAGAATCTCCGCGGACGCGCGCTTCGGATTCAGCCAGTGCAAGGCCGAAGGCAACAGCGCCTTCGCCTCCCGCGCCACTCGCCCGCCGTTCCACTCCGCAATCGCCACCAGCCGCGTCCGCCCCAGGCTTCCCATGCCCGCCACTCGCCGCGCCAGTCGGTAGCGCATGCCGCGCTCCGGCAGCAGATGCTCAATCGCCTCGCGCGCGCTCTCGGGTATTTCTCCCTTCGCCGCCGGAAGCCGATCCATTTTTTGCCAGAACACCACCGGATCCCGCAGCTTGCTCTCCGCGATCGCCCGCAACCACTCATGGTTCTCGCCCAACACAAACGGACGTCCGCCCTCCTCCATGGCCGTGCTCGTATCCCGCCAGAATCGCCGCCGCCGACTCTTTCGGCTTCATGGTCAGACGCTCTTCGCGGGTGGCCAGCAAGGCGCTGGTCGCCAGCCGCACCAGGTCCATGGTGTAGGGAAATAGACAGGCTTCATCAAAATCGTTGACTCCCCAGACCAACCGCCCATCGGTGTCTCGCCAAGTGCCGAAGTTCTCGACGTGCAGATCGCCCACCGATAAAAGATGCGGCGCGCGATCCAGTTCCGCGACATACCTCCGGCCACACCTGCACCCAGCGATAGAAAGTCGCCCGAAAGAAGGGAAAAAGCGACGCCGCCATCTGCTGATGCTTGAAGCGCAAATCGGGCGCCACAATGCGGATGTGCTGCCCCAGCCAATGCCTCATACTTCTTCGTAGCCTTGACGATATTCATGGATGATTACCTCGCAACAAAACAGTTGGTAACAATATAAAGATAGACACGCCCTGTCAAGGCAGATAGCGCCTGGAATTCGAAAATTGGAGTTAGAAGCTTCCCTTGCGCGTGTAGTAGCCTGCCCTGTAGTGCGATTGAAAAGGACCACCCGGCGGGGCGTTCGCAAGGTCCACCCGCAGTTGGCGGAATTCCGAATTCGAATATCGTTCGGACGGATAGTAGGCCAGCAGATACTGGGTCCGTAGTTCGTCGCTGATTTTCTGGAAGGCGTCATCAAGCTGTCCGAGTGAGGTGGCGTAGTAATACTTCCCGCCGGTATCGGCGGAGATCTGAATCAACGCGTGCTCACCACCCTCGTCACGTCCAGCGTCCGCTTCAATGGGCACGATAATGATGCTGTAAATAATCGCTTCCGCCTCCTGGGCCGCGCGCAGGGCTTCTTTGTAGTCCACCTGGCTCATGGTGTCTCCGCCGTCGGTGATCACCACCATGACTTTTCTACCCTGGCGGCGGCTGAGCGCCTGCGATCCCAGAAAAATCGCGTCATAAAGCGCCGTGGCCGCGCCATTGCGCATCCGGTCGATGCCAGCGTCAATCTTCTTCAAATCGGAGGTGAACGGCACCACCTCGCTCACTTCCTCACTGAACTTGTAGACGGCCAGTCCGTCCTGCGGCCGCACGATGGCGTGGGCAAACTTGCGCGCCGAGGTCAGCTCCAGGGGCAGATCTTTTCTTGTGCTCAGGCTCGTATCCACCCCCAGCACAATCGACAGGGGCAGCGCCGATTCACGGCTGAAGATGGCGATCTTCTGTTCTTTGCCGTCTTCCTGCAACACGAAATTTTCCTTTTGCAGGTTCGCCACCGGGGCGCCGCGCGCATTCGTCACCGTCACGAACACGTTGACCAGTTTGACGTCGACCTTGATGGTAGTTTCGGGCCCCTGCGCCAACAGAGCGGCGCTGGCGCTCAAGCCAAAAACACAAACGATCAGGCAGGCCACGAGCTGCGAGCTGCAAGCTTCGAGCCACGAGCAAGCCCTTACCTGGTTCGTTCGCAGCTCAAAGATCGAAGCTCGAAGCATCTCGGGAATTCGCTTCATAGGAGAGGCAATCATCATGATTTATGATGCAGGACGCTCGCCTGCTGTGCCTCCCGGCAATCGAATTTCCTTGGGAAACGGCTCGCCGTCGGCCCACACCGCTCCATCTTCAAAGTGTTCTTTCTTCCAGATCGGCACTGTCTTCTTAAGCGTGTCGATGATCCAGCGACAGGCTTCAAACGCCTCGCCGCGATGTGCGGAAGCCACCGCGATCAGCACGCTCGTCTCCCCGATATCGAGCCGCCCCAGTCGGTGGACGATCGCCGCTCCGCGCACCCCAAAGCGTGCCCGCGCCTCCGCCGCCAAAGATTCCATCTGCCGCAGAGCCATCGCCTCGTAGGCTTCATACTCCAGATAGAGAGTGCGCCGCCCGCGGGAGCTGTCGCGCACCACGCCGGCGAAGATCGCCACCGCGCCATCGGCGGCCGCTGCAACCGCCTCGCCACGGCGTCGGCATCAATAAGCTCGCGGACAATTCGAACCTCGCCCCGGCCTTCGCCAGTAATCCCGCCTTCGTGCGGCACTGCGCCCGGTTCCGGCGACCCTCCGCTCACCGGCGGCAACAGCCCCACTTCATCGCCCTCCCGCAGCACCCGGTCCGCTCCCGAGTATTCCCGATTCACCGAGATCGCAAGCGACGGCGCCATGGCTTCAATCCCCGGCGCCTCTCGCGCATAGTGGGAAAGCACCTCGCGTACCCGCGCCCCTTCTGGCAGATCTACGGTCTCGCCCGGCCGTCCGGCGAGGTCCTTGAGCACGCCAAAAAACACCACGCGAATCTTCATCGGTTCCCCGGAAAAATGCAAGTCGCTGGGTTTGTGGAGCGACGGGCGTCTCGTGAGCCTACCGTGAGCGAAGTCGAAGGGTCCCGCGGACGGGGCAACCCAGCGCTCCACCGCCCATAACCATCTCGTACCCGCACCATCAGTGTAGCGCGCAATGCAAAAAAGCTGTCTTTCCGTGCCATCAGCCATCGGCCCGTCCCGTTGACGGCCGTTACCTCCGTAATCGTGCATTAGGTCACTCTTGCGCTTAATCTTATTGCTGACGCACCCGATGCCGAGAGGAGGCTGTCATCGCCACCACCGCTCAATCCGAAACCAGCCGCAATGAGTCCGCTCGGTCTTTCCTCCACAGCCTTAATATTCTGATCAAGTACACCCGGCTGTATGGAGTGGCCCACAAGCGCACCGAGGCCCAGTTCCAGACCACTTGGAACGAACTCAAGCAGGCCGTGCCGGCAAGCGGTGACACTGGTTTCCTGCTCGGCGTGTCTGGCAATAAACTTCTGCTCGACGGCATTCCGCTCGAAGCCGGACAAGCCGAGCGCAGCTTCGCGCAGTTGCTGAGCGCCGCCGGCCTCTCCAGCATCCTGTTTTCGAATAAGGTAACGATTGACGATTTCACCCGCCTGGTGCGGGCCTTTGCCATGGGCGGCTCCAAGGCGCAGGACTTCGCCAAACAGATCAGGGAGACACTGGGCGATAACAAGGACTCCTCGATCCGCATCAATGAAGTCAAGTTCGTGGCCGCCGATCCCTCGACCGGCGAATATTCCGTGGCCGCCCAACTGGCCGCCCAAGCCCTCGGCCCGGAATTCAAGCATTGGCTCAACGACCCGCAAAAACTTCTGCAACTGATCGCCGCCGCCCAGGGAGCAAGTTCTGGCGGTTCCGGCCCAGCTGGCGGCGCGCCTCTAGGCAGCGTTCCCACGGTCCCCATTCCCAGCGGCCTCGGCCCGGGACCGGGCGGACCGGGTGGGGGACCTTCGGGCGGAGGTTCGGGCGGAACTTCAGGCGGAGGTCCGGGCGGAGGTTCTGGCGGAACTTCAGGTGGAGGTGCGGGCGGAACTTCGGGTGGAGGTTCGGGCGGATCCTCTGGCGCAGTCTGGACGGGCGGCGTCGTTCCCTTGCAGGAAGAGGAAGTCATCCAAACCATTCGCCTGCTCACCCATTTTGGCCAAGCAGCACAAGATCCCAACGTTTCGCCGGAAATTCTCCAATCCGAACTGGGCAAGGCTCCCGAAGGCGCGAAGGTCAATCTCGCCCATGTGCTGGAAAGTCTGGCCAAGCAAACTTCGGAGAGCAGCACCAGCGACGGCAATGACACACCGCTGCTTATGAAGGCGGCGGAGAACATGGCCATCAAATTCGCCCTCGACCGTTATCAGAGGGGCGATGTAAAGGTCAACGCTGTCCACGAAATGATGGAGCACATGAGCCGGCAGATGGACACGCTGCGCAATATTCTGCGCGTCCAGGAAGACAAAATGTCGAAGGCCGGCATTCTGGTTGAGTCCCACGCCGACATTCTCGATCGGATGTTCTGGGCAGAGATTCCCGAGGCCGGCAAAAAAACCGTACTACTCTCGGGCGAAGCCGCCTGCGTGCCGCCCCGCAACATTCGGCAGTTCGTTGAAGTCCTTCTTGAGCGCGACGATAATGAGAGCGCCGGCAAAATTCTCTCCAACTACTGCGCCGGGCTGGACGCCAAGGATGCCGAACCGCGACGCAAGATAGCAACGGGCCTGGCCCAACTGGCCGACCTGTATGCCAGCGCCCCCGATGAAATCATGCCCAATGCTCTCGCCATCCTTGGCGAGAAAATGGCCAAGGAAACCGACACCGAGATCCAGAGCTTGCTGGCCGCGGCCTTCGCGCGCTTCGGCCAGGAGGCATGCGCTCGCAAGAAATACAAGGCCGTTGTCGAACTCTGCAACTCCCTCGAAACCGTGGCCCAGCATCGGCCGGCCCTGGTGCAGGACCTGCGTTCCCGCGTCGGCATCGAACATCGCCTGCCGGAGATGATCGAAGAAGCGATCAACGCCGACCAGGTGCCCGAGGACCTGATCAACGTGTTGCAGCAGCTTCCCAGGAATTCCGTCGAACACCTGGCCGACCGTTTCTTCCGGGCGCAGAAGCGCCTCGAATGCGATCGCATTATCGATCTCGCCGGCGAACTGGGAAAACCCGCCATCGACGATCTGCGCGACATGCTGCGCTCCGGCCAGCCGCGCCAGGCTGCCTCGGCGGTCGGCTTGTTGAGCCGCCTCTCGGTCGCGACGCTGCTCGACTTGCTGCCCTCGCGCATTGGACAGTTCAACCGTTTCTATCAGGACGTCATTGTCCGCCAGATCGCCTACGGCGCGGCCCGCGATCGCGGACGCACCCTGCTCGAACTGCTGGAACTGCTCGACTCCCTCATTCTGCCCGAGGCCATTGACGAGATCGGCATGAGCGAGGACCGCAGCGCCAGCGCCAGCCTGATTGCGCTCGCCACCGCCGGTGAAGCGCACAACCGTCCCCCGTTCGTGCAACTGAAGGCCATCGAATCGCTCGGCCGCTTGCGCGATAGCGACGCGGTCAACGTTTTGCGCACCATCGTCGAAGACAAGAGACTCTTCGGCTACAGCCAGCATCGCGAATTGAGGATCGCCGCCATTCAGTCGCTCTCCAAGATCGATACGCGCTATGGCAACCAAGCCCTCGCGGACAGCGGCCTCGATGCCGGTGAGCTCGCCGTCGGTCCGCTCGATTCCGGAACGGGATGCACATGGGTGCGGCAGCGCCGTTACGAACGAATAATCTTGCCGCGCACTTACTCCGCCACTCTTTCGAGCTCATGGGGAAAGTCGAACGTCATCATGCGCGAGATGAGCCTGGGCGGCGGCATGGGCACGCGCAACGACAATCTCCGGGTCGGCTCCGAAGCCCACGTCGAGATTTCACTGGGCGTGAAAAAAATCCGCGGCGAGGTGCTTCTCCGCCGCGCTCGCATCAATGAAATCGGCTTCGAGTTCGTCAGCATGGACCTCGACAGCCGCTATCGCCTGCGCCGCGTCCTGCTCGACGCCCTGCAAAAAGGCCCCGACGCCCAGAACGCCGACTGGAACGGCGACCGCAAGAAGTAGAGCTAGCTGTCAGCTGTCAGTTCTCAGTTCTCAGGAAGTGCGCGCCCATTCCGCCGCAAAGAAAAAGCCCCTGCATGAGCAGGGGCCTCGTCACAAAACTACCGTCCGCAGTATCTGCTTCTGTTCCGCTCACTTCACTTTCAGGAAGATCATCACGAACGTGAAGAGCACCAACGACTCGATAAAGGCTAGCCCCAGAAGCATTGCAATCTGGATCCCGGCGCGCGCCGCCGGATTACGTCCAAGGGCTTCGCACGCCGCCGACGCCACTTTGCCTTGCCCCTGCGCTGCCAAGCCTGCCGCCAGCGCGATGGCGAATCCAGCAGTCAGCGCGACCCAGTTGGTTGGGGGAGTTGCGCTTCCTCCGCCCTGCGCATACGCCGGCGCCGCCAGGACCGAGAACATCATCATCACAAACAAGAACAGCACGATTTTCCGCATTTTATTTCTCCTTAATGAATTGCTCCCAGTGGGTGGTTGACGCCGTGCTCGAATTAGCCAGCGCCCTCACGCTGAGAGGCGGGTGTCAGGCAACAGGTCTCAGGTCACAGGAAAACCTTGCATGGCACTTCCTAAGACCTGACACCTAAAACCTGAGACCTTCTCTAATGTTCATGCGCCGTCGCCTCGCCAAGGTACGCCGCAGCCAACAACACGAAAATATATGTCTGAATGAATCCCACCCCTATATGCAACCCCTCGAACACGAGCGGGACGCCGAGTGGGATCAGCGAAAAAAACACCAGGGTGACCATCTCGCCGGCGAACATATTGGCAAAAAGACGGACGGTCAACGACATGATCCGGGCCATGTGACTAAAAGCTTCGATGGGCAGCAACAACATCGGGAGGAAAATCCGCAGCGGCCACGGCATGTCCTTGTCCTGCGGCCCGATGAAATGTTTCAAATAGCCTACCGGCCCGTTCGTCCGCACTCCGTAGTAGTGATAATAGACCCAAGTCAGCAGTGCGCATCCTAGCGGCACGAGTCCCGGCCGCACCGCGGTCGGAGATTCCAGTCCCGGCACCAGACCGATCAGATTGCAGCAAAGGATGAACAGGCCCAGCACGGTCAGATACGGAACGAACTTCTCCGGATGATTGGAAATGGTATCGCTGGCCAAATTATTGACAAATCCGTAGATGGCTTCCATGGTGTGCTGCAACCCGCCTGGACGCTCCACCGAAAGCCGCACTCGCACGGCGACAAAAAATGCCGTCAGCAGCAGAACAACCAGCAACTCCATGGCAAAGCTGTTCGAAATCGGGGTCGCCGGATATTTCGGATGAATGTGCAGCGCCGTCAGCAACGCCAACACAGGCGCGCCAAACAGTTTATTCAGAAGTGCGGTAAAAGCCAGTTGTTCCATTTTAAACTTCGCGATTTATCTGGAATTGTCATCCCGAGCGAAGCGAGGGATCTGCAGTGCCCCGGGTATGACAAGACTTTACGGGATCAATCCTCCCGCCGGAATGCCGTGTACCCTTCCCAAACCGCTTCCGCCATCAGGGCTGCCACGGGCACGCACAAGCCCCACAAAAAACCGCGAAAAGCCAGGGAAGAACTCTTGAATATAACATAGGCAGCGGCCCCCACCAACCCGTAGCGCACCACGAAGCGCAGGACAATCCGTCCGCCTTTTTCCCGGCTATTGCGGTTGACGATGCGATCGGCGAGCCCTTCGACGCCACGCGTCAGCGAGCGGAAATTAACGTAGGAAACCGCGACCCCAAAGGCAAACCCAATCGCTCCCGCCCAGCGGTAAAACCAGAACGCCGGCCCCAGCAGCAGCGCGCCAGCGGCCAGCATGTTGCGCAGCAGGCGAGGAATGATACGCTCATAACTCGTGCGCTCGTCTTTCGCGCGCTCATCGAGCGTCTCCGCCGCCGGAGTTTCCGCCGCCCTGTCGAGATGTTCACTTTCATCATCTATCATCTTTTTTGAAAGCGCCCAACGCGATGCGGATCATTTGCCAAAACCCGACCACCGCTCCAAACACCAGCCCCACAAAATAAAGCCAGCGAGTATGCAGCCAGTGATCGCCGAGCTTTCCCAGGAAGTAGCCGAGCAGAATCGCCGCCGGAATAATAAATCCAATCTCGGAATAGCGAACCGCGGAGACGAGAGGATCTTTTTTCGGTGAAGCCGTGTCAGACTCGGAGATAGGCTTCTCGGACATTTGGAAGGGCCCTCCCAACGTCTACGGACGGTTCGTAAGCAAAGCGTGCAGCCACGAAGCCCGCCTAAAAGTTTCTTCTTTGCCCTCTGCTGAGACCACCAACTTATGACCACCTTCGGTGAGCAACCAACGCTTTGTCTCGGTGATTGACCACTGCTTTGTGTCAGCGCATGATGACGGCGTCATGCAGTGAACATCCGTCGGCACCAGACTCGTGGTGCGCTCGGCGACGACAGCCTCATCTCCGTGCAACTCCGCGCGATAATAGGTATCGACGTTGCCGAGGCTAGACAACTTGTGCTCTTGTCCATCTAGTGGGACCGTGAGGTGCCATAGATCCGGATACCTCACGTGGAATTGGTGGTGGCGCATCGAAAGCCTTATCTCGTCGGGCACGATTGCCGCTCCGCCTGTCTTTAACCACACTCCATCGAACTTAGAAGACGTATCCCGGAGATATACGAGCACGCCCAACCCCAGCAAGGTGATCAACAAATACGCCAAATACTTTTTTGCTCTGTTGGCCATTGCAGCAGTCTACTCCGTCGGGGAGCTGCATCTCAACCAGGGACTTCCCTGTTGGTAGCCAGCCAGATGAGCACCTCACAACGGATCACTTCCCCTATCTCAACTTTTGACCGTCGATCCCACGGGCGCGAACACAAAACTGAACGCTGAGAGCTGATCTCACTTCAACGTCGCCGCTATATGCGGAGACTGCGCAATGTTTAACGACCAGTTGACGCCGCGAATAAAGGGCTCCGGATAAACTCCGATCACTATGGTCGCCAGCGCCGTCACGCCCAGCGTGCAACGCATTCCGAAGCTGATGGGCAGCCGTTCCGTTTCCATCGGTGCACGCATCAGCATGGAGTTCGCAATCTTCAAGTAGTAATAAAGTCCGAAGAGCGAATAGACCACGCCGAGCGTTGCCAGCAGGTAATGTCCGCTTTCGATGAGGCTCCAAAAGATGAAATATTTGCCCAAAAACCCGGCGGCGGGTGGAATGCCGGCGAGCGACAGCAGAAACAGCAGCATCAACGAAGCTTCGACGGGAGAGCGCTGATAGAGCCCGGCCATATCGTCAATCTCGTCGCCAATCACATTGCGCTGCCGCAACGAAGTGATTACAGCGAACGCTCCCAGATTCATGAACGTATAGACGAGCAGGTAGATCAGTATTCCCTTGAAGCCGTCGAGAAACGCGGCACTGCCCATTGGCGACGTTCCCATCGCGACCAGCGCTAGCAGCATGTAGCCAACGTGCGCAATCGAGGAGTAAGCCAGCAGGCGTTTAGTGTTCGTCTGCGTAAGCGCCGCAAAATTGGCACCGGTCATGGTAGCAATGGAGACGACAATAATCACGGGCGTGTAAATCGAGCGCAGCGGATACAATCCAATACGCCTGCCCCAGTATGCGCAGCAGCAACGCCCAAGCCGCCGCTTTCACCGCGACCGACATGAAGCCCGTAATGCTGGTGGGCGCGCCTTCGTAAGCGTCGGGCGCCCATTGATGAAATGGTACGGCGGCGATCTTGAACAGCAATCCGACCATGGTCGTCAGCAGAGCGATCACCACTACCGGGTTGTGCGGATCGTCGCGAACGATAACGGCCAGCTTGCGTTGAATCAGGATAAGGTTTGTGCTGCCGGATATTCCGTAAAACAACGAGAGTCCGTAGGCAAAAATGCCAGACGAAAACGCCCCGAGCAGCAGATACTTCAAAGCGGCTTCGTTAGAGCGCCGGTCGCGCCGCAAAAATCCGACCAGCACATAAGTGGAAATCGCCATCAGCTCGAGACCGATAAAGAGCAGCACGATGTCGATTCCCGCCGCCATGCACATCATGCCAACGACGGAAAGCAGCAGCAAAGCATAATACTCGCCGTGGTGCTCATCTTCTATCTCGAGATACCGCACCGACCCAACGATGGCCAGGGACGCCCCGGCTAGAAACAAATACCAGAAGTAAATGGCGAAGCGATCGACTAACAGCGCGTTATAGAACCCGATCGCGCCCCTGCGGCAACGCCGACTGAATCCGCCACACGCACAAAGCCGCAAACGCCACGCCCACAAATGCGGCCAATGCGTTGATCCATTTCCATTCCCGCGGAACCCATAGGTCAATCAGCAGAATGCCGAGCGCAAAAATGGTCAGCTCCACCATTGGCAACATCAGCCGGTAATCGGTTGAGAGGCTTTGCACTCAGTTGCTCGCTTTCGGTTTGACAATGTCTGGAGCTACGACTTCCGGTTTCACCACTTCAGGCCGGACGACCTTCGGCTTGGCAACTTTCGGCTTGATTACAGCCGGCGGCTGCGGAGCTGGCGCGGGCGCGACCTGCACGGTCTCCGGCACATTCGCCTTGGACTTATCATGAATCGTCTGCACGAGCTGATTGACCGGTTGTTCAAGTATCTCGAAAAACGGCTTGGGATAGACGCCGATCCAGAATGCCATAACGATCAGCGGCACAAACGTAAGAATCTCTCGCGGCGTAAGATCGTGCAGCTTCTCGTTTTTGGGATTGGTCACCGTCCCGAAGAAAACGCGCTGGTAGAGCCAGAGCAAGTAAGCCGCCGCCAGGACCACACCCGGCGCCGCCCACGCCGCCCACTTCCAGTTCGCAATGAATGCCCCCTGCAAGATCGTGAACTCGCCGACAAATCCATTCAGCAGCGGCAATCCCATCGACGAGAGGAACATGATCATGGTGATGGTCGCGTAGATCGGCATCACGTTCGAGATGCCGCCATATTCGGCGATCTCGCGCGTGTGCCGCCGTTCATACAGAATGCCGACGATCAAGAAGAGCGCGCCGGTCGAGATGCCGTGATTGACCTGCTGTAACACCGAGCCGGTCAATCCGAGCGGCACCAGCGTAAAGATACCCAGCGTGCAGAAGCCCAGGTGGCTGACGGAGGAGTACGCGACCAGCTTCTTCATGTCTTTCTGCATGAGCGAAACCAGCGCGCCATAGATGATGCCGACCAGCGAGAGGCCGATTACCCAGCTTTGCACGCGCGGGTGGGTCACGACCGAGGGAAAGAAGGGCAGCGAGAAGCGTATGAATCCGTAAGTTCCCATCTTCAGCAAAACGCCAGCCAGAATGACAGAGCCGGCGGTAGGCGCTTCCACGTGCGCATCCGGCAGCCAGGTGTGAAACGGAAACATTGGAACTTTGATGGCGAATCCAACAAAGAAAGCAATAAACAACCAGATAGCGGCGTGGAATGGAATCAGCGGCGCCGTCTTATACAACTCGGGGATACTGAATGTGTAAAAGTGCGGGTTACTGGCCGAGTAGTGATGGAAGTACAGGAACAAAATGCCAAGCAGCATCAGCACAGACCCGAGTAACGTGTACAAGAAAAATTTGATGGCGGCATAAAGTTTGCGCGGACCGCCCCAGATGCCGATTAGCAGATACATCGGCACCAGCATCGCTTCCCAGAATACGAAGAAAAGGAAGAAATCGAGCGCCATGAAGACGCCTAACATGCCCGTCTGCAAGACCAGGAACCAAACGTAGTATTCCTTCACTCGGTTCTCGATCGCCGTCCAGGAAGAGAGGATCGAGATCCATCCCAGCAGCGTGGTCAGCATGATCAGCAGAAACGAGATGCCGTCAATGCCCAGGTTATATCCAGCGCCAATCGAGGGGATCCAGTTGTTCGGTGAGCCTTCCAGAAACTTGAACGGTTGCGTGGCGTCGAAGCGCTGGGCCCAGAACATCGGCACCAGCGGCAACGAGATCAGGAACCCGCCGAGCGCGAAGAGGTTCGCAATCCAGCGGATCGCGTCCTTGTTCTCTTTGGGAACGAACAAAAGAACAAACGCGCCCACGAGCGGCGTGAAAAGAATGATCGAAAGTATGTGACTCTGCATAATACAGTTCTCAGTTGCGAGTTCTCAGTTGCCAGTGGCTACGAGCGTCGAGCTAAGAGCAATTAATTGACTTACGCGACCACAAAGCGCCTTAGCAATAGGTAAACAATGGTTCCAGCCGCTAAGACTCCGATGGCGACCCAAAACCAAAGTAAAACTCCGAACAGTGAGCACAAAACTCCAACCAGGCCCGCGACCATAACGAGTGCATACCATTGCATCAATCCCCATTCGAAGAGGCGCGCCGGATAGGAGATCATCCGTGTGACAATCGCCGGGCCGTTTACGCACAGGCCGTCGATGATCCACTTATCCCACCACGTCGAAAGTGTGGCAACGGCGCGTGTGATCCAACCGGCATCGTTGACGGCGCCATCGATGATCTTCGCGTCAAACCACGAAGACGCTTCGCCCGCGCCCATCGCGCCCAGGCGAATCTTGCCAATCTTGCGGCGTCCGGTGAATACGAAGTCGTAACCTTCGTCAACAAACCATTTGTTATAAAGCAGCTTATAGAGCGGCGGCGCTTTCACCGCAATAGGTTCGGGATAATCCTTGCCGGCGTTCGCATAGTAGCTGCCGGCCCATCCCAGACCGATACCTGCAGCCACGACGGAGAGCGCCATCAGCCCCCATTCCAAGCCACTATGTTCTTCGCCAGCCGGTTCCTGCTGCTCAGCGGACGTGACGGAAGCAGAAGCGGCGACATTTTGCGAAAATACCGGCTCCAGAAACTTTCCGAAAACGTTGGTCCCACCCAAACTCGCCGGCACGCCCAGCCATCCGGCGCAAACCGAGCAAATGGCCAACACGACCAGCGGGCCGGTCATGGACTTTGGCGATTCATGAACGTGGTGCTCGACTTCATGGCTCATCCGCGGCTTCCCATAGAAAGTCAGGAAGATGAGGCGCGCCATATAGAACGCGGTCATCAGCGCCGTGCCAAATCCTATCAGCCAAAGATACGGAAAGCCGCCCTCTGCGGAGCGATACGCCTGCCACAGGATTTCGTCCTTCGAGAAAAAGCCCGCCAAAGGCGGAATGCCCGCAATCGCCAGCGTCGCGATCAACATCGTCTTGTAAGTAGTGGGAATGCGCTCGCGCAGGTCGCCCATGTTGCGCATGTCCTGCTCGCCGCTCATGGCATGGATCACCGAGCCCGCACCAAGAAAGAGCAGCGCCTTAAAGAATGCATGCGTGAACACATGGAAAACACCCGCCGCAAAAGCGCCAACACCCAACGCCAGGAACATATATCCCAGTTGCGAGACAGTGGAGTAAGCCAGCACGCGCTTGATATCGTTCTGCACCAGTCCGATGGATGCGGCGAACACCGCAGTCAGCGCGCCAACAATGGCAACGGTCTTCATCGCGTCCGGCGCGAGCACAAACACGGCGTTCGAGCGCGCTACCATATACACGCCCGCTGTCACCATTGTCGCCGCGTGGATGAGCGCGGAAACCGGCGTTGGGCCTTCCATCGCATCGGGCAGCCAAACATAAAGAGGAAGCTGCGCCGACTTCCCGCAGGCCCCAACAAAGAGCAGCAGCGCGGCGGCGGTGAGCACGGGATCGCCTTTGACAAAGTTCCCGCTGTGCATGAGCGTGTTTATGTCAATAAAGCGGAATGAGCCGACGTACCACGCCAGTGTTAGTGCGCCAAGAATGAAACCGGCGTCGCCAATGCGGTTCACGATGAACGCCTTGTTGGCCGCCGTCGAAGCTGAGTTACGATGAAAGTAAAAACCAATCAGCAGATACGAGCACAAACCGACGCCTTCCCATCCCACAAATAAAAGCATGTAGTTATTCGCCAGGATGAGCGTAAGCATCGAAAACATGAATAAGTTCATGTAGCCGAAGAAGCGGTAATAACCGCCTTCGTGCGCCATGTAACCGGTGGAGTAGATGTGGATCAACATGCCCACACCGGTCACAAACAGCAGCCAGATGCAAGAGAGCGGATCGAGCAGGAATCCGGCGTCGGCGTTGAACGAGGCAGTCGTCCCGTCGTACTTAACGAAGTTCAAATGACTATCGCCGGTTCCCATCCATGTGTAAAGGATGACTTGCTTCGGCTGATGGTAGTTCTCCGGCATCGCCGACCACTGCGTGTACTGCCAGACCGCGCCGCAACCTAGCAAAAACGCAATGACGACCGTGCCGACACAGACCGCGTTGACCGTAGCCTTCCGCAGGCGCCGTGCCGAAGAAAAACATCATCACGGCGCCGAAGGCCGGGAGGAGCGGGATCAGCCAGATGTGGTTTAGAAAAAGCATGTCGTTAGTCGTTAGTCGTTGGCTCTTTGCTCTTGGCTTCTAGCTCCTAGCCAAAAGCTAAGCGCCAACAGCTAAAAGCTGCATCACCACTTCAACAGATCAATCTCGTCCACGTTCACCGTCTCTTTGTTCCTAAAGAAGGCGATCAAAATGCCCAGGCCCACGGCGGCTTCGGCGGCGGCGTCCACGACGATAAAGATCGCGAACAATTGCCCGTGCAGGTTGCCCCACATGCGCGAGAATGCCACCAGGTTCAGGTTCACCGCATTCAAAATCAACTCAATCGACATCAGAATAATCACTACGTTGCGGCGGGTGAGCACACCGATCACGCCCAGCACGAACAGTGCCGCAGCAACGACGAGGTAGTGGAACGTAGTGATTTCAGCCATAAGCGCTCTACTTGCTGCTGGCTACTAGCTAGTGGCTAGAAGCCAGTAGCAGTTCAGATTTTCTTCTTCGTCATAATCACCGCCCCGAGTATCGCCACCAGCAACAGCAGCGACGCAATCTCGAAGGCGAACGTATATTCGCCCATCATGTATTGGCCCTTTGGGTACAGACTCGTCTTAACAACTTCCCCGTAGAGAGCCTTGGCGATTTCCTGGGTGTTTGACCCTTCAGCCAGCGGTAATCCACTATCACGAAACAGATCCTTGCCCTTCACAATCGCCGATACGAACAACGCCAGCAAGGCGCAGGACGCCGTCAATCCTATCGGCCAGATGCGATTGAAGCGCCGCTCTTTCGACGAGCGGTCGATGTTCACCAGCATGATCACGAACAAAAACAGCACCATGATTCCACCCGCATAGACGATGATCTGCACGCCAGCGACGAACGGGGCATACAACATCAAATAGAGACCGGCCACCGAGAGCAGGGTCACGATCAGGGCGAGCGCGGAATGCACCGCATTCCGCCGCGTGATGACAAGCACGCCGCTAATAATGGCCAGTCCCGCTAGCGAATAGAAAAACCACGGCGTCGCGACCGGGGCCATGCCAGCGTTGTCAGTCGCGTTCATTGCCACCGCCATTGCCATTGCGGGGTTCATGAAAAGTACACCCCCACAATCGCGGTCAGAACCAGCACGCCGAGCGAGATCGGAAGCAGTACCTTCCATCCGACCCGCATCAACTGGTCGAAGCGGTAACGGGGCCAGGTGGCGCGATACCAGATGAACATGTACATAAAGACGGCGACTTTCAGCACAAACCAATATACGTTGTCGATGCCGTCGCGGAAACTTATTGTGGATTGGGCTACTGAGCTCGCCTGCCGTGAAAGTCCTGCGACGGCCGCGATCACCACCAGCAACAGCCCGATGAAGCCTAGCACGGCCGCGAAAACCACAAGGCCGATGCGTTGAATCTTAAAGAAAGATTGCGATGGCATGCGCTGTGCACCGATATAAGCAATGGCCGCGAGTCCTCCGAAGGTGAGTCCGGGAAACAAGGAGAAAAGAAGTTCCCACGCTCGCGCTTGCAGCAGGTTCGGGAAAGGATGCATCCATCCGCCAAGCCAGAGCGTAACCGCGATCGAAGAGACGGCGATCATGGCCGCATATTCGGCGAGCATGAAGAGCGACCAGCGCAGGCCGCTGTACTCCGTGTGAAAGCCGGCGGTCAGCTCCGATTCGGCTTCAGCCAGATCAAAGGGCGCGCGGTTCGTTTCGGCAACCATGGCGACCGCGAAAATCGCAAACGCGATCAGGCCCAGCGGAAAGAATTTAAAAACGAACCAGATGCCCTGGTCGTTCTGCGCCTGGACGATCCCAATCATGCTCAGCGTTCCCGTGCCTGTCTTCATGCTGGTCATCAGGATCGCTGAAATGACCGCTAGGCCCATGGCCACCTCGTACGACACCATTTGTGCGCTCGAGCGCAGCGCGCCGATCAGAGGATAGTGCGAATTGGAAGCCCATCCCGCGACTACGATACCAAGCACTCCGAGCGACGAGACGCCGAGCATAAAAAGAATGCCGATGTTCATGTCACTGACGGCTTGCGAAGGACCGAATGGAATCACCGTATAAACGGTAAAGGCCGCGAGCAGTCCGATCATCGGCGCAATCCAGAAAACGAACTGATCGGCTTCGGCAGGGATGATGTCTTCTTTGAGCAGCAGTTTGATCGCGTCGGCGATGGGCTGGAGCAATCCGTGCGGGCCCACGCGCATGGGTCCGAGGCGAACCTGAAAGTGGGCCAGCGCCTTGCGCTCGATCCAGTTCATGCAAATCACGGCCACCGACACACCGGCGAAAATGATCAGCACATAAATAAGCGCCCAGAACTGGCTTCCCGCTGCGCCGGGGGACACCGTAACCGAGCGATCGAGATACGATGTTATGAAATCGGGCATCAGCGATCCACCTCGCCGAGCACGATGTCGAGCGTACCAATGACGGCGACCACGTCGGCCACCAGCATGCCGCGGACCATGATATCGAGCGCCTGCAAATTGACAAACGATGGCGGTCGTATGCGCACGCGGTAGGGCTGCGTCGAGCCGTCACTGACAATGAAGTATCCGAGTTCGCCCTTCGGGGCTTCGATGGAATGATAAATTTCGCCCACCGGCGGCTTGATCACCTTGGGCACTTTGGCCATGATCGGGCCTTCGGGAATGCGGTTGACCGCCTGTTCGATGATGCGCATCGACTGCCGCATTTCAATTACGCGGACCATGTACCGATCGAACGTGTCGCCGTTCTTCCCGGTCGGAATTTCGAAATCGAATTCGGAGTAGGCCGCATAGGGCTGGGCCTTGCGCAGGTCCCATTTCACGCCGCTGGCGCGTAGCACGGGGCCGGTCACGCCGAGCGCGATGCAATCGGCGCCCGAGATCACGCCGACATTCTTGGTGCGCTCGAGCCAGATGCGGTTGGTGGTCAACAGCGTTTCGTATTCGTCGATCTTGGGCGCGAAAAAAGTCAGAAAGTTCTTTACGTCCTTTTCGAAGCCGGCATAAGTCTCAAACTGGCAGCCGCCGATACGAAAACTATGAGTGGTGAGCCGCGCACCGCAATACTTTTCGAAAATCTTCAGGATCTCTTCCCGGTCGCGGAACGTATAGAACAGCGGCGTCATCGCTCCGATATCGAGCGCATGGGTGCCCAGCCAGAGCTGATGGCTGGCGATGCGGTTCAACTCGGTCAGAATCACGCGAACGAATCTGGCGCGCGGCGGCGCCTCCACGTTCATCAACTTCTCAACCGCTTCGCAGTAGCCCAGCCCATTCGACACGGCGGCAACGTAATCCATCCGATCGACGTAGGGATTGAACATCGCGTAGGTGCGGTTCTCGGCGATTTTTTCCACGCCGCGGTGCAGGTATCCGATGACGCACTCGGTACCCAAGAACTTTTTCGCCATCGAGTTTCAGGATTACGCGCAGCACGCCGTGGGTCGCCGGATGCTGCGGGCCCATGTTGATAACGAGTTCGTTGGAATCGAGATAGGTCTGATCGGCAGCGTCGAGATCGAGGTGGGAACGATCGAGGTTGGGAAGCATGCGGCCCGGGACGTCGTTCGCGCGATCGTTGTTGTGAACGCTCATTGACCGCTCTCGATTCCCAGGTTGCTCTGCACCCATTCTTTGTCTTGTTGCAGGATGCTGTAATCCTTGCGCAGCGGGTAGCCTTTCCATCCGTCGGGGAGCAAGATGCGCTTCAGGCCGGGGTGTCCGTCAAACGTGATGCCGAACATGTCGAACACTTCGCGCTCCAGCCAATTTGCCGTTGGCCAGATCGAGACGCTGGACGGGATCGAAGCGCCGTCGGCGATCTGCGTCTTCACGCGCACCCGTTCGTTGCGCGCAAAAGAGTAGAGGACCCAAACGACATCGAATTGTTTTTCGCGCGTCGGATAATGCACGGCGGTGATGTCTACACAGTAGTCAAACTGCTCCTCGTCGCGCAGCAGGCGCAGGATGTCCGGGATCAGCGAGCGGTCAACGGCCAGGTAGTTCTGTCCCAAATAAGTTTGCGCGTCAAGGCCCGAACCGTACTGGCGCCGGTATTTTCCCACAATTGGCGATTCCCACGGCATCGGAACGGGACCAGCGGCCTTGGCAGGGGCGGCAGGCTTTGCGGGCGCGGCAGGCTTTACCGGTCCGGCAGGCGCCGCTGCGGCGGGCGTCTCCGCCGCCGGATTCTTTTCAGGTTCCGGCGGCGGTAGTGGATATGGAGTTTTTACTTCCTCGGTCATTCTAGGATCTGTCGTTAATCGTCACAAAAGCAGTCGCGACAAAAGCCGCACGTGTTTTCGCAAACCTTCACTTGTAACAGTTGATTGCGGTCACCGTCAATGACCGCCGTCACAAGTTCTCCGGTGAAGAACTGGGCGTCCCCGCCGGGCTGGCCCCTTTCGATTTCGCTCAGGGCAGGCTCACGAGACGCCCGTCGTTCCACAATGACTGTCAGTGCCGCGGCGCCTGGTAGCTTTCGACCAAGTCGCGGATGCGCAACGCGTCGCGTTTGCGATGGCCGTGACTGGTGAGCGGGTCGCTGCCTCCGGTGGAATCAATCACGATGTCCGACCAGAACACTCCGGTCGAAATCTTCACCGAAGCTACCTGGGCAATCGCAATACTTTCGTCGGTGCTGCCGAATAAACGGCTCTTCACGCGGCTCACGCGCAACGGGCCGACCACGATGCGAGTCGGAAACCAGAAATTCCCCTTCGTCCACCGGCTCGCGCTGAAAGTTTCATCGGATGCAGCCGAATTTGCAGCAGCCGGTTTTGAATCTGGCGAAGTTATACCCATTCGAGCGCGCCCTTCTTCCATATCCATATGTAGCCTACGATCAGGATGCCGAGAAAAATCAGCATCTCGACCAGGCCGTAGACGCCGAGCGCCTTGAATTTCACGGCCCAGGGAAACAAGAAGATCGTCTCCACGTCGAAGACCACGAACAGTATGGCAATGATGTAAAAGCGAACCGTATAGCGTCCTCGCGCGCTGTCGTAAGGATCGATGCCGCATTCGTAAGGCATCAGCTTCACGCGGTTGGGACTTTGCGTGCGGACGATCCAGGCGACCAGCAGCGTAAGCGGGATCAAGATGCCGACCACGGCGAGGAAAAGAAAAATAGGGACGTAATTTTGCGGCATGGGCCCTCGAAGCAGTCGCGAAAAGCGCGAAATCGAATACTAACGCCTTAGCGCTCCGGCTTCAAGGAGGAATGAAGCGGGCGGTAAAGCGCCGCCAAAAATTAGCTTGCGGCCCGGGACCTTTGGAGGATAGGCGGGGCCACGTCTCGACAAGCGAGACGCGGGGGCAGCCCTTCAACATTTCGCATTCGCGCGAGAGATGTGAGCCACCCGTCTCGGCAAGCACCGCAGAAAAACAAGTGCGCTAAAGCCCGAGCGGACGCTTTGGCTCCACGCCCTGCTCCTTGATCGGATGCAGTTTATGCCACAACGCGAGCCCGCCCGCAATGACCAGTCCAATGAGCACGCTGATCAGAAAGAACCATCGATAGGCAGGCAGCGCAATCAACATGACGGCGACGACTGCGATTGCCACGACCAGGGCGGCTGATCCTTCAATGCCGATTTGACGGAAGTGTTCTCGGAGCGGTTTCATACCAGGGCATTTTAGCGCCGTTCGGGGATGAAACAAAAAAGCTCGCGCTCACTGCCTGGCCGTAGGAATCTCAGGGGCGGGCGGGGTTGCGATGGGAACCATGGTTTCGGCATCGGAGGGCATCTGCGGGAGCGGCCCTTCGAGCGCTACGGCCAGCACCTGGTCCATGTTGTCCACGAAGTGCAGTTTCATGGCGCTGCGCAGGTTTTCCGGGACCTCCGCTACATCTTTCTCGTTTTCCTGCGGCAAAATCACTTCGAACAATCCGGCGCGATGAGCGGCGAGCAATTTTTCTTTTAGCCCTCCGATGGGAAGAACTTTGCCGCGCAGAGTAATTTCTCCGGTCATGGCGATATCGCGGCGCACCGGGATTCGGCTCAGCGCGCTCGCCAGAGCGGTGGCGATGGTGATGCCGGCGGAGGGGCCATCTTTCGGAATCGCGCCTTCGGGCACATGCACGTGAATGTCCATGGTGCGATAGAAATCGCGCGCCAGTCCGAGCCGCACGGCTCGCGAGCGAATGTACGACATGGCGGCCTGCGCCGATTCCTGCATCACATCGCCCAGTTGGCCGGTCAAAGTCAGCTTGCCTTTGCCGTCCACCGCCATGGCTTCGGTGCTAAGGATGGAGCCTCCAACTTCGGTCCAGGCCAGGCCCGTCACCAGGCCGATTTCGCTCTTCTCGTGGGCCAGCGTGTCGCGAAATTTCAGTACGCCTAGATAGTCGCCGATCTTTTCCGCCTGGACCGCAGCCGTAAAGTTCGCGCCTTCTTTCACCACCTTGCGCGCAACTTTGCGGCAGATGTTGCCAATTTCCCGCTCCAGGTTGCGCACCCCGGCCTCGCGGGTATAACCGCGAATGATGCGCCGAATCGCCTCGTCGGGGAACTGCACGTTTTTCTCCGTCAGTCCCGCCTCCAGCATCTGCTTCTTCACTAAAAATTGTTTCGCAATTTCCACCTTTTCCGGTTCGGTGTAACCGTGCAGGCGCAACACTTCCATGCGGTCCTGGAGGGCGGGCGGAACGGTGTGGATCACGTTCGCGGTCGCGATGAAGAACACCTGCGATAGGTCGTACTCCACGTCGAGGTAATGGTCCACAAACATGAAGTTCTGCTCGGGATCGAGCACCTCGAGCAGCGCCGCGGAGGGATCGCCGCGAAAATCCATCGACATTTTGTCGACTTCGTCGAGCATGAACACCGGGTTCTTGGTGCCGGCCTTTTTCATCATCTGGATGATTTGGCCGGGCAGAGCGCCGATGTAGGTGCGGCGGTGGCCACGGATTTCCGCCTCATCGCGCACGCCGCCGAGCGACAGGCGGACGAACTTGCGGCCCGTCGCTTTGGCGATCGACATTCCAAGCGACGTTTTGCCCACGCCTGGGGGCCCGACGAAGCACAGGATCGAGCCCTTGGGATTTTTCACCAACTGGCGCACGGCGAGAAATTCCAGGATGCGTTCCTTGATTTTCTCCAGCCCATAATGATCTTCGTTCAGGACTTTTTCGGCGCGCGAGATATTCCGAATTTCCTTCGACCGCTTCTTCCACGGCACCGCCAGCAGCCAGTCGAGATAGTTGCGAGAAACGGTGGACTCCGCCGACATGGGCGGCATCGCTTCCAGCTTTTTTAGTTCCTGGATGGCCTTGTCGCGGACATCCTTTGGCATGCCCGATGATTCGACCTTCTTCTTCAATTCGTCGAATTCACTCTTTTCCCCGCGGCCCAGTTCCTTCTGGATGGCCTTGATTTTTTCGTTGAGGTAGTACTCTTTCTGCGCCTTCTCCATCTGGCGCTTGACCCGCGACTGGATAGTGCGGTCCATGTTGAGCTTTTCGATTTCTACGTCGAGCACGTCGCCGATTTTGTTCAAACGCTCGGCGGGATCGAAGATCTCGAGCAGCGCCTGTTTCTCTTCGATGGCGAGTTGCAGGTTGGCGGCGATGGTGTCGGTCAGCTTCGCCGGATCTTCCATGCGCACGGCGGCGATCATGGTTTCGTAGTTCAGCGACTGGCAAAGCTTCACATACTGCTCGAACATGCCGGTGACGCGCTGCATGCCCGCTTCAATCTGCGCTGTGGTCTCAGTGGCGTAACGCGCTACCCGCACCGTGGCCTCGAGATAGCCCTCGGTTTCCGTGACCTGGAGGATTTTGCCGCGCTCGATGCCTTCCACCAGCACTTTGATATTTCCGTCGGGCAGTTTCAGGCTTTGTACGATGTTAACGATCGTCCCGACCTGGAAAATGTCGCCGGCCTTCGGTTCGTCGATGCTGGCGTCGTGCTGGGTGGCAAGAAAGATTTTCTTATCGCTGATCAGAGCTTCTTCGAGAGCGCGCACGCTCGACTCCCGGCCCACTACGAACGGAGTCATCATGTAGGGAAAGATGACCACGTCCCGAATGGGCATCATGGGCAGCTTCTTGCTCTCGAACTTTTCCTTGGGGTTCGACAACGTGGTCTCCCGTCTCTGGTCTTCGTCTAACTTACTTCTGTTTAACTCGCCGCTTTCTCGATCATGGCCAGCGAGACGTTGCGCTTTTCGACCATCTCGCGGGTCACTTCAAATTCCTTGACTTTCTTTTGGCTGGGAAGGCTGTACATGAGCTCCAGCATCAGCTCTTCCAGAATCATGCGCAAGCCGCGCGCGCCGACCTTCCGCGCCATCGCCTGCCGCGCAATCGCCCGGTTGGCGTCGTCACTGAACTTCAGGCGCACGTTTTCAAACTCGAACAGGCGCTGATACTGTTTCACGATCGCGTTTTTCGGGCGCGTCAGAATTTCCACCAGGGCGTTTTCGTCGAGTTGCTGCAACACTCCCACCACCGGCAAGCGGCCGACGAACTCGGGAATCAATCCAAACTTGATCAGGTCTTCCGGCTGCGCTTCCGAAACCAGTTCAAAGTTGCGCAATGCGGCGATGCCGATCTCGGTCTCGGCATCTTCTCCTACGCGAAAACCCAGGGTCTTTTTGCCCACGCGCCGCCCAATGATTTTCTCCAGGCCGACAAAGGCGCCGCCGCAAATGAACAGGATGTTGGTGGTATCGACGGGCGTGAATTCCTGATGCGGATGCTTGCGTCCGCCCTGCGGCGGCACGTTGGCAACCGTCCCTTCCAGAATCTTGAGCAGCGCCTGTTGAACGCCTTCGCCTGACACGTCGCGCGTGATGGATGGATTCTCGTCCTTGCGCCCGATCTTGTCGATTTCGTCAATGTAGATAATGCCGGTCTGGGCACGGCTCACGTCGCCTTCGGCGGACTGGAGAAGCTTAAGAATGATGTTCTCGACATCCTCGCCCACGTAACCCGCCTCGGTCAGCGTGGTCGCGTCCACGATGGCGAAGGGCACATCGAGCATGCGGGCCAGGGTCTGCGCCAGCAGCGTCTTGCCGGTCCCCGTCGGACCGATCAGAAGGATGTTCGACTTGGTCAGTTCCACGCCATCGCCGGTGCGCTGGCGGTTCATGTAGATGCGCTTGTAATGGTTATAGACGGCAACGGCGAGCTTCTTCTTGGTCTGCTCCTGTCCAATGACGTATTCGTCGAGGAAGGTTTTCACTTCCTGCGGCTTGGGCAGTTGGTTCGGGACAGCAGCGGCGGGTGTTGCGGTGCGGTCGTCTTCGAGAATCGAGTTGCAGACGGCCACGCACTCATCGCAGATGTAGGCTCGCGGATAGTCGCTCGGCGACGAGATCAGTTTCGCGACCGCGTCCTGCGACTTGTGGCAGAAAGAGCAGCGCAACATCTCATCCGATCCCGATCTGGTCTTCACTCAGTTCCGCTCCTTTTCTTCCGGCCCAGCCGCAGCGGGCTTTTTGTTTCAGCGGAGACGCGGCACGCCACGTCTCTACGCTTTCATTGCTTCACGAACTGCCGATCATACATCTATCTCGTCTTATAGATGATATCGTCTATGATTCCGTATTCCTTTGCCTGCTGCGAGTTCATGATGAAGTCGCGCTCCACGTCCTTCTCCACTTTATCGAGCTTCTGGCCGGTGTGCTTGGCCAGCAACTGATTGGTAATCTCCCGCATGCGCAGGATCTCGCGCGCATGAATGTCAATGTCCGTCGCCTGTCCCGAAAGCCCGCCCATCGAGGGTTGGTGGATGAGGATGCGCGAATTGGGCAGCGCCAGCCGTTTTTTCACCTCGCCCGCCGAAAGCAGCAGCGCCGCCATCGAAGCCGCCTGTCCGATGCAGATCGTGGTCACATCGTTCTTGACGTACTGCATGGTGTCGTAGATCGCCATGCCCGCCGTGATCGAACCACCCGGCGAGTTGATGTAAAGCTGGATGTCTTTCTCCGGATCTTCCTGCGCCAGAAACAGCATCTGGGCGATCACCAGGTTGGCGATGTTGTCGTCAATCGGCGTGCCGATAAAAATGATGTTGTCGCGGAGCAGGCGGGAATAAATGTCATACGCCCGTTCGCCCCGGCCGGTCTGTTCGATCACCATCGGTACCAGCATCGCTCACCCTTTCCACACTTCCGCCCTCAAGTCGTTCTCGGCGCTCGAGGGAGGATCGAAATCGTCCGCACTTCCATTACTCCTTATTACGCGGACTGGCGATACAAAAAATCGAGGGTCTTTTCGTTGCGGATTCTTGTTCGTATCCTATCGAGGCCCCCATCCCGTGTCAATCGAGCGCGCACCGCTTCGGACGTCTGTTTCGATTGCCGCGCCAGCGCGTCCAGTTCCTGATTTAACTCGTCATCGCCGACCTGAATATTTTCTTCCTCCGCCACTCTTTCGAGCAGCAACGCGGCCTTTACATCGTGCACCGCCTGTTCGCGCTGACCCGCGCGCAGACGCTGCAAATCCATTTTCTTCATCTGCTCGGCGGTCAGGCCCTGCGCCGCCAGCGCGCGCAGTCCGCGCTCCAGCCGGATGTCAATTTGCTGTTCGATCAACGAATCGGGAACTTCAAAATCGTTTCGCTGAATCAATTCGTCGACCAGCTTTTCCTTGGCCGCGTGTTCCGCCTGGTGCTTGCGCTCCGCTTCCATCTGCTCGCGAATCGCTTTCCGCAAGTCGTCCACCGTCTGGAATTCGCCCAATGTCTTAGCGAACTCGTCGTTCAGTTCCGGCAGGCTCTTCTGTTTGATCGCCTGCACGTTGACCGCATAACTGAACGTCTTCCCTGCCAGGCGCTTGTCCTCGGTATCTTCCGGATAATTCACGTCGAACGTGCGCTCGTCTCCGGCCCTCGCTCCGCGCAGGTGTTCGGTGAATTCCGGCATGGTGTTCTTGCCCGCGATTTCGACCAGCACTTCATCCATGTGGACGGGCTGGCCTTCGCCAGACTTGGCTTTGTCGCCTTCGCCGGATTTGGAATCGGGCTTGGGATTGCCGTCAAGCGAGACTTGGGCGAAATCGCCGTCGGCGAGGGCGCGGCCCTCGACCGGATTGAAACTGGCATGACGCTCGCGCAGATCGGTGAGCGCCTGTTCGACATCGGCTTCGGAAACCGCGATTTCCGGCTTGTCGGCGCGCAGATCTTTGTAGCCTTCAAGTTTGATCTCCGGCAGCACTTCAAAGGCGGCCTTGAAACGCAGCGGTTCGCCCTCGTGCAAGTGCAGGTCGGTGACCCGCGGTTGCGATACGGGATGCAGGCTCAAGCGCTCGGCCTCTTGCCGGAAGTAGCGCGGGACCAGCGCCTCGACCACATCGGTCTTGATCTCTTCGGAAAAACGCTGGCGAATAATCGACGCGGGAACATGGCCGCGCCGGAAACCGGGAATGCGAGCCATCTTCTGATATTTCTGGATCAGCGTTTCGGTCTGGCGGGTGACGTCCGCGACTGGAATCTCAACCTCAATCTCGCGTTTGGTGGAACTGTCTTTCGTATTGGCGACGGTTTTGGCCGTGTCTTCTTTGGCTTCAGTGGGGCTCACAAATACCTTTCTTAACGGCTGGGGAAACAGAGCCGGAAGGGGGTGACTCCGCGCTGAAACGCCTTATGCCGCTCTCTTGAGTGTAAAGACTGCCGAAGAGCATCGTCAAACCGCGGAGAGGGATATTCTGGCCACTAAAGTAACGGGAGCAGGCTTCTGTGTGAGAATTACGTCCGGTTGGGAAGAGTGGAGAACTCACCCGAATCCAGCAGATTGCGATCGGCGGTGACTAACGTGAGATCCAGCACCTTAGCTGTTGCCGCCAGGAAGCGGTCGGCCGGATCGGCATGGGGAAGGGAAAGGGACAATCCGGCCATAACAATCTCGCTGGTCAGCGGCGCCTCTCGCAGTTGTTCGGTGTATCGCTTGGCCCAGCCATAGGGATTATCGACCCGAACGCGGCCTTTCTGCATCAGGGTAAGGGCCTCCCAAACACTCACGGGCGATATCCATAGTTCATTGCCGGTATTCGAGAGCTCGGCGGTAACCCGCCGTCCCAGTTTCTTCGGTTCCAATTGGCTCCATAACCAGATATGGGTGTCCAGAAGAAGATTCACCGGCGGTAAACCTCCATCTCGCCAAAATCGATGACCGGCGATACGATGTCTCCGACGATCTTTCCCGTTCCCACGCCGGCGCCGACAAAGTTGCGGGTGCGGTCCGGGCCGGCCGCAATCACTTCGGCCACCGGTTTTCCGTGACGCGTGATGCGCAAGGGCTGCCGTGTCTTGTGGATCTCTTCAATCAAGCCAAGGCACTTGGCCTTGAATTCCGAGATGGAAATTTCGTTCATAATAGTCGCCTGCAAGCCGCTGGCGGTTGCTTTTGTGACCATAATATTAACCATAGTCACGAAATTAGTCAAGTAGCTGCGCCCTACGGGGGTGTCCAATTCCGCATATCTCAGGACCGTCCTCGGCTTGCGAAGCTTCTGCGCTAGAGCACAAGGAAGAACGTGGTCATCCATCCGGGCCCCATCGCGATGTGCCAGGAGGCTTCATCGCTGGGGGCACATTGAGGTGGCACGATCTGGGGCATCTGGCAGATGCGTGGATTGGGCGCCGACGCAGGTGACATAATGAGATGCATGCTCGCGCCCACTTGGCTGACGGTGCTGAACGCCGAAGTCGTCGCCTGTGTGCGCTGTCCGCGTTTGGTTGAATATCGCGAGCGGATTGCCCGCGAGAAGCGCCGCGCCTACCTCGATTGTGAGTATTGGGGCAAGCCTGTTCCCGGATTCGGCGATCCTCACGCCCGCGTCCTGGTTCTCGGACTTGCGCCGGGCGCGCACGGATCCAATCGCACGGGGCGCCCATTCACGGGAGACGCTTCCGGCAACTTCATGTACCCGGTGCTGTACGAAACCGGATTCGCAAATCAGCCGAGGGCGACCGATCGCAATGACGGCTTGGCGTTGACCGGTCTCTACATCACCGCCGCCGCTCGTTGCGTGCCGCCCGGCAACAAGCCTCTGCCCGAAGAACTGGGCAACTGCGCTCCGTTCATGGAGCGCGAACTTGAAGGACTCAAGGATCTGCGCGTCATTGTTGCCCTTGGGAAAATTGGATTCGACGCCTATCTCAACTATCTGAAGCGAAAGAAGCAAATCGCCAGCAAGCGGGAGTATGAATTTCGGCACGGCGCAGAATACGCCCTGCCGGATGGGCGCGTGCTGTTGGCGTCCTACCACCCTTCAAATCAAAACACGAACACCGGCAAGCTGACGCAGCCGATGTTCGTGAAGATATTTCATGAGGCACGGCGCTTGGCTGATCGCGTGTAGTCACAAGCGCCGTGCCGATAAATCTACCTTAACTTCCTACCTTAACTTCGTTACCGTCACCTCAAGCTGAAACTGGCGCTTCGAGTTCGGATCGTCCACGCTGCCTAGCATCATCGGCTTGCCCAGCAGCACCAGAGTACTGGCGTTGATTTTGAGTTCCCGTAACACCGGACGGGAATCGTGCGCCTGATCCGGGGTCGCGAAGTTGGTGATCGTGGACCGCACTGACAACTCCAGTTGGTCGTTGTACTTTCGCAGCCTGCTCCAAATGCTCGTGCTGACATCAAGGTTCTGGATCTCCCCCTCTTTGACTTCGCCCGGGATGTGCGTAGCGATCCTGATCTCATTGTCATCGTTAGCGTTCAAATTCAAGGAATACTGCCGGGTGTTGATCTTCTTCCCGTCCTCGAGTTCGTTGATGGAGAAATCAAGACGGTAGGCCTCCGCAGGCTTCGACCGCTCCTGCTCGGTACCCTTCGTGGCACCACTTGATTCCTGGGCCCGCGCCTTGGCGGTCCCGCACCCAACCACGAGCGCCAAAATGAGCGCGCCTGCCGCTACCGTTCGTTTCATCGTTGTCGTTGTCATTACCGATAAAGTTGTCATTGTTCATTCTCCTTGAGTTTGTGCTGCTCGCTCGAATACATGTGGATCTATAGGGTGCCCAGTATTCTCATTGCACACTGTCCTTGGCGGCCTCGGCCGCCTCTTCCTCACGATCCCGCTTAAGTGAATCGGCTTGATCCTGCGCGACCAGCGCCGCAATTTCCGGATACTTAGTCACGTAGCTCACCAGGATTTTCTCCTGCTCGCTCAGCGGTTGCGGCGAAGGAAACTGCTCCAGCTTCGGCATCCGCGCCGCTGCCAGAGCGCGCATCGGCCGATGCAGGCGCCTCCCTTGCGTCACTTCCCTTGCCGGGTGATTGACCAGTGCTGCTGGCTCCGGCGGGGACACGACACGCGCCGCTTGACGATGTATCGTCGTCGGCGCTCCCGCCGCACGAGCCGGATTCTTTTCGCGGCCCCTTTGCCCAACCCATACGACTGCCATAACGACCGCCAAAGCCGCTGCTGTCCCCAACGCCCACCGCCAGCGATGCGCGGATGCAATCCGATTCCTCTCGGCTCGGAGGTTCGCCAACACTCGACTTTCCAGACCACCTCGCGGCTCGGCTTTACCGTATTGGCTAAGCGCCGATTCCAGCCACTGATCGATCTCACGCTCCTTGTTAATCGGATCCATATTCATGTCCTTGACCCATCTAATGCCAAAAATCTTTCTTTCAGAATTTCCCGTGCGCGAAACGCCCGGGAACGTACCGCCGCCTCGCTGATGCCGAGCATCGACGCTACGTCGCGCGGCGCGATCTCCTCCAGCGTCGAGAGAACCAGCGGGTCGCGTAGTTGGCTCGGCAAGGCCGCGATCAGCTGCTCCAGTATCCCGTTACGTTCCTGTTCCAGAAGAATGCGGTCCGCTCCGTGGCCGGGCGACACCAACGCCTCTCCCGCTACTTCAGTTCCAGCGGCCGCCTTGGCCATGCGCTTGCGCCGCTCTACGGCCACGCGCCATGCAATCCGGGCCAGCCATGCTTTCCGGTCCTCGATACCGGCGATTCTTTTGCCGTACCGGAGCATTCGCAGGAAAACTTCCTGGGTTGCATCCTCGGCGTCGGCGGGATTGCGCAAAACGGAGTAAGCGATGCGGTACACGAGGCGGGCGTGTTCGCGCACGATCGTTTCCGGCACATCCTCTTCTCGCTGCGCCAATGCTATGGCCTCGCCCGCCATTGCGGATTCTACAATCACGCTTGCTCCTGTTCATAAAGAACGTTGCCGGGCGGCATTCGTTCGCAAAAAAATTTACTGGAGAAGATTGTTCTTCATGCCGATAGGAGAAGGGGGCGGATCCCGCGGTTAACGGACACCTCCGGGCCGGCCCGGGGGACCCGTCTGCTCCGGGATACGCCGCTTTTGCTTTTACATAGGGACAGCCGCCCCCGGCTGTCCAAGCGAGCTCAGCTCGCCGGCTTTCGTTTGTTTCACTTGCGCAGTCAAGAGCGTGGCCGGGCTTCGCTCCGTCTGGACAGCCGAGGGCGGCTGTCCCTCCGCTCAAAACCCCACAAACACCGGTTCCACTTCGAGCGGAATTCCCCACGCTTCCCGCACGGCGCGTTGGACTTCATTTTTCAGGGCAATAATATCGCTGGCGTTCGCGTCTCCGCTATTGACCAGCGCCAGCGCGTGCTTGCTGGAAATTCTTGCCGGCCCGAGCGCATATCCCCTGGAGAACCCCGAATGTTCCACCAGCCATGCCGCGGAAATTTTGTGTTGCGCATCATTAGGCTGTGAGCGGAGCGCGGGGTAACTGGGAATTTCGAGTCCTTGCGATGCGGCGCGTTTGGTCAACTCCTGGAACTGCGCCTCGCTGAGCACGGGATTCTTAAAGAACGACCCGGCGCTGCGATTATCGTTGTCTGGAGAATCGGCGCCTGAGACGATCAGCATTCCCTTGCGCCGCCGTATTTCGAGCACCGCCGTGCGCGTTTCTAAGAGCGATGGCGGCGGCGTTTTTTTGGCCGTGCTTTTTGAGGAGCGCTCCGCAAAGTACTTTTGCAGATCGGCGTACTGCACCCTCGCGGCGCCTCCGCGCTGTAAGCGGAAATTCACCCGCAAAATAATGTAGCGCCCGCGTTCGGCGCCGTTAAAGATGCTGGCCCGATAGCGAAATCCGCAGGCTGGCTTGGGCAACACTACGACGCGGTCTTCTTTCAAATCCAGCGCGCGCACCGACTCGATGGTATCGGCGACCTCCTGCCCATAGGCGCCGACGTTTTGCACGGGTGCAGCGCCGACGCTGCCCGGAATCCCGCTCAGGCATTCGACGCCCGCGCAATTCTGCGCGACCGCCTGCGCTACAAAGTCATCCCAGTTGACGCCCGCGCCCACGCTGAAGAGCACGGCGTTGCCCGCGGCACGATGCGCTTTAGGCGTAGCAATACCGCCGATTACGACTTTCAGCGCCAGCCCCGGCCAGCCCGAGTCGGCGATCAGCGCGTTGCTTCCGCCGCCCAGCACAAACAGCGGCAGGCCACGGCTCTTCGCGAACTGGGCGGCCTCGCGAACCTCGTCTTCCCGTTTCGATTCCACGAAGTAGCGCGCCGGCCCGCCCACTTGCAAGGTGGTCAGCGGCGCCAGCGGAACATTTTCCTGGATCTTCATAACGCCAATTTCGCTCGCTATTGTATAGAGCATCTCACGTCTGCCCGCGCAGGCATATTGAGAAGCGAGCTACATTTTGGATTGTGAGTGGGAATGGGATTTCGACTGGCCGCCGTGACAGGATCTTTCAATGGAGCAGACGATAGCTCCGTTACGCCATGCGCCGGCGGCTCACGAGGTTAATGACCAGCAATACCAGCGCAACCACCAGCAGCAGGTGAATCAGCCCGCCGGCCACGTGGAAGCTAAAACCAAGAAGCCACAGAATCAAAAGCACAACGAAAATTGTCCAGAGCGAATAGACCTCGTTCTTTCATCCTAAGTGCCCCGGAATTGATCGACGCCGGGAACTCATCTATCTAGAAGCAACCGGAGCGAGCGACTTCCCGCACTCCAGGCAAAACGTCTTCGTCCGGGAGGTGATTAACCCGCAAAAGGGGCACATCCGCTGCGCCCCAAATCCGCGGACCGGCGGCGTAAGCGACGCAACCAATTTCGACACAAACGCCGTGATCGACGCACGCTGCCTATGATAACGATCGCGCCACCGTTGCCTAAAACGATCCATTAGCCATCCACCCTATGTTCTTTCGCCCAATGCGCGGACAGATCAGTTACTACGTTCCGTTGTGAGGCTAGCGGCCGCAGCACCCGAGAGAAGGGCTTACTTTTCGCCTCTCCGCCATCCTGACCATGACACACGAGGTGACGCTTTTCTGTGCAAGATTGCTCACATCGGCAGAGTGCATTGCTGCGCTGAGGAAAGGCGTTGACCACAGGGGAACACAGGGAAACAGAGGAGAAACCCTGGGCCGCGACCTGAGACCTGACACCTTAAGACCTGGCTTTCTACTCGCTGGTGAAGTAGTTGACGGATACAGGGTTCTCGAACAGTGAATAATCGCGAGTGACGACGGTGACACCGCCTTCGGTGACGAAGTATTGCTCGCGGTCGGCTTCGGCGTCGTAGCCGATGGTGGTGCCTTCGGGAATGTGAACGTTGCGGTCGATGATGGCTTTGCGAATGCGGCAACTCCGTCCCACATTCACGTGCGAGAACAGGATGCTGTCTTCAATCTCGGTATAGGAGTTGACGCGCACGTTGGGAGAGAGCACGCAATTCTGGACCGATCCGCCGGAAATGATGCAGCCGGAAGAGACCAGCGAATCGAGCGCGTGACCCATGCGCCCGGTCTCGGCAAACACGAATTTTGCCGGCGGATACTGCCGCTGATGGGTGCGGATGGGCCATTGCTCGTCGTAAAGATTGAACACCGGAGAAACGGAAACCAGGTCCATGTTCGCTTCGTAGTAGGCTTCGAGCGTGCCCACGTCGCGCCAGTAGAGCGCTTCTTTCTTGTTTTCGTCCACGAAATCGAAAGCGAAGACGCGGTAGTCGTCGAGCATTTTCGGCAGGATGTTTCTGGCGAAATCGTGACTCGAATCCGGGTCCTCGGCGTCTTTCAGCAGCACCGGAATGAGCACGTCGGTGTTGAAAATATAGATGCCCATCGAGGCTGAGATCTTCGTCGAATCGTACGGCGAGCGGATCTCGGTGGTTTCCGGTTTTTCCAGGAATGCGTTGATGCGATAGTCGTTGCCGATGTCCACCACGCCGAAATGGCGGCATTCCGAAGGGTCGGTGGTCAGAGTGGCGACGGTAACGTCCGCCCCCGCGTCCTTGTGCTGCTGCAACATTTTCCCGTAATTCATTTTGTAAATCTGGTCGCCGGCGAGGATGAGCACGTACTTGGGCTGCTCCGACCCGATGGAATAGATGTTCTGATAGACCGCGTCCGCCGTTCCCATGTACCAGTTTTGACTCACCCGCTGCATGGGCGGCAGGATTTCGATGAACTCCCCGATCTCGCGGCCCAAAATGTTCCAGCCTTCGCGGATCTGGCGATTGAGGGAAAGCGCTTTGTATTGGGTAAGGATATAAACGCGGCGCAACCCGGAGTTGACGCAGTTGGAGAGAGTGATATCGATGATGCGGTAGATGCCGCCAAAGGTCACGGCCGGTTTAGCGCGGTCGCGGGTCAGCGGATAGAGGCGCTCACCCACGCCTCCAGCCAGTAAGATTCCGAGCGTATCTTTCATCGGCGCACCGTTAAAACACCAAGCGCAAGGCGGACGTACTCTGGCCCAACGCGGATACTAGCACAAGGCGGCAAGTTCATGCCGCTGCGGTTCGACAGAAAATATTTTGCCAGCCCCGTAAAACATCTAACCCACCACCAGGAGCTTCCAGACCCCTAGCAGTGCACGACCTTGTCGCTCTTAATGCCGCGCGTGGCGTTACGGGAATCCACCACCAGCCTGGCCTCGCTGACTATTCTTTTGTAATCGTAGTCGGAGTGGTCGGTGACGATGAGCACGCAATCGTACTCGCCGAGATTGTCGAGCGGCGAACACTTCATCTGCAGGTCGTACTTGCGGCCGCGTTCCGACGAAGGGGAAATAAGGATCGTTATAGCTGACCACGGCTCCCTCTTTTTGCAGCAGTTCAATAATAGTGAGAGCCGGTGACTCGCGCAGGTCGTCGATGTCCTTCTTATAAGCAACGCCCAGCACCAGGATCTTGGAGCCGTTGATGGCCTTCTTCTGGCGGTTGAGCGCGGAGATCGTGGCGGCGATCACGTGGTAGGGCATGGCCACGTTGATTTCGCCGGCGAGTTCGATGAAGCGGGTGCGGAAGTCGAACTCCCTCGCCTTCCACGAAAGATAGAACGGATCGACCGGAATGCAGTGTCCGCCCAGGCCCGGCCCCGGATAAAACGCATGGAAGCCGAAAGGCTTGGTCGCGGCGGCGGCGATGATCTCCCAGATGTCGAGATCCATGCGCAGACAGAGCATCTTAAGCTCGTTGACCAGCGCGATGTTGACGCAGCGATAAATGTTCTCGAGCAGCTTGGTCATCTCCGCGGCAGCGGGCGAAGAGACAGGGACGGTACGGCGGAAGATGGAGCCGTAAAGCGCGGCGGCAACTTCGCTGGCCTGGGGGTCGAGTCCGCCAATCACTTTTGGAATATCGTGCCGCGCCACTTCCGTATTGCCGGGGTCCTCGCGCTCGGGCGAGAACGCCACCCATATCTCGTTATCGCCGGCTGCGCCCATGCGCGACGCTTTCAGGCCGGCTTTATTTTCGTTTTCGAGAATCGGAATGAGGACTTCTTCGGTGGTGCCGGGGTAAGTTGTGCTTTCGAGAATGACGATCTGGCCGGCGCGCAGGTGCGGCGCGACGGCGTGGGCAGTGTTCGTGATGTAACTGAGGTCGGGCTCATGATACTCGTTGAGCGGCGTGGGGACGCAAATGATAATCGCGTCCATAGCGGTGATTTGCGAATAATCGTCCGTGGCCTGGAAGCCGTTCGCCTTGGCCACCGCGATCTCCTCGGGCCTAATGCGGACAATATAGGTTCCGCCGCTAGCCAGGGTATCGATTTTTCGCCGGTCGATATCGAAACCGGTGACGGGAAACTTCTGCTCGCTGTAGAGCAGGGCCAGCGGCAATCCCACATAGCCGAGGCCGATGATTCCGACCCGGGCGTTGCGCGCAGCAATGCGGCTCTTCAAATCGGTAAAGAGGGAAGAAGCGGTAGTTTCAGTAGTCATAGGCTAGCGATAATTCTAGCATTGCAGGCTGCGCCTGACCCGCCAAGGCCGCAGCCTCGCGCAACTTTCATGCGGTGTTCGCGACGCCTATCCGCCTCCTGGATTGCTCCGATTGTCGAATGCAGCGCCGCGCGGTTTCCTGGGTGCCGCGCGAATGCGGTAACATGCGTTGCAGATGCGACACGCAAAGCTCCTCATTGTTCTCATGCTCATTGTGTTCCTGGCTGTGCTCGCGAGCCAGGCGGCGCGCTTTCTGGTGGTGGACGAACCGGAAAAGTCCAACGTCATCGTGGTGCTGGCTGGGGAGACCAACCTCCGCCCAGCCCGCGCTCTGGAACTGCTCCGCCAAGGAGTTGCGCCGCGTGTGTTCTTAAACGCTCAGGCGCGAGATGTGATCTACAACCAGAAACTGACCGAGATTGCCCGGAGGTATGCCAACGGCCTGCCGGAAGCAAACCGCGTTTCCATATGCCCGGTCGTCGGATTCTCGACCTTCGCCGAAGTCAACGACGTAAGCCGATGCCTGCAACCGCTGGGCATACGTCGCGTGCTGATCGTGACCTCCGAATTCCACTCCCGCCGCGCCTTGACTATCTTTCGCCATCGCCTGCCGCAGTATCAGTTGAGCGTGGCCGTGGCGCGCGATCCTGCGCAATTCGGCGAAGCTTGGTGGACCGACCGCGAGTGGGCGAAAACGACTTTCAGCGAGTGGTTGAAAATGCTCTGGTGGGAAGCCGTGGACCGATGGCGGTAGGCAGGGGGCAGTTCCCGGTTCTCAGTTCTCAGTTCTCAGAACGAACAGAAAGCCGCGACGACTCGCTGTGAATGGTCGCTGCTCTTTTACGTTCATCTATCGTTTTTGCAACTGAGAACCGGGAACTGAGAACTGCATAAACAACAGTGGCAGCTTTTTCTTTAGTGCGATAGCTTGAAAGCGATTCATTTCCACCGGAGGCCCCCATGGCGCAAGTCACGATTACGGTGCGCAAGAACGGTTCTTTGCGCGTAGACGATCCCAATGGCGTTGTCGAAATGGTGGACGCCGATGGCAATAAGTACGATCTGACCGGCAAGACGGGGTTTTCCCTCTGCCGCTGCGGCGCTTCCGCCAACCGGCCGTTCTGCGACGGCAGCCACCACAAGATCGAATTCCAGGCGCCCGATTCGGCGATCAAGACCGAAACGCCGTGACTGCGGGATGGTTGCCGCTATCGCTCCAGGCTTGCCGGTGGAGAACCCTGTGTCCCACGCTTCGCCCCTGGCGGCTGGCTCACATCTCCGCCACACGTTCCGGCCATCTGAGGTACACTGCCACAGGACATGATTGAGAAAACCACAGAGAGGCGTTCGGACCAGCGGGTCCCGGTTCGTGTCCCGGTCACGGTGCGCCACCGGGGCAGTGAGAGCCCAGGCGTGACTCGCGATCTCAGTTCGTCGGGGGTTTTTCTCTATACCGAGTCTGGCATAAAAGCGGGGGCGAAGCTGGATCTGGTGGTCATGCTGCCTCCCGGCTTGGGCATGGGGCCCGGCGGGTGGACGCTCTGCGAGGCCTCGGTGGTGCGGGTGGAGGAATCGGAAGGCAAGGGCATGGGCGTTGCCGCTACCCTCGACCGCATCGCGTTTTTGCCGGAAATCGGCTAAAAGCCGCCGGATCGGGCTCCTGGCAAGGCCGCCGCCGGGCAGCTTTTCTCAAATTGATCCAGGCAGCGAAAATAAATCTTTTCGCAAACGCAAAAAAATTCTTCCCATTGCCCCGTCTCCGGTGCAATAATGGCTCGCTTTTATAGTAAGGCGAAAGTGGCCGTCTATTCCCCCAGGTGGGCCAGGTCATGTGGATGGAAAAAATCGCCGACGGCGTTCTTGAAGTGGACACGCCGATCGGGCCTCGATACGTACAACCGAATTTCACGCAACGCGTTTATCTGATGTGGACCTTCCGGCATTTCTTCTCACTTCCGCAGCAAGTGCTGCGCCCTTGGCAAGTGCGATTGATCGACCGGCTGTGGAGCGAAAACAAATTCGTGTCCGTGTCCGCGCTGGACGCGCCCGGCAAACCAGTCATCGGAAGAATCGAGCGCCGAGCCGCGGCGCGCGCAGACCTCGGGCCGATTCGCCGACTGGCGGTCCGCAAACCCATGGCCGCTTCCAACCCTGCGGTTGCGGAGCAAAGCCGGGAAGCCATCTCCGCGTAATCGCCAACCCGCGCCCGCGCCGTGGGATTATCCTGCATGGAACGCAGGTCAGTCTCCAATCAAGCCGCGTCCCGTCAACTTGCTTTCCCATGCAACTGAGATGGAACGGGCTCACCATTGCTGTTTCCCGCTCGCACATGGACCGCCCGGTGTTACGCTGTGGAGAAGTGCATGGCATCCCATCTCCATCGCATCGCCATCGCCCTGCTGGCGCTCATCGTCGTCTGCGCGTGCAGCCGCCCTCCTGCGGACAGCGCTGCGAATCGCTCCGGCTCACAAACGCTGCCCTTCGACCGCCCGCCGCGCTTGAACGGCATTTCGCCCAGCCAGTCGCTGATTCCATCCGCCACGAAACTGCCCGAGGGAACGCCCATCTCCATTCGCCTGCGCAGCCCGCTTTCCAGCGCGTCAGCCCATGCCGGAGACACTTTTAGCGCCAATCTCGACGACGCGGTCGCCATCGACGGCCAGACCCTGGTCGCCCGCGGCACGCCCGCAACCGGACGTGTCCTCGAAGCCAGGCGCTCCGCCAACTCCTCTGGAAGCTCACACGACCGCTCGCCGGGGCGTTCCCTGGAACCAGGCTATCTGCGGATTGTGCTGGTAAGTTTGAACCTCGCCGGAAAGCCGGTCGTGATCGAGACCTCCAGCATCTTCGTCAAAGGGGGCTCCAGAACGGAGCGAAAACCAGCCACCGTCGCGGCTTCGGGCGCAAAGCAGAAAGACAGCCAGCAAGAGAAGAACGGGGACACCGTGCTCGGCAAGGGCCGCCGCTTCACCTTCCGTCTCGCCCAAACGATTGATTTGCAGTAAGCAAGGCCAGCCGCCTCTTTCCCGCGGACATACGGCTTGCCGCGTCTCCGCTTGCGGCGTTCGAGGCGGCGGGAAACGGGACAAGCCCCGTCTCTACAGACGGAGAACCTATCTCTCCGTAGCCGGTCAGGCGGTCAGTTCCGCGCCTTCCCGCCGATCCGGCTTCGCTGCTGCCGCCGCCGGGAAGCGCAGGCGGAAGGTCGTGCCCGCTCCGACAATGCTGTCGAACTCCACGGAACCGTAGTGCCATTGCATGATCTGGTAGGTTTGCGCCAGGCCGATTCCGCTGCCGCCTTGCTCGCCCTTGGTGGTGTAGTAGAGCTCGAAAATTTTCTCCTGCGCCTCGGGAGGAATGCCGCGGCCCTGGTCCATGACTTCGGCGAGAATCACGTCTCCATCGCGGCGCGCTCTAAGAGTGAGCGTTCCTCCCTCGGCCATTCCTCTATCACTCAGGCCTCGATCAGTCATGGATTGCACTCCGTTCAGCACCAGGTTCATCAGCGCCTGCTTGATCAGATCGGGATCGGCGCGCACCATGAGCGCATCATCTTCGCTGGGCAGAGCCTCGCTCGGAAGGCTGTCGTTTTGCCCATCCCGCTTGGGCAGTTCCAGCTCCAGGCGCACGTTGTGCCGGGCGGCATCGGGCGCGGCCAGCGCCGAAACGCTTTCCAGAATCTTCCGCAAGTCCAAGTCTTCCAGGCGCAAATCGCGCGGACGGGTGAAGTCCACCAGAATCTGCACCACGCGATCGAGGCGATGAATTTCGCTGCCGATAATATCCATGTGGCGAAGCGTGTCGGGATCGTCCTTCTTCATCTTGTTTTGCAGCAATTGCAAGTGCAGCACAATGGCGTTGATGGGGTTCTTCACTTCGTGGGCCACGCCCCGGGTCAACCGCCCGCTGGCGGAAAGGCGGCGCGACATTTCAATCTCGTCCTCGATGCGCCGCACCGATTCGGCGTCGCGCATGGTCAGCAGCGCGCCAATCGGCGTTCCCTTTTCCTGGATGAAATCGAGCGAGACCTGGACGCGCCGGCCATCGGCGGCGTCGAATTCATGCTGCGCCAGCGCTTGCCGCTTTTTGAAGGCGGGTAAAACGACCGTACCCAGGGCCGATCCGCCGGAAAATATCTCTTCCGCCGTGCGTCCCAGGATTTCGCGGCGGGGGCGGCCTAGAAACTTTTCCGCCGATGCGCTCACCAGCACCACCCGGGTATCGCGCGTGAACAGCATGAGCCCGTCCTGCAACTTGGTCATGACCTGTTCAACGTTGTCTTTGAGCGCGGTAAAAATCTGGTTGGTATCGCGAATCTGGCGGCCCAGGTGCGCGATCTTCAGCGACACCAGGTCCACTTCGTCTTTCGAACCGGACTCTTCAGCGAGCAATGGACCGCCGGCGCTTGCGCTGTCGAGGTTGCGGCTGATGGCCTTGAGCGGGCCCAGCGCGACATTCGAAACCACCGCCCCCAGCAGCAGAGAACAAACAATCGCGAGCAGCGAGAAGAAGGCCGCCTGCTGCAGTTTTGGCGTCAGCTCGTTGCGCAGAAAGACCGTCGAGAGGCCCACGCGAACGCCGCCAAACGCCTGCCCGTCGAGTTCCAGTCCAATGCTCGCGTCATAAACGCTGCCTGGGGCGTAAAGCATTTGCAGTTGGCGGCGGAAAGTCGCGTCTTTCAACACCGACAGGGAGGAGCGCGCGGGCACCGGCTTGCCGTTCAGCGCCGGATTCGTATCGAGAATCGCCACCCCATCCGGGTCGACAATGGCGGCGTCGTAGACGATGCGGGAATTTCCCACTACCGATTCCAGCATGTCGTTCAGGTTGGTGTCGGACTGGAGGTAATTGGCGATGGCGGCGCGCATCGCCTGGGGATTCTCCGTGTCAACCCGTGTGCTGGTCAGGTCGGGCACCGCTTTGGAGGCGGCGTATTCCAGTTGATTGGCCAGTTGAAACGCGGTTTCGTCGGCCCAAAGCAGGCGCTGGCGAAGCAGTTGCGAAAGATAGATCCAGGAGAAGCCCACGACCAACGCTGTAAACAGGGTGGTGATCGCGAACACGATGATGAATTTGCGAATCATGGAAAAGCAGGTGTCAGTTCCTAGGTGTCAGGTCTCAGCGGGCAGCACAAAGATTTCTAAAACCTAACACCTGAGATCTGACACCTGACACCTTGCAATATGCTCCTCACTCGTCCACAGGCATCGGCACGTCCGGCGAGCGGCCGTATTCTTTCATTTTATTGTGCAGCGTCTTCAGGCTGATGCCGAGCATCTCGGCGGCCCGCGTCTTGTTGTGGGTCGCTTCCAGAGTTTTCAGAATGAGCAGCTTCTCCGCTTCTCCGACGGTCGTGCCGACGCCCAAGTGCACGGCATCGGGATCGATCGCGACCAGATGCACGCTCTGGCCAAAACCCGGCGGCAAATGTTTGCTCTCGACCAGTCCGCTTTCGCAAACGATCACGGCGCGTTCCAGTGTGTTGCGTAATTCGCGCACATTGCCCGGCCACGAGTAACTCTGGAAAATATTGAGCACGGCCTCGCTGATATCGGCCACTTTGCGGCCATGTTTCTCGTTCATGTCCGCCAGCAGGCTCTTGGCCAATTCGCGGATATCTTCCTTGTGCTCGCGCAGCGCCGGCAGATGAACATTGAAAACGTTGAGCCGGTAATAAAGGTCCTCGCGCAGTTGCCCGCTGGCGACCGCATCGGCGGGAACTTTGTTGGTGGCGGCAAGCACGCGCACGTCCACCGTAGTTTCGACCTTGCTGCCCAGGCGGCGCAGTTTGTGGTCTTCGAGCACGCGCAGGAGCTTGGCCTGGGTGCCCACCGGCATCTCGCCGATTTCGTCGAGCAGCAGCGTGCCGCCCTCGGCCAATTCAAAGCAGCCGACACGCCGCTCGGCTGCGCCGGTGAATGCGCCTTTTTCGTGGCCAAAGATTTCGCTCTCGATCAGCGATTCGGGAATGGCCGCGCAATTAATGGGGAAGAAAGGTTTGTTGCGCCGCGGGCTGAGATCATGAATGGTGCGCGCCACCAGTTCCTTGCCCGTCCCGCTGGCGCCGGTGATCAGCACGGAGGCCGTGCTAGGGGCCACCAGCTCGATGAGCCGAAAAACCTCCTGCATGGGCGCGGAAGCGCCGACCAACTTGCCGAACGCTCCTTTGTCGCGCAGGCTGCGGCGCAGCGATTCGTTTTCCGCGCGCCTGTTCACAATCTCGCCCAGGTTGGTGAGAATGGAGCGCAGGCGACGGAACGTCGATGGGCTTCTCGATGTAATCCTGGACGCCAAGCCGGCCCGCGTGAAATGCCGTGTCGGTGGCCTTCTGTGCCGTCACCATGACGACCGCGATGGGCTGCGCGAGATCGGCCAGACGCTCCACCAGTTCCATGCCGCCCATGCGCGGCATCTTCACGTCGGTAATCACGATCGACGGAGCGAAGACGGGAATTTTTTCCAGAGCTTCTACACCGTCGGTGGCGGTCTCGGTGCGATAGCCCCATCCCGACACCAGTTCGGCCAGTCCGGTCCGTTCGTTCTCCTCGTCTTCGACGATCAGTACTCGTTCCAGCGTCAGATTCATGCTCGATGTTTCCACACTATGCGCCACATCAACATTATTCAGGGAAGCGCCCCGCGCCGCAACCCGGCCGGGATGCGGGCATTTCAATTTGAGCTGTCCCCGGTGCATGCTCCCACCCCAAACGGTATAGCGATCCGCAGGTGCTATTGAAATGCCCATTCACCCGGCTCTTCCTCTTTTTCGGGAGTGCCAGTTTGCTGTAGAATTCTCTATCTCTCAGGTGCGGCATTTCCGTGCGCGCCAACGGGCTTTTTTGCTTCTACCAAATAACGCAAAGTGGATTCGATTTGGAGGAACCCTATGTCAATTTGTCAAGAAATGTACCGCAAAAGCGCGATCGTCGCGCTCGTCCTGACCATCGCTGTAATTGGGTTGCCGTGTTTATTGAATGCACAAACCGGCGCACCCCAGGCGACCGCGCCGCTTTCGTCGGATAACACATTGCCCAAGTGGGAGTTGTTTGTCGGTTATCAGTGGCTGAACCCAGGCGGCCATGTCCCCGATCAAACACCTCCGCCCGCAGGGCCCTTGGCTGTAACGATGCCTTCTCTCCCCAGGGGCTTCGGCATCAACGCAGCTTACAACTTCACCAGGATCGTGGCTCTTGAAGTGAATTACGGCGGCGACTGGAATGGAAATTCCAGCAGCGTCAACATGTTTGGCGCCGGACCCAAGTTCACCTGGCGCTCAGACGACAATGTCAACTTTTTCGCGCACACGCTGCTCGGATTCGAACACCTTGCGGCGCCGGGCGATTATTCCAGCAGTGGCTTTGCCGCGCTTTTTGGCGGCGGCATGGATTTCAGACTCGGGAAGCGCGTATCGTTCCGCGTGTTTGAAGCCGACTACCAGTGGGCGCGCCAGAGCTTCACCGGCAACCAGAACCTCAACGGCGGCCGCCTGACGAGCGGCCTGGTGTTCAACTTTGGCGGAGCCCCGGAGATTCCCGTAGCGGCGGCCTGCTCCATCGACCGCAACGAAGTCCTGGTCGGCGAACCGCTGCACGCCACCGTCGCCGCCAGTAACTTCAATCCCAAGCACACCCTGAAATACGACTGGTCGGCGAGCGGCGGTAAGATCGAAGGGAAAGATACCGGCGCGAGCATCGACACCAACGGCGAGGCCCCCGGCAGCTACGTCGCCACCGCAACCGTCAGCGATCCCAAGGCCAAGAAGAACAACACGGCCACTTGCACCTCGAACTTCAAGGTGAAGCCGCTGAATCCGCCGCAGATTTCCTGCACCGTGAATCCGGGAACGGTCGAAATCGGAACGCCCGTCACCATAAGTTGCGCCTGCACCAGTCCCGACAACGCTACCATCGCCGTGGGCAACTGGACGTCGAGCGCGGGCAGCGTAGCCGGCAGCGGCAATTCCGCTACCCTCACCACCACCGGAGCTTCCGCAGGCCCGGTCACGGTGAGCGCAACCTGTACAGACTCGCGCGGCTTGACGGCCTCCGCTTCGAACTCGGTGACGGTAAACAATCCACCACCGCCTCCTCCGCCAGTTGTGGACAAAGTACTGGAAGCGCGACTGGCGCTGCACAGCGTCTATTTCGTGACCGCCCAACCCACGGTGAAAGAACCCAACGCCGGCCTGGTAAAGAGTCAGGAGGCCACGCTGGACACACTGGCCACGGACTTCAAGAAGTACCTTGAGGCCAAGCCGGATGCTCACTTGACACTCGAAGGCCACGCCGACGTTCGCGGCTCCGTGCCCTACAACCAGGCACTCTCCGAGCGCCGTGTGGCGCGCGTCAAGAGCTTCCTGGTCGAACATGGAGTGCCCGAGGCCAACCTCGAAACCAAGGCCCTGGGCGACCAGCACAACCTGACCGCGGACGAGGTGAAAGCAAGCGTGGAACAGAACCCCGATCTGACGAAAGAGGAACGGGCGCGGGTCCTGCGCAACATACAGGTCATCAGATGGGCCAGCAATCGCCGGGTGGACGTCACGTTGAGCACCGCCGGCACAACCGAAACTTCGGTGCGGCAATATCCGTTCAATGCCACCGATTCCTTAACTCTGATTGGCGGCAGGGAAGCTGAAAAGAAGGCCCCACCGGTGAAGAAGATCGTCAAGAAACCGATAAAGAAGCAGTAATCGCCGCAGAGTAAGAGCGGCAAGAAATACAACGGAGGAAGCGGTCTCGCTTCCTCCGTTTTTTTTTGCTCTTTGCTCGTTGCGATGGCGCTGGCTCTATCTTTTTGCTGTGGGATGATGCTTGCGCCAGTCGACTCCATCGCAGCCCCCATGCAGCGCGATCTGCGTAAGGAGAATCTCGGCGCTGAGGCGCCGCTTGGCCAGGTGGGCGACTATCCTCTGCTTCGCCGTCTTCGGTGAAACTTTCGGATCGAGAAATACCAGTACCGACGGGCCCGCTCCGCTGAGGGCGGCGCCCAGTACGCCGGACTCTCCGGTGAGTTCCTTGAGCGCGGGCAGCAACGGACAGAGCGGCGCGCGATAGGGCTGATGGATGCGGTCTTCGAGGGCCGACGAGAGCAGGTCGGGACGTCCCTGAGTGAAGGCCGCGAGCAGCAGCATGGAGTTCTGAATGTTGGTGACGGCGTCGGCCCGCGAGTATTGCAAGGGCAGCGTGCGGCGGGCGTGCTCGGTCGAGAGCGGGGCCTCGGGGAGGGCCAGCAGCAGCGGCCATTTCCCTTTCGGCTTCACCTCGACCACCTGCGCTTGCACCTGATTGGCCATGCGGGCCACGGTGAGCGCGCCCATCCAGCAGGCGGAGGCGTTGTCGGGATGGTGCTCGCGCATCGAGGCTTCGCCGACGATGCGATCGTTCTTCCAGCGCAGATGTCCGAAATGCACCGCCAGCGCGATGCCGGCCAGGCGGGCGGCGGCGGACGATCCGCAGCCTCGGCCAATGGGAATCTCGTTCTCGATGTGAATGCGCAAGGGTGCGATCTTGCGGTTCTCCGATTCCAGCACCTCGCAATACGTGGTGACGATCAGATGGTTTTCCATGCGGGCGCAAGCCTGCGCATCGCGGCCTTCGGCGGTGACGAAGAAATCGGGCGCGCGCTCGACGCGCAAGCGGAGATGGAAATCCAGGGCAAGGGCGGCCGCGTCAAAAGCCGGGCCCAGATTGGCCGAGGTCGCCGGCAGCGCCAAACGCAGCGAGCGATCTAACGATGTAGGACGTGAAGGCATAAGTTAAAGATTGAGAAGCCAACTCCTCGACGGCTGAACGCTGGCCGAAACAATAGAAATGGAAGGCTTTATCCCGATCCCGGCCTAGCCGCACCACAAACCATCGACAATAACGTGAACTCAGTTTTATACACGAATTTGGGGAGAACTGCTACGAATTTCTGCGGGAGTATGACCTTGACAAACCCAAGAAGTCTTAAACTAGGGCCAAAAGAATCTGGCTAGCTGGTACACCCCTATAGCGACAGCCCCGATTCCAACCACGAAAAAGACGTATTGTTGGCGCTTAAGTAGGCGATTGCCCGGCGAGGCTGGGAGCCCTCTTAGGTAGGTGCGTGTGCTCTTTGGACGATAGAGACAGTAACCCCCGACAACGAGCCAAAGAAGTGCAAACAGAAGTCTCATAACGATGCTCACCTCGATGAATTATTCTTTTAGTTTCCCTTCGGAGGTCTTAACCCTCCTAAACTTCCTCTATCCTGCAACCTCAGTTTAATTCCGATTTTCTCTCCGCTGCGTTGAGTACGCCAATGACGGCCCCCAGATCGGCATCGAGCACCACCGGGGCGCGCTGCAAATGCGTCGCCTGGGCGGCCTCGGCCTGGTCGGACGTTCCGGCAAACAAGTCTCCTCGATGGAACTTGATGGTGAAGTCGGGATCTTTGAGCAGATGTCCGGTCAGAATCAAGACGACGGACTCGCCGGACTTGACGAACCCGCTGCGGCGCAGCTTCTTGAGTCCGGCCAGAGTAACGGCTGAGGCCGGTTCGCAACCGATGCCGTCGGCGCCGATTTCCGCCTTGGCGGCGGCGATTTCAACTTCCGAGACCTCTTCGACCTCGCCGCCGGTGGCCTCGAGCGCGCGCAGGGCTTTCCTCCACGATGCCGGATTGCCAATGCGTATGGCGGTCGCCAGCGTGTCGGCGGTCATGGGCTCTATCTTCTTGCCGCCAAACTCGCGCACCGAGCGGTAGAACGGATTCGCGCCGTGCGCCTGAATGATGGATAGCTTGGGCAGGCGCGAGATCAGCTTAAGATCGCGCATTTCGACCAGCGCCTTGCCGATCGCGGAACTGTTCCCGAGATTGCCTCCGGGGACGATGATGTGGTCGGGAGGCTCCCACGCGAACTGCTCCATGAGTTCGATGGCGGCGGTTTTCTGGCCTTCGATGCGATAAGGATTCACCGAATTCAGCAGATAAACCGGCTTCTGGCGGACGAGTTCGTTGAGGATGCGGACGCATCCGTCGAAATCGGTACGAAGCTGGCAGGTGAGGGCTCCGTAGTCGAGCGATTGCGAGAGTTTGCCCCAAGAGATTTTGCCATCTGGAATGAGCACCAGGCTGTGCATGTTGCCGCGCGCGGCATAAGCGGCCATCGAAGCCGAAGTGTTGCCGGTGGAAGCGCAGGCCACCCACTTGAATCCGCCGTGGTGCGCGGACGAGGCGGCGAACGTCATGCCCGTGTCTTTGAACGACGCGGTCGGGTTCATGCCCTGGTGCTTGGCCTGCAGGTTCTCGACCCCAACGGCGCGCCCGCACCGTGGCAGGTGGTAGAGCGGCGTGTTGCCCTCGCGCAGCGTGATGGTATGCTCCGCGGGAATGTGGGGAAGCAATTCGCGGAAGCGCCAGACTCCGCTCTGGTCAAGCGCTTCGCGGGAAGTGCGGCGGTTGAGCCAGAGCGACTTCAACGCCGCTGGGTCCGTGCCTGTGGAGCGCCGGGCGTCCTCGCCCGGCCGGTCGAGATTCCATCCGGGGAAAAAGAATTCCACCAGGTCGCCGCAAGCGGTGCAGCGGAAATCCTGGATGGCGGAATCGGGAGTTGCGCCACACCCAATGCAACGCAGGCGCGAGACGGTTCCGGCTGTTTTAGCAATAGACAAGGGCATGATCCTATGGAAAGCGATTGAAAGAACTCTTCCATTGACATGATACGGCACGACTGTCCCGGCGAGCAGGTTGTGAGAACCTTGCCGCACCTCGACAGCGCAGGTAATCTTAAAGATTCCAAGTTCAGCAAGGAATCTTCAAATGAAAAAACACAAATTTCACCGCGAAACCGAGGCGGTGCGTGGCGGCACCAGCCTCGCCAAGAAAAACGGCCCGCTCGCTACGCCGATCTATCAGACCTCGACCTTCGAGGGCGCCGACATGCAGGAGCAGGTGCGCGCCATTCCTACCGACAGCTTCTACACGCGCTACGGCAATCCCACGTGTACGGCGGCCGAAAACGCCATTGCCGAACTCGAAGGCACAGACCGGGCGCTGGTCTTCGCTTCGGGCATGGCAGCAATCACGACTTCGATCATGGCTCTGGTAAATGCGGGCGACCACATCGTGGCGCAGCGCGATATCTACGGCGGCACCATCAGATTTCTTTCGCAGTGGCTGCCGAAGCTGGGGGTCGAAACCACGTTCGTGGACACCAACGACATCGAGCAGCATGAGCGGGCGATCCGGCCCAACACCAAGATTTTGTACGTTGAGTCGCCGACGAATCCAACGGTGCGAGTCGTCGATCTGGAGAAGATTGCGGCGCTGGCGCGGAAGCGCGGGCTTGTCTCGATGATCGATTCGACGTTCGCCACGCCCATCAATTGCCGTCCGGCGGAGTGGGGAATCGACCTGGTGCTGCATTCAGGCACAAAGTATTTTGGCGGGCATTCCGACATCATTTGCGGCATTGCCGCCGGACGCCGCGATTTGATCGAGCCCATCCATCGCTCGCGCACGATCCTCGGCGGCTGCATGGATCCGCACGCGGCGTTTCTGCTGTTGCGCGGGATTCGAACGCTAGCCGTTCGTGTCGAACGCCAGAACGAAAGCGCGCTGAAGATTGCCGAGTTCCTCAGCCGCCATCCCAAGGTAAAGCGAGCCTACTATCCGCTGCTCAAGGAGCATCCGGACTACGCGACCGTGAAGCGGCAAATGACGGGCGCGGGTGGCATCGTGAGCTTCGAGGTGAAAGGCAGCGGCGCCGACGCCTGTCGCGTAGCCGAGGCGCTGAGTTTATTTTCCCTGGCCCCGAGCCTCGGCGGAGTGGATTCGCTGGTCACCATCCCGGTGATGACCTCGCATTACCAGATCGATCCCGAAATGCTGAAGAAGATGGGCGTGACCGAACAGATGATCCGCCTCTCCGTAGGCGTTGAACACGTCGAAGATCTGATCGCCGATCTGGAGAAGGGCTTGGCCGTATTAAATCACGCGTAGAGACGGGGCTTGCCCCGTCTTACCCTGCAAGCGGAGACGCGGCCAGCCGCGCCTCTACGCCTTCTTCTCTTCCTTGGGAGGGACAGTCAGGCCAAACACCGAAATCTCGCCTACCCCCGCGACGTTCACGCCGCGCGGATCTTCTGGACTGGGCAGGTAAAGCGTCTGGCAGAATTCGCAGCGATAGACTTCGGCGTCCCCTCCCCAGGCTTTCTCCACGCAGCCGCATTCGCGTTCCAGAACGTCGGCGGTGTAGAACCAGCGCTTCAAATGTCCGCCGCAGAGCTTGCCCTTATCGTTTTTCTCGTTGCAGGCGCGCTGCCCCGGCTTCTTGATCTTGACTTTGTGGTGGGGAAGCTGTGGGACCGTCTTCATAACCGCCGTTGCCGTTTCTCCGGACGCCATCCAATCTCCTGCGCGCCGTTTTAAAGGCCGCTCCCCTGCTATTTTACAGAACACTAAGTATCTGACCAAGCTCGTGAAATGGTAACGACCGCAAAAAATGTGAAATGGCCGAATGTAAGTTGGAGTTCACAGCACACCAATCTTCGCTGGATCAATCTGATGCCAGTGGCTTACTTTTCAGTACGAGCAAACGGTGCTGGCCGATCCATTCGCTCGCTTTAGCTCTCCCCTTCTCTAGTTCTTTGGGAGTCAGTTCTCTTTCCACGCGCTCCCTCTCTTGCTTTGCTTCCGGCAGGCCCGAGGTGGAGGCTAAGTAGATGAACTCGTAAGCGGCAATTTTGTCTTGCTTGACTCCCTCTCCCTTCCAATACATCTTTCCTAACCGCAACGTGGCGGCGGCGAGGCCGCTATTTGCGGCCTCCGTGAACCACTTTGACGCCTTCGGGAGATCCCGTTCTACCCCTATGCCTTGCTCGTACACCTGACCCATACAGTAAGCTCCCTGGGGAGAGTGCAGATTCGCGGCTTTCTCGCAGAGCCGATGGACTTCCGCGAAGTTAGACGTCCCGCTCTGTCCCTGAAGCAGCAGGCTCGCAAGCTTAACTTGCACGGCTGGCCCACCGTTCTCGGCCGCTTTGCGGTACCAGTTGATCGCCCCACTCGGGCTCCGCGGCAGGTCATCACCCTTTTGATACATGTCGCCAATCAGTTCAAAAGCTTGAGGCTGCAAGTTTACCGCCTCTTCTTTCATGCGCTTGACCGCAGCGGCAGCACTCTGGTCGCCGAAGGCCTGAGCGAGTAAGAACCAGGCATACGCTGCCGTGTCATCGATGCCAACACCGTCCCCGTTGTAGTAGGCTGTGCCCAGGTTAAACAGGGCGCTCGCGTATTCTTGTTTCGCCGCCTTGCGATACCACCTGACCGCTTCCACCTTGTCTTGATCCACGCCCCTTCCGCTTCTGAACATTATCCCGAGGCTATTCTGCGCGGTTGCGTTTCCGTGTTCCGCCGCATCCCGGTACCACTTCACGGCCTGCGTGTCGCTCTGCGGTACGCCGTTGCCGCGTTCGTAGGCGTTACCAAGGTTAAGTTGAGCGGTAGGATCGCCTGCTTGAGCCTTGGTTTGGAGCTGATTGACCTCTTCGGGTGACAAAGGGTTACTGCGTGACGCCTGCGCCACAACTTGCTGTACGACGCAGATTATGCCCAGAAAAAGAATGACGGATGAAACAGAATTTGACTTGCACATGTTCAGCGCTCCGGAAGCAGCCAGGGTGTGTTTCGCTGCTGCTTCGAAACAGCGAGTCACTGCCAATCAAAACTCCTTGCGCGGAGCCGCTTGATCCGCGCCCACGCGTCCTACCGTGACTTCGGCTACGAAATAGTTCTCGCCTTTTATGGGGACGCCAGCCATCCGCCGCAGCATTGCCAGTTGGCCTACGTGGGTAAGCGCATCGGCGATTGGGCCTTGAAACAATCTTTCGGCGGAGGCTTCAAGCGGTTTTTCCGACGCCAGATAGTCGTCTAATTTTTTCAAGGCGGCGAAGAAGCGCTCGCATTCTTCTTCCCACGCCAGCGGAGCGGAATCGTGCCATTCGCGGCGGCCATCGGCCATAGAGAGCGCCCAATCCATCAAGTCGCCCATGTGCGCGAGAATTCTCGCCGGAGTTTGTGTAGTTTCGGGCGATCCATAATCGGCAAAGTTGGGCCCAGCGTTACGCAGGGTTTTCGCTCCGCGATAGGCGAGGGTAGCGAGGGTGTGGCGCAATAAAGCGCGAGAGTCGGTCATAGTCGAGTTCTCGGTTCTCGGTTCTCAGTTCTCAGAAATCTCTTCCAGTTTATAACTAAGAACAGAGAACCGAGAACTGAGAACTGGTTTTTACAGTTTTCGCCGCCACAACGCTCGGGCCGCGCAAACTCCGGCTTTTAGTTTCTCTCTCAGCGAACGGGCGTACAACATATCCAGAAAACCTTCCATCTCGCCTGCAAACCCGCCGCCGTATCCGAACCACCAGATTTTTTTCATCTGCGGAAGCCGGTCGCTGTCGAGATACTTCACGCGCACCATTTCTTCCAGGCCCCATCGTCCATGCGTGCGGCCCATGCCACTCAGTTTCACGCCGCCATGTGGAGCCTCGCTGATGCTGAACGACGACACAACGTCGTTCACCATCACCGTACCGACATTGAGCTGGCGAGCCAACCGCTCGCCGCGGCCGCGGTTGCGCGTCCAAACGCTGGCGGCCAATCCGTAGTCGGAATCATTGGCCAGCCGCACGGCTTCCCCGTCGTCGGCGAAAGGCATGACCGGCAGCACCGGGCCGAAGGTTTCTTCGCGCATGATGCGCATGGTGTGATCGACGCCGGCGAGCACGGTGGGCGCAAAAAATGTCGGAGCGAGCCCGCGCAGCTTAAGCCTTGCGCCTCCGGTGAGCACGCGGGCTCCGCGCTGCCTGGCATCGCCTATGTGCGCTTCCACGATGCGTACTTGTCGCTCGTGGATCATGGGGCCGATATCGGCGGCTGCGGCTTCATTCATGGCATTGCCGACGCGCAATTTGCGGGCCTTCTCGCAACAGGCGTCGAGGAAGTTCGCATACAAACTCCTATGCACATAGCAGCGCTCGACCGACAAGCAAGTCTGGCCCGCATTCATGAACGCTCCCCAAACGGCGCCGCTCGATGCAACGTCAATGTCGGCGTCATCGAGCACCAGCATCGCGTCTTTGCCACCGAGTTCAAGCACCACCGGAAGCAAGCGTTCGGCGGCGATCTGCGCGATGCTGCGGCCGGTCGCCACGCTTCCCGTGAAGACCAGTTTGTCGATGGCGCTCGCGACCAGCGCAGCCCCGGTCGCGGCTTCGCCGGGGAGAACCTGAAAAATGTCGCCGGGAACTCCCGCCTCGCCAAGCATGGCCTCGAGTTCGAGCGCAATCAGCGGCGTCAACTCGGATGGCTTAAGCACAACGGCATTTCCGGCCACCAGTGCGGCCATCGCCCCGGTCGCCGGAATCGAGAAAGGATAATTCCACGGCGAGATGATTCCGACCACGCCATAGGGCTCGCGCAGAATGCGCCCCGACTTGGCTTTGAGCGCGAGATTGCCATGAGGCAGTTCTTCTTCGCGCAGAATGTGGGAAGCGTTATCGGCGAGAAACCGCGCCGCGTCGAGCGCTACCAGAACTTCGGTGACGAGCGCTTCCACAACGGGCTTGCCCGCTTCTTCCGTAATGCGGCGGGCGACGCCGGTCTTCCGCGCGAGAAGAATCTGCTGGAAGCGGCGCAATACCCGGACGCGGTTGCGGATGCCCGTTGCGTTCCATTCCGGTTGTGCGGCGCGCGCACGGGCCACGGCGGCGCGAATTTCAGCGGGGCCGGCGCTGTCGAGCTCGCCCAGAATTTCACCCGTCGCCGGATTTACCGAGACGATTCGGGGGACGGCGAATTCGAGGTTGAGGGCCATCTGCGGGAAAGTGTACTCGCGACGGAACGCGCGCGCCAGAGTCTTGATTTATAAACGAGTTGTCATCCTGAGCGAAGCGAAGGATCCCTGCATTTGTTCGTCGCCCCGGATGCAGAGGTCCTTCGCTT
>CAVPYG010000061.1:0-29906 GCA_963709835.1 uncultured Acidobacteriaceae bacterium
TACCAAATATTGCTGTCGTGCAGCATCGAGGGCCCACACAACCGAATATCCTAATTGTCTATTATCCATCGAAAGCTCAAGGGTTGCACGTCGGGCGGGGTCACGGCTGGCACAACACTGGCAGAAGGTCAAGCAAAACAAGCAGTCGGCGGCGGCTCAATTTTTCCCGACAATTCCCTTGACCTTTTACTCGCGAAGAAACTAAAAATAACAGGATACCCCGAACGCGGAGGGAGTCATGGTGTACTGTTCAAAATGCGAGACGGACCTCGACATCGACGAAGATGAGGTTGATGAAGGGGCGGTCGTCTCCTGCCCGGAGTGCGGCACCGACTTCGAGGTGATTACCGTCAACCCCATTGAACTGAAGATCGTTGGGGAAGACGACATCGAGGAAGACGAGGACGAAGAAGACGCCCTCGACGAAGAAGATGAGGACGACGACTTGTGAAGAATTCCCCAAGGATAAGGATAACGATAACGACCCGGGTGGCGAGGCGCTTGGCCGCAACGGCATGGGCAGCGGTGCTGCTGGCGTCTCTCGTCTACCTTGGTACTGCCCCTGTCCCGGCGCTCGCGCAGAGTAGCGGCCATGGGCAACTGGCGCCTTACGCTCTCATCTACGGGACGGTCTGGGACCCCGACGGTCACACGCTCTACGGGGTCACGGTAAACATCCGGCGGGCCGAGGACAACGAAAAAAAAGTGCGCTGGGAGGTCTATTCCAATCACATGGGCGAGTTTGCGCAGCGCGTGCCCGCGGGCAAAGGCGACTACATCGTGTGGGCCGACGTGAAGGGCTACAAACTTCCCTCGGGCAAGAAGTTGAAGCCGGGCCAGGAAGTGACCGTGCACATCGACAATGACGAGCGCGCCGACATCGGTCTTCATTTAGACTGGTACTGAACTTAGACCGGTACTGACTGGTGCTGGGAGTGACCGCCGAGCGCTCGGAATCGGCGGCACGGGAATAGTCATGAAGATAAAGAAAGCGGTTATGGTCAGGAAAGCGGTCGCTGTTGTTGTGTTTGCCGGTGTGCTGGTTTTGCCTATGTTGCTGGGGCCGGTCTTTCACGTGACGACCTCGGTTTTGGCCGCTCCAGCGCCGCAGTTTGGCGAGGACAGTTCGAAGCGCGGTACCACCCGCCTGCTCACCGGCAAGGTGGTGGATGGCGGCGACAATCCTCTGCCCAACGCGATCGTGTATCTGACCAACACGCACACCCGCTCGGTGAAAACCTACATCGTTGGCGCGGATGGGACCTACCGTTTTCCAGCGCTCCAGCCCAGCATCGATTACGAAGTGTACGCGCAGTACAACAAGCGCAAGAGCGGGACCAAAACCGTCAGCCAATTCGACGACCGCACCCAGGTTTATATCACCTTGAAAGTCGAAACCAACTAGGCGCGGGCGCTTTGGCGCCATCGTGTAGAGACAGAGCTTGGCCTGTCTCCGAAAGCGCGATTGGCAATCCGCTGAAGAGGCTGCGGAAAAACTCGACAAATCCGCAAAAAGCTCACCTCAGGCGCTAAAGCGCGACACATTTTTCGCGACTTACGGCACGACTGAAGTCGTGCCCTTCCCAAAACCAGTGTGAATAGAGAGTTTTTCCGCAGGCTTTGAGGCCGTGCCCTGTCCGCACCCGAGCTGTGAAACATGCGCAAAGAAAAAGGCCACCGCTGCCGGTGGCCTTACGTTTTCCGAAGTGAGTAAGAGAAGTTAGTTGCTGTCGCCCCCGGCGCGTTTCCACGAGATCAAATCGCCGATGGTGGTGCTGGTGGAGGAAGAGGAGGCCGGGTGTTTATAGGATTCGACTTCCTGGCGCGATGCTTCTTCGCCGACCGCCTTAATACTGAGTCCGACTTTCTTTTCTTCCTGGTTCATCTTGACGATCTTGAACTCGAATTCAGCGGCGGGTTCCAGGTGCATGGGTTGTCCGTTGGCGTCAACCGCTTCCGAGTTATGGCAGAGGCCTTCGATGCCCTGGGCAATCTCGACAAACGCGCCGAAATTCGCCACGCGCAGGACCTTGCCGTGAACGATGTCGCCGACGCGATGCTGCTTGAAGAACGATTCCCAAACGTCGGGCTGCATCTGTTTCACGCCGAGCGAGAGTCGGCGCTTATCGGGTTCAATGGCCAGAATGACGGCCTTGACCTTGTCGCCCTTCTTCAAGACTTCGGAAGGATGCTTCACGCGGGTGGTCCAACTCAAGTTGCTGACGTGGACCAATCCGTCGATGCCGTCTTCAATTTCAATGAACGCGCCAAACTCGGTCAGATTGCGCACCTTGCCCTCGACCGTCGCTCCCACGGGATATTTGTCGTGCAGCGTGTCCCAGGGATTGGAGGCGAGTTGCCTCATGCCCAGCGAAATGCGGCGCTCGACGGGATTCACGCTCAAGACCACGCAATCCACCTCGTCGTGCACGTTGACCAATTTCGAGGGATGCTTCATCCGTTTCGACCAGGTCATTTCGCTGACGTGGACCAGGCCCTCGATGCCTTGTTCGAGTTCGACGAAGGCTCCGTAGTCGGTGACGCTGATGACGCGGCCGTGGACGTGCGCGCCCACAGGATAGCGGTGCTCGGCATCGAGCCACGGGTCGGGCGTGAGCTGTTTGAAGCCGAGCGAGACGCGCTGCTTATCTTTGTCGTACTTCAGCACCTTCACCTGGATCTGGTCGCCGACGTTGACCAGGTCGCGCGGGTGAGTAAGGCGTCCCCAAGACATGTCGGTGATGTGCAGCAGGCCGTCGAGCCCGCCCATATCTACAAACGCGCCGTACTCGGTCAGGTTCTTGACGATGCCGGTGAGGATGCTGCCTTCGTCCAGGTGCTCTAGCGTCTTGCCGCGCTTTTCGGTCTGCTCGGCTTCCAGAAGCTGTTTGCGCGAGACCACGATGTTGCCGCGCTTCTTGTTGAGCTTGATGATGGCGACTTCCATGGTCTGGCCCTTCATGCCATCCAGGTTGCGGATGGGACGCAGGTCCACTTGCGAGCCGGGCAGGAAGGCGCGCGCGCCCTGAATGTCGAGGGTCAGGCCGCCCTTGATGCGTTCGACGACGATGCCTTTGATCGGCTTCTTTTCGGTGTAAGCGCGCTCGATCTCGTCCCACGAACGCAGCCGCTGCGCCTTGAGGTGCGAGAGGTTGATGTAGCCCTCTTCGGTTTGCCCCTTCTCGCGCAACACGTCGATCTCGTCGCCGGGCTGGAACTTGGGCTTGCCCTCGTGATCGAGGATCTCGGTAAGCGGCGCCATGCCTTCGGATTTCGTTCCGATATCGACGACGACGTGGGTCGCGGTCAGTTTCACCACGGTGCCTTTGATGACACGGTCTTCGCCCACCGCTTCTTCGGCTTCGGTCTCGAAGCTTTGGAGCGCGGCGGCGAAATCGTCGCTCGAAGCCGCGGCATTTTCGGGAACGGAAATTTCAGGAGTCGCGCTGGCAGCGGGGATTTCGCTGGCCGCTGCAACACTCTCAAGCTTAACGCCGGGAATTTCGGGTGCCTCGATTGGAGGAGCTTCGATGGCGGGCGTTTCGCTTGCTGGAGTTTCAACGGGTGAAGATTCAACTGCAATTGCGTCAGGGGCGGAAGCCGGTGGCTCCGCGGGCGAAGGTTGTGCGATCTCGGGAGCGTCAAGTACGGCCGGGCCGCCGGATTGGGTGTCGTTGGCAGATGTCATGGTTTCAATGTTGGGTTCAGGATTATGGGCGGTACTGTCGTCGGACAAGTTCATAGCCTCTGTGCCGGCGCCGGTTCGGGCGCGACATGCGGGACGTGGTGTAGCGGACGGCTGGCGTGGTCTTTAGGTTGCGTTGAGGCCGCCCTGGCGGACGACCCGTAGGACAATTCCAGCTGGTGCAAAACCGCGTCCAATAGGGACTTCTCGACTATAGCAACCACTTTGGAACAGTGTCAAACGCGAAAAGGGCCACTGGCCGAAGAATTCACAGACTCGTCACACTGGGGTGAGCTACGAGCTACCAGCCGCGAGCTTAGGTCAAACCGTTTGCAGCGTGGTTCTTGGCTCGCAGCTGGCAGCGTATTTCTGCTAACCTCGCCCCATGGATTATCTCTGGACTCCGTGGCGTTACGCGTATGTCACCGGCGCGGACAAGAAGGCGGGCTGCATCTTCTGCGACGCTCCCAAGGAAAGCGACGAGCAGGCGCGCATCGTCCACCGCGGCGAGCATTGCTACGTCATTCTCAATACTTATCCGTACACGAATGGCCATGTCATGGTCGTGCCCTACGCGCACCTGGACGAGTTGGAGAAACTTGCCGCCGATGCCGCCCAGGAGATGATGGCCCTGACGCAGCGGATGGAGGCGGTCCTGCGCGCTCTCTATCGGCCCGACGGTCTTAACCTTGGCATGAATATCGGACAAGCCGCTGGCGCTGGCGTGGCGGGACACATCCACATGCACATTCTGCCGCGCTGGATCGCCGACGCCAACTTTGCCAGCGTGATTGGAGAGACGAGAGTGCTGCCCGAGGCGCTGGAGGTGACTTGGGAGCGGGTGCGGAAGGAATTTGGGATTGGTAAGTTGTGATTGGCAAATTGCGAGGCCAAGGAGTTCTGGCAATATTAAATTGTCGATGTATCTGGAAGCCCCTAACCAAAAGGCGCGCGCGTCTCGGCACTCCGTCGCAAGAGTAATCTTGAAAAGCGCCCGGCCGAATGCTACAAACGGGTATGGATAAGACGGTCCGCGTATACGACAGCCGCGAGGAAATGAAGGCCGACGAATACCGGTACTGGCAGAGTCGCCCAGTCCACGAGCGGATGAGCGCGGTTACCGAACTCACCGTTTCCGCGTACGCCATGAAGGAACCAGCCCGCGATGTTCGACGACTTCAAAAAACTCTTGTCTGCCTTCAACGACCACAGCGTTAAATATCTGGTCGTCGGCGGATACGCGGTTTCGTTTCACGCGCAGCCACGCGCGACCAAAGACCTCGACTTGTTCATCAAGCCGGACGCGGCGAACGCACAGGCGGCCTATGCGGCGCTGGCCACCTTCGGCGCTCCCCTCACCGACATTGCCGTTGACGATCTTGCGGACCCCCGAAAATTCATTCGCTTTGGACGGGAACCGGTCGCGGTCGATATTTTCTCCGGCATCGATGGCGTGGATTTCGATACGGCATGGGCACGGCGTGTCGAAGGCGTAATCGACGCGAAGAGCGGCCTCACGACTTTTTTCATTTCCAAGAGCGACCTGATTGCGTCGAAACTCGCGGCGGGCCGATTGCGCGATCTTGCCGACGTTGAAGAAATCCGCTCCTCCGACGCCAGCCAAACTACGGGGGAAGAGGCCAACCCGTCGTCTGAACCTGAAAAGAAGGGATGAGGGAGATTTCAGGCGCGACAACCAACCGCCCTACCCAAGCCGTTGCGAGATTGCTTACATCCGGCAAGTAAGTCCCGCCGAGCGATTGAACGAGACTTAACTTGCGATCCACGACATTTGATGTGATAGCTGCATCCACGCCCATGCGCTCGTGACGATGTCGGCTAAGTTGCGCTGGGCGGCCCATTGCAGGATTCTTTGAGCCTTTGCCGGATTGGCTACCAGAATCGGAGGGTCGCCGGGGCGGCGCGGAGTGGTCTTCCGCCGGACGGGGCGTCCGGTGGCCTTTTCCACCGCTTGGATAACTTCTAGAACGGAATGTCCCTGGCCGGTTCCCAGATTGATGGCCAGCGAATTACAAACATCTTCGGCGGTACTTCTTTTCTGAGGTTGCGTTTCCAGGTATTGCAATGCTCGGACGTGCGCATCGGCGAGGTCGTTGACGTGTATGTAGTCGCGGATGCACGTGCCATCGGGAGTCGCGTAGTCGGAACCGTAGATTTGCAGCTCGGGTCCGTTCGCGGTCGAGGCGGCGAGCGCCAGCGGAATCAGATGGGTTTCCGGAGAGTGCATCTCGCCAATCGCGCCGCTGTTGTTTTTATTGTCCGCTGTATTGTCATCTCTATGGTCGTCTCTATGAACGTCGGCTCCGGCGGCGTTGAAATAGCGCAGGGCGAACGAACGAAGTCCGTAGGCGCGGCCGTAGGCTTCGAGCGCGTTTTCGAAAAAAAGTTTTGTCGCGCCATAAGGATTCACCGGCTGGCGCGGCGTCTGCTCGGTGATGGGAACCTTTTCGGGGATGCCGTACACGGCGCAACTGGAGGAAAACACGAAGCGGCGGATACCGGCGTCCAGCGCGGAGTTCAGCAGGCTGAGCGCGGCGGCGACGTTGTTGCGGAAATATTTGCGCGGGTCGGTGACCGACTCTCCGACGTAGGCGTGGGCGGCAAAGTGCATGACCGCGTCCACGCGCGCGAGCACGGGCCAGAGCGTGGATTGGTCGGCGATGTCGCCCTCGACGAGTTCGAAGCCTTGCGCCAGGCGGCGGAATCCGGTGGAGAGATTGTCATAGAGCACGACCTCATATCCGGACCGCCGCAGCGCGCGCGCCGCATGACTGCCGATGTAGCCGGCTCCGCCCGTTACCAGGATGGCCAAGAAAAGCCTCGCGTGATTCGACGGCTGGTTCCTTCTGTCATTCGTTACTCTTTTCTCTGCGAACATGATGCCGCGAGAAGCGGTCAGCGCGAGGTGATACTCATCACGCTCCGTTTGTGACGGAGGGATAGATTTGAGGAGTTCGGACGTTAATCGTGAGTGACACGATCCACGGAGCTACGGAGAAAAGAGAGATTGTGGAAGGCGGCCTGTCTTATGTTATATTTATATATAACATAAGAGGTTGCCATGCACACTACCAACCTGCGTAAAGTCGGCGGTTCCGTTATGCTCGCCGTTCCCCCTGCCATCCTCGATCTGCTTCATCTCGACGCTGGGGCTACGGTGGGCATCGCCGTGGACGGAGGACGGCTTGTGATTCAGCCACAGACCAAGCCAAGATACACGCTCGATGAGTTGCTGGCGCAATGCGACGCCCATGCTCCGCTCACACAAACGGAAGAGGACCGCGCCTGGCTCGATCTTCCCCCAGTAGGCCGTGAGCTGTGAAGCGCGGCGACATCTATCTGGTTTCGCTCGATCCTACCTTGGGACATGAGCAGCAGGGCACCCGGCCTGTCCTGGTGGTGTCTCCGGACCGCTTCAATGCTCTGACGCGAGTTCCCATCGTTGTTCCGATCACCTCGGGAGGGGCGTTTGCCCGCCAAGCCGGGTTCACGGTTTCGCTGACTGGGGCCGGGACGCGCACCGGCGGCGTGGTTCGCTGTGACCAGCCCCGGCCCCTCGATCTGGCCGCGCGCAAAGGCCGCAAACTCGAAAGCGTGCCGCAGCATATTCTCGACGATGTGCTGGCTAAGCTCGCCACCCTCTTCGACTGAGGGAAAGAATAGCGGCGTCCTCACCTGGGGGCTGCCGTCTGGTGTAGAATCTGAGAGTCAAAACCCCGCGCTGTCATCGTCATCGCAATCTTGGGCAGCGGAATCCGTCGGGACGTAGCGCAGCCTGGTAGCGCACTTGCTTGGGGTGCAAGGGGTCGCGAGTTCAAATCTCGCCGTCCCGACCAATTATTTTCCGGATGCCCAGAAGATTAGACCAAGGGTATTGGTTCGTTCTGCGGATTGGCTGTGAGCAGAGAACAATTCACCGCCGAGACGCAGAGGGCGCCAAGAAAACTTTTTGAATTCCTGTGTGGGGACGGGGCTTCGCCCGGTCCAAGTGGGGCATAGCCCGCATCCACACAGGGGGCCTTGTCCTCTCGCCACTTTGTCCCAATCTGAAAAGGCCATTACACTGGAACCTTGCGGGCTCTGATCACACTGTTCTTGATGGTTGTGCTGGCGGCTGGAGGCTGGGGGGCTTGGCAGGTCTATACCCCGGTCGTGCCTGCGGCCAATGCTTCGTTGCTGCTGCGTCCGGGATATTCGACGCGGCGGATTGCGGCGGAATTGAAAAAGGCGGGAGTGATACGCAGCGAGCTGGCTTTCCGGCTCTGGCATGCGGCGCATCCCAAGCCGATGTTAAAAGCCGGCGAATACAGGTTTGAGCGGGCGGCGACGCTGCCGCAGGTTTACGAACGGATCGCGCGTGGCGATGTCTATTTCCATGTGGTGACGATTCCCGAAGGCTACACGATGTTCGACATCGCGGGGGCGATGGAGGGCGCGGGGCTCGGATCGGCGTCCGATTTCCTGCGCGTGGCCGAAACCCAGACGCAGTTGATTTCGGACCTGGCGCCAGATGCGAAGTCGCTCGAAGGGTATCTTTTCCCCGAAACTTACCAGTTCACCCGCACCGAGAGCCTGGAGGAAATGGCGGGGGCGATGGTGCATCAGTTCCGGGCGGTGGCGCAACAGATCGGGCTAAATGCGGATGTCAACCGGCTCGTGACCATGGCGTCGATTGTGGAAAAGGAAACCGCAGCTCCTGACGAACGGCCGCGTGTGGCCAGCGTGTACTACAATCGGCTGGCGCGGAAGATGGCGCTCGATGCCGATCCCAGCGTGATTTACGCCGAGTTGCAGGCGGGCACATACCGTGGAAGCCTGCACCACGCCGACCTGGCGGTGAAGTCTCCCTACAACACCTATCGTTTTCCGGGGCTGCCGCCGGGGCCCATCGCCAATCCGGGAAAAAGCGCGCTGGAAGCGGCTTTGCACCCCGAGATCACGAAATTCCTCTATTTTGTCAGCGATGGCAACGGGCACCACCGCTTCGCCCGCAGCCTGACCGAGCACAACCGGAATGTGGCCGCTTATCGCCATGCGCTCGGCTTGCGCTAAGCGCCAATCCCTTCAGTGGTTTATACTAGACTTGTCTCATGAACGATTCTCAGGGCGTGACTGTCTGACCCTGCGGGGCTAAAGCCCGAGTTTTTGCTGGCCGGTAGCGGCGCGGCTTCACCCGCGCGCTGCGCAAAACCATTGGCGAGACCAGTTCCAGTCGGACAGCACTGCGGTAAAAGTCTTTCAGGATAGCGACCTAAGGAATGCATCGTCCTCATCTGCGTTTTTTTGTGGTGGTAGTTCTGGCGGCAGCGACTTTGCCGGTCAGCGGGTGCCTGTTCCGGACCCGCACTTTGGACCGGCAGGTCTCCGACCGGCCGCTGAAGAGCGCGACCCAGCAGGAGCTGATCGACTACGTCAACACGCAGGCCGCCAAGGTCCAGACCATGCAGGCGACGGTGGATATTGACGCTTCCTCCCTGGACCCGAAAAACGGCGTGGCCACCGACTACAAAGAGATTCTCGGCTATGTGCTGGCGCGCAAGCCGTCCATGCTGCGCATGAAGGGCCTGTTGCCGCTGGTGCGCACTACGGCCTTCGATATGGTGAGCGACGGGCGGAATTTCAAACTGTGGATCCCTCCGCGAAATAAGTTTGTCATGGGTTCGAACGATGCCGACGGGTACAAGCCCGACAAGCGGATGGAAAACATGCGTCCGCAGTACATTTACGACGCGCTGCTGATTCCGGAAATCGGCCGGGACGAGATTCCGTTTCGTGAAAACGGATATGAAACCGTGCTGGACGCAAAGCGGCATCGGGTCGAGCAGCCCAACTACGGACTGCTGATTCTCCGCGACGGCCCCCAGGGCTGGTATCTATCGCGCAGGATCGAGTTCAGCCGGACCGACCTGCTGCCGCACCGGCAAAGAATCTACGACCAGCAGGGCAACGTCATCACCGACGCGCGCTACGAAGACTACAAAGACTACGCGGGAACAACCTTCCCGAGTACGATTGAGATCGAACGGCCGCGGGAGAATTACGACATCACGTTGAGCATGGTCAAACTCGACATCAACAAAACGCTGACCGACGACCAGTTCGCGCTGGACCAGCCGGATGGCGCGGACGTGGTTCATCTGCCGCAGCCCGATCCGAGCGTGGCCAAGGCGCCGAATGGCCAACCGTAAAGAGACTGAAAAGCTGATAGCTCGTCGTTAGTCGTAAGTAGTTCGCGACCGACTGACGACCAACGACCAACGACGGGTTTTCCGGATAAGACATGATGAATCGAATGATCCTCGGAAACTTGGTGCATCGGCCGGTACGCTCGCTGATCAGCATTGTCGCAGTGGCGCTCGAAGTGACGCTGATCCTGCTGATCGTGGGGCTGTGCATGGGGATGCTACAGGACAGCCGCACCAGAACGGGTGGCATCGGCGCCGACGTGCTGGTAATGCCGCCGGGGTCTTCGTTCATCACCGGCCTGACCGGGGCGCCCATGCCGATCAAGGTCGGGAACTTACTGGCGAAGCTGCCCCATGTCAAAAGCGTTGCCCCCGTGGTCACACAAGTCAGTTCCGCGGGATCGCTCGAAATCATAGCCGGAATCGACTTGCCGAGCTATGAGAGCATGTCGAACGGCTTCCATTACGTGGCGGGCGGTCCATTTCAGGATAAGTACGACGTGCTGGTCGACGATCTTTTTGCCCAGTCCAAGCACGCCAAAGTGGGCGACTCGATTCAGATTCTGAACAACAAGTTCCACATCTGTGGAATCGTGGAACGGGGCAAGGGCGGCCGGAAATTCATTCCGCTGCACACCATGCAGGACCTGATCGGCGCCACGGACAAGGCCACAATCATCTATCTCAAGCTCGACGACCCGGCGAATGCGGACGCGGTCGTGGACGAGATCAAGCATGTGCCGGGCATGGAACATTACTTTGTGAACACCATGGCTTCATACCTGGCCATGATGACCACCAGCAACTATCCCGGGCTTTCCACTTTCATCAAGGTCGTGGTCGGTATTTCGGTAGTCATCGGATTTATCGTGATTTTCCAGGCCATGTACACGGCGGTGATGGAGCGGACGCGCGAGATCGGCATTCTGAAGGCAATGGGAGCGTCGAAGCTGTACATCGTGAATGTGGTGCTGCGGGAGACGGTGCTGCTGGCGCTGGCGGGAATCGTACTTGGCATTGGGGTGAGTCTGGCGGCCCGGGCAGGCCTGGCGCACAAGTTTCCGCTGCTGCAAGTGGTGGTGGACCGCAGTTGGATGGTGCGCGCCACCCTGATTGCGATCACTGGGGCGATGGCCGGGGCGCTTTATCCCGCCTTCAAGGCGGCGCAGAAGGACCCCATCGACGCCCTGGCCTACGAGTAGGGCGGGGGTCATCCCCAGATTTCGCTTTTCATTCGCCTAGCACTTGGCGGGTTCCCCCCTGAATTATTTTCCTCGCAAAACGGCGGAGAATGCACGATACTGCCCGGTGAAACTGCGCCGTGCTATAATCACGCGCCGTTACCGAAAAGCGGTATAGTTTGGCAGATGGTTGTCTTAATTCCCCGGCCCTGGGCGTGAACGCTCCCAGGGACCGCAAAAACACAGGAGGAGATATGGGCTTCGATGATCCGACCCTGTACGGTCGGGACGATGAGACGGATGAGTACAGCGACAGCGGCGCCTACGGCGAATCGCTGGAAGAGGATCTGGACGAAGAAGAAGAAGAGGAAGAAGAACCCGCTCTCGCAGAGGAAGACGACGCGATTCCCGCGCCGCCGCCTGTGCGCGAACCAGCGCCCGTAGTTCCAGCGGGTGGCGGCCCCAGCGCCCCTACGAAGAAGAAGGCGCCGGCCAAGAAAAAGGCTGCCAAGAAAAAGGTCGCCAAGAAAAAGGCCGCCAAGAAAAAGGCTGCCAAGAAGAAGGCCGCCAAGAAGCCGGCGAAGAAAGCGGCAAAAAAGCCGGCGAAGAAAGTGTCCAAGAAGAAAGCCAAGAAAGCAGCGAAGAAGGCGAAGAAGGCAAAGAAGGCCGCCCGCAAGAAGGGCCGCCATTAACGGTTGTCGCTAGCTGACCATGTTGGCTGACTATGTTAGCAGCCGATGTTAGCGGCTGATCTTAGCTGGTAATGTGATCAGGCTGCGGAGAACCCCGGGATTCGCATCGGGGCGCCGCTTGCGCGATATCGCAAGGTGCTTAAGCTCCGATGCGCCTTAAGGGGTTGGTCATCGAAGGCCGGCATGTTCCGCAGCCTGGTGAAGGTCCACACGATGGCGCTAGCCCGGCCCACGCGCCGGCCCACGCGTTAGAACCGCTTACTGGCAGGAGAATGCGCCGCGGACTTCAACGTTCTTCGCAAAGCACACCTCCGCGGGTCCACGGCGCAGATTGAGGACTTAGTTGGTGCAGCTTGTGCGGCGGTTATCCGGAGGATAAGTCGAAGCCGGTCCAGCGCGGTTGCCCCTTGGCGGCCAGCTTCGGTCCATAGGTCGTTCCATCGCTAGGTCCTAACGTAGCTTGCCGCCGGCTGGCCGACTTTGTGGCGCTTGCCATGAGAGTGCCATTCGCAGATTCCCATGGCGGATCACGCAGTTCTATTTACACCCTCTTACTTGCCTGCCCTGATCCTTGCCCAGCGCGCTCTTTGGGCTGCGGCAATTCTCCGGCGTCCCGCCGCCGAAATCGTCCGCTTCTTTGGACCTGCGGCATGTCCAAGCTTGCTCTGCTGCTTGTAGACTTTCCCGAAGGTAGTTAGGGCCGCTGATACGCGATGCAGTTCATCCACAAGTCGCGCGCGTTCATGCTCGAGCTGTTTAACGACGGTCTGAATAAGTGTTTTTGGCATAAGAGGATTTTATCACTTATAAGTCGAACCGCAAGACAGTTTCGAGGGAGGAGTTGGTCCCCACTCCTTTGGGTTTTGGCAGGGAGCTTGATTGAGTAGTAGAGCCGATCCCGAATTGCGACTCGACTGCAATGCTGCACTGCGCTCGACAGGACAGCCGAAGGCGGCTGCCTCTACGCGGGCTTTGGTGGTTCCTGCTTTCCCGCCAATTCTTTCTTGACTGTCTCGCTGACTAGCTTGCCATCCACCCGGATGCCGGCGGCGGCGAAGTGGGCCATGGCGGCCTTCATCACCGTGCCCATATCTTTCAGGGCGGGAGGGGGCGTCATCTCGGCCATGGCGGCGCGGACTCCGGCGACGATTTCCTCTTCGCCGGCGGCCTTGGGCATATAAGTTTCGATCAGCTTGATCTCGGCGGCCTCCTTGTCGGCCATCTCCTGGCGTCCGCCTTTAGTAAACTGCTCGACCGAGTCTTTGCGCTGCTTGATCAGGGTGGAGAGCACCTGCTGCGATTCCTTGTCGTCGAGCGGCGCCATTTTTTCGATCTCTTTATTCTTAAGCGCGGTCTTGACCATGCGCAGGGCGGAGAGCCGCTGCTCTTCGCGCGCCTTCATGGCCGCGACGATATCTTTCTGGATCTGGTCGATGAGGGGCATGGGGGAATTATAGAACGCTTGGAGCCGCGAGCTACGAGCTTCGAGCGAGCTGGGCCCTAGCTCGAAGCTCGTGGCTCGCAGCTTGCGCAACGGCAACAACTGCAGATCCCTCGCTTCGCTCGGGATGACAAAATCTTATGGGCTCGGCGCTAAACGTCCATCGCTTCGCGGCGCAGTTTGCGGCTTTCGGCGAGCAGCGCCATGGAGTGCATCAGGTTCTGCAAGGTAACGATTCCGACCAGATGCTGATCGTCGACGATGGGAATGATGCTGAGGTTGCGGGCGGAGAGCTTGCGGAAAGCGGAGGCAAGCGATTCCTGCCGGGCGGCCACGTCGAACATGCGGTGCATCACCGCCTGCACGTAGCCATTGCCTTCGGCGCGCAGCGCTTCGAGAATTTTCTGCCGCGAGACGACGCCCACCATGTCGCTGCCGCGCACCACCGGGAAATCCTCCTGCAACGTGTGTACGGCCTTCTCCAGCGCGTCTTCCAGCGTATCGGCGGGCGAGAGCGTGGCGAAATCGGTGAGCATGACTTCCTCCAGGCGGACGCTTTGCAGCACCGACTGAAATACCGCCGAACGCTCTTCGAGCTGCGCGCCAAAAAGAAGGAAAACCCCAATCATCGCCAGCCACCAGTCGCCCCTGAAAAACCCAGCTATCACGAACAGAAAGGAGAAGACTTGGCCGATGCGAACGGCGCGCTGGGTGGCTTGAACCATGTTTCCACTACGCGAGAAGAGGGCCCGCAAAACGCGGCCGCCATCCATGGGATAGGCGGGCAGCAGGTTGAACAAGCCGAGATAAAGGTTCGCCCAAACGATGCTCCGCAACAGGGCGCTCGAATGGAGGAGCGGCCTGGTGGTAAGCGAAAAGTTGGGAATGGCTGCGAGCAGAATGAGGGCGGATAATCCCGCGATGAAGAGATTTACCAGCGGTCCGGCGACCGCGATGCGGATGTCGCGCTTCCAGCCGTGGACTGGGTCGGGGAGGGCGTTTGTCTCGTCGAGGATGGTAACTCCGCCGATCGGCAGAAGGATGATGCCCTTCGCCGGAATGCCCGCGCCGCGGGCCACCAGAGCGTGACCCAATTCGTGCAAGACGACGCTGCCAAAAATGATGCCAACCAGAGCGAGTCCGCGCAGAGCTACGCCAGTGTCCTTGGTCGCGGCCTCGGTGACCCATACGAAGCCGAGTAAAAAAAAGAAGGTGAAATGGATGCGAATTTCGATTCCGAAAAGACGCCCGAGCGGGATGGACCAACTGCGCATTGACATGCCTACAGGTATTCTATCTGCTTAGACACCGGTTGACGGCTGGTGAGCTGCGAAAAGGCGAAACCGAAGCGGTGGAGAGACGGGTTTCTCGCCCGTCCTGCCGGGCGGGGACGCCCGGCACTCCACTAAAAAGCTTGGGATCGGCATGGGTGAAGGCGCGCCCTAATTCGAATCGATGACCACAAACTTATGCGAGTGATTGCGGGAGAGTACCGGCGGCGGACGTTGCGGTCACTGCCTGGGATCGAGATTCGTCCCACGTCGGACCGGCTGCGCGAGACGCTGTTCAACGTGCTCACGGCGGGCAATCCGGCGGCGCTCGGGGAGACAACATGGCTCGATTTGTATGCGGGCACGGGCGCGGTGGGCATTGAGGCGATCAGCCGCGGTGCGCGGATGGTGTACTTCGTCGAATCGTCCAAAGCAGCGGCGGATCTGATTGCCGCGAATTTGAAGTCGTTGGGCATCGCGAGCGGCTTTCAGATCGTGAAGGCCGACGCCGGAAAAGCCCTGCGGCAATTGGAGGCGGCGGTGAGCGTTGCCGATTACGTTTTTATCGATCCGCCCTATGCGTTGCGGGACGAGTACGCGAAAACGCTATCAGCCCTGGCGCAGTCGAAATTGTTGCGCGAGACGAACGTGGTGATCGCCGAGCATGAAAAGAGATTCGATCCCGGAGAAGCTTTTGGAGAATTGCGACGCTATCGCAAACTGGTGCAAGGCGACGCGGCGCTGAGCTTTTACCGGTCTCACCCGGGAGAGCGTTCCGAATCTCATCTGCCAGACTCGGCAAAAGTACTTTGCAAAAGTATTCTGTAAAGAAACGATAGCGGCTGTTTGGGAGAGGAGCACAATTTCGGTTATGGATGTCGCCAGCACTGTTCAGTCCGTTTCCAATCACACAATCGAAGAGCGCCGCAGTCCGCCGCTTCCGCCTCTCGCCGTGGGCATTCTAATTGGCCTCTGTACGGCCAAACTGCTGCTGCACATTTTCACCAGCTGCCGGCACTACGGATACTTTCGCGACGAGCTTTATTACCTCGATATGGCCCGCCACCTCGACTGGGGCTACGTGGATGCGGCGCCGCTCATCGCCGTTTACGCGAAAGTCGCGATGCTGATGGGAGGATCGCTCGCGGCCCTGCGCATCCTGCCCGCGCTGGCGGGCGCGGCGCTCATCGCGCTCACCATGCTCATCGCGCGTGAACTGGGCGGCGGGCGTTATGCCCAGCTTCTTGCCGGAACCGTCATTCTGCTCTGCCCCGCGGTCCTCGCGGTCGACAGCCTGCTCACCATGAATCCCTTCGAGCCACTATATTGGATGGGCTGCATCTGGGTTGTCGCTCGCATCTTGCGCACCGGCGACTCACGGCTTTGGCTGTGGTTCGGCCTGCTTGCCGGACTCGGGCTCGAGAACAAGCACTCCACTCTGTCTTTCGGATTTGCGGTCACCATTGCCCTGCTGCTGACCGAGCATCGCCGCGAGTTCGCGCGGCCATGGATCTGGATTGCCGGTGCCATCGCCGTCGCGATCTTCCTGCCCAATCTCATCTGGCAAATTCGCCATCACTTCCCGACCATCGAAGACCTCGCCAACGTTCGCCGCGAAGGCAAGAACGTCATACTCGGTCCGCTTGCCTTCGTGAAAGAGCAGATCATCGACATGCACCCGATCCTGTTGCCAGTCTGGATCTCGGGGCTGATTTGGTTTCTATGGGACCGCCGCTGGCGGGCGCTTGGGCTGACGTTTGCCATTTTCTTCGTATTAATGGAAGTCGTGCACGGCAAGAACTATTACGTTTTTCCAATTTATCCGATGGTCTTCGCTGGAGGCGCGGTCGTCATCGACGGTGCTATCGTGCGCTGGCTGGCCAACCGCGCCGCCTCTTCCCGTGCGGCACTACGCACGACGGCACGCGCGGCCGTCGTCGCCGTCATCTTGATCGCGGCGCTTCCCGCCATCCCGCTATCGACCTGGATGCTGCCGCCGGAACGTCTGCTCGCCTATCAAAACGCCATCGGCTTTAAACCCGCCAAGGCCGAGGTGCATCACGAGTCGCTGTTGCCGCAACCGATTGCCGACCAGTTTGGATGGCCCGAGATGGTGAGCGAGGTCGCCGCCATCTACAACGCGTTGCCGCCCGCTGAGCGCGCCCAGACCGGCATCTGGGCCGGAAACTACGGCGAAGCCGGCGCCATCAATTTGTTCGGGCCCAGGTACGGCCTGCCGCGCGCCTACTCTCGCCACCAGAACCACTGGTATTGGGGTCCGCCGCCTCAGGTTTACAAGAACCTCATCGTGATCGAGTGGAGCCTCGACGATGTGCGCGACAACAGCACTTCGTATCAGACGTTCGCACATTACCAGCGCTTTGGCATGAGCGAGGAAAACGGGCCGATCTACCTGTGCCGCGGCGTTAAATTCGACATCCAGAAAATCTGGTGGAACTCGCACCACTGGAATTAAGCGTTCGGCGAATCAATGGCCAGAATTACGATGCAGGGGAACCGATCTAGGAAGGGCCGGTCACAATCTTGCTGGATTCGGCGAGATGGTTGTGAGAAGTATAGTCGATCAGAGCAGCATTGTTCCCCAATCATCTTTAATGTGAAAGTAATCATCAAAATATTTTGCTATTTTGTTTAATATAAGTTGATACTCGTATAATCCGGGCGTAACGGCGAAGATTAGGCGGTCGCGTCCGCAGAGGTAGAGATGCCTGTTCCAACGTACGATCAATTCGTTGAACCGGTGATGCGCTACCTCGCAAAGCATCCGGAGGGAGCGCCAGCACGCGACGTCCACGATGCCGCGGCGGAAGCACTGGACCTCAGTGAGTCCGACCGGGCCGAACTCCTTCCAAGCGGCGCTCAGCGTGTTTACAAGAACCGGGCCGGATGGGCGCACGACCGGCTCAAACGGGCTGGTTTTTCAGTCGCTCCCCGGCGCGGTCATTGGCAATTGACTGAGCAAGGGCACGCATTCGCAAGCGCCCACTCTGCACCCTTGCCCGCCGAGGTCTTGGAAAAACTCGTCACTGAACACAAAGATGTTCGACTTCGGCCGACGACTGACGTGGAAGAGCCCGTTACTACTGCCGTCGAGCCATCAATATCCGAGAGAGCCACGGCAAGCCCAGATGATCGTCTTGAGCAGGCGATGGCAGAATTGCGGCAGGCCGTCACCGCCGAATTGCTCGAGATGCTTTCCCAAGTCTCGCCAGAATACTTCGAGACGATTGTCCTCGACCTTCTTCACAAAATGGGCTACGGCACTAATCGCGCCGATCTACTTCGGGTCGGCCCGTCCCGGAGACGGAGGAATCGACGGCGTGATTTCGCTGGACCGTCTAGGTCTTGAAAAGGTGTACGTGCAAGCCAAGCGATGGCAAAGTCCAGTTAGCCGCCCAGATATTCAGGGGTTCTATGGTGCGCTCGCCGGGCAGCGGGCGAACAAGGGCGTGTTTATAACAACCTCAACATTCAGCCAACAGGCGATCGATTTCGCGGGCTCGGTCGAGCGAATCGTCCTTGTGGACGGACGGAAACTGGCCAACCTAATGATCGACCACGAAGTCGGGGTCACTTTACGTTCTTTACGGGTGCCAAAAGTCGATTCGGACTACTTCGAAGAATAGGGGCTGCAAAGGTTGCGTAAGAACGAATCGAGGCCAGTAGAAGCACACCTCGGGCGCTAAAGCGCGAGCAACCTCTAACAACTTAGTGCCGCGAGTAAACTCGTGCCCTTCCCTTTTCACAGCTCGACAGCCCGCATTCCGTTTGACCGATTTCCATAGGGCACGATAGACTAGATGAGTTTGCCTGTACTTGCGGACCCGCCCTCCACCCCGTCACGCCAAAGACGGGCGTGCCGGGGACCCCGGATGTCCGCGCCGCGTCTCCGGTCAGAAGCCGCAGCGGGAAAACAGCAAGCATGTTTAGGTATTGGCCGAGCTACGCTCGGCTTGGACGGGCGAGGGCGCCCGTCCCCACACGTGCACAAAGTGCGCGAGTCTAAGGAGAGTTTATGTACGCGGTGATCCGCGCAGGTGGAAAGCAGTATCGTGTCGCCCCGGGCGACGTGATCCGGGTGGAAACGCAGGAAGACAAGGGCGGAAAGATCCAGTTCGACGATGTGCTGGCGGTTTCAGCCGAAGCGGGAAGCGTTGAGCCCGCGGGCACGGGAACGCTGGTTACCGGCGAGGTGGTCGAGCAGGGACGCGGCGACAAAATCCTGGTCTTCCACTTCAAGCGCAAGAAGCAGTACAAGAAGCTGCGCGGACACCGGCAGGACTACACGGCGGTCCGCATCACGGAGATTGCTTTTGGCGGGAAGTCGTTCAGAGCGCCCGAGCTTCCGAAAATTGAAAAGAAAGTAAAGAAGGCGGTCGAGGGCGGCGAAGAAGTGAAGGCTTCCGCGCGTCCGGGAAAAGCTGCGAAGAAGGCGGCGGCAAAGAAACCCGAGCCGAAGAAAGCAGTGGCGAAGAAGAAAAAGAAATAGCGGAGGTAGGGATCCTTCACTTCGCGCAGGATGACAAATCAGTTTTTTTTCACGAAGAATTGAGATTCGATTTACTGAGAACTGAGAACCGAGAACTGAATTATGGCGCATAAAAAAGGACAAGGCACTTCACGAAACGGGCGCGACTCAAACGCGCAGCGGCTTGGCTTCAAGGCTTTCGGCGGACAACTGGTGCCCGGCGGCACGATCATCGTCCGCCAGCGCGGCACGCGGGTGAAGCCCGGACTCAACGTCGGGCGCGGCAAGGACGACACGCTCTTCGCCAAGATCACCGGCCGCATCAAGTTCATGGACAAGGGATCGATGGGAAAGTTTGTCATGATCGAGCCCGAGACCATCGAAGCGCAGTAGAACGCTATTGCAGAGACGGGGCTCGCCCCGTCTTTTTTTGGATCCGGCGGGAGACGCGGCAAGCCGCGTCTCTACGGAAGATTTTGCAGCCTCGGCTTCGGGTCGAGGCTTTTTCCTTTCGCGGAAAATTCCCGCGCTACCCACCATGTTTATCGATGAAGCCAAAATTCGAGTGAAGGCGGGAGACGGCGGCAACGGCTGCATGGCGTTCCGGCGGGAGAAGTTCATTCCGCGGGGCGGGCCTTCGGGCGGCGACGGCGGCCGCGGCGGCGACATCTGGATGGAATCGAGCGAGCGCCACAATACGCTGGTGCATTTCCGTTTCAATCCGGAATACAAGGCCGAGCGCGGACGCCACGGCGAAGGCGCGAAGAAGACCGGGCGCGACGGCGAAGGGATCGTCCTGAAAGTGCCGGTGGGCACGATCGTTTTCGACGAGGATACGGGCGAGAAGGTTCACGATTTTTCGCGCGCCGACGAACGCGTCGTGATCGCGCGCGGCGGACGCGGCGGACGCGGCAACGCGCAGTTCGCCACTTCCACGCACCAGGCGCCGCGCGAGCACGAGGACGGACGTCCGGCGAGGAACGCAATTTCCGCCTGGAGTTGAAACTGCTCGCCGATGTGGGGCTGGTAGGCTATCCGAATGTAGGCAAATCCACTCTGATCTCGCGAATTTCGGCGGCGCGGCCGAAGGTTGCGGATTATCCGTTTACCACGCTCGAGCCGAATCTTGGCGTGGTGCTGGCGGGCGACAAAGGGAAAGAAGAAAGTTTCGTGGTCGCCGACATTCCGGGGTTGATTGAAGGCGCGCACACCGGATCGGGCTTGGGCACGCAATTCCTGCGCCACATCGAGCGCACTCGGTTGCTGGTGCACATGGTGGATGTCTCCGACAGCAGCGGGCGCGCCGACGTGGTCAAAGACCTGGACGTGATCGTGGGCGAGCTGGCGAGTTTTGGAGCGGGTCTGGAGAAGAAGCCGACTTTGATGGTCGCGTCGAAAATCGACGTGGCGAATCCGGAGAAGCTCAAGAAGCTGAAGCAGTGGGCGACGCGCAAAAAGCTGAAGCTTTATCCGATTTCCGCCGTGACCGGCGAGGGGATTGAGAAGCTGAAGTACGCGATGGCGGAGGAAGTCGCGAAAGTAAGGAAGTCGCTGGCCGAGGCGCAAGCGGAACAAACGAAGGGCTCTCGCGCTGGCGCTTAATTTGGCCAGCGGCCTCAGGAGAGCGGTAGTTTGTGCAATTGGGACGTTGTGCCAACTGTCATCCCAACCCGCCTGGAATGAGCGGATCCCAGCTCACTGACTTGTTCGTGCCGCTGTGTTAGACTTCGCGCTCGCAGCTAAACAAGATCGGCGAGGAGGGAGTCATGTTGGGAGGTCTGCTTTTAGTCGTGTGTGTCATCCTTCAGTTTCATTATCATGATGCCATTCCATGGTATATCTGGGTGCTGGCAGTGATCGCACAGTGTGTTGCGTTCGGCGAACCAGCGATGAAATCTGCTTCGAAAAAGAGCTGAGTGGGTAACCCGCTAGTCGGGTCCGGCTTGGATACAGGGGCGCGTGCGTCCCTCGGTATCGTGGAGCATCCGGCCGCTGCCAATCCGGGCGCGGAATCTCAACACGCGAAAAGCAACAGGCGCAGGCGTTTACACTGGCGATCGCCCACACGGATGTTCGTGTAATGGCGATTCATCAGCCGTTGCCGGCCGAAACTTGCCCGCTTGGCCCCTCGTATGTCTAAATGCCGTGGTTAGCCGCCGCCTTGATTAATAGCCGTGCTGAATGCGTTCCTCCCCAGCCAGTGGCCGCCGTTGCATGCCGACGCTAGAATGGGAATTGATGCTTAAAGTCGCTAGCTGGAATTTGAATTCTGTTCGCTCTCGGCTGACCCATGTCACGGCATGGCTGAAAGTTCGCGAACCGGATGCGTTGTTGCTGCAAGAATTGAAGGGGACGGAGTTCCCGTTCGAAGCCTTCAAGTCGCTCGGCTATGACAGTGTCGCGGTGACGCAGAAGGCCTATAACGGGGTTGCGATTCTGTCGCGACATCCGATGAAGACGATTGCCAAGGTTCTCGCCGGAGACGATTCCGACAGCCATGCGCGGTTCTTGGAGGTAATCGTCAGGGACATCCGCATCGTCAATATTTATCTTCCCAATGGCAATCCGGTAGCGAGTGACAAGTTTCGGTACAAGTTGGCGTGGATGGACCGACTCAGTCAGCAAATGATTGGATGGAAGCAAGACGGCGTGCCGACTCTAATAGGCGGCGACTTCAACGTGATTCCTGAGGACATCGACTGTCACAAGCCGTCATCGTGGGAGCACGACGCTTTGTTCCAGCCGGAGCCGCGAGCCCGCTATCGTGCGATGTTGGGTCTGGGCTATACGGATGCGTTCCGGTCGTTGCACGTGGGCGAAATAGGACATTTCACATTTTGGGATTACTTTCGGCAGGCGTTCCAAAACAATCGAGGTGTGCGAATCGATCACTTCTTATTGTCTCCAACGCTGGCAGATCGACTGGAAAGCTGCGAAATCGATAAGGGACCTCGGGGACAGGAAAAGCCCTCTGACCACACCCCCATAATCGTCACGCTATCCGATCTGCCATAATTCCCCCATGCAGGCGCTACAGAATTTCACGCTGGGCGGAAGTCGGCGCAAAGATTGCTAGAGGAAGCACAGTTTCGAGCCGGAAACTGGTATTAGCCCACCTGCACCGCGAGCATTGAAATCGAGCCGCCGTCCACTCCTTCAACCGGGAACGTGACAAGCTCCGACCGCGTGCGGGTACCGATGACATACAGAAGCGGCAGGTAATGGTCGGGCGTCGGGATAGCCAGCGTCGCCTCCTCGCCGAGCTTATTTTCGTAGTCGATGAGCGGGTTCTGCTCCTCCGCGAGCAGCAATTCGCGGACTCTCTTCTCGAACGAGACCGCCCAATCATACGGCTCGACCGAGTGCCGTCCCCATGCGTAGGTGTGCAGATTGTGGACGAGGTTGCCGCTGCCGATGATGACGATTCCCTCCTCCCGCAGGGGCGCAAGGCGATTGCCGATTTCGTAGTGGAACGACGGTGATTGAGTCTCATCAATGGTGAGCTGAACCACGGGAACGTCTGCGTGCGGGTACACGTGGCACAACACCGCCCAAGTGCCGTGATTGAGTCCCCATCGGTCATCCAGCCGCACAGGGATTGGGGCGAGGAGCCGTTGGACGCGCAGGGCAAGCTCCGGGTCGCCGGGCGCTGGATACTGCACTTGATACAGCTCTCGCGGGAACCCGCCGAAGTCGTGGATCGTCCTTGGACAGGTGCTGATGGTTACGGCAGCGTCTTGAATATACCAATGCGCCGACAGGCAGAGGATGGCCTTCGGTCGAGGGAGTCTTGTTCCGATTTCCGCCCACAGCTCGGTGTAGTGGTTTCGGAGCAGGGCGTTCATTGGATTTCCGTGCCCGAAAAAGACGGCTGGCATTCGCTGCGCCATGATCAAAACCTCGAAGCCGAATCGCTCGAAACAGTGTCGGCCAAGACCATTGTACCGAGGGAGGCGGTGGGTATTTAGACTATCCAAAACCCTCAACGGCTGCCTCTCCCGCTGCCGCGAGACCAAGCTCAGCGTGATCGGGAGGAAGTGTGGGAAGAGAATTTCCCCGCGACGCCCGGCTCATGCGGTGCTATCCCGTAAGCACTCGGATCAATCACGTGGCCCACGACGACGAGGAACGCTTCGCGCCAGTGGAACTAGCCACAATTCAGAATCGTCTCTTCTCTTAGCGAGGTTGTGGGGTTATGCCTCGCCTGGTGACGAGATAAACCGCAAAGCTTCCCAGCCAATGGCCGCCCTCGTAATGCTCGCCTGTCACAGCAGCCAAACCAGCCCGCCTATGCGCCTCGGCAGCCGCCATGATCGACGGCAGCCGCTTGTCGTTCTTGGGCAAACCAGCAGCGATTCCCTCCAGCATCCATGCCCGGCTGAGATTGAGCCCATCTAAGTGCGCCAGCTTCGGATCGCTTGGATCAGGCGACACAACGGGCTGCAACCATCTACCCGTGCCCGACGTAGAAATTTGGGGCATGAATGTTCGAAGCCAGCCTGCAAACTCCTGGCTCGGCAGCACGCGGCGCATCAGGTCGGCTTCGCCGAGGCACGGCGACAGGAAATCCTCGCCGGAGGGCTCATAGGCCAGCGGGCAGTCCTTGTCGCCGAGGTAGAACTGCTTGGCTTTGGACACGACTAATTCGGCGAATTTCTGGTCGCCCTTGCCGTGCGCGTAATCGAGCATAAGGCCGAGCGCGAAAGCGCTCTGGTCGTGTTCGCCGATCCGCACGGGGTTGGAGAGCTTCGGCAGCCAGTTGTTCAACCGTTCCAGCACGACCTCCTCAAGCGGATGCAGATTGGCCGTCATCTCTTTAGCTTGCGGATCGTCCCATTCGCGTAATTCCGCAACGAGTTGAAGGAGCCATGCCAGCCCATACGGGCGCTCAAAGCTGGCTCGTCCCTCTCCTCGGAGATATACAGCCTCCTGCACGATGTTTTCTGCGGTGAGACTTTGGCGCAGTGCTTCGCGAGCGTCCGGAACAAACGGGGCGTCCGGAAAAGTCCTGACCAGGCGAACGAGGAGCCAATGCCCGTGGACGGAAGAATGCCAGTCGTAGCAGCCATAAAATGCAGGCGTCAATTTCCGTGGTGGGGCCGCATCTGCATCGCTATTCAACGTGTGGCTGATGTGATTTGGGTACTCCTTATGAACGCAAGCAAGGGCAAGATTCGCAAACCGCTGAGCCGCTTTGGTGTTGAACTCAGCGGTGTTTTGGGCGGCACCACTCATCGTGAAGAGCAAGAACATGGCGCAGAAAATGAATTTCATTGGCTAATACCTTAACTGAAGATGGAAAACAGAGGCAATGACGAGATTCAGGAATGTGGGCGTGGGACTAGCTCATATACCAGCCGCCATTGACTGAGATCGTCTGCCCGGTCATGTAATCATTCATCGCCAGCATCACAGCCACGGATGCGACATCGTCCACCGAGCCAAAATGCCCCATCGGTATAAGGTTCGGGTTGGCGTTGGGATTGCTGGTCACCATATCGGTCTCAATCAGCGCTGGAGCAATGGCGTTGACGGTGATTCCATCTCGAATGAGAGATGAAGCGCAGGAGTGCGTCAGCCCTATGATCCCCGCCTTGGACGCGGCGTAGTGTGCTCCCACAGCCCCGCCTGTCTGTGCAGCGACCGAAGACAGGTTGATGATGCGTCCCCACTTTCTTTGTTGCATACCGCCAACCACCGCCTGCGTTACCAAGAACGCCGACTTCAGATTGACCGCGAACACTTCGTCCCATTCCGCTTCCGTAATCTCCTCCAGTTTGCGCGGATGAGCGATACCAGCGTTGTTGACGAGGATGTCGATGCCACCAAGGTGCGCCTCTACCTCTGCGACCATGCGCCTCACTTCGGCGGCGACGGACACGTCTGCCTGAACCGCGATTGCCTTCCGTCCCATTCCGGTGATTTCGGCACAAACCGCATTCGCCGCGTTCGCACGCTCACGGTAGTTAACGGCGACATGGGCACCAGCCTTAGCCAGCGCGATGGCGACTGCGGCTCCGATTCCGCGGCTGCCGCCAGTCACAAGAGCAACTCGATTGTTCATGCCGTCCGTCTCCTCTATCGTGTCGAGCAGTGCAACCCGCACTTCCGCTCAGCGGTCGGTTGGCTCTACGAAGCGCCGATTGTCGGTAAGCTTAGAGTGCGCCTTTAAATTGCCGGTGACCTTGACGGAGAAGTTCTTCTGCGCCGGTACCCCATCCACTCCTTCCACTGTCAGCCACACCGTGAAATCCCCCGCTCGGGTGTAGGCATGCGACACCTTGGGGCCATCCGCGCTCGTGCCGTCGCCGAAATCCCAGTGATACGCTAGCGCGGGAACGCCGCCAGCCTCCGCCTGCGCCGAAAGATTGATCGTATCGCCGGTATGTGCCGCCGAGGGCGCCTGCGCCGTAACCGTTGGGGCAGCCTCGGCAACGCTCGTGTCGATGAGTTTGATCACCCTCACCGACTGGGCTGGCTGATTCTCAAGCCGCACGGCGCCGTCCGCCAGCGTAACCGCCTCCTTCTGGTTCAGCACATCGGTAGCCGCAAACGTGTGGCCGGCGGGAAGGCCGAGGTCAGCAAGCTTTAGCGTGTGCGAGCGCGCATGGTTGGTCCAGTTGAAGACAGTCAAAATGGCCTGGCGCCGATCTTCCCGAAGAAAGAAAATGCTGGGCTGTTCATCCTCCGGCTCGTAGGTCATCAGGTCTAACGGCTTGGAAGCTTGCCCGAGTTTGACCATGTTCAGCAAATCGTGGTTCTCCACCAGCGCCAGCCGGTCCTTCTGAGAGCCCAGGATCAACATGTCATCGCCGATCTCATACATGCCGCCCGCAGCTGCCGAGAGCGCAATCGACGCCTGGGCCGCGCTCAGCGAAAGCGACGGGCTTTCTTTCGCATGTTCCATGAGATGTGTTTCGCTGACGTTGAAGGCGTCCGGATCATTGAGGAAAAAATTGCGGTGCATATAGAAGCGGGCCGCGATGCCCGGCGCCGCAGCCTTGGTTCTGTCAAAACTGTGCCCCGTATCCGCGGAGACTCGGCCCGTATCCACCAGTCCCACTGGGTTGAGCATGGGACTTCCGTCTTTATCCAGGATCACTTCCTCGCCCACCGCATCGCGGATTACCTGGAGGCCAATGCGCTGAGCTTCGAGAGCGGTCGTGTTGGGTCGGAAATGGTAGCCTTCGATTGCCGTGGTATCCATGAAGTCGAGTTTGATGAAGCGGACCCCCCATTCGCGAACCAGTGTCCTGTAAGTCTGGCGCATATACTCCTGCGCTCCGGGATGGGTTGTGTCGAGCGCGTAAAGCACATCGGTCTTCTGGTCCCAGACGTCGCCAATGGGGATCGGCTGGCCCTGGGCATTGTGCACCAGCCAATCCTTGTGGTTCTCGTAGACCCAAGCCCGGCTGGTCACCTCAAACGGCGCAGTCCATATGCCGAAGGTCAGGCCTTCTCCGACCAGGTGATGCCCGACAAAGCGCAATCCATCCGGAAATTGTGTCGCATTCGGAGTTGCAAATTCTCCGCGCGCGTACTGATAGCCTTCATCGATCTGGAAATACTTGAAGCCTAATGACTTCAGATGTTCGGCTTGCCAGTCGCCATTGGCCAGAACCTCGCCTTCGTTAATGGCGCCATAATAAACGGTCCAACTCCACCAGCCAATCGGAGTCTCGCTGGAGACGCGCGCATGGTGCAGGCGCCGAATCGCGTCGCCGTAGGCCAGCAGTTGATTGTGGTAAGCCGCACCGGCCTCGAACAGCAACCGCTCCGAGGCCAGTTCTTCCCCCGGTTTGACCGGAAGACTCAATTCAACCTGGTCATCCGCGGGAGCATCCTTAAGATCGAACGCCTTCTGGATCTCCGTGGTTCCGGTGGATTCAACCGAATAGGACGCAATCCTGGCCTTCGCCCCCGTTCCCTCAGCTTTCAGATGCAACAGGGTCAGAAACCGGTCTGAGGTGAGTGCGCCAAAAAATAAACTCTGCTTGCTCTCCCGGTTGTAAATAAGTTGGCTCCCTGCGCCGCGATGCATCCCGCCGTGCGCTTCCCCGAGGTCGTAAAGCACGAGGTCCGGCCAATCTTCGCTGAAACTGTCGGACAAGACCCGGTCGGCCGATGGACTTCCACCCAGATTGACGAGCGGCTCGCCCATCGCCTCCACACTCCGAATCGCCTGCACCGTCACTTCCTTTCCCGCGCTGTTTTGCACCTTCACCTGGACGGTGCCGTAGGGACGCTGGTCATAGAGTTGCACCACGTAAACCAGATCGGGCTTCCCGTCCAGCCCGCTGCAAGTGACCGTCACCTCCCGGCCCGCGCCGAGATCGTCGTTGAATGCAGACTCCGCAGCCTGGCGCCGCGGGTACTCGCTCGATCGCAGCCACTGGCGATCAACCTGTGCTGCCACGCCGGACTTGAGCACCTCCTGGCCGCCACGCACCGCCAGTTGGTACCATCCCTCCCGCGCGTTGACCGTCAGCGACAGTTTGTCATTCGTCAACTGCTGGGCCCAGCAGGGCAGCGCGACCATCAGCGTGCCGGCAACAATCGCGAGTACAACTCTGAAATTAAGTCTTCGAGGTCTTTCGGACACGGCAGTAATCTCCTTAATGTTTGCATGTTCCTTTTAGCAGCAGGAATCCACACTCTACCACGGTGTCGCAGGTTCAAGTTCGAGCGCGAAGCACCCAAAACATGTCCTTGGCCGGAACTCCAGGATGCGCGAAGCGCGCGCTGCAAGAATGGAATTACTTTCGAGTTTTTTCTTCCGAAGTGTGCACGCTGTCCGGCCCCGGCTGCCGGGCAACGGCGCGGGCTCAAACAGATTTCGGGCGGCTGCACTTCCTGCAACTACTGCTTGATCACTCCGCACGCAATCCGGTCGCCGGCATTTCCCGCCGGATCAGTCTTCATGTCGTCCGCCTTGGCGTGGATTACCAGCGCCGTTCCACCGTTGGCAAACAGTGAATGGCTGTCCGTGCCCAGATTCACCGCGTCGTTAGTGATGCGGAGCTTTGCCTTGCCGTCCCCATTGACCGTGAAATTCATCATGTCGCCGGCGTGATGCCCGTCCGGGTTCTGCAGCCCATGCTTCTTCGCGTCGGGATTGAAATGCGGCCCGGCCGATTTGAAATCCGGCGCATCGCACTTCGCATTCTGATGGATGTGGATGGCGTGCTCGCCGGGAGGCAGCCCGTTCACCTTGAGCTGAATCGTGACCCCTGATCCCGACGGCTTGATGGTCGCTACGCCGACACTCTTGCCTTCGGCATTCTTGATTTCGACTTTTACGGTCTGCGCGGCGCTCGACAACGCCAACGCCAATACAGCTGCTGCCACAGCACAGAATAGAATGTTGCGCTTCATCTGGAATCTCCTCTTTGACCCGAAAGGTGGTTTCCATTCTACCCCCGCAATCCCTGATCGCGTCACTCTGCAAGAGTCTTCATTCCGCTCCCAGCCCTTATCCAACAGATTCATGAACGGAATCCAGTGACGCCTGCCCTCGGTTGCCATTTCAATCCGCCAATCCGAGTCGCAATGCCTCTTCCTCCTGCGTGCATCAAGCCTGCACCCGCAACGGCCGGTTCGCGTCAACCGTCACCGCCGGAGAAAATTCGATCAGCGTCCCGCCGTCCTTAGACGAGGCGCGGCAGGCAATCTCCTTCTCTCCGCTCGTCACCTTCAGCTTGCCCGGAGCGCCCAGAAGCGAGGGAGCAATCATCACTTCCTGCAACCAGACGGCGCCAGCCACGGTGGAGAGCGTCAGCCGGCGTGGACTGATTTCAAAGCTGCCCCACGCCGCCGGCGTTGACCAGAAACACCGGAAACCGCCGGTGTTCAGCTTGGGCGCAAGATCCATGCGGCCCTTGCGTGCGTTGTAGCGAAAACCGGAGAGCACCGGAATCGCGGCCCAACTTGCCATCGCTCGGGCATAGTGGCGCCCGTACTCGGTCTCGTCGTAGGGATTGGCTTTTTCGCCGTCATAACGCCGCCGGATGTTGCCGATGCACTCGACGCCTTCCTCGACCATGCCGTAGGCCAGCATCAAGGCCGCGGCCGAATACTCGAATCCCGTCATGACCTCGGTGCAGTACGGCATCGGCACCTCGGGCCGCGTGCCTCGCGTGTAGTCGCAGATGACCAGCGCGGCCTCGTCGTTCAGCGCATACACGCGCTGCACGCTGGCGTGATGCATAAGGCTGCGCTTGTAGTTGTAGCGGTAGATGGAGGCGAGGGTCTTGCGGATGTGGGTTGGGTCAAGCAGGTCCCCGAGGCCAGCGACGGTCGCCATGTACTGCCCGACGAGCTGGTCCACCTGGCAGCCGTCGCCGACTTGGTACCCTGGGTGAATCGTGTCTTTCGTGCCCATGCCGACTTGCAGGCCGCTGGCAATTTTGTCTTGTGGAATACCGCGGATCTGCTGGATGTAATACTCGCCGTTGAAAAGGTTGGCGTCGATCCACCGGCTTCCCTGCTCGCACATCCGCCGGCAGTCGCGGGCCAGATCGGAGTCGCCCATGGCGTCGGCCATCAACGCCGTGGCTCGCAGCGCGGCGAGATACCAACTGCCGCACATCGGGTTTGGCCCATAGAATTCTACGTCGTAGGTATTGTGCTGGACGCCGTCCATGACGCCGAACTTCCGCTCGTCCCATCCCCCCGGCCGCCAGGCGTAGGCGAGAGCGCGCTTGGCTGCCGGCCATTGCCGCCGCAGCCATTCGTCGTCGCCCACCAGAGCCCAATCGAGGTAGAGCTTGACGATCTGCCCCATCTGCCCGTCGGCCGCAGCCGCGCTCCAGCGCTCGTTGCTCGGCGGAAGAAAATGGCGAAAGTCCATGTGCCCTTCCGCATCGGTGGCGTAGCCAAATTTCGTCTCGCGCATGGAGCGGGCCAGACTGGGAAACAGAAACTGCGTGGCCACCTCGTAGT
>CAVPYG010000062.1:0-54426 GCA_963709835.1 uncultured Acidobacteriaceae bacterium
CTGGCGACTTCCGTCCCTTTGATATGCCATACGGCAGCGTCCTTCGGACAAACATCCACGCACGCTCCGCACTTCATGCACGACATCAGCGTCTCGCCCTGCGCTATAGACTCGTCCGTCAACGACAGGGTCGGGCAAGCGGTCTTACAGAGTACGCAGGGCGAGCAGCGCGTCTTGTCGATCTTCACATCGAATACGCTCGTCTTGTTGAAGATCGATTGGAACGCGCCGAACGGACAAAAGAATGCGCATTGCGTTCTCTTTTTGGTGAGGAATGGCAGCACGATCACCAGTCCTGCAAACAACATGATAAAGATGCCGTTCTGCACCAGTCCCAGCGTGTTGCGGGCGGCCACATATTCCGACACCGCCTTGAAGGGGCAGAGCCACATGCAGTAAACCGAATCAAACAGGGCCAGCGACAGCAGCGACATGGCCAGCAGCACAGCCCAGGGGCCGTAGCGCCAGCGCGTGTCGATCTTCTTCAGCTTGGCGCGCTTGGGGATCGAAGCCATGCCTTCTTCGATTCCGCCGAAGAAGCACAAATAGCTGCACCAGCCTTTGCCGACCACAATCGTCATCGCCAGCCACATGCCCGCCATGGCCGCCATTCCGCCGCCCGACATGCCTCCATTGGGCAAGATCGAACCAGGAAACACCACCGTCTTGGTGAGCGCCGCCGGCAAGATGAGCAGCGGAATGGGCAGGAAACAGAATGGCGTTCGGCCCGCGATCATCTCCTCGATCGGGATGCCCATGGTTCCCCGCATCACCATGACTGTGGTGGATGAAGCCCACCGGAAACAGCAGTCCCATCGCCACGAAGAACCAGCGCCGCCAGCGATAGGTGCTGCGCGTCCGCATCATCATGTAAAACAGCGCAATCATGAAAACCGCGGTCATGACGATGGCGATCTGCCCGGCTAGAATTGGTTCCCAGAAATGGGCAAACATGAGGAACGACCAGATTGCGATCGGCAGGGTCAACAGAACCGACATGGCCGTGCTTCGTGGTGCAGTTTGTCGTAGCTGGCGGATTCGAGCCTCAGTAGCCATACACCTTTCTCCCAATCAGCATCGCCAATCCTAGATAGAAGTAATAAATGGCAATCAGCGCCATCGCCATGCGTGCGACAGTGGTCACGGCCTCGTTGCGCCGGACGCAGCCCAAGCTTAGAAACGGAAGAAACCAGACCGAAGTTCCAACGAAAAACACCGCAAAGAAATAAAGGGCCGCGGCAATGCTTCCCAGTTCAGCCGCCTTAAAACCGGCGACCACAAACGGAGGGCAAATACTGAAGCCAGTCAGAAAGCCCAACACGGCGGCGCCGGGCACGCCTCGTTTTGTCGGCACGCCAATCGTCACCAGTTCTGGAGCCCCGCACGACTGGGCGCAGCCGCGCCCCACCGAGTACGCATACCAAAGCAACACACACGCGAGCAACAAGTGAACCACGCCAGCCACGGGCAGGCGCAACGCTGGCGGAAGCTTTACCAGGGCACCGAGTCCCCAGGCTACGGAGGCAAACAGCAGGTATCCCACAAAGCGCGCTCCCAAAAAGCTGGAGAGATAGCGGGTATTCAGCCGCATGCCCGCCTGTTCTGCCAGTAAAGAGGGAACCACGACGGGCCCGCACGAAGCCATGCAGGCAGGGCCGGAAGCCAGCCCAAGGGCCAACGCCTCGCCGAATATGGAATACCCAGTCACCGGCGGAAGCCTAACATTTTTCAGTTCGCCCTGTCTGTGACGCATGGGCGTCGTGCCTGATTCCAAATGCGATTTCGGAGCGCTCCCGCGCGCGAACTGCGCTCCGCGCGATCCGCAACTTAGAAAGCGAACCGCAAGGCGAACTGAATCTCGCGCGGCGTTCCCGAGCCCACCGGGGTGATCGGCGATACGATGGCCGTGTTCAAGTTCACTGTAGTGATGATGCTGCCGAACCCCGTGGGTGTTCGCCGGGTTGAAACGTGGACTGCGGCTGACCTAACTGCGGGTGATTGAAGATGTTGAAGAATTCAGCACGGAACTGCATCCCCACGCGCTCAGTTAGCGGAATGTGTTTCGCCAAACCCATGTCGATCTGCCAGGTGCCCGGTCCGCGGACGAGGTCGCGCGGCGCGGTGCCGAATTCGGTGCCCGGTACAAGTACGCTTGGGGGCAGCAAACGCGGCGGGATTGATCCACTCCGCGATCGTTTTGCCTCCTGGCGGAGTGAGAGAAACGCCCGGAACCAGATCGGGACGCTCCGTGCCCGAGGCCCCATCCAGCGCCGTGTAACTGCTGGGCAACAGCACATTCACCGGGAAGCCGGTGCGAGCCAGGGCGGTCGTCGTCAGTTCCCAGTTGCCCGCGATAGCGCCTGCAATCCCGCCGTCATGCAGCAACTGCTTGCCCTGGCCGAAGGGCAACTGGTAGACCGCATTGGCATTGAACACATGGCGGGCGTCCCAGGCGCCGCTGGCGGTGTCACAGGTCTGGCACAACGGATTCTGCGGATTGATTTCGTCGCCATCGCCGCTGCCGTTGGAGCCGTTGTCGATCTCGTGCGACCAGGTGTAATTGGCCGCCACCAGGAAGCCGTGGGAGAACGAACGCCGCAATCGCCACGGAGAGACCGTTGTAGGTGCTCATGCCGATTGAGCCGCGCCAGCCGATGGCGGGCAGCAAAGGCCGGGTATTGCAGAGTCGTCGTAGGCCGGAGGGAGGTACAGGTTCACCACGTTGGTTCTCCAGCAGATGCACGCCGTGGCTTCCCAGGTAGGAGAACGTGCTTACGAAGTTCGCAGGCAGCTCCTGCTGCACCGAGAGGCTCCACTGCTCGACATACGTGTCCTTGCGGTTCCGTTGTTCGGCGTTCGGCGAGGGAGGCTTCCGGGGCCGGTAAAATCGACCGGATACGTGAGTTGCAGGCTCGAAGTGCTTTTCGCCGAATAGGAGGGCACTTCGTTTTTGGCGGGCAGATTCTGATCGTCCAACTGTCCGTCTTCGTGGTAGATGCCGAATCCGCCTCGAATCACCGTCTGGCCGCCCTTCCGCGGCGTCCAGGCAAAGCCCACACGGGGATCGACATCGCCGTAGTTCTGCTGGCCGAAGCTGGCGCCCACGCCGCAGTATCCCTGCGCCCCGCAGGTGTCGAAATCGAACGGGTTGGCCAGCCCGTTCGCCTCGTTGAAGAGATCGAAGATGGTGTAGCGCACGACCCAGGTTCAGGGTGAGGTTGGGCAGCCACTTGTACTCGTCCTGCGCGTAGACGAAGTAATCGTTCTTGCGCAAGTGGTTGACCGGCAAGGCGCCTGTCAGCTTGGCTTTTTTCACCACATTCGCCGCCAGGTCCTCCACCGTGGAAAACGTGATTGTTCCGTGTTCGCCGGAACTCTGATTCAATTGAATGTGGCGGATCTCCCCTCCAAACTTGAAGGTATGCCGGCCATGAATCCAGGTCAGGTTGTCGATCCAGGAAAATGAGTTGCCCACGTAGATGCTGTCGTAATCGTAGTTCTGGGTGACGAATCCCGGGCCCAGGACCGTGGAGATCGCAATCTGATAGAGGATGCCGGTTTTATTGAGGTTGTAAGTGTTGGAGGTGGCGCGATTGAATCCGAACTTGGCCTCATTCACCAGGTTGGGACTGAAGATGTGCAGCAATTCGAGCGCGCCATTGACCGGCGTGGACACCCTCTGCTGCAAGTCCGTGGCGGCAGCCGAAAGCGGCTGCGTATCGACTGACCGGTCGTAATTGAATCGCATGAAGGCCGTGGTCTTTGCCGAGAAATGCTGGTCAAGCCGCAGCATCGCCGAATTCTCGTTGACCACCTGAGTGCATGCGCAGGTCAGCAGGTCGATGTCCTAGGGTCGCTGGTCGGAGGTGTTCAATTGTCGTTTGGACCTGCTCCCGGGTAGGCCGTGATGATCGGGTAGATCGGCGACGAGGTCGGAACGGTTGCAATGAGCGACGCGCTCGGCACGTCGCCGCTCACCGGATAGCCCCAGTTTTGCCGGTAGGCTTCCGAAGCGAGGAAGAAGAACGTCTTGTCGCGCTTGATGGGGCCGCCCAGCGATCCGCCGAACTGATTCAGACGAAGCGGTTGCTGCGTTTCGCCGTTGGAGGCCCATCCAGGCTCGGGCGCGTCAAAAACGTTGTTGCGCAAGTACTCGAAGAGGCGCCCGTGAAAGCGGTTTGTGCCCGAAGGCGAGGTAACGTCCAGTTGAGCGCCGCCCGTCGCGCCTTCCTCGGCGGTTGCCGTCAGCGAATCGACGCGGAACTCCGAGATCGCGTCCAGCGGAATGGCGAGCCGCACCCAGGCGCGCTGCGTCTGATTCACGATGTTGGTTGCGTCAACGCCGTCATAGGTGAAGTTGCTGTCGTCGAGACCCCGTCCGGCGAACCGGACCGACCGCTGGTTGCTGCCACCGGTGTCGATGGCGCCGGGGATGAATGCCGTCAATTGCGACCAGTCGCGGCCGTTCAGCGGCAATTCATCCGCCTGCTCTCTCTCGATCAAACCGGTCACCGCGCTGGTGTTGCGGTCCATCAGCGCCGAACTGGCGGGCACTTCCACGCGTTCGTTGCGGCCGGAAACTTGCAGAGTCGCATCGAGCGTTCGCGTGCGGCCGATGACCTCCTCGACATCAACGAAGGTGAGCGACTTAAACCCGTCGTGCTCAAACGTGATCGTGTAATTTCCGAGCGGCAGCTCGGGAATGTCATAGGTTCCGCTGGCAGAGGATGTGGTTTCCCGCCGCAGTCCCGTGGCATCCTGCACCGCCGTGATATGCGTCTGTGGCAAAACGCGCCCGGAAGGATCGGTGACTGTGCCATTCAATCCTGCGCGGTCCACCTGCGCCGGCGATGAGGACACCAGGCACAGGATGATGCCAAGACCGCATAGGATTGACCGGCTTCATGGATACAGCCGCGGATGCCTGGAAACGAAAATGCCGTTAACGACGTGCGTGAAAAGCGGGGTGCGCGTGCGTTCGTCAAGTTGCATAAGCTTTATTGTCCTTACGCGCAGGATCGGGTGCGTCGTGCCTCGATGCGTCAAAGACAGGACAATAATTGCGCATTGTTAATAGCACGTGACACCGACGTGAATGCATTAAGAAAAGCCCACTAGCGCCGATAATACGTGCCGCGGTCTATTACTTGCGGTAATTATTGAGCCACGGTGAATTTTGCGCCCGCGCATTGACTCAGCGGCCCCTTCGACTTTAAAGTTCTCTTTTCCGGATCAGCATGATCCGCTACACCGGCCGAAATGCAGTCGCTTAATTCCTATCTTCGAAAATACCCCGCCGCGCGGCTTGGACCGCTGGAGCGGCAAGTCCACCACGCGGTGTGGGCGCGAGGGAGCGCCACCGTCCGTGAAGTGTTGGAGGATGGCGCGATCTGGCAAACCTATCCACGATCATGACGACGATGGACCGTCTGTTTCGGAAAGGACTCCTCGTCCGCGTTCTCGAAGGGAAAGCGTTTCGCTACTCGGCGCGGTGTAGCCCGGAAGAACTGGAGCGTGCGGCTGCTGTGCAACGGTATCCGGCAGCTTCTGGGATCTGAGTATGCTTCGTTGCATCTTTCGTATTTCGTGGAGGCGGTGAGCGCGCAGGACGAGAAAATGCTCGACGAATTGCAGTGCATGGTGGAACGCCGGCGCGCGGAACTGCTGCTCAAGAGGGAGAGCCGACGTGATATTTGCGGCGCGGGGGCTCCTCGTTTCTCTTGCGTTTTTCGCCATGGTGTACTGCCCACTGTCCTCGCTGGTCGTGTTGGCATCGTGGAGCGCGAACCGCGCAAGCCGGAGGGCTACTGCAGGCTCTGCGAATTTCCTGTTCGGGCTGCGGATTTTTTCTTTTGCCGTTTCCGCTCGTGGTTGCCGTGTTTTTCACCTTCCCGTCGTTCTGGTTGATGGAGAGAGCATCGCTCGACGAAGACGCCGGAACGTTCGTTCTAGCCGCGTGTTCGCTGGTCATCCTGAGCGCTGGCTTGTTCCGTGTGCTCCGGGCTCAGGCGAGAACGACGCGCGGTCCGAATGGCGCAGTGGGTCGTTGAAGATGGGATCGAAGAGCATGGGACCGGCAGCGCGGCAGCGAACGCCGAACCCGGCACCTGAGCGCTGCGAAGGGCGCGCCCGCGCTGATTCTGGTCGGTATCCGCAGGCCCAAAGTGATGGTCTCCGACATGGCAGCGACTGTGCTCAGCGACGACGAATTGCAAGTGGCGGTCCGCCACGAGCTAGGGCACATGCGCTCCTGGGATAACCTGAAGAAGGTCCTAATCAGCGCGACTCCGTTTCCCGGGATGGGCGGCCTCGAGAGTGCGTGGCGGGAGGCGGCCGAACTGGCGGCAGACGACTCCGCCGTGGCAAATCGTCAGGAAGCGCTGGATCTGGCGTCGGCGTTGATCAAACTTTCGAGATTATCGAAGCAGTGGTCCGAGCCTGCGCTGGCAAGCGGGCTTGTCAGTGGCTCATCTTCGATTGGCCTGCGCGTGGAGCGCCTGCTGAGTGGCGCATGGCTGGCCGGCGCCTCCAACGCTCCTGGCCTTGGACTCTTCTTGTTCTGATCGCAATGATTGCCGCTATTGCGGGCAACTACGGCGCAACCCTGTGCCCTGACGCATCGCTTGACTGAATTCCTTGTGCCCTAGTCCAAGCTCTTCAGAGAAATCAGGGCAGCCCTATCCTCCACTGATCAACTTGGCGAGTATGCAAAAAAATCCCGGGCTGCCCCTGCTTTTATCGGGGGTCAGGCCGGGATGCTTACTGAACTGCGGTTCTGGATTTAGTCGGGATCGGTCGCGCTCTCCTCCTTCGCCTCGGGCCGCGGCTTATTGGCAGGCTTTGCAACGCCGGATAGGGCTTGCCGCCCATCATACCCTTCCAGAGAATCCGGTTGAATTTCTCCGTCGGGATCCGGTCTTCCTTGCTGAAGTCCATGCCCTTGGTTTGCGCTTCCCACCAGGCCGCGTCGTGCGTCGGCTGCGGCAGTTGTCCCGGTTGATGACGTACTTGTTGAGGATCGGCAGCGTGGTGTTGTAGAGATACATGGACGGGATCGCGGAATAGGTCCAGCCCGCTTGCGAGATGTTGAAGGCATTCGTCATTGGCGGAACACCCGCATCATGCACGCTCAGTGGGGGCAGGCCCAGAACTTCTTCGATCGTCCGCAGCATGCTGACCGTCGAGTAGGCATCGGAGACCACCGCTCCCTGCTTCACATAAGGTCCAACGATGAACGCCAGACTGCGGTCGCCGCTGACGTGGTCGGCGCCATCCTGGGGATCGTCTTCAATCACGAAGATGAGCGTGTTGCTGGCGTAAGGGCTGTGGGCGATCTTATCCACCGTCAGCCCCACCGCGTAGTCGTCGTCGGCAATCTGAAGTTCCGGCGTGTTCACGCCGAAACTAGCCGTGCCGAAGTCGCCGAAGTGGTCATGATCGTAGCGCAGCAAAACCAGATTGGGAATGTTGTTGTGCTTAACCTGCAGGTCGAATTCCCGCGCCCACTCCGCATAGCGGAAGAAGTCGGGGTAGCTCTGATCGAAGGGCCAGAAGCAGAGATCGCTGCGATTGAGCAGTTCCTTTTTCGCTGGCCACTCAACCTGGGTCGGAGGCTTCGTGGCGCAAGGATAGGCGAGAGTGGGACTGATTTCGCCAAGGTCTTCGCGTACATCCAAAGCGCCCAGATCGGTGTAGAACCCATAGTTGCGCACCGTGAGGTGGGCCTTGAGCGCGGCATCCCAAAGGTAGCCCGTGCCTTCTTCGCCCTCGGGACCGTCGGCTTCGACTTCGTTGGCGTTTCCGGGCAGCAGGTTCGGATCGGGCGGATAGAGCGGTTGCTCTACCATGACGAGCGGCGACGCCCGTCACCGCAACGTTAATGTTGCGGGCCGTGCCTTCGCTGTCGTACTGGCAGCCGCCCTTGCCGTAGTTGACGGTGACGCACTTCTCGTTGATATCGAGAGCGCGCGCCGCAGTCGACCACTGCCAGCCGTCCATGCTCACCATCGAGCTGTCGTCAAAGTTGTCGAAGGTCACAAAGTTGTTGGCGAGGTTGTGGAAGTTCGGCGTCACCGAGGCCGGGAACTGGGTGTAGGCCGGATCAGCGTTGGCTCCGTTGGTCAGGTCGCCGAGGATCTGGTCGAAGGTACGATTCTCTTTCACGATGTAGATGACATGTTGAATGTGCTGTTGCAGGAACGTCATGGTGGCAATGTCGTTCGCGCTCAACTGGAAGTTGAAGCCGTTGTTTTGCGCGACTTGTCCGGTCAACTGCGCGAGCTGAACCGCGATTAGGCACAGGCAGCGTCAGGAAACCTGAGTACTCGTTCTGCCACGCATACTGGTTGGCGGCGCCGTCTCTGCGAGTAATAGGTCTGACAGGCCGAGCCGAAACCGCCGCCCGGATCGTTATTGATGTAGCGGCAGTTCGCCGGATTCGGAGTTTCCACGCTCTTGCCGTTCACTACGTAGAGCGTGGAGCCATCCGGGCTGACACTCACTGAATTGGGGTACCAGCCAGTGGGGATCAAGCCGGTGACGACGGGCTTCTTCCCGGTAAGGTTGATGACCGCCACTGCGTTAGTGCCGCCGTCCGTGACGTATGCGGTGCTCTCGTCGGGCGAAAGCGTAACGCTATTGGGATTGCTGCCCTTCGGCACCAATTTGCCGCCGCCCAGAACATCGACCGGCGCGGTCGCGTTGACCTCGTTCAGCACCGTGTTGGTCGCGGTGTTAATGATGATCAACTCGTCGGAGTTCGCCGCCACCACGAACAGCTTGGTTTGCGCGGCATTGAGAGTCATCTTTTCCGGGTTGCCGGCGACCGGTATCCGGTTGGTCAGGGTCAGAACACCACCAGAAAAACTCAGCACATCGATCTCGCGGTCGCGAACGCTGGAGACGTAAACCGTGCTGTTGCCCGACGACCGCCACTCCGTAGGGGAATTCTCCGCCCGCCACGCCCGTTTGTGCGCGATTGATGATGCCCGGACGAAGATCGTACTCCTGGAGAACCACGCCGTGGACCAGGTCAACCGACGTGATGGAGTCGGTTTCGTGGTTCGCCACGAACAGCGTATTGCCATCGGCAGTGATGCCGAGGATTGCTGCCGTCGGTCCCGTCTCGGTCTCCTGGCACATCAAATCGCAGTAATGGCCGAGGCTGATCGCTGTGCCGAATTCCGCCCACTGCCCGCCTTGCAGCGTGAACGTGTGCACATTGTCGTTGGCTCCGCCGCTGACATAGAACGCGGATCCATTCGGCGCCCACACGATCCCGTCGAAAGTTGTGTCGTAGTCTGACAGGAACACCACCTGGGTTTGCACCGGCGTGCTGGGCGTCGAGATGTCATAAACGAAAACAAACTCGCCGGAGTCTGTCCCTGTGTAGTTGCCGCTTGCGTCCACCATCAGGTTGTAGCCGCTGGTCAGGATCAGCAAAGTCTTGCCGTCTGGGCTAATCGCTGTGGTCTCGGCGCCATCCGGCGTATAAACCGGAAAATCCGGCAAAGAAGTTGTCAAAGGAACAAACACCGAACCCGGCGCTGCGCTCGGCGTAATCGTTGCACCCGTCGGTAGAATTTGAGCGGACGCGAAACTGGCCAGAGCCAGAATCGCGACCAAGCCCGCTGCAAGAGGGAGATTCTTTGTCTTCATACGGTGATCCTCCTGGATCGTTTCGGTTGAGAGTTTTGGGCTAAGCGTCGAACAACCGCCGTCAATCAGAGGGCGTGAGTGGGGCAAAGATAAACCAGGAATGTTAAGGCCAGATTATGGGAGTGTGAAAAGTTAGGTATACTTCGACGGGACGTGACGCTCGAGAGACGGAACTACGGCATTGGCAGCCGCGTGGCTCTTATCGCTTGGTGACCGATAAGTGAGCGTCAAATCGCGAAGGTAGCGCCGCCGTTTCGGCGGCTGTCCGGCGGGCGTCCCCGCCCGCCGTGCCGAGGGCGAGCCACCCTCGGGGCCAGCTTGCACGCTGCCGGCACTACCACATCGGATTGCAGATCTAGCCCTCGATTTTTCCGGCCAGCGCCGTGAGCGTGGTCCGAGAATTCTCCCGCGAACCATCCACCGCATCCGGTTTGCTCTTGCCCCCGACCTCAGTCCATTGTCGAAGCCCGCTTACGGATTCTGCCGCGTCACCTTCCCTGTAAGTTCGATCTGCGCCGAAGAGCGTCCGACTAACACGTCGAACTCGCCCGCATCGGCAACCCAATCATGCTTCTTCACGTCGTAATAGGAGAACGCTCGCCGATTCAGCTCCACCGAAACATGTTTGCTCTCGCCCGGATTCAGGGATACTCGCGAGAACCCTTTTAGCTCTTTCACCGGCCGTGGCACGCTGGCGTGTGGTTCTCCGACGTACACTTCCGCAACCTCGGCGCCGGACCGCGACCCGGTGTTGGCCACGTCGAAGCTCACCGTGACCGTCCCATCTCCACTCACGCTGCCGGGAGTGACGGACAGGTTCTTATAAGAAAAGGTCGTGTACGAAAGGCCGAAGCCAAACGGAAACTGCGGCTTGACGTCCGACTTGTCGAAATGCCGGTAGCCGAGAAACACTCCTTCCGGATACGCGACCTTGTTGCCTTTGTCGTCGGCTTTCGGATAGTAGCTGTCGTGAGCCGCATTGTCTTCCCAGCGCCGCTCGAAGGTGTCCGGCAACTTTCCCGAAGGGCTGTATTCGCCAAACAACAACTGCGCCAGCGCCGTGCCCCCCTCCTGCCCCGAGTACCACGTTTCGAAAAGCGCTGGAACCCGGTCGATCCACCCCGTCATGTCCACCGCTCCGCCCGAAGTCACGCCACAATCGTGTTTTTGTTCGCGGCCGCCATCTCGCGAATCAGTTCGTCCTGCCCTGGAGGTAGTTGGAAGCTGCGGTCGGAGCCTTCGCTCTCACTCTCCGGATCGAATCCGGCGGCAACCACCACCGCATCGGCATGCGACGCGATGGCCTTTGCGGCGGCGTTGACCACCGATTCGGGATGAATGATCCCGACTTTGATGACCGGTTCATCCCAGCTCCAATGCGGTATAGTAGTCGCAGCGGAATTTGTGCGGGCCCGGCGTCCAGCGCCAGAGTGCTTGTTCCGACTGGACGCCTTCGACAATCCCAGTCGTCGAGGATCAGTTTGTCGTCGAGATAAAGCCGGTAGCCGCTGCCTTCGCCCGGGCCCTGCACGAACACCAGGTGCTCGCCCGCACTGCAGCCGGAGTGAAATATCCCGTCCAGCGGGCCGAGACTTCGATTCTGATTGACAGCCGTCGACCCAGCGAGTGGTCGGCGTGAATGTGTTGCATCGATGCGGCGGGCTGCCGGCGTCTCCGCTTCAAGCTCGGCATTATTGAAAACCTCGGCAGTTCAATGCCCGCCTGTTTCCCCGCCTCATCGACCGAGAACGATGTGGCATCCGACCATATCGCCGAGCGATCGGAATTCCGCGCTCATAGTAAACCTTGGCATTGGCGCCGAGATAGTCGCGCCAGGCCCTCCAGGTAGCTCACTGTGGCGAACGGGCGAACGCCCGCGCTGCCTCCGCCCACCGGCTGCGCCGGATAGGCATCGGGCCAATCACCGCGATCGATCTGGATCTTCCCCTTGTCGAGCGGCAGCAGGTTGCCGTCGTTCTTGAGCAGCACCATGCCCGAACGCGCCACTTCCAGCGCAACCTGCCCGCCCGATTCGTTCAGAAGCGGAATCGAAAGATCCGTCTGCTCGCGATCGAGCCAGCCAAAGCGGATCGCTGTCCGCAAGATGCGGCGCACCTTATCGTCGATGGTCGCTTCGCTGACCTTGCCCGACTTTACCGCCGGCAGCAGCGTGGCGCGATTCATGAACTTCCCGGCGGGCATTTCCAGATCAAGCCCGCCATTGGCCGCGGCCACGCCGTCGTAAGTCGCGTCCCAATCGGACATCATGATGCCGTCGAAGCCCCACTCTTTCTTGGCAACGTCGATGTTGAGAAAACCATTCTGGGTACGCGTGCTGGCCGTTGATCAGGTTGTAGGAATCCATGATGGCGCCGACATGCGCTTCCTTGACCGCCGCCTCGAATGTGGGCAGATAAATCTCGCGCATGGTGCGCTCGTCGATGATCGGAGTCGGCGTCGTGGCGCAGGAACTCCTGGTTGTTGCCCATGAAATGCTTGATGGTCGCGCTCACGCCCTGGCTCTGCATGCCCTCGATGTAGGCGACGGCGGTGCGCGAGGCGAGAAACGGATCTTCGCCGAAGTATTCGAAATTTCTCCCGCACATAGGCGAGCGATAAATGTTGACGCCCGGCCCGAGCATGAAATGGACGCCGCGGGCGCGCGCGTCCTGCCCGATGGCGGCGCCCACGCGCGCGGCAAGTTCCGGGTCCCAGCGTGGCCGCCAGCCCAATGCCGCCCGAGAGTCGTGGCCGGCCCATAGTTGCGGACGCCCGAATCGGGCCGTCGGACATCTTCAGCGTGGGCAAGCCCGATGTGCTTGATCCCGCGGATATAGAAGTCATTCACGCCGCCAATCAGATCGATCTTCTCTTCGAGCGAGAGTTGCTTCAGCAGTCGCGTCCGCGCGGGCTTCGATGGCAGGAGTGGAGGCGGAAGGCGCCTGGCCCCAGGCCAGGAAAGAAACGAAAACACAAAAAACAACGGCCAATTTCAAATTGCGTGTCATGAGAAACCTCGTTGAGAATTGTAAACCACACATGAAAAAATCCCGAACCCAAAATCACAACCCTTCCAGGGGGTGAACGCCCGGCCGAGCGGCGCGGCGAGAGCGCGGTCGCCCGAATTGGCTACATAGGAGAATCAACGAAATTCGGCCACGTTGTCCGATACTGCCGCTTGACAATAGTATCGCGTTACGTTAGTATGGTATTCGATGATCGTGAGTTTCCGGGACAAGGAAACCGAAAGTTTGTGGCAGTCGGGCAGAAGCCGCCGGCTTCCTGCCGATCTCGAACGAAGGGCGTTCAAGAAACTTGCTATTTTGAACGCCGCGATCACGCTCGGCAACTTGATGGTGCCGCCGGGGAATCAACCGGAGGCGCTTCGCGGAAACCGCGCAGGACAACACAGCATCCGAATCAACGATCAATATCGAATTTGTTTTGTGTGGCGGGACGGCAATGCCTTTGATGTGGAGATCGTCGACTACCACTAAGGATCGGAGTCAATATGGCCAAATCGAGAAAGGTCTTTGCGGTCCATCCGGGAGAAATTCTCCAGACCGAGTTCATGGAGCCCATGGGCGTAAGCGCCTATGCGCTGGCCAAGGCCCTCAATTTTCCCGGCATCTATGAAGTCGTTCGCGGAGACCGCGCCATCAGCGCCGACACTGCCATTCGCCTGGGAAAGTATTTCGGCCTGCCCGCCCAGTTTTGGCTCAATCTTCAAAACGACTACGATCTCAGAATCGCCGAGGCCAGCGGAATCGGCAAAGCCATTCGGCCCCGGAAGGTTGCACATGATGCCGAACTTGCGGGCACGCGGTAGAGCGCCCTACATATTTGCTTTTGGCGCCTTCATCCCCAACTCCTTCATCACCATCTGCAAATCTTTCCACGCCTCGCCCTTCTGCCGCGGATCGCGCAGCAGAAACGCTGGATGGTAGGTGACGGCCAGCTTGCATCCATCCCAATTGGGATCGTTGCTCCGCACTCCTGCTGGCTTGAAGTCATAAAAGCGCCCGCGCAATTGCATCATCGACGCGCTCATCGCCAGCAGCGTCTTCGCCGCCACCGCGCCGAGCGCGACCATCACCTTCGGCTTGACGACCGCGATCTGCCGCATCAGAAACGGCGAGCAGGTCGCGCACTCCTCGCGCTCCGGCGTGCGATTGCCCGGCGGACGGCACTTCACGATGTTCGCAATGTAGACTTGCTCGCGCTCGATCCCCATCGCCTTGATCATGTTGTTGAGCAGTTGCCCGGCGCGCCCCACGAACGGCTCGCCCTGCGCGTCTTCATCGGCGCCCGGCCCTTCGCCCACGAACATCAACTCGGCCGTGGGATTGCCCACGCCAAACACAATCTGCTTCCGTCCCTGCTTATGGAGCACGCACCGCGTGCAGTCGCCCAGGTCTTCGCGAATGATCTTCAGCGCCTCGACCGGATCGCCAACACTCTGCTCCGGCTTCGGCGCGACCGCGTCGAAAATATTTTCTACAATCGCAACCGGCATCGCGACCGCCTCGGCCTTCGGTGGACTCAGCTCTTCTCCTGGCTCAGGTGCGTGCTCCGAAATTTTTTCTTCTGGTTCGTCCACCGCAATCGCCGCCGCAAATTCCGCAGCGCGGTCCGACAAAGGCCGCCTGTAAAAATCGTAGATCCCCATCTCGTTGTAGAAGCGAATGCGCTCGGCAAGCGCGCGTCGAAGTTCGGGGTCAATTACGGGGGGCATTGCGGATAAGAATAACAACTTTTCACCACGGAGACACGGAGACACAGAGAAAAGCGAAAAAACGTCTTTTTGATTTCTCCGTGCCTCTGTGTCTCCGTGGTGAATAAGAATTGCTAGCGGGAGCCAATGCTGCTGTGTTTTCGCAGCTTCACAACCTGGTCGAGCACGCGCTGCGCGACTTCCCATTTCGAGGTTTCGGGGACCTCGACCACTTCGCTGTGGGAAACAATTGTGACCGCGTTTCGCTCGGAATCAAAACCGATGCCCGAGCGCGAAACGTCGTTCACCACGATTGCGTCGAGCGCTTTCGACGCCAGCTTCTTGCGTGCATTTTCGAGCGCGTTCTCCGTCTCAGCGGCAAATCCAACGACGACTTGAGAAGTCTTCCGTCGCGCCACTTCCGCCAGAATGTCCACCGTTGGCTCAAGTTCCAGCGTCATCTCGCCCTTGCGCTTGATCTTCTGTTGCGCCGCCGACTTCGGCCGAAAATCCGCCACAGCCGCCGTCTTGATCACCACCGTGCTCTGAGGCAGCAATTGCAACACGGCTGCCAGCATTTCTTCAGTGGTTTCGACCCGCGTCAACTCGGCCGCAGCCGGAGCAGCGATCGCCGCCGGACCGCTCACCAGCAGCACGCGCGCTCCGCGGCGCAGCGCCGCTTGCGCAATCGCATATCCCATGCGCCCGCTCGACCGGTTGGTCAAATACCGCACGGGATCGATCTTCTCGCGCGTCGGCCCCGCCGTTACAAGCAGCGTTTCGCCCGCCAGGTCCTGCGCGGCGCCGAGCGTTTCCAGCACCACCGCGACAATCGCTTCATTCGCCGCCAGCCGTCCCGCGCCGGTCATACCGCAGGCCAGATATCCGCTGCCCGGCTCGACAATGCGAACGCCGCGCTGGCGCAGGATTTCCAGGTTCGCCTGCGTCGCCGCGTGGTTCCACATATTGACGTTCATCGCCGGAGCCACAACCACCGGAGCGGTGGTCGCAAGATACAGAGTGCTGAGAAAGTCGTTGGCAATCCCCTGCGCGAAACGCGCCAGCACATCGGCCGTGGCCGGAGCGACCACCAGCGTATCGATCGCCTGCGCCAGCGCAATGTGCTCGATCGCCGACTCGACGTTCGCCTGAGACTCATCCCCGCCGAACATGTCGGTAATGACTTTTTCTCCAGACAGCGCTGCGAAGGTTAACGGGCGAACAAATTCCTGCGCCGCAGCCGTCATCACGACTTGTACGGAAATGCCGCGGTCTTGCAGCAGGCGCACGATTTCCGCCGCCTTATAAGCTGCAATTCCACCGGACACACCCAGCGCGATTTTCATAAGAGGAACACGGTGGCAAAGAATTCAACTTCCAGCCCCGCTCAGATAATTAAGGCCGCCAACTGACACGGCGTGCAATCCGTGTGATTGGCGGCATTTCAACGCCCAGCCCCTGAAGGGGCTTCTTTTTCGAAAGGCCTGCGGCATCGTTAAGCGGCATCGTTAAAACGACGCCCTGATACGAAACCAGATTCAAAAGGCTACGCGTCTTCCGGAAACACCTTGTTCAAAATTTCGCTGGCCGCTTCTACGGGCAATTTCGGCACTTCCGGAATCAGCCATTTCACCTTGCCTGCCATGATTTCGTCCTGCGCGATGCGGCAGGGTTTGCGCGATCCGGTATCGATCACGGGAGGCGCTCCACCTTGCAGTTGCCGCGCCCGCCGGGCCGCCACCAGAATGTAGCGGTAGTTGCTATCGAACCCTTCCACCAGCTTCATACTCTCTCCCCTAGAAATTTCGAGTGCCGTTTACTGCCTGCGAAAAGAAGCCAAAATCGGCTGCACCCGCTCCCGCGCCTGTTCCAGCCGGCAAGCTTGTGCGATCTCAATCAGTTGTTTTTCTTCTCCCGAAAGTTCCGACCCGCTTTGCCGCAACCGCTCCGCCAGCACAATGTCCTTGAGTTCGTCCGCGGATTGCTCCAGCAGGTTGTTAACTAAAATGTAGTCGTATTTCGAGTAATTCTCAATCTCTCGGCGGGCCGTGTCCAACCGGCGGCGAATCACCGCCTCCGAATCCAGCCCCCGATGGCGCAGCCGCCATTCCAGTTTCTCGCGGTCCGGCGGAAGAATGAAGATGCTCACCGCTTTCGGGATCTTCTCTTTAATCTTACTCGCTCCCTGCACATCGATGTCGAGCAGCAGGTCGTGGCCGCGCGCTTCGGCTTCGCGCAGAAATCGCCGCGCCGTGCCGTAATAGTTTCCGAAAACTTCCGCGTGCTCCAAAAACTCATCGGCCGCGATCATGGCTTCAAATTCTTCGCGGGAGACGAAGAAATATTCCTTCCCGTTCTGTTCGCTGCCGCGCGGATCGCGCGTGGTATAAGAAATCGAAAAATCCAGATGGCGGACCATCTTGAACAGCTCGTTCACCAGCGTGGATTTACCCGAACCCGATGGGGCGGAAACAATATAAACGATGCTCATTCCAGATTCTGCACCTGCTCCCGCGATTTCTCGATCTCCGATTTTATCAGCAGGCCCATTTCTGTAATCTTCAACGCCTCGCCCGCCAGGCCCGAGGTTTTCGATAGCAGCGTATTCGCCTCGCGGTTCATTTCCTGAAGCAGAAAATCCATCTTCTTGCCCACCTCGCCGCCCTGGTCCAGCAATCCAAGAAAATGCTTCACATGCGCATTCAGCCGCACCAGTTCTTCCTGGATGTCGCTGCGATCGACCAACACCGCAACTTCCTGAAGGATCCGCTCTTTTTCCACCTGCGCGCCCAGCAATTCCTGAATACGTGCGTGCAATCGTTCCGAGTAGCTGCGCAGGATCGTGCTGCGATGGACTTCCACTCCCGCCGCAGCTTTTTCCAGATTCGCCATGCGCGCGCGCAACTCCGTGCCAATGCTCCGGCCTTCTTGTTCACGCATCTCATTCAGCCGGGAAAGCGCTTCTTCCACTTGCGCCATCACCGCGGTCTCCAATTCTTCTCCCGATTTCTCGGCTCCGGAATCCATCGCGCCCGGCATCCTGAGGACCACGTTCAGATCGGGCTCGCCCTCAACCCCAAATTCGTCGGCCGCCGCGCGGAACGCCTGCACGTAGCCGGAAATCAGTTGCCGGTTGAGCGCGACTCCGTTTGGGCCGGAACGATCCAGGCTCAGGATCACTTCCACGTGGCCGCGCGCCAATTTGTCTTTCAGCATCCGGCGCAGCTTCATTTCCAATGCGTCGGTATCGGACGGCATGCGGAAGTGAAGATCCAGAAAACGATGATTGACCGATTTCAGCGACAGCGCAAACGCCAGCTGAGCATTGACCTGCCCTTTGATCTGCGCGAATCCCGTCATGGAGCGTAGTGGCATATAAGGTCCAGGTTTCAAGGTTGCAAGGTTTCAAAGTTGCAAGGTGAAGGACTTCGCGGTCCATCTGATTCGCCGCAATCACGGGCGATTTACGTTGAAACCTTGCAACTTTGAAACTTTGAAACCTCCCTACGTTTGCACTTCCTTGGGTGTGTCGGCTTCGGCAAACTGCAATTCGTAAAGCCGCCGGTACGTACCCAATTTTTGCATCAGTTCTTCATGTGCGCCAATCTCGCCGATGGTTCCGTTTTCGATCACGACGATGCGGTCCGCCCGGCGGATTGTCGAGAGCCGGTGCGCAATTACCAACACAGTGCGCCCACTCATCAAATCTTGCAGCGCCGCTTGCACCAGCGACTCCGACTCGCTGTCCAACGCTGACGTCGCCTCATCGAGAATCAGAATCGGCGCATTCTTCAGGATAGCCCGCGCGATCGCGATGCGCTGCCGCTCTCCTCCCGAAAGCAGCACGCCGCGCTCCCCGATCACGGTTCTGTAGCCTTCCGGAAGCGCGCGAATGAAGTCATGCGCCCGCGCCAACCGCGCCGCTTCTTCCACCTTCTTCTGCGACACATGTGGCTGGCCGTAGGCGATATTGTTCCGCGCCGTATCGTTGAACAGCACCGTTTCCTGCGTGACAATCCCGATCTGCGATCGAAGCGACTCGAGCGTGACATCGCGCACATCGCTGTCGTCAATCAAAATCCGCCCGCCGCTGACGTCGAAGAAGCGCGGGATGAGGTGCACCAGCGTGCTCTTGCCCGCGCCGCTCGACCCCACCACCGCCAGAACCTCGCCCGCCTTCACTTCCAGATTGATGCCATGCAGCACCAGCGGCGACTCCTCGGCGTTGTCATTGGAATAAGAGAAAGACACATCCGCAAACTGGATCGTCCGCGCAAACTTTCCCATCCGCTTTGCGCCCGGCTTCTCGCGCACTTCGTCTTCCATATCCATGAAGCGGAAAATTTCCGACGAGGCCCCCACCGCCTGCTGAAAATTGTTGTTGAACATTGCGAATTTCCGCACTGGATCGTAGAGCTTGAAAACGGCGAAAATAAACGCGCAGTAGGCGCCTTCCGTTAACACGTGCTTATTGATCTGGTCGCGGCCCAGCAGCAGCAGAAGCGCAACAGCAATAGAGCCGAGAATGTCCATCAGCGGAGAGCTGATCGCGAACGCCGCCACTTGCCGAAGATTAGCCCGGAACAAGCGGCGCGCGGCAACGCGAAAGCGATCTGCTTCCCAATTCTCCATGCCAAACGCCTTGACGATCCGGTTCCCGGTAATGGTTTCGTGCAAAATGTTCTGGACATCGGCCAATTTGTCCTGCCCGCCTCTCGTCGTGGTGCGCACTCGCCGTCCGATTCGTCTTGACGAATATAAAATCGCGGGGACGAACAGCAGTAACACCCACGCCAGTTTGCCACCTTGCGAAACCACTACCATCGCCACAAAAATCAAAGTGAAAAACTGTTGCAGAAATTCCGCGAGCACGCTCGACATCGCGAATTGCACCTTTTCAATGTCGTTGACCAGGGTCGAAAGCAGCGTGCCCGTGGTGTGCTTCGTGAAAAACGCCGCCGAACTTCGCAGGATGGCGTTATACAACTTGTCCCGCAGGTCGGTGATCATGCCAAACCCCACGTAGTTTACGAGGTAGGTTCCGGCATAGTCGAAAATGCCCTTCAATACCGTCGCTGCCACCAACGCAAAGGCCACCACTGTCCATGGATTGTGAAAATGGGACGGAACCAGTTGCTGGAGGTCTAGAAAACGCTCGCTTCCCGGCAGCTTGAATAACGGGAGGTTTCGACCCGGTGATCGAGGATTCAGTACTTGATCGAAAATCGGGCGGATGAGCAGTAGCCGGCCTGCATCGAGCAGCCCCACCATCGCCATGAGCACAACCGATGAGATCAGCGGCCACCAGTACGGCAGCACGTAGCGCAACAGGCGGGTCAGGGGCTTGGCCGGTGTTGCTTCGATCTTCGCGCCAGCCAGTGTTGAGGTTGCCATGCGTGTAAGGCTCAATTCTATATGGGATTCTGTAGAGACGCGGCTGGCCGCGTCTCTCGATGCGGCGTGAGGCAGGGCGCCTTCCGTCTCTACAGGCAAAAGAGTGCCCAGCCGCTCGCCTATCTCGGACTGTCCCGATGCGCGACCTTCACTTTGTATCCCGCTTTGCGCAGCCGCTTGCCCACATCCTCGGCGATCATCACCGAGCGATGCTGTCCGCCCGTGCACCCGAAGCTGATCGTCAGGTAGCTCTTGCCCTCGCGAATGTAGTGCGGCAGCAGATAGACCAGCAATTCCGAAATGCGGTTGATGAACTCCTGCGTCTGGGGAAAAGTTCGAATGTATTTGGCGACTCGGGGATGCCGACCCGTCAAGCCGCGAAACTCCGGCACGAAATGAGGATTGGGCAGAAAGCGCACATCGAACACCAGGTCGGCATCTTCCGGCACGCCGTGCTTGTATCCAAAACTTACGCAGGAGACCAGAATCGTTTGCTGGCTTCCCGCATGCTGCGTGAAGCGGTCGGTCAAGTGCGCCCGCAGTTCATGAACGTTGAATTTTGTAGTGTCGATGACCAGGTCGGCGAGCTTGCGGATCGCCCGCAGATGCCGCCGTTCGGCGCCGAGCGATGCCCGCACCGTCGTCCCCGTCCCCAGTGGATGCGGCCGCCGCGTCTCGCTGTAGCGCCGCAGCAACGCCGCATCGCTCGCTTCCAGATAGATCACTCGCGTCGCGATCGCCCGCTTCACTGACTTCAGGATCGCCGGCAGCTTCTCCAGTTGCGAACCCTCGCGCACATCCACCACCAGCGCGGTGCGCGGAACCTCTCCCGATTGCAGAGCCAGCTCGGCAAACCGCGGAATCAACTCGACCGGCAGATTGTCCACACAGTAGTAGCCGAGATCTTCGAAGGCTTTGAGCGCCGATGCCTTCCCCGACCCGCTCATGCCGGTAATGACGACCAGTTCCGCCGCGGCGTGCAGTTCGCCCTTGCGCCCGCGAACTTTCTCCGTCACAGGTTTTCCCGCCGTGTGGTTTGCGTCCTTGATTTTGCCGCGCAGAGTCATTTCCAAAATCTTAGCATTTCAGAGCGTGTAGGGATGGGTCGGAAGATGAACCAACTCGATACGGCCTGACCGCCGTCGCGCGTTGGCTTTCGTAACGCTGGTGAATGGTGGGCGCTGTAGGATTTGAACCTACGACTTCCACCGTGTGAGGATGGCACTCTACCGCTGAGTTAAGCGCCCATGAAGTGCGGTTTTTTTATTGTAACAAATCGTGCCCGCCCTTTCGCCGGCCCATCGAGCCTCTTGTGCCGAGCGGCGCAAATTCACCCCAGTCGCTACAATAGCTGGAGATATGACGAGTTTGCCACTTCCGCTAGCCGCATTCGTCGCCGGATTGATTTCATTTCTCTCGCCCTGCGTGCTGCCTCTCGTTCCCGGATACGTTTCGCTGATTTCCGGCGTCGGCGTCGAGCAATTGAAAATGCAGGAAGGCCGGCTTTTCCGCAAGGTGATGCTCAATTCCGCCGCCTTCATCGTCGGCTTCAGCATCGTCTTCATCAGCCTGGGCGCGATCTCGACCGAAGTCGGCCAAGTACTGGCGCAATACAAATCGCTGCTCGCCCGCGTCGCCGGAGCCATCATCATTCTCTTTGGTATTCATCTGACCGGCATTTTTCAGATCAAGGCCCTGCTCGCCGATACGCGCCTGCACAGCCTCAAAGGCAGTTCGTCCGCCTGGGGCGCATTTGTAATCGGATTTGCTTTCGCTTTCGGATGGACGCCATGCGTCGGCCCCATCCTCGCGGTCGTGCTCGGCTTCGCCGCCGCGCAAGACACCGTCTGGAAAGGCATCTTCCTCCTGGCCATTTACTCCGCCGGACTGGCCGTGCCTTTTCTGCTCACGTCGCTCGGCATCGAGCGCTTTCTAAAGTTCTACAACCGCTTTAAATTCCACATGCACGCCGTGGAAGTGGCCAGCGGAGTCTTGCTGATCGCATTGGGCCTCCTGCTGGTGATGGGCCGCTTCACGCTCCTCTCCGGCTATTTCTCGTTTTTGAATCGCTTTGCGATGTAGCAGTCACATGATTGACCAGGCCCCTTAAAGAATTGCCATTTAAGAAATTGTCGTGAATAGAATTGTCATCCCGAGCGAAGCGAGGGACCCCTACGCGCCCGAAAATGTAAGCCGGAAATAGCGATCCCTCGCTTCGCTCGGGATGACAAAGTTTGGAAGATTAAAGCGGCATTAGCCACCGAGGTTGCCAGTGAAAAGAAGCCCTCTTGTTCCGTTCTTGATCGCCCTCATAGTCGCGGCCATGTTGTTCGCCGCCCTGCGCTTCGCCCACAACCATCGAGCGAACGGCCCCGCCAATGGGCAACTCATCGGCAATCAGGCGCCTGACTTCGAATTGCAGACGCTCGACGGCAAGACCATGAAGCTCGCCGATCTCCGCGGCAAAGCCGTGCTGCTTAATTTCTGGGCGACGTGGTGCGAGCCCTGCAAGATCGAAATACCGTGGTTTGTCGAGCTGCAAAAACAATACGGCCCGCAAGGATTCCAAATTGTCGGCGTGGCCATGGATGAAGACAGCAACGAAGAGGTCGCCAAATTCGCCCAGAAAATGTCCATCAACTATCCCATCGTGCTCGGCAAGGAATCGGTGGAGCAGAGCTACGGCGGCGTCGGCGTTCTGCCCGTCACTTTCTTCGTGGATCGCGATGGCAAACTCATCGCCCGCGAATTCGGCTTGCAGAGCCGCAGCGTCTTCGTCAACCACATCAACCAAGCCATGGGCCAGGGCCAGCCGGTACAGGCTCCGAAGTAACTACAAACTACACTCGTATTTGGGATATTCTAAAGGTTGGCACTGTCCATGAAAATGCTGGTTGCGAGCGCGCTTCTCCTTCTTTCCGCCTGGGCTTGGGCGCAGGACGGTTTCGGCCCGAAAACTCCTGCCGTGCAGATGGCGCCCGCTCCGCTCGTCACCGCCGTGCAGGGAAAATCGGCCACCGTCCCGCTCTCGTTCCGCGTCTTGAGCGGTTACCACATCAATTCCAACCGCCCCAAGTCGGAGTTCCTGATTCCGACCGTGCTCAAGGTCGAAGCCACCACAGACATCATCATCGGCAAAACCACCTACCCCGAAGGTCAGGACATGAGCTTCCCTTTTGATCCCGACGAGCCGCTCAATGTCTATACCGGAGACTTCAAAGTGCAGGTGCTGGTACGACCGCTGCTTTCCGTTCAAGTCGGCAAATATGTCGTACGCGGAACCTTGAAATACCAGGCCTGCGATAACTCCGCCTGCTATCCACCCAAACAGTTGCCCATCAGCTTTGATGTGAAAATCGCCAAGGCTCCGCCGCCGCATCGGGCAAATCCCGCCCAGAGTCCGCACTCACACTCATAGAAGTTTGACACTGCCGCTCGTCTCATAAATCAGTTTTGGGAAGGGCACGGATTCAGCCCCAGAGGGAAGCGCCTTCCGAGCTGAAAATCATTTCTGAAACGATTTCCGGCGCCAGCGAAATCAAAAGCGGCTGGCGGCATCTGCCTCTGGCGACTATGCTGGTATGTTTCTCACCGAAGGCGCACGGATGTAGCTATACAATCACCGTCAGTGCGTGCGCGGTGAGCAATACGCGCGGTGCTGCCGATGCGACCACCAGCATCGCGCTGACCGTCAACTAGAAGCTTTCCGCCGGGATGAGTCCGGCGACAAACAAACTGCTGAACCACGAGGAGGATTATTTGAGCCCAGCGACAGAGCAAATACCGTTGGCGGACCGGATTTCACTCAAGGAGAAGATCGGATACTCCCTGGGAGATGCGTCCTCGAACCTGTACTGGAAGACGTTCGAGTTTTATCTAATGTTCTTCTACACCGACGTCTTCGGCATCTCCGCCGCAGCCGTGGGCACGATGCTGCTGGTCACACGCCTCGCCGATGCGGTCGCCGATCCGGTGATGGGATCGATCGCCGACCGGACGAAGACGCGCTGGGGACACTTCCGGCCCTATATCTTGTGGTTCGCGCTCCCGCTTGCGGTGGCAGGCGTGTTGACCTTCACCACTCCCAACCTCCATGGCGGCGCCAAGCTCATCTACGCCTACATCACGTACTGCCTGCTGATGTTCCTCTACACGGCGGTGAACATCCCCTACACCGCGCTCATGGGCGTGATGACGCCGAACTCGCTGGAACGCACCTCCATCTCTTCGATTCGCTTCATCGGCGCCTTCACCGCCGGCGTCTTCGTCCAGTACTTCACCTTGGATTCGTCAAGTTCTTCGGTCACGGCAACGACGCGCGCGGCTGGCAGCTCACCTTGGTGTTGTACGGCATTCTGGCGGTGATCATGCTGGTGCTCTGCTTCGCCAGCACGCGGGAACGGGTCGCGCCGCCTCCGCAACAGAAGTCGGACCTCAGGACGCGATCTCGCCGATCTTTTCACCAGCCGGCCGTGGCTGGTTCTGGTCGGCGTGCTGCTCCTGATTCTGGCCGCATTCGTGATCAAGGGGTCCGCCTCGCCATACTACTTCAAGTACTTCGTCAAGCGTGAGGACCTGATTGGACTGTTCCTGGTGTCGAACGGCCTGGCGTTTCTGGCAGCCGTCTCGATCGGCAACGTACCTGGCGAAGCGGTTCGGCAAGAAGCCGCTCTTTATGATGGCCATCGGAATCGGCGGGCTGGTCATCGCGGGCTTCTGGCTGCCCGGGCCGTCGGACATCTGGCTCATGTTCGCGCTCCAGATCGTCTCCAGCTTCGTGATCGGGTTCAACTCGCCGCTGGTCTTCGCCATGTTCGCGGATGCGGCCGACGACGCCGAATGGCGCACCGGCCGCCGCACGACGGGGCTCGTCTTCGCCTCGGCCATTTTCAGCACCAAGGCCGGTGTGGCCATTGGCGCGTTGATGTTCGGCCTCGTCTTCAACTATTTCGGCTACGTGGCCAACGTCGGCAGCAGACGGCCCGCTCCATGCACGGGATCATCCTGTCGATGAGCTGGATTCCATGCGTCCTAATGCTGGCCGCCACCGCCCTCATGCAGCTCTATCCCCTCGACGAGGCGCTGATGGTGAAAATCGAGGCGGACCTGAAGGCGCGGCGCGGAGAAATCCAGTCATGAAGAAAATCTCGTTTTGCGTGTTCGTATTGCTGTGTTCGGCGCTGGCGCAGGATCTGACCGTGCAGAAATGGCACGGCAACGCCGTCGGTTATTCCGGCTACCGCGCGGGCCAGAACCCGCAGCTCGACCGTTACCCGAGCCAGGCGCAGATACTCGAAGATCTGAAGATCCTGGAGAGGAACTTTAAGCTGATCCGTCTCTATGGATCGGACCAGCACTCCGAGGACGTGTTGGCGGTCATCCGGCGCGAGAAGATCGGGCTCAAGGTGATGCTGGGCGTGTGGCTGGACGGCCGGCCCGGCAAGGAAGCCGAGAACGCCGAGCAGATTGCCACGGGAATCCGGCTGGCGAACTCGTACAAGGACATCGTCGAGGCGGTGAGCGTCGGCAACGAGATTCTGGTCTCTTGGTCCGACCACAAGCTGACCGAAGAACAGGCGATCGAGTACGTCCAGCAGGTGAAGAAGGCGGTGAGCTGCCCGGTCACGGTCGCCGACGACTATCTTTATTGGCGGCAGCCGGAGGCGAAGCTGGCCGACGTCGTCGATTTCATCACCATGCACGCCTATCCCATGTGGGGCCACGAGGACATCGATACGGCCATGCCCTCGACCATCCGGCACTACGAAAGCGTGCGCAAAGCTCATCCGGGGAAAACCATCGTTCTCGGCGAGGCGGGCTGGGCCACTTATACCACCAGCGAACAGAATGCTCCTCGCGCCGGCGACGAGAAGAAGCAGAAGCGCTACTACGAGGAACTGACCGCCTGGGCCAAGGCCAACGACGTGACAGTTTTCTTCTTCGAGGCGTTTGACGAGCCATGGAAGGGAAGCGGCACCGAGGGCCACTGGGGACTGTTCAGCGAGGGCCGCAAAGCCAAGCTGGCCATGCAGGCGCTTTATCCGGACCTGATGCCGGAGGGGCCGACCTCGCCGAGCTACGATCCGGCGTCCCGCCGCCAAGGAGAGCCGATGAGCGAGGCTTTTGTGGGCGAGGCGGCCTTGCAGCTCTGCCCGCCCAAAGTCGAGGGCGGTCACATCGACATTGGCGGCGAGCGCTTCTACCGCATCGTCAACTACGACGCGATGCCGCCGTTCCTGATGAGTCTGGTCAGCGACTCGGATCACTGGATGTTCGTCTCGAGCACCGGCGCTCTCACCGCCGGCCGCCGCGATCCCGACCACGCTCTTTTCCCTTACTACACCGACGACCGCATCCACGACAGCCAGGACCAGACCGGCGGCAAGACCATCCTGCTGGTCACGCGCGCGGGCGCACCGCGCTGTGGGAGCCTTTCTCGCAGCGCTACGAGGGCTTGTACCGCATCACGCGCAGCCTGTCGAAGAGCGTCTACAGCAACAAGCTCATCTTCGAGGAGGTCAACCACGACCTGGGGCTGTCCTTTTCCTGCGCGTGGATGACGAGCGACCGCTTCGGTTTCGTGCGGCGCGCGGCCTTGGTCAACCTGGGCGCGGAAGCCGTCGGAGATCGATCTTCTGGATGGCATCCAGAACCTGCTGCCCCACGGCCTCACGCGCCGGTTCCAGATGGAGTACAGCACGCTGGCGGACGGATACAAGGAGAACGAACTCGAACCCGAAACCGGCCTGGGTCTCTTCAAGCTCAGTTCCGATTCCGGCCGACCGGCCCGAGCCCAACGAAGCGCTGCGCGCGACCACGGTCTGGTCGGAGGGCATCGAACCCGCGCGCCGGCTGCTGTGTTCGGCGCAGCTTGACCGCTTCCGGCGGGGGGAGCCGGTGGAAGAGGAAACGCTGATCCGCGGCCGGCGCGGCGCGTATTTCGTCAACACCCGGCTGGCGCTTCCCGCGGGCGGCCGCAAAGAGTGGAGCATGGTGGCGGAGGTGGATCAGGATGCTGCGCAGCGTCGCGGCTGTTTTGCAGCTCCTCAAGTCCGGCGACGAACCTGCGCGCGCAGCTCGACGAAGACGTCGAACGCGGCACGCGCAACCTGGTTCGCATCGTGGCCGCCGCCGACGGCCTCCAACTCACCGGCGACGATCTCAGCATCTGACCGGCATTTCTCGAACGCGCTGTTCAACACCATGCGCGGCGGAATCCCCGACTGCGGCTACTGCATTTCCCGCGCCGACTTCAAGGCGTTCATCGCCAAGGCCAACCGCGCGGTGTCCGACAGGCAGGCGGCGTTTCTCGACGCGCTCCCCGAAACCCTGCTGCACAGCCGCCTCCTGGCGCTGGCGCGCGAGCAGCAGGACCCGGACCTGGAGCGGCTTGGCGCACGAATACTTGCCGCTGACCTTCAGCCGCCGCCACGGCGATCCCAGCCGCCCCTGGAACATTTTCGCCATCGAAGTGAAGGGCGAGCACGGCGAGAGGATCCTCAACTACCAGGGCAACTGGCGCGACATTTTCCAGAACTGGGAAGCGCTGGCGCTCTCGTTCCCCGGTTACGTCGAGAGCATGATCTTCAAGTTCGTCGACGCCTCCACCGCCGATGGCTACAATCCCTACCGCATCATGCGCGACGGCTTCGACTGGGAGGTGCTCGACCCGCACGACGCCTGGTCTTACATCGGCTACTGGGGCGACCACCAGGTCGTCTACCTGTTGAAGCTGCTGGAGGTCTCGGCGCGTTACCATCCCGGCGCTCTGCCGAGGCTGCTTGACGCGCCGCGTCTTCACCTACGCCAACGTTCCCTACCGCATCAAGCCGTATGCCGCGCTCCTCGCAGATCCGCGCAACACCATCGACTTCGACGCCGCTCTCGACCGCGAGATCCGTCAGCGCGCGGCCGCGATGGGAGCGGACGGCAAAGCTCTGCCGGGCGTGGACGGCGCGCCCTACCGCGTGAACCTGGCCGAAAAGCTGCTGGTTCTGGTGCTGGCCCGGCTCTTCAACTACATCCCCGAGGCCGGCCTGTGGATGAACACGCAGCGGCCGGAGTGGAACGACGCCAACAACGCGCTGGTCGGCTCCGGCGCCTCGATGGTGACGCTCTACTTCCTGCGCCGTTTCCTGTCGTTTTCCCGCAGCCTCTTCGCCGCCGCCGGGACGCCCGCGATCGAGGTTTCTTCGGAGGTCGCCGAAGCTTTTCACCGCGTGGCGGAAGCGCTGAAGCAATACTCGAGTTTGCTCGACGGCCCGATCTCGGACCGCGACCGCAAAGCCGTCCTCGATTCTCTGGGCAGCGTCGGGCAGCGACTACAGGGCGAAGCTCTACGCCAAGGGGTTTTCAGAAAACCAAACGCCGCTCACGGTCGCGGAGCTGGACGCTTTCTGCGATGTGGCGCTCCGCCACATCGACCACTCGATTCGCGCCAACCGCCGCAGCGACGGCCTCTATCATGCCTACAACCTGATGAAGGTGGCAGGCGACGGGATCGTGATTCGCCGCCTCTACGAAATGCTCGAAGGCCAGATGGCGGTGCTCAGTTCCGGCGCGCTTTCCGCCCGCGAATCGGCCGCGCTGCTCGACGCGCTTCGCAGCAGCCGCCTCTATCGCGCCGACCAGAACAGCTACGTCTTGTATCCCGACCGAAAGCTGCCCGGCTTTTTCGAGAAGAACAATATTCCCGCTGCGGCCATCGCCAAGTCGAAAACGCTGGCCGAGATGATCGAGCGCGGCGACCGGCGCATCGTGGTTCAGGACTTGAACGGTGTGGCCCACTTCAACGCAGCCTTCCGTAACGGCGCGCTGCTTGAAAGAGGCGCTCGCGCGGCTTCGGCCTGCCAGACGAGGAGAGCGCGCAGATCCTCGCCTTATATGAAGAAGTATTCGATCACCAGTCCTTCACCGGCCGCTCGGGCACGTTCTATAAGTACGAGGGGCTGGGGTGCATTTACTGGCACATGGTTTCGAAGCTTCTGCTGGCGGTCCAGGAGGTGACTGGACCGTGCCGCGCGCGCGGGTGAGGACGCCGCAGTTGTCGAGCGCCTCCGGAGCCACTATCGTCGAAATCCGCGAGGGCATCGGCGTCCACAAGCCGCCGGAGGTTTACGGCGCCATGCCCACCGATCCTTATTCCCATACGCCCGGTTTTGCGGGAGTGCAGCAGCCCGGCATGACCGGCCAGGTGAAAGAGGATCTCATCTCGCGGCTCGGCGAGATGGGCGTCGCCGTCGAAGATGGACGGCTCGGATTCCGCGCCCACTTGGTGAGCCGTGGCGAGTTCCTGGCGGAGGCGAGGACATTCCACTTCTACGATCTCGACGGCCAGGAACGCAGCCTCGATCTCGAGCCCGGCACGCTGGCGTTTACCACTTGCCAGATGCCCGTGGTGGCTCACCAATCGGGGCCGCAGCGGATCGAGATCACCCCCGCCGACGGCTCCCGCCGCACCGTGGAAGGGCTCAGCCTCGACGCCGAGACCAGCGCCGCCGTTTTCGAGCGAACCGGAGCGGTGCGGCGGCTGGATGTGTTTTTCGGCTTCGACGGTGGTGTTAACGTCGATCGTTGAAGATCCGCTGAACCCATCCGCGGAGGAGAGAACGTCAGGTATCGCCGTCCCATAGCACAGATGTGAAACCAACTCTAGTGCGCCGGCTCCCGGACCAAAACCAAACGGTCGCCTGTCACGTCCCGCAGTTGTTGGATTATTCCGGACGGCCACTGGATTTCGACCAGATCCGCCGAGGAATTCGCTCCCAAACCAAAATGGACCGGTCCGGCGCTCGACGAAGCATAGCCTGCCGCCGTTGACATATGGTCATATTGCGTACCGTTCTTGGTTACAACCTTGATGCGCGCTCCGATGCCATCGCGATTGCTCTTAGTTCCTTGCAGCCTGAGTTCCAGCCAATGGTTGTTGCCGGGGCTTTGATTCATCCAAATCTCCGCCGGAGCGTTGATTGCACTTACAACTACGTCAATACGCCCATCCCCGTTCAGGTCGCCGATGGCCGATCCCCGATGCCGGGCGGGGGGACGTGAAGTCAGCCCGGCTTCGGCGGTCAAAGCGGTGAATTTCATTGCACCCTTGTTCGTTGCGCTAACGTTGCGGAAAACCGTGTTCGGTTGTTCCACCGCTGCGCGATTCGCGTACAAAAGAGACTGCACGTGCCCGCGCGAAACAAAAATGTCTTTCCACCCGTCGTTGTCGAAATCGGCGATTGTCGGAGAGTAACCGGCCATCGGCAAGCTCTGGCTGGTCATGCCGCTCGATTCCGTCACTTCTACGAAGCTTCCTTTCCCAGTGTTCCGATAGATCGGGAATGTTTCATTGTCCAGGGCGACCACGACAATGTCGGGATAGCCATCATTATCCAGGTCGCGGAAATCGACGCCCATTCCGGAAATGAATATGCCGTCCTCTCGCAACGCGACGTTCGCGTCGAACCCAACCTCGTCAAATGTGCCGCCATTCTTTCGAAACAGCCAATTGAACGATTTATCGTTAGAAACAAAGATGTCCATCTTGCCGCCAAAATCAAAATCGCCCACAGCCGCTCCCATGCCTTTTCCAGGATGCGCGCGCAATCCATACTCGACCGATGCGTCCCTGAAGGTCCCGTCGCCGTTATTGATAAATAACTGGTTCGGGGTGGGCTTATACATCTTGGGATGACAGTAGTCGCGATGTCCGTCGCTCTCGCAGTCGGGCTCATGCGCTCCGTCCCATTTGAGATAGTTGATGACGAGCAGATCCAGCAGGCCATCGTTATTCACGTCCACCCAAACGGCGCCGACCGACCAGAGCGGTCCGTATTCGGGATCGGGCTTATTGAGCCCGGCCTTGGCCGTTACGTCGGTGAACGTGCCGTCTCCGTTGTTGTGGTAGAGCGTGTTTTTGTACACGCCCGCGACAAAGATATCTTCGTACCCGTCATTATCGTAGTCGCCAATGGCAACGCCCACGTCGAAGCCACTGCCGGCCAGTCCCGCCTTTTCCGTTACGTCGGTGAAATGCCCTTGGCCGTCATTTTCGAAAAGACGGTTCGAGTATTTCGGGGAGGTCTTTTGCAGCGTGTCGATATCGGCGCCGTTGGTGAAAAAAATGTCCAGCTTACCGTCGTTGTTGTAGTCAAAGACAGCTACGCCCCCAGCCATAGTTTCCGGCGCATGGCGCTGAGGCGTTTCGCAACTGTCCAGCGTGAAGTCAATGGGCTGGTAGACAAACTGGATAGGGCTTTCGCGTGGCTTGTCAGTTGTTTCCGCCGCCCGCGCCGTCTGCCCGAGGGCCGGTACAAGAAGCGGGCCTGGCAAGAGCAGGCTCGAAGTTGCGAACAGGAGCAGGGCAGCACTGGCAAATCTCAACTTCCATCTCTTCATCGCCGGTTCACGCTTTATCCGCGATTTCATTTTCCAGTGGGCCACGCTGGGAGTCCGCTGTAGTAGTTCAGTGTACCTCGACGCTGAGCGGATCGCCTGCGTTCAACTCACTGGTGAAAAGCTTAAGTTACTGTAGCTCAATCAGAAGTAACTCCGCCCGTAGCCGAAAGGGTAGAGCGGTTGTCCATCGACGTACCAATAGGTTCGGTTGTCGAACCTGGGATGTTGCTCGTTCCAAGCGATTCTCGTGCAATTCATAGCCGGGTGGAGTATAACTTCGTCGAGGCACGCGGAAAACGGAACCATGGCGATCCTGACACTCAGCGGACACGGCAGAGTCGGCGATTCAGAGCGAAGTCCAGGTGTTGCCAAAGGGGGCGGGCGCTGCAGATGAAAAAAGAGAAACACGGAATTCACCGGCTCGCCGAACTGGCAAATGTCTCGATTGGAACCGTGGACCGCGCCTTGCACGGACGCAGTGGGATCCGAGAATCAACCCGCCAGCAGATTCTGGAGATCGCGCGCCAGATCGGTTACACGCCGAACCTGGCCGCGCGCGTGTTGTCCGTTGCGAAGGCAGGCGTCCGCATTGGAGTCTGCATACCCCGCGAAATTCATTTTTTCTATGATCAGCTTTGGAGCGGTGTGCTCGACGAAGCCCGCCGTCTTGAGCCGCTGGGCATCCAGTTTGATTATCGCCCGGTACGGGCCCTTGGAGAAGCCGACACCAAAGCGTTCAAGGGCCTCCTCAAAATAGGCGTTGACGGCATCATTGTCGCAGCAGGAAACCCGAAAGGCCTATCGCCCCTCATCGACGACGCGGAAAAGAAGGGAGTCCGCGTGGTTTGTGTTTCCACCGATGCCCCGGAAAGCCGCCGCTCCAGTATCGTTTGTGTGGAACCGTGGCTGAATGGCTGCCTCGCGGGAGAATTGATGGGCAAATTCCTCCCGCCGAACTCCAAGGTCGTAGTGGTTGCCGGTATGCTGACGACCTTGGATCATCGCAGGAAAACGGACGGTTTCTCCGATGCCTTTCCCCGGCACTGCCCGGGCGGAAAGATTGTCAGCATCGTTGAGGGCCATGAGGACGAAGACGAGAGCTTCCAAAAAACCTTCGACCTTCTTGGGCGCACTCAAGATCTTGCCGGCTTATACGTGAACACGGTCAACTGCCTTCCCGTGTGCCGGGCCCTCGAAGCGCGACAGTTGGCAGGGAAGGTAAAGCTGATCACCACCGACTTGTTCGCGGAAATGGCTCCCTACTTTCAGTCGGGAACCATCTTCGCTTCGATTTACCAGCAACCGTACCGCCAGGGCCAGGTTGCGGCTCGCCTCATGGCCGACCACTTGACCACCAAGGCAGTTTTTCCGCCGGCGGTTTACCTCAGTCCCGGGGTCGTAATGTCGTCCAACTTGCAACTCTTCCGCGAGATTAGAAACACACCCGCGCCGCTGGACGATTCGGCCTTCCGCAGCCACGTCGTGTCGCAGGAGTAGCGGCAACACGAACTGAAAAAGGTGCTCTTGCCACTCCCTGCCGACCAGTCGGTCAGCCACACGCCAGGCTGGTTGGGCCTCAAATTCACAGGCCTGAAATATGGTTTTGTGGATTCGTAACCCTATCAAAAAGATGGTTTTCTGGATTCCCGGCCCCATTCAAGAATTCGATGCGCCGGATTCAAATTTGTCTTGACAAGCTCCGTTCACCCGCGCTAAATAGTCCTTTTATGTTAGCGTGAACGTTAACAAACATTGAGAATAACGATTTTCCGAACCCAGTCAACTTCAACCGCAGTTCGATTACAAGGAGGCATCAAGATGATGCGTGGATCTTTGAAAGTTCTTGCAAGTGCTAACCAGGCTCGAGTACACCGTGCCGGACTTTATTGCACGGTTCTCTTTCTGTTTCTGATGGCCAGCGCGCTCTGCGCGTTCGGCCAAGAAGCCACCATTGTTGGAACTGTCACCGACCCCTCGGGAGCTTCAGTCGCGGGCGCGTCGGTCACGCTTACTGACAGGGAAACCGGTCAGGAGCACCACTTTCTCACCAGCGGTCAAGGTGAATATGTGGCGCCCGACATTCATATCGGCCACTACACCGTGCGCGTGGAAGCTACGGGCTTCAAAGCCGAAGAACGCAAAGACATCACGCTCCAGGTAGGCGACCGCGCTCGCGTGGACTTCCAGATGCAAGTCGGTACGACGAAAGAAACCGTAACCGTCGAAGCCACGGCTGTCGCCGTGCAGGCGGATACCAGCGAAATCAGCCAGGTGGTATCAGGCGACCAACTCGAACACCTCGGAACCAACGGGCGCAGCATGTACACCTTCCTCAACCTGACGACTGGTGCTTCCAACCTTCAGGGGGACGGTCAAACTCCGACGTCGGTTGGCGGCGATGCCAGCGTCAGTTTTAACGGCAATCGTACCGTCCACAACCTCTTCATGATGGACGGCGGCGAAGACGACGACCGTGGCGGCGGCGGAACTTTTTCCATCATGCCGTCGATCGAAGGGCTCGGCGAGTTCCGCACTCTCACTTCCAACTATGACGCGGAATATGGCCTGTCTTCGGCAGCCACCATGACCACAGTTATGAAGTCGGGAACGAGCAAACTCCATGGTTCGGCTTGGGAGTACTTCCGCAACGACGCTTTGGACGCCAACAACTACTTCTTCAAGAAAAGCGAGCTGAGGTATAACATCTTCGGCGCCAACGTGGGCGGACCGATCGATTTTTGGAAGAAGCAGCACAAGAGCTTCTTCTTCTACAACCAGGAATGGCGCAGGTTCGTCTATGGTGGCTCGGTCAACCATGATGTTCCGGCGAACTACCTGGTACCCGGATGCGACCACTCCGGGATTCGCGGTGCTTCCCGACGCTATCAGCTGTTCCCACATACTCGGTCGCTCCTGCCATCCTATTTGCGAACTGCCCGTGCGGCGGGGTTCCGAATGGAATTGATGGCTACCCAGTCGCTCCGGGTGCCCGTTCGCCGGCAACGGGATTCCAGACTGCATGATTGCCCGGAACGCTACGGCACTGCTGGGCGCGGGTATCTTCCCGGCAAACAATGCCGTGGATACCAACGGAAACCCTCAGTTTACAGGCGGTTCCAACGCTCCAACCTACGTACGGGAGGAGATGGCCCGGATTGATCACACCTTCAACGACAAGGTTTCGGTTTTCGGACACTTTGTTTATGATTCCGTCCTGCAAACTTACGGAACCACGATGTGGAGCGGCGACAACATGCCCACCGTCGGCAACACGTTCGGCAATCCCTCGGACAGCGGCGTGGTCCATGTGCTGCACACCATTCGTCCCAATCTGCTCAACGAGGTTGCCTTTAACTACAGCGGCAACAAAATCAATATCCTCCCCGAGGGCACGCCAGCCCTGCTGACGCCAAGCGGGTACACCCCCAACAAGGTCTTTCCGGGCACCAACCCCGACATTCCGACGATCAATCTGGCCAACCATACGGGCGCGAATTATGCTTCCAACTGGACCCCGTGGATCAATCACTATAACGATTATCAAATCCGCGATGACGTTTCCTGGACCAAGGGAGCTCACCAGATACGGATGGGCGGCAGCTGGGCGCTCTACGCGAAGCAACAGGACGTGTTCGCCTCCACTCAGGGCAATTTCACGTTCAACGGCTCCTTACTCGGCAACGATAGCTTTGCCGATTTCCTGCTGGGCTATGCTCAGGACTACCAAGAGGACGCCATTCACGATCACGGCAATTGGAACGCCGTTTCCTGGGCTGCCTACGTCCAGGACAACTGGCGCGCCAGCAAGAAACTCACTTTGAATCTTGGAGTGCGGTGGGATGGAGCGCCGCATACCTACGAAGTGAACGAACGCATGTCGAGCTTCTACGCCTCTCTGTATCAGCCGGCAAACGCGGCGACCTTCGACTCAGAGGGCAATATTTGCAGCAGCGGCTGCCGACCCGGCTGCACTGCCGCTAGTCCCGGCCTGGGCACCAGCTCCAATCCGATCCTGGCGGGCGTTCCGCTGTACCTCAACGGCATAGGCATCGGCGGTCATAGGCGCCGTCCCCAGAGGGATGGTGAACAACCACTGGCTCACTTTCGGACCACGCCTTGGATTTGCCTATGACCTCACCGGCCAGGGCAAGACCGTGATCCGCGGCGGGTTTGGCATCATGTACGAACGCATTCAGGGCAACGACATGTACGACGCCGCGACCAACGTTCCGTCCGACGCCCACGTCGAATTCAACAACGTTCTTTCCAGAATCCAAATCACCCTGGCATGCCAGCGGCTGACACTGGCGGTAGCCCGATCGTCGCTACCAGCATCACCGGCTTCGACCCCAACCACTACTATCCGCCGACCAGCACACAGTTCAGCATTGGCGTGGAGCAGGCGTTGGGCGCGAAGGCGGTGTTGTCCGTCTCTTACGTTGGCAACCAGAACCGGCACCAGAACTTCTACCAGGAGATCAACGCACCGGACGATCGGCAAGTACCCTGTCCTGCCCAATCGTGGCTGCTGAACGAGTGCGACGCCTTACAACCAGGTAGTGCAGTATCCGGGGTTCCACTCCATCCGGTTGGCTACGGATGAGGCGAATTCCCATTACAATTCACTGCAAGCTTCCGTCCGCGGACACGTGGCACGTGACCTCGAAATCCAGGCCGGTTGGACGTTCTCGAAGGCGGTTGACCCCACCACCGGTGGCGGCAACGGCTTCGATCTCGATAACATCTCCAATCCCTACGGCGGCTGGCGATTCGATCAGGGACCCTCCATCTTCGATCGCCGGAACGTCGTGTTTATCAACTATATCTACGACATCCCATTGTTCCGGAACAGCGCGAACCACCTCAGCGAAAACGGCACTCGGGGGATGGCAACTGTCCTCGATCATCAGCATAATGTCGGGGGCGCCTCTCAATATCACACAGGGAGGCACCACCGCCGCCAGTATCGTTCCCAATTCCTCGGTTCGGCCCGATCTTACGGGAAGCATCTCTTACCCGAAGAAGATCAGCGAGTGGTTCGACCCGTCGGCCTTCTCGGCGCCGGTATGCGCCACAGGCCCGGATTGCTGGGGTAACCTGGGGCATGATGCGCTGCGCGGTCCCGGTCGCGACAACTGGAACATGTCGCTCTTCAAGAACTTCAACTTTAACGAACGCTCCCGCCTGGAATTCCGGGTTGACGCGTTCAACGTTTTCAACCACACGCAGTGGGTCGGAAACGTCAATCAGGGCGGCATCGACACCACTTGGACGATAGCAACTTCGGCGCGGTCAGTTCGGCTTACGATCCGCGCATTTTGCAACTCGGATTGAAGCTGGTCTTCTAGTTTGCCTCATTAGGCGAGCTTGCCCCGCTCCCAGAGAAACAGCTGGGAGCGGGGCTAAATTTTTTGCGCCGAATTCATTTACTGGCCCACTCCCTGAGTCGCGGCCCAATTGATGAAGACTTGCGAAAGAGCCGGAGAACGGATAAGTTGTTTGCTTGCGCACGGAACGTTTTTCGGTTCTTTCCCCACCAATCTACTTCCCGTGCGCCGCGACCTCGGATGAAGAGCTGGAAGCTACAACTGGCGGCGGTCGCGTTGCTGTTGTCGCGCTCTGCGACAGGCCAAGCCTCCAGTCCCGCCCAGGCAATCGCCCTCGAACAACAGGGGAAACTGGCTGAGGCTGCCCAAGCCTGGCGGGCCGTGATCCGCCAAAATCCGAAAGATGCCGCTGCCTTCGCCAGCTTGGGCGTAGTGCTCTCGAGGGAACAGAAATACGCCGAAGCCGCTTCCGCCTACAGGAAGGCGCTGGCTTTGAACTCGAAGCTGCCCGGAGTGCAGTTGAATCTCGGCTTGGCCGAGTTTAAGCAGGCGCACTTCAACGCGGCCATTCCTCCGCTGACCGCCGCATCGAAAGCGGACCCAAAGAACATGCAAACGCAGACGCTGCTGGGCTTCAGCTTCTATGGCGCCAAGCGCTTCGCCGACGCCGTCGGACCCCTCCAAACCGCAGTGAAGTCGGATCCGGGCAACGCCGAGCTTCGTCAGGTCCTGGCGCAAAGCTGCCTCTGGGCCAAACAGTATGATTGTGCGCTCGACGAGTTCCGCCAGATTCTCCAGCGGGACCCGGATTCGGCTGCCGCTCATATACTCATCGGCGAGGCGCTGGATGGGTTGGGAAAGACGCCAGACGCCATCGCCGAATTCCAGGCGGCGGCGAAAGTCTCACCGCGCGAGCCCAACGTTCATTTTGGCCTTGGTTACCTCTATTGGAAGTCACAGCAATACGACGATGCCCAGCGCGAGTTCCAGAACGAACTGTCTGTCGATTCCGGCAATGCCCAGGCGCTGGCCTATCTTGGCGATATCGAGATGAAGCGGGACCATCCCGACGCGGCCCTCGCGCTGCTCGCCAAGGCCACCAAGCAGCAAGACGACATTCGTCTAGCCTTCCTCGATACCGGGGCCATCCTTGCCCAGCAGAAGCGCTACGGCGAGGCCCTGGCCGCAATCCAGCGCGCGGTAGAATTGGATCCCGCTCAGCCCGACGCCCACTACCGGTTGGCGCGCCTCTATCAGGACATGGGCAACGCGGAGGAATCTCAGAAAGAGTTAGCCAAAGTTCGCGAACTGCACGAGAAGGCCGATGAGGCTGTCGGATCCAAAATGCCGGCTGCTCAGGCTTCGCCGCCTCAATAGGAGCTGCGGAATTGCGGAACTAACCCTGAATCAGGATCAGGGGAAGAGGAGTCCCGCTGTTTTCACGGCTGCCCGGCAAGAAGGGCCATAGCCGGAATTCCCTCTTGGATGTCCACGGGCTCTATTTGGTTTGCGCCGCAGCCTTCGCCAGCGGCGCCGAGATTGTCACCGAGTCTGGTTCCGTCCAGACGGATTTGCCGCTCGTCAGGTCGAGACGGTGCATGGTGATCTTCAGGCTGCCGCGATCGACATCCACCATGAGGTAGTGGTAGTTCACTTCCGTACTCTGGAAAGGATCGTCCTTAGCGCGTTCAATCGGATACGCGTGCGCTCCCGCACCGCCGGTCACGAAATAAGTAACGCCGCCATGCTCGTGGCGTTCGTAGTTATGCACGTGTCCGGAGAAAACGATAATCCGGGCGCGGATGTTCTGCTGCCGCGCTTCCAGCATTTTGGCCAATTCCTTTTCCTTGGGGCGGGCTGAATGCCCTCCGCCAAATATCTTCGCATCCGACGAACTGGTATAGGGAGGATGGTGCAGAACAACAAACACGAAGTCCACATCGCCGGGAAGATGGTCCAACTTCTGGGCGAGCCATTGCCCTTGCGGGCCTGTGATCTCGTCGAGCGAACTGTCCAGCACCAGCATCACCGTGTTGGCGGCGTGGACGGAATAGTAGCGGCTGTTCTTCAGCTCTGGGAATCGCTCAAAATAATTGGCGAGCGCAACTTTCTCATCGCCGTGAAATTCGTGGTTGCCGAGCGCGGGATAAACCGGAATCTTCTTCTCGCGCCACACCTCGGTTTCACTGTCCCATACCTTCCAGTCGTTCCGATCGTAGCCATTGTAAACGATGTCGCCTCCGAAGGAAATGAACGCTGGGTTGGCTTGGGCAATTGCCTGCACCAGCGCCTGCCGCACCGCCGGATTCGCCGCTTCGGTATCTTGCGGATTGTGGAACCGCGAATCTCCATAGGCGACGAAGTGGAAGGGCGGGCTCACTTGCAGTTGCAACTCCACCGGCCCGGCCGCCGGCGGCGCTTGCGAGTGCGAGCGCGGGCCGCCAAGAGCAACGACAAAGAAAAACAGAATGACGATCGGCAATTGTTCGTAAAGTTTCATTTAGCGACCCACCACCAGCACTTCAAATTGTCCCGCTTCCGCCGTGGAGAGGAAGAGACGATGCGTCTTAGGATCGAGCGCCATGGTCTTCGCGCGCGGCAGAGTCTTCACAGTGTCAGCAACCGAGTACTTGTCCGGGCTGTCCTGGTGAATCACTGTGACGGTGCCTTCCCCATTCGAATTGAAAACCAGCCGCGAGTCGGGATCGAAGGCGGTTGCATCCACGTGGTCGCCGATCGGAAGCGTAGCGATCACTTGTCCAGTGTCCGCGTTCATCACCGCCATAACCTTGCTGCGGCAGCCGATAAACAACCTGCGATTTGCCCGGTCCATCGCCATGCTGGAAGGCGACGCGCACGGCGCTGTCGGCCAGCGCTGCTCAACCTTGAGCGTTCGGGAGTTGATTTTCAGGACCAGGCTCTCGTCCTCGAGGTTATTGTAAACATACCCCGAACCGTCGGCCACGGCAAACTCGGGGCCGCCGCCGAGATCGACCGTTCCCGCCACTTTCCCGTCCGCCGCCTGGATGGCAGTGGCGCTGTTGCTGCCGCCATTAAAGGCAAAGACGCGAGACGTTGCAGGGTCGTAAATGATGGCGTCGGGTTTCTTGCCGGTCGGGACTTCCGCGATGTGTTTCAGCGTCTTCAAATCGAAGATCGTGACCGTCGAGGACTGCCCATTACTGACAAATCCCCGTCCCAGCTCCGGAGCGATGGCGATTCCATGCACCCCGGGAGTGTTTTCGATCTTGCCGACGATGGCGCCTGTATCCACATCGAGCACTTCGACCTGGGTTCCGTGAGAAACGTACACCCGTCGCGCACTTTCGTCGACAGCGAGATAGTCCCAACTGCCTTGGCCGGCAATGGGGATCTTCTTGATGATCGAAAATCCCTCGGCGGATGCGGTGGAGATGCTCGCCAGAGCAAATCCCAGCGCGAAAACTGCCGTGAAAAATGCTTGCTTCACGATAGTTGGGTTAGAGTGCGGTTTCTTCATTGGAATGGGGCTCCTTTTTTCAACTGGGGTGATCTCACGATGGGCCTGAAGGCTCAATTCGGCGCGGCAAACCTGAGGTTCCCCGGAATTCGGGGAACCTTCAGGGATGTTTTCCGCCTCTCGTCAGCTACTCCCTGCGCGGCTCCCAGCGCAGGCCGAAAGAATAGGTCCGGCCGTAAAACTCGCGCTGGTTGACGTAGTCTGGGCTGCCGTTGTAGAAGCCGAACACTTCATTCGTCAGGTTCAGACCCTGCACCAGGAAGGTGAGATTCTTCCTCACCTTGTAGCTGGCTTGTCCGTCCACCTGAAGGTGCGGATAGAAATAAACGTCACCCGCAGGGCCTGCTGTTCCGCCGACACCAGCGCCCGTCTGCCATTGATACTGGTAGATGCTCGCTCCGTTGTACGAGAGACCGAAGCGCGTCGAGAAGCGCCCCTTGTCATAAGTTGGGCTGATGTTCCAGGTACTCGGAGTCTGGCGCTGCAGCGCGGGAGTGTCTGTGCGCCCGGGCAGAGGGCCGGAGTTGGAAGTTGTCCAACTGTAATTGGCGGAGATGCCGAGTCCGCTCAAGCCTCCTGGCAAGAATCCAAGATGCTGGATGTAAGCAGCCTCAAATCCTGCCAGCCAGGCGTGCGTGCCGTTGATGACGGTAGTGGTGATAAATCCGGAGTAGGGACCGCTGGTTCCCGGCAGGCTTTGCGTGTAATAGATCGGGTCACTGAGCTGTTTGTAGAAGAAGCCACCCTGAATCTCGCCGAAAGGTTTCAAGTAATGTTCGTACAAGACGTCGTAGTTGTTGGCGTGCTCAGGCGCTAGATTGGGGTTGCCAAAGGTGTAGGAGTAGGGATTTGTGCTCTGGTCTAATTCGACGTACGGGATCGTGTCATATGGATTGGGGCGAGAAATTCCTCGGCCATAAGAAACGCGGAGGTCCGACTCATCCGTCAGCCGATAGCGCAGTTGAGCGCTGGGCAGAGGATTCCAGTACCAGTTATTCGCCAGAGCTGGAGCCGTCGAGACCCAGTTGCCATTGCTATCGTTGGTCACGACGTAGCCCAGCGTGTTCAACTGGGTCGCTTCGACGCGAAACCCTAGCTGAAGACGGAAGCGGCCGGAATCGACCGTATTCATCGCGTAGGCCGACGAAATACGCTCGGTCAGCGAGAAGTTGCTCGCGTCCGAGGCCAGGTGCGTGGCGCCTGTGTCGAGCGAGAGAATCCCCTGACTGACGAGGCTATTCACGCTACCCGAGATCTCGGGCCACGAGACGACCGGCCCGAGGCGATAATCGTTGAAATAGTAGTTGGGGTTGCTGAACCCGCTGAGGTACTGGGTCATGAGCGGCGTCGGTAGCGGATTTGCAAAACTGTTCTGGTCATAGGTCGGCGAATAGGCATTTTGCCCTTTGTGATTATTCCGCTCCTTGAATCCGAACTCGAATGTCGCATTATGCTTGCCAAGATGGTAGTTCTGCGCATACGAGATTGCCCCGGCCAAGTTGACCTGCGAGGTGTTCCCTGAGGTGAGGTTGATATCCGACAGGCTCCAGTTTGCCGGGGTGTAGTAGGGACCTCCCGCCGCGGTGCAGGCTGGACTCCATTGCGGCAGGTACGGATTCGTGGCCGGAAGGTTGTTACAGGCTACGGAGGGACCGTTGTACCCGAAATCGAACCCTGGATTGCCCGCGGCTGCTGCCTGAAACGAGGCGGCGCTCGACACATTCCAAGCTAACCACGAGTTGGTAAAGATGTGCTTGCCGCCAATGGCCACGTTACCGATTCGATAATTCGGTGCTCGTTCAGAGCCGGAGAACTTCGGATCATCTCCGTTCTTCAACTTGTACACCCACTTGTCACCGAAGTCCCTGAATTCCGAGTAGAAGTAGTGCAGATAAAGGCCGGCTCCATCGCCAAGTTTGTAATCGAGCGAACCGCCAAAGCCAAAGCGTTTACGGCGGTACCGGTATTCACGGATATCCATGCTGTCGTACAAGGCAGGAGTTAGTTGGCCTGTATCCACGCCCGGTTCGATGTCGTCGATGCCGCGGCCGTTATAGTCAAAGCTGCCGGAGAAAAGCGCTCCAAATTTCTTGGTGGCTCCAAAGCGCTGACCAACGGTGCCAGTCACTTGGGCAATGGCGCGGGTATTCAGAATGGGAGTGAATCCGCCAATGACGCCCAGGCTGAGGGTCGGCAGATCGCCTGCGGTCTTGGTTACCAGATTCACGGATCCGCCAATGGCTTCAGCATCCTGATTCGCAGACAGCGTCTTGTTGACTTCGACCGACTCGACAATGTCCGCGGGAATGGTGTCGAGCTTCACCTGGCGCACGTTGTCTTCAGGCGCAGGAATGGTGATCCCGTCGATGGTCACGTTGTTGAGTCGCGGCTCGGTTCCACGAATCTGGACGTACTTGCCTTCGCCCTCATCGCGCTCCAGGGTTACGCTGGGTAGGCGCCCAACCGCATCGGCAATATTCGCGTTCGGCAATGCGGTAATCACGTCCGACGGCAGAACCTGCAGAATGTTGTCGGAGGTACGCTGCCGGTTGATGGCTTCAGCCTCGCCATGCGGACGGTCCGCAATGACCGTCACTTCTTCGTTCTGGGCGGAGACCTCCAGTTTGGCTTCGATGTGGCTCGCTTGCCCGGCAGCGACCGTGACCTGCTTGGTGAAATCCGCGAAGCCAACGTAAGAAATTGTGAGAGTATAGTTGCCCGGCGCAAGCCCAATGAAATTGAACTCCCCCTGGCCATCCGTGGCGGTCACAATTTCACCCGGCTCCAGCTTCACTCGCGCTCCAGCGAGCACGGCATCCACCCTGTCCACAGCGCGTCCGCTGATCGTTCCGTGCCCGCCTTGAGCCAGCGCCGCCGTTTCCAGGAGTGCGCAAAGGGTCAGCACCGCTGACATTTTTAAGAAAAGCAACAGATTGCAGTATGAGTGTTTTGGCTTCATAAACTTCGGCTCCTTGAGATCCCGCACCTCAAAGCCGGACAGTCCTCATGGCAGGCTCCTGATAGAATTCACCCACTCAGGAACTTGAGGTCCGCTGCACAAGGTCTTTCAGCCGTCTGAGGTGAGTGTTGATTCTAGGACACCGCTGTGGGGCGGTCATTAACAGAAGGTTAATTCTTTCTCGGACTCTATTCTCACGGCCGCTTGCCGACTACCCTGACGGTTCAGGTCCGCCAATCAGGAGACCCGATTGGTTTGTGCGATGAAACTGCTGGTTGTAGAAGACGAGCAGTACTTGATGGAAATGAGTCGGGCGTCGTGCACTATATCGTGCACTATGAGGTATTCGCGCCATGAACCGTGACGCGCCGGTGGGCTTGCTGATACAACAGGGAAAGTCCCGCAAGCTACCGAAGATGGTGAGCGCGGTAGGAATCGAACCTACAACCTACTGATTAAGAGTCAGTTGCTCTGCCAATTGAGCTACGCGCCCATTGCCGAAGGCAAGGTGGGAACAAATTTTGATTATACCATCCACTTCTCGCAGCCCAATCCGCGGCTCATATTGGATTGCATCGGTTGCTGCGTCGCTGGCGCTCCCAGGCTTCGAAAAGCGCGAGACCTGGGACACCGGCGTCTCCATCGGAGTGTGTCAGCGTTCGACTTTTATCGTTCGATCTTGACCGACTTCACCACTACGTCTTTGTTGGGACGGTCCTGGCGGTTGCGGGCTACTTTCGCTATCTTCTCCACCACTTCGTAGCCTTCTACCACCTCGCCAAAAATCGTGTGCTTGCCGGTGAGCCAGTCGGTATTCGCCACCGTGATGAAAAACTGAGATCCGTTGGTGTTGGGGCCGGCGTTGGCCATGGCCAGCTTTCCCGCCTTGTCGAATTTGTGCGGAGAGTTTTTGGTCTCGTCTTCGAATTGGTAGCCGGGACCGCCCATGCCGGTGCCTTGCGGGTCGCCGCCCTGGATCATGAAGCCGGGAATCACGCGATGAAAAATTGTGCCGTCGTAAAGCGGGCTGGTGGACTTCTTGCGCGTCGTGGGGTGCGTCCACTCCCGCTTGCCTTCGCTCAGTTCGACGAAGTTGGCGACCGTCTTGGGGGCGTCTTTCTCAAACAAACGGCAAACGATGGTGCCTTCGCTGGTTTCGAACACGGCATAGGTTCCGGGTGTGCGCGTCATAGTCTCCCTTCGAGTTACTAAGTTGGTTTTCTCACTCTTACTCTAAGAGGCGAGGCCAGCCTCGTCTCAACTGGATGATGGCCGGCAGCTACGCGGGTTACTTCGCGTCAGACGCAGGTTTCGCCGCAGACTTGGCCGCTGCGCCGCCGTGCTGGATTTCGATGTGCAAAATCTTTACGGGATGGAACGGCCGGTCGTTACTCGGGTCGCGCGTCATGCGAGCGATCTTCTTTACCAACTCTACCGCAGCCGCATCGCATTGGCCAAAAATAGTATAGTGGCCGGTCAAATGCGCGCTATGGGCAATGTCTTCCGTGATGAAAAACTGCGACCCGTTCGTGTCGGGGCCGGAGTTGGCGTAGGCCATCCGCCCCGGACGATCGAACTTCAGCTCCGCCGATGTCTCATTTTTGAATTGATACCCGGGGTCGCCCGCGCCGTTCCCCATCGGGTCGCCTCCCTGAATCATGAACTCCGGTATCACACGATGAAAGATCGTGCCGTCATACAGCGGCACACCGCGTTTGGGCGCATGAGAGGCGGGGTTGGTCCAGTCCTTCGTGCCCTCAGCCAGTCCGATGAAGTTGGCCACGCCGATGGGCGCTTGTTTCTCGAAAAGTTTGCAATGCATGTCGCCAATTGATGTGTGGATGATCGCAGTCGGTTCGGTGGCAGCGGTGGGACTGACTCTCTGCGGGGCCGAGCCAGTCTGCGCGGCGCTGAGCAGGGACGTGAAGACGATCAGAACAAGTGTATTCAGTAGAGTTCGCATGGGCGCTCCTGTAAGGTGCTTTAGCAACCTTCGATTGTACGACAAAAAACTGGAAGACAATTCGTGCGGACCAAGCGGATGTGGGATTCGGTCGCAGGTTCTAGTTGGAGGCAGGTGCCGTGGCAGTCGCAGCAGCAGCGTCCGTAGCAGGGGCAGGGGATGTTGCAATGGCAGTGACCGTGCCCGGTGCGGGCGCAGGTTCTTCCGTGGGCACTGGCGCTGGCTCTAGCGTGCGCGGGAAAATCGTCTGCGTCTGCCGCCAGTCTTCGTAGCGGTCCGAAACCATCACGTGGAAGCACCAGTGGCGCCGCTCCTCCTCCGGTTCGACCAGGCCCAGGGCGTTCAGATAAAACAAATAATGCTCGACGAAATGAATCTGATCCACCGTCATACCACGCCGCTGCAAGTCGACCGTAATTCCGGCCAGATGAGAAGACGCCAGTTCGCCTTCCGCCGGCGCGGCGTTGCGGTTGTGCCGGCGCAGCTTCTTCTGCACCTTCACCGTGCGCACCGCCGAGTTCACCTGGATCTGCTGATGAAATTCGCGGTAATAAACTTCGGCAAGGTCCACCACGAAATCGCGTGTCCAGGGGCGGCAAAAGCGGCGGGAGGGATCGAGCGCGCGCTCAATCTTCACCGATTCCGTTTCCACGATGGGCACCAGTTCGCCCGACGCCTTGAGCGCTTCCAGTTGAGCGTCATCCTGAATGCGCGGCAGTGCCAGCCGGTTGATTTCTTCGTTTTGCCGGACCAAAGACTCGTGCGTCGGACGGAACAACGGATTCCACAGCACCCCCCGCAGCCCGCGGAAGCGCAACGTTTGCAGGATGCGATGGCGGCGCGGGTGCTGGGCCGGGCGGCGCAGGCCAAAGCCGCTTCCGGACGCCATCGTAACGAAAATCGCCAGCATGATCGCCGCAACCGCCAGCCGAGCCCGCGGCCCGCTTTGCGTCATCCATCCCGGCTTTGTCAATCTTCGCGTCATTCGGAGTGCATCGTTATCAAAGCGCCACTGAAAAACCCAGGGCCGGAAAAAACCCCCATATTCCATCTGGAGTTGTAATTGTAAACCACAGGTCAATAATTTTGTGAACCAATCCGCCTAAACCCTGTTACTTAAGAAGGTTAGGGGTGATGACCCAATGGTAACTCGCTGCTGTCGGCCACCAATTTGGCAAAAAACCAGTTTGGGAATTTTCGCCACACAGGCACAGCCGGGTGCGCGGTTGCCCCCACGTATTACTTTCGCAGCAAATCGCCGAGCGCCTGCTTCATGACCTGCCCGCCCACGTCCGCAATCGACGTGGTCAGCGGGATGTCCTTGGGGCACACCTCGACGCAGTTCTGCGCGTAGCCGCATTCCTGAATGCCGCCGTCGCCCATCAGCGCCGTCAGCCGCTCGCGCTTCAGCGCCGCGCCCGTCGGATGCGTGTTGAACAGCCGCACCTGCGAAATCGTGGCCGCGCCCACGAAGCCCGTGTCCTCCGTGAACTGCGGACAGGCTTCCATGCAGCAGCAGCACGAAATGCACCGCGCCAGCGGATAGGCCACTTCCTGGTCCTCGGCCGTCATGCGCGGGCCCGCGCCGAGATCGTAAGTGCCATCGATTGGAATCCAGGCTTTGACCTTCTTCAGATTCTCGAAGAGCACGCTGCGGTCCACCGCCAGATCGCGCACCACGGGAAACTTCGACAGCGGCTCCAGCTTGATCGGCTGCTCGAGGTGGTCGAGTAGGGAAGAGCAAGCCATCCCGGCGCGTCCGTTGACCAGCATCGCGCACGAGCCGCAGATCTCCTCGAGGCAGCACGAGTCGTAAGTGATGGGCGTCGTCGCCTTCCCGTCGCGCGTGACCGGATTGGCCGCGATCTCCATCAGCGCCGAAGTGATGTTCATGTTCGGCTTGTAAGGAATCTCAAACTCCTCCCACGAAGGCTTCGCCTCGGGAGTGAGTTGGCGTTCGATCTTTAGGATTACGGTCTTGTTATTCGGCATCGTCATGTTCTTTCGAGGCGCTAATATTCAATTTCGTTATTTGTGGCTCACCGGTGTGCTTCGATTTATATGCCCAAACGATTGCAGCCATGAGCCAAAGACAAGCGTTAATTGCGTGATCGGCGTCGCGCTTGTACCAGAATCCAGTTCCATTAGCGATCGCAATAAAAAGATAGGCGACGCTAAGCAGCAAAGACCAACGGCGATGACGAGATCTTGTCGGTTCTTCAATCTGTTGAAACAAGCGAGTATCCCTGTCCAAATCGATAGCTTTCTAACTTACTCATACACTGCGGAGCTTCGCTCCGCTGGGCAGTCGAGGGCGTCTGCCCCTACGTGGGTATTTCCGCTTCAATACTTCCATGCTCTCGGCTGAATCAGCCCCTCATCCGCCGCCTCGAACCCGGATCAGGATTTCGTTCTTATCGTCTGCCATTGAACTCTTAGCCTTTAGCTCCTGGCCCAACCACGTTCGCTATTCCTTGCCCTGAAGGACCCTGGTCATCTGCTTGAGCGTCTCGCCGACTTCCTTCTCGTTCTTGCGGTTTCTATGAACCAAAAAGAATGCTATGCCGGCGAATCCGTCGAAGAATATGTCGATGACGTCATCCTGCCGGCGGAACACATACCAATGCCACGCCTTCAACAGAACCATCAAGAAACAGAGAACGGCAAACAATGCAATCCAATTCTTCTGTAGCCAGGAGCCGTGTGTATCGATCATGAGTGCCCCTCTCTGAATTCGCTATTTCCAACTCCGCGGATGAAACCCTCCGCCCGTTATACGCTTCCTAGTACTTCCTCGGTCTCGGCTGAATCAGCTTCGCATCCACCGCTTCGAACTCAAACTTCGGCTCATCCAACTCAGGCGCATAAACTGCCTTCGTGGTCTTCATCCAGTTCTTGTCGTCGCGCTCGGGGAAATCCGGCTTGTAGTGCGAGCCACGGGATTCGTCGCGCATGGCCGCTCCCTGCGCGATCACCCGCGACAATTGCAGCATGTTGTAAAGTTGCCGCGCGAAGGTGATGGTCGTGTTCGCCCACTGCGAACGGTCGCTCAGGTTGATCTTCTGGTAGCGTTGCAAGAGTTCGACCACCTTGGCGTCCGCCGCTTCGCATTTCTTGTTGTAGCGAATGACGGTGCAGTTCTCGGTCATCAGCGCCCCGAGTTCGCGCCAGATCAGGAATGGATTCTCGCTGCCATCGGCCTTCATCAGCCCGGCATTGATTTCCTGCTGCCGCTTGCGCTCTGCCTCAAAATGCCCGTTAGCGGGCGCCGCCGTCAGGTTCTTCGCGTACTGCACGGCATTAGGCCCAGCGACGAAGCCGCCAAAAATGCACGACACCAGCGAGTTCGCTCCCAGCCGGTTCGCGCCGTGATATTGATATTCGGCCTCGCCCGCAGCAAAAATTCCGGCGATGTTAGTGGCTTGCCTGTAATCCACCCACAGTCCGCCCATGGTGTAATGCATGCCGGGGAAAATCTTCATGGGCACGTCGCGCGGATCGTCGCCGACAAACTTCTCGTAGATTTCCAGGATGCCTTCCAGCTTGCGGTCGAGCGTCTTGCGGTCAATGTGCGTGAGGTCGAGATAGACCATCGGCTTGCCGTCAATGCCAAGCTTCTCCTCGTACACGACTTTGAAAATCGCGCGCGTGGCCACGTCGCGCGGCACCAGATTGCCGTATTTCGGATACCACTCCTCGAGAAAATACCAGCGCTCCTTTTCAGGAATCGCCTTCGGATCGCGCTTGTCGCCCTGCGTCCTCGGGACCCAGACGCGCCCGCCCTCGCCGCGCGCCGATTCCGACATCAGCCGCAGCTTGTCTTCTCCGGGGATGCAGGTGGGATGGACCTGAATGAACTCGCCGTTCGCGTAATAACAACCCTGCTGATAAAGCGCCGACCCTGCCGATCCCGTGCACACCACCGAATTGGTGGACTTGCCGAAGATGGCGCCACAGCCGCCGGTGGCAATGATGATGGCGTCGGCAGGGAAGGTGCGCACTTCCATCGTCCGCAGATCCATCGCGCAGATGCCGCGGCAGACTCGCTGCCCGTCCAGCACAGCGGATAGAAACTCCCAGTGCTCGTACTTCTTTACCTTGCCTTCGGATTCATACCGCCGCACCTGCTCGTCGAGCGCGTAGAGAAGTTGCTGCCCGGTGGTGGCTCCCGCGAACGCCGTGCGGTTATAGAGCGTGCCTCCAAAGCGGCGAAAATCGAGCAGGCCTTCAGGCGTGCGATTAAAAGGAACGCCCATGCGGTCGAGCAGGTCGATGATTCCAGGAGCGGCCTCGCACATCGCCTTGACCGGCGGCTGGTTGGCCAAAAAGTCGCCGCCGTAGATGGTGTCGTCGAAGTGGATCCACGTGGAATCGCCTTCGCCCTTGAGGTTCTTGGCGGCGTTGATGCCTCCCTGCGCGCACACCGAGTGCGACCGCTTGACCGGGACGATGGAGAACAGATCGACCTGTCCGCCCATTTCGGCGATTTTGATGACGGCGGAAAGGCCTGCCAGTCCTCCGCCCACTACGATAATCTTAGGAGTTGGTGCCATGCTGTATAAATCCAATCTGCCGGGATCAATCCGGGCCTGCTAATACAATCCGCGCGATATTTCTCAGTCGTTAGTCGTTAGCAAAAGCCACTAGCCAACAATTATCGCGAACGACCAACGACAGCTTTCACCGCATGACGATATTTTCCGAAGAGTTCGAGTCCAGTTGCTGCGGCGCCGTTTTCAGAAATCCATACATGCTGGCCGCGCCCATCGAAACCAGTCCGAGAGCGAGTGCCAGGCAGAGATAACCCAATCGCCGCCGCGCCTTCTCGCCGGTCGTGATCCCCCACTTCGCCGCGAACAGCCACACTCCGTAGCTGAAATGCCAGGAAGCGGCGATGACGCCGACGGCATAGAACGCGACCATCCACGGATTGTGAAATTCCCCTTGGACTTTAGCGAACGACTGCTCTGCGTGCGTCGCCAGATGCACTCCCGTGAAGCGCAAATGATAAGTGTGCTGCACGATGTACGCGAACGCGATCATGCCCGTCCAGCGCTGCGACGTGTAGAGCCAGTTCCCCATCCACGGATAGTCGCCGACGTTGGTCTCGCCATTCCACCAGATATATACGCCGTAAATCCCGTGGTAGAGAATCGGAATCCAGATGAAGAACAGCTCGAGCAAAAACACAAACGGCAGGCTGTTCAAAAATGCGACTTGCTTGTTATAGGCATCGACGCCCTTGAAAGCCTCGGCGTTCGAGAGAAAGTGTTCAAGCAGGAAGGCCCCGATAGGTACGATGCCGCTGAGCGAATGCAGGCGGCGCAGCAGAAACGACATTCCCTCTCCAGCGCGCAGCGGGGCCACGCCCGCCTTGATCTTTCGAACTGGAGCTGGAACTGGCGCGGTGGGATGGGGAACGGCGGGATTGGCAGTTGATGCCACGTGAACGGCTCCTCAAATAATCCAAATGTGCAAACTAGTTATTATCATTTTCCATTGGAAGCGAAGTCAAGCAGAGGTCGAGGGATTGTCAAACCAGTAGCGTCAGAAGAAACTTCCTGACGGCGATTCCGTCCATGGAATGCGCGAAGCGCGCGAGGTCAACCCGCCTAGCGCCAACTGCGCTGCTGGCTGTCGGCGGGCGCAACGATCATCGGTGCGTGGTGCGCCCTGGTCGCGTGATCGTTGATCGCGGTTGCCGCCTGGGTGCGCAGGTTGCCGACCCTGGCGTCGAAATCGAGCGTGCTGACGCTGTGTTCACATTGCGCGCAGGTGAACTTCATGCCGCTCTTGATCCGTTCGATGCGATAGGTTTTCACTGCCTGAATTGTAGTCCTCCGGCAAGCCGAAGAGAACACGCAATGGTGAAGCGGCGAAGGTAACACCGGGCGAGCGCCCTCCTGCGCCATTACCCAGCAGGACACTGCGAAGCAGCGATGCCTTGGATTAGAATCGTGCTAGCGATAGCTGTCTTGGCTGGGAGACGAAATGGAGAACTGGAAGCGCGCGGTAATTGCGGGGTCGGTGGGAGCGGCGGCACTGCTGCTGCTCAAGCGCAAGCGTCCGGCAGCGGTGCTGGTGGGGGGCGTCGGGCTGGCCGTGCTGGCCTCCGAGTATCCGCAGCAACTGGAAAAGATTCGCGAAGAACTGCCTGCCTATGTCCGAGCGGGGACAAGGTTTCTGGAACTCACCATGAAGATCGGCCAGAAGATCGAAGAACTGGCGGAACAGCGCGCCGCCCGGGCCTTTGAGGAGTTGGGGGAGTTCTAGCCGTCATAACCCGCAACTGCGCGAAATGAATTTAGACTGTCATCCTGACCCTGAGCGGAGCCGAAGGGGAAGGACCTCTGAATTTGAACCCGTGCAATGCCGAGATCCTTCGCTTCGTTCAGAATGACAGTCTGAAGCGGCTAGCGGCGTTACTCGATTCCAAGTTGTTTGCGGGCGTCGTGGCTCAGGCGTTCGGGAGTCCAGGGCGGATTCCAAACCACGTTGACATTGGCGTTGCGGACGCCGGGGAGTTGCTCGACGCGAGATTTTACTTGGGCGCTGATATTCACGTGCTCCGGGCAGCCTTGGGCAGTGAGCGTCATATCGACGGTGACGTCCTGCTGGCCCTCGGCAACATCGTCAAAGCGGATGTCATAGATCAACCCGAGATCGACGATGTTGACTGGAATTTCCGGGTCGTAGCATTGCCGGAGTGCGTTCAGAACGTCATCCTGGACCAGCGGCATGAATTCCCTTTAGAGATCGTCGATCAGTAAACGCTGTAATAGTAACAGCTCGTATCCCCGTCGCGCGCAATCAACGAACACCTTACTTAGATCATGTCCATGGACCCCGAGTTGCAGAAAAAATTGCAGATCTTTCTCCTGGCCGCCATCGTGCTTGCCGCCGGGCGAACCGCCTATATCTTTTACGAGCGGAGCGAGGCGTCAAAAGAAGATGCCAAGCCCCGCCACGCAACCTTGCTCAATCCCGATTACTACGTTGCGCCCAAGAAGCTGCATCCCCACGATCTGAAGTCGGCGCGCCAGTTGACCGCCCAGCGCGTATGGGTGAGGCTCGGATACCAGATCGCCTACTATCCCTACAGCGCGGAGCGCCACCATGCGGATTTCGCCCATGAAGCGGGGACCCTGCCGCCTTTGCAGAAACTCGCGATCCAGGATGTGGTGACCGATGTTTCCCCGCTGGCTCCCGGAACCAGGCAGGTGCTGGCGCGCTTTTCGCTCGACGGCAAAAACTTCGCCGCCCCGATTGGAGCCGAGAAAAGCGGCGTCTTTAGAATTTATTCTGACAACATTTTTTTCATTGAAGATCCCCACGATCTCTACAAACACTGGCCCGCCGATGTGTGGCATAAGATCGACGCTCACGAGGTGCAGCCGGGGATGAGCGAGTTGCAGGCCGCCTTTGCCATTGGGATGGGTCTTCCGCAGGACTCTGGCGCTTACGGGTCGCGTACTCTGCGCTACCCGAATGGCGGAAACCCGCTCACCATCACCTTCGAAAACGACCGCGCGCTTGCGATCAAGCCGGGGTCCTAGGCTACAATGCCGCTCATGAAAAGAACATTCGCCGTTGTCGCTGCCTCCCTTCTGCTCTCCATCTTCAGTTTTGCCACGCCCCGCACCATGCGCGTGGATTATTACCACACCGGAGACTCCCACGAAGAATGGTTCAGCCTGGATCGCGTCGTAGTCGAGCCGCTGGAATGGCCGGGAAATCTCAACAAGTCCATCGATGAAAGCCAACTGGGAGATTACCTGTTTGAAGTGCGCGACCGCGCCAGCGGGAAGCTCTGGTACTCGCGCGGATTCAATTCCGTGTTTGGAGAGTGGAAGACCACGGAAGAAGCGCTCCACGCGAACCGCACCTTCTCCGAGTCGTTGCGCTTTCCTGACCCGGACGTGCCAGTGGAGGTGTCGCTGAAAGAGCGCGCAGGTGAGCGGCTTTCGGATAGTTGGAAAGAAGTATGGAAGACCGTGGTGGATCCGCAAGATAAGTTCATTGACCGCTCGCGCCCGCCTTCGCCGGGCCCGTTGATGGAATTGCAGAAGATGGGGGATCCGGCGGGGAAGGTGGATTTGCTGGTTCTGGGTGACGGCTACACCGCGGCGGAGCGCCAGAAGTTTGAGCAAGACGCCCGCCGATTCATGGAGGCTCTGTTCGCCACCTCGCCGTTTCGCGAGCACCGCCAGGATTTCAACGTCTGGGGCCTGTGTCCCGCGGCGGAGGAATCGGGCGTGTCGCGGCCTTCGAGCGGAATCTACCGACGTTCGCCGGTGGGCGCTTCCTACGACACTTTCGGCACTGAGCGCTACATGCTGACCACGGAGAACCGCGCGCTGCGCGATGTCGCTTCGTTCGCTCCGTATGAGTTCATCGAGATTCTGGTGAACGGAGAGACGTACGGAGGCGGAGGAATTTTCAATCAGTTCGCCACCGTGGCCATCGACAATCCGTGGTCGGGATACGTCGGCGTGCACGAATTTGGCCACCACTTCGCCGGGCTGGCCGATGAATACTACACCTCAGACGTGGCCTATCTGCCCCCCGAGCAGAAGACGGAGCCGTGGGAGCCGAATGTGACCGCGTTGCTCGATCCCGCAAATTTGAAGTGGCGGGATCTCGTCGAGGCGGGAACGCCTCTGCCCACGCCCTGGGATAAAGAGGAGTTACGACCGGTTCGAGCGCGACATTCAGCAGCCAGCGCAAAGAGCTGCGCGCCGCGGGCAAGCCCGAGGCGGAGATGGACGCCCTCTTCCGCAAGGAGCGCGAGAAAGAAGATGCCATGCTCGGCCGCCGAAAATATGCCGGGAAAGTCGGCGCATTCGAGGGCGCGAATTACGAATCCAAGGGCTACTACCGTCCCGAGGTGGACTGCATCATGTTTACGCGCCACAAAAAGTTTTGCGCCGTCTGCCGCCGCGCCATCGAGCGCGTCATTCGCATGTATGCGGACTAATGTAGGCGGATTAACCGGCTGCGGAAAAACCGTAATTCGCGGAGGTTTTGGGTAGGGCACGAGTTTACTCGTGCCGTTAAGCGGACGGAAATGTGTCGCGCTTCAGCGCCTGAGGTGAGCTTTTTGCGCTGCCTTTGGCAGGCCAAACACTGTACTATCAAATTTCCGCATGAGATTGCCTCTGCCCTTTACGGCTGCATCCCCTAGTTGTCCGCCCGTATTGTGTGCGCTGGGCCGGGTTCACGGCTGGGCGCACTTCTCAGGCAGGGGATTGCGCGCCATGGTGGCGGGCGGCCTGCCCGCGATGTTCCTTCTTCGCACCGGCCGTGAAGAGATTTACAACATCCTCTGGGCTCTCGTCTTCGGCTTTGCCACTCTGAACATTCTGAGCCTCGGGGCGCGCCATTTCGAACAGCAGAAAACCGGCCTCAGCTTTGGCGAGATGCTGGCCATCCTGGTCGTCGTGGTCTCGATCGTCCTGCTGGGTTGGGAGATGCTCTATCTCTTCCACATCCTGCCCATTCGCCTCGCGCCGCAGTGACCCCGCG